>CAYTOT010000007.1:112194-150582 GCA_964439475.1 uncultured Alcaligenaceae bacterium
GCGAGGTCGTGGGCTACCTGCCGCTCAATCCCTGCTGGGCGCCACCCACGCTCGTTGCAACGCTCGTTCTGTTGCGCGATGTTAGCGTATTTGCTAACATTGCGTCGTGGCGTTTGCGATCGAGTACTTCCACGAGCGCGTGCTCACCGAGATCGAGTCTTGGCCTGCTGACGTCCTTGCGGACTATGCGCGATTGCTGGAGTTGCTGACAGAGCACGGGCCGAATCTTCAACTTCCGCACTCCCGTGCGCTTGGTGGCGGACTCTTCGAGTTGCGCCCACACGGCAAGGTCGGCATTGGCCGCGCTTTCTACTGCTTTCTTGTCGGTCGACGTGCGGTCATCGTGCATGCCTTCGTCAAGAAGGCTCAGCAAACGCCGGATCGAGAGTTGAAGTTGGCGCGGAAGCGCGTCAAGGAGGTGCTCAGTGGCTAATCTGAAGTACTCGCCAGTGCGACATGATCATGTGGCGTTTCTGGCCAAGGCGCGAGGACGCAAGGGCTTCTCTGAAGCCTACGACGCCCTCGAACTCGAGTATCACGTCGCCGATCAACTGCTTAAGGCGCGCGCTCGGGCCGGGCTCACCCAGGATGTTGTCGCCGAGCGCATGGGCACGACGAAGAGTGCGGTCTCACGCCTTGAGGGTGCGGGAAAGCACACTCCTTCGCTTGCTACGCTACGGCGTTACGCGCGTGCCGTCGGCTGCAACCTCCAGGTTAAGCTTGTGCCGGACAAGTGACGCCCAACCCGGCGCTCGATCGGTCGGGTCGGCACGCGGCTGCGATCAATCTCGCATCCGCGCGGCCCGCCGGTTGGCTGATGCGATAGGCGCCCGGGCGCGTCGTATAATCGGACCCTTTGGCGCGGCCTCGCAACGGGGCAACGCTTGCAGGTGCCATGTCGAAGCTCCCGCCGTCCCGCTTGCGCGCAGCAACAGCCGTCGCCGCGCTTGTCATTGCCGCCGTCGTCGCGGCATCGTTCACGATCGTCGCTGCACCTGCAGCCACAGCCGCGGCCATCGCCACAGCCGTGGCACAGGTGGTACCCCCACCGCCGCCCGGCGTGCCCGCCCCCCAGGTGGCGGCTGCCGCCCATGTGCTGGTCGACGTCACGAGCGGCCAGACGCTGACGTCCGCCAACGCCGACGAGCGCCGCGATCCCGCCTCGCTCACCAAGCTCATGACTGCCTACGTCGTGTTCGGCGCGCTGCGCGCGAAGACGATCGTGCCTTCGCAGATGGTCAACGTGTCGCAGAAGGCCTGGAAGGCCGAGGGTTCGCGGATGTTCATCGAGCCGCGGCGTGCGGTTTCGGTGGACGAACTCGTGAAGGGCATGATCGTGCAGTCGGGCAACGACGCATCGATCGCGCTGGCCGAGCTCGTGTCCGGAAGCGAGGAGGCCTTCGTCGTGAAGATGAATGCCGAAGCCGCCCGCCTCGGCATGACCGACACGCATTTCACGAATGCGACGGGCCTGTCCGATCCGCAGCACTACACGACGGCGGCGGACATGGCGAAGATGGCGGCGGCGGTGATCCGCGACTATCCGGAGTACTACCCCGTCTATTCGCAGAAGGAGTTCCGATACAACAACATCACCCAGCCCAATCGCAACCGTCTCCTGTGGACCGATCCGTACGTCGACGGGATGAAGACGGGACACACCGAGGCGGCGGGTTGGTGCCTCGTCGCCACCGCGCTGCGCGGCGACCGGCGCGTGCTCGCCGTGGTGCTGGGCGCGAGCTCCGATGCCGCCCGCGCCTCCGAGGCGCAGAAGCTCCTGAACTGGGGCTTCCAGGCCTTCGACACGGTGAAGCTCTACCAGTCGGGCAAGCAGGTGACCGCACTCAAGGTATGGAAGGGCGCGATCCCCGAGGTGCCCGCGGGCTTCCTCGCCGACCGCTACCTCACGCTGCCCAAGGGCAAGGCCGACAAGCTGGTGGTGACGATGCAGGCCGAGGAGCCGCTCATCGCGCCCGTCGTGCGGGCGCAGCGCGTGGGCACGGTGAAGATCGCCCTCGAGGACAGGCCGATGGCGGAGTTCCCGCTGATCGCTCTGGAGGAGGTCCCGCTCGCGAGCTTCTTCGGACGCGCCTGGGACACCGTGCGGCTGTGGTTCAAGCACTGACCTCGCGCATCAATCCCTTCGGCCGCGTCCCTGCTGTCGGAGCGTGGCACGGCACCCTGGTTCGACTGGCCAAAGGCACGACATGATCGACCCGCAACAGATCGTCCATCTCAATGGCCGCCTCGTTCCGGCAGGCGAAGCCACTGTCTCGGTGTTCGACCGCGGCTTCATCTACGGCGATGGCGTGTACGAGCTCGTTCCCGTGTACGGCCGCGAGCCGTTTCGCCTGCCGCAGCACCTCGCCCGCCTCGCGCATTCGCTGGCGGGCGTGCGCATGGACAATCCGCACACGGATGCGCAGTGGGAAGCGATCATCCGGGATCTCGTCGCGCGCCAAGCCTATGCCGACCAGGGCGTGTACTTCCAGGTGACGCGCGGCGTGGCCAAACGCGACCACTCGTTTCCCAAGGACGTCGCGCAGACCGTGTTCATGATGGCGAACCCCTTGCCGCTGCCGTCGCGCGAGCAGGTGGAGCGCGGCGTGGCGGTGGTCACCGCCGACGACAATCGCTGGCATCGCTGCGACCTCAAGACGACCTCGCTCGTCGGCAACGTGCTCCTGCGCCAGCTCGCCACCGACGCCGGTGCGGCGGAGACGATGCTCTTCCGCGACGGCTTTCTCACCGAGGCGTCGGCGTCCAACGTGCTGGTGGTGAAGGACGGCACGGTGATCGTCCCGCCCAAGGACAACCTGATCCTCCCGGGCATCACCTACGACGCGGCGGTGGAGTTCGCGCGCGCCGTCGGCGTGCCCGTCGTCACGCGGCCGATCTCGCGCGAGGAGACGCTGGCCGCCGACGAGCTCTGGCTCTCGTCGTCGACGAAGGAGGTGCTCGCCATCACCACCGTCGACGGCAAGCCCTTCGCGGGCGGTGCGCCGGGGCCGGTGTTCCGCAAGGTGTGGGCGTCGTTCCAGGCGAGGAAGCCGCGGGGGAAGTGAGCCGGCTATCGGGATCCAGCTCGCTTAGCTGACCTCCGGCGCGAGATCGACGACGCCCATTGCCGCATTGATCGCCATCGCGGCGACATTCCAGACCCGTGCCCGCGCTCGCGCCATCGAGGAATCAGACCCGATCCAGCGCCTGCGCGAGGTCGGCCTGCAGATCGCTGATGTGTTCGATGCCCACCGACAGTCGCACCATGCCTTCGCTCACGCCCGCCTTGGCCAACTCCCCGGCGTCGAGCTGGCGGTGCGTGGTGGACGCGGGATGCGTGGCCAGCGATTTGGCGTCGCCGATGTTCACGAGACGAGTGAAGAGCTGCAGCGCATCCAGGAAGCGCGCTCCCGCGGCGCGGGGATCGGCGTCACTGCTCTTCAGGCCGAAGGACAGGATGCCCGAGGCCTTGCCGCCCGACTGACGTTGCACGAGCGCGTGGTCCGGATGATCGGGCAGGCCCGCGTAGCGGACCCATTGCACCTTGGGGTGGCCCTGCAGATACCGGGCAAGGGCGAGGGTGTTGTCGCAGATGCGGTCCATGCGCACGGCCAGGGTCTCGATACCCTGCAGGATCAGGAACGCGTTGAACGGCGAGAGAGCCGCGCCGGTATTGCGCAGCGGCACCACCCGCGCCCGGCCGATGAAGGCGGCGGGCCCCAGGGCTTCAGTGAAGACCACGCCGTGATAGCTCACGTCGGGCTCGTTCAGGCGCTTGAAGCGCGCCTTGTGCTGCGCCCACGGGAACTTGCCGCTGTCGATGATGGCGCCGCCGAGGCTGTTGCCGTGGCCCCCCAGGTACTTGGTGAGCGCGTGCACGACGATATCAGCGCCGTGCTCGATGGGGCGCAGCAGGTACGGGCTGGGCACGGTGTTGTCCACGATCAGCGGCACGCCGTGGTCATGCGCGACTTTCGCCAGCGCGGCGATGTCGGTCACGTTGCCCAGCGGGTTGCCGATGGATTCGACGAAGATGGCCTTGGTGCGCGCGTCGATCAGCGGTGCGAAGCTCTCGACGTCGTTCGGATCGGCGAAGCGCACCTCGATGCCCTGCTGCGGGAGGGTGTGCGCGAACAGGTTGTAGGTGCCGCCGTAGAGCGTGCTGGCCGAGACGATGTTGTCGCCTGCTTCGCTGATGGTCTGGATGGCATAGAGGGTGGCGGCCATCCCCGACGCCACGGCCAGCGCCGCGATCCCGCCCTCGAGCGCCGCGAGACGTTTCTCGAGCACGTCGGTCGTGGGATTCATGATGCGGGTGTAGATGTTGCCTGGAACCTTCAGGTCGAACAGGTCGGCGCCATGCTGGGCGTTGTCGAAGGCGTAGGCCACCGTCTGGTAGATGGGTACGACCACGGACTTGGTCGTGGGGTCGGGCGTGTAACCGGCGTGGACAACGAGGGTCTCGACCTTCATGCGAACAGGGCTCCAGGGGGATGATGGGCGCCTCCGCTGCAGGGTTTGCAGGGCGGGCAGGAACGTTCATTTTCGCACCGGAGCGGTGCGCAGGTGTCGAACCATCGGCAATGAGCTTATGCCCGGGCAGGCCCGGTGCGTGAGCTCGATGCAGGGGTTTCCTTCGGCGGAGCCACCTACAGATCCCGGAGCGGCGCCAGCGTCCCGAACTGCCCGTGCTGGAACACCAGTCCGTGCCCGGGGGCGCGCTCGCAAGTCACGACCTCGCCCACGAACACCTCGTGATCGCCCGCGACCATCCGCGCGTGATGTCGGCATTCGAACCAGGCGACGCAGCCCGCCAGGAGCGGCGCGTCGGCCCACCCGAGGCGGAAATCGATGTGCGCGAAGCGATCGGCGTGTGGCCTCGAAAAGCGCCGTGCAAGCTCGACCTGGGTCGAGGACAGCACGTTCACCGCATAGCGCTCCGCCTTCTCGAAGGCGGCGATGCTCGCGGAGGCGCGCGAGAGCGACCACAGCACGAGCGGTGGATCGAGCGAGACCGAGTTGAACGAGTTGGCCGTGAATCCCGCGAAGCGGACATCGCTCGCGCGGGCGCAGATGATCGTCACGCCGGTGGCGAACTGCGCGAGCGCGTCGCGGAACTGCCGGCTGTCGAAGGCGGGCTCGGGGTGGGTGGAACCCGCGGGTGTCATGGGGACTCGAGGAGCCGCGCGCGGGCGGCGGCGGAGGGCATCCGGCGATTGTACGGGTCCGCCGTGGCGGCGGCGTACGCTACGCTCCCAATACCCGTCCGCGCGCGCGACTTGCTACACTTTTCCCTGTCGACCCCGCTGCGCCGCCTTTTTCGTCCCATGCAAGCGATTCAGCGCATCATCGCCGACCGGTACGCCGGTCGGGACCTCCCCGTCACCCTGGTCCTGCCGGACGGCGATCGGGTCCCCCTCTCGTCCTCCCCTGCCGTCGACGTGGTCGCCCGCAGCTGGAAAGGCCTGCGCGCGCTGTCGAAGCCGGCGATGGGCGCACTCGCCCGGGCGTACGTGCGCGGGGACGTCGACTTCACCGGCAGCGCGCGCGCGATCCTCTCCATCGCGGAGTCGATGGTGGGCGCCTTCGAGCACGGCTCGGAAGGACTCTCGTCACGGTGGAAGCAGTTCCTCCACCAGCACCGCAGCAACCGGCGCAACATCTCGCACCACTACGACGTGTCCAATGCGTTCTACCGCATGTGGCTCGACGAACGCATGGTGTACTCCTGCGCCTACTTCAAGTCGGAGAGCGACACGCTCGACCAGGCGCAGGTGAACAAGATCGACCACATCTGCCGCAAGCTGCGCCTCGCCCCCGGGGAGACGCTTCTCGACATCGGCTGCGGCTGGGGCGCGCTCGTGCTGCACGCGGCGCAGAACTACGGCGTCACCGCGCACGGCATCACGCTGTCGAAGAACCAGTTCGAGCACGTGTCGCGCGCGATCGAGGCGCGCGGACTCGGGCAACGGGTCAAGGTCGAGTTGCGCGACTACCTCGACCTCCCCGAGGACGTGCTGTACGACAAGGTGTCGAGTGTGGGCATGTTCGAGCACGTGGGCGTGGCGCGCTTTCCCCGCTACTTCGGCAAGATCCACCGGATTCTCAAACCCGGCGGCCTCGTGCTGAACCACGGCATCACGCACAACGCGCTCGGCGCTGGCGGGCTCGGCAGCGGGATCGGCGAGTTCGTCGAGGAGTACGTGTTCCCCGGCGGCGAGCTCACGCACGTGTCGAAAGTGATCGAGAGCATGGCGGCCGAGAGCCTCGAGTCCATCGATGCCGAGGCGTTGCGCGAGCACTATGCGAAAACGCTGTGGCATTGGGTGGATCGCCTCGAGGCCAACAGCGACGCCGCGAAGCGCGAGGTGGGCGAGGAGCGCTTCCGGGTGTGGCGCATCTACATGGCGGGCTCGGCCCATGCCTTCGATCGCGGCTGGCTGTCGCTGTGGCAGATTCTCGCCGGCAAGCCGCTGCCCGACGGGTCGCTGCCGCATCCGCCGACGCGCGAATACATGTACGACCGCTGACGTTGCATGTCCTGCCGGGGGCGTGCCCGGAGGTTGCAGGCGGCCGCGGCCGCCCGCATGTTCGGTGGAGCGAAGGAGACACCGCCATGGACAAGCCGCACGATCCCGCCGACACCGCCCTCGAAGGGCTGCACGTCGAGGAGAACGACTCGCCGCTCAAGTTTCCCTGCGTGTTTCCCATCAAGGTGATGGGACGCGCGCAGGACGGTTTCGCGCAGGCGGTGAGCGCCGTCGTGGTCAAGCACGCGCCGGATTTCGACCCTGCGGCCCTCGAGATGCGGGCGTCGAAGGAAGGCAACTGGCTGTCGCTCACAGCGACCGTCAACGCAGTCTCGCGGGAGCAGCTGGACGACCTCTATCGCGAACTCGTGGCGCATCCGATGGTGAAGATGGTCCTGTAGCGCACGGATCGGCCGACGTCCTGCGGTGGCTTGCGGTCGGTAGCTTCCCATGAAATAATGTTCCACATATGTTGCTAGGGAAACTATCATGACCTCCGCGCTGCGGGCTCCCGCCGCCCTGCCCGCGCCGGACGCTGCCGCGGTGCTGTCCCGCGCCGTGATCCGCGCGGCCCGGCTGCTCGATCTCACGCAGCGCGACGTCGCCGCCACGCTCGGCATGTCCGAGGCCACGGCGTCGCGTTTCTTCGCTGGCAAGTACCTGCTCGATCCCGTTCGCGGCAAGGAGTGGGAGCTCTCGCTCCTCTTCGTGCGGCTGTATCGCTCGCTCGACGCGCTGTGGGGCCACGAGGAGACCGCCCGTCGCTGGCTCGCCAGCGAGAACGTCGCGCTCGCCGGCGTGCCGCGTGCGCTCCTGCGCAGCGTCGAGGGCCTCGTCCGTGTCGTCGCCTACCTGGACGCCGCGCGCAGTCGCGTCTAGCGCGGCGCCCGCCCGCTTCGCGCTCTGGCGGGCGGTGGAGGCGCAGCATGTCGTGTCCACGATGGCGCTCGTCGACACGCTGGAGGAACAGGCCGTGCTGGAGCAGCTTCTCGACGCGAGCAAGCCTCCGGTGCCGGCCGGGGCGGACAAGCTGCACTACCTGCTCTTCACGCCATTCCGCTACGGACCGCCCCCGGGCGGGTCGCGCTTTCGCGCGCCTACCGACGCGGGCGTCCTCTACGGCGCCGACGAGGTCCGCACCGCGTGTGCCGAGCTGGGCTACTGGCGCTGGCGCCATCTTCTCGACAGTCCGGCCATGGCCGCCATGCCGGCGCGCGCGCAGACGGTATTCCGTGCGCGGGTCGACACCGTCACGGTGGACCTGCGCGTGGCGCCCTTCGTGCGCGACCGTAGCGCCTGGACGCATCCCGCCGACTATGGTCCATGCCAGCGCTTCGCCGCCACGGCCCGTGCGGCGAGCGTGGGTGCCATCCGCTACGAGTCCGTCCGCGACCCGAAGCACGCAGGGTGCAGCGCGATCCTCGACTGGCGCGCATTCGCGAAGCCGGCACCGATCGATTCGCAGACGTGGACGCTCTCGGTCACGCGCGAGCGCGTGGTGTGGCAGCGCACCGACGCCCTGCGCAGCGAGGCGTTCGAGTTCAACGCCGCGGGCTGGGTCCATGCCTGAGGAAACCGACGGCATGGCACCCATCGCCGTGCGGCGCCTCGGCCGAACGGACTATCGCGCGACATGGGAGGCGATGCGCCGCTTCACCGATGCTCGCGATCCCGCCACGCCCGACGAGATCTGGCTGACCGAGCATCCTCCTGTCTATACGCTCGGCCTCGCTGGCCGCAGTGAGCACTTGCTGGGCGGCCTCCCCCGAAGCGAGCTTCGCTCGCCTCCCCCGACGGGGGCGAATGCCTTGGGACGGCCCGGCGGCATTGGGTGCCCCCGAAGCGAGCTTCGCTCGCCTCCCCCGACGGGGGCGAATGCCTTGGGACGGCCCGGCGGCATTCATGGTCACAACGGCATCGAGGTGATCAGGGTCGATCGCGGTGGCCAGGTGACCTATCACGGGCCCGGGCAACTCGTCGCCTATGCGCTCGTCGACCTGCGCCGCGCGCAGCTTGGCATCCGCGAGATGGTGCGGCGTCTCGAAAGCGCCGTCGTGGCATGGCTCGCCGGCCACGGCATCGCGGCGCATGGGCGGGTCGATGCGCCGGGGGTGTACGTGGCGCTTGCTGAAGCCACGGCGGCAGTCGCGGCGGCTGCCCTGCACGACGGGGACGCGGCGGCGGTAGGTCGTGCCGCGCGCGGCCGGGATGAAGCGCACGACGATCCCGCCGCGAGTGCGGCGTTTGCCCACGGCGAGGCCAAGATCGCTGCCCTGGGCCTCAAGGTGCGCAATCACTGCACCTATCACGGGCTCGCGGTGAACGTGGCGATGGACCTCGCGCCCTTTGCCGACATCGACCCTTGCGGCTACCCGGGACTTACGGTCGTCGATCTCGCGGGGCTCGGCGTGAGGCGCACGGTCGAAGAGGCGGGCGGGGAGCTTGCGGCGCATCTCGTGCGGTCGCTCGCCCGCGAGCGATGAGGCATGCGCGAATCGCCGGCAAGGTGGCGACGCGACATGAACGCGCAGGGCCGGCTCCCGAGATCGGCTAGAATCGAGCAAGGTGCCGCCTCATTGCGTGCATTCTCCGAAGGCATGGATCTTCCCACCAACGACGCCGGCGTCAAGCACAAGGGCGACGCCAAGACCGCGCGCATCCCCATCAGGATCGTCCCGGCGGAAACGCTGCCGAAGCCGCCGTGGATCCGCGTGCGTGCATCCGCCTCGCCGCGTTTCATGGAGATCAAGAGGATCCTGCGCGAGCACCACCTGCACACGGTGTGCGAGGAGGCGTCGTGCCCCAACATCGGCGAGTGCTTCGGCAAGGGCACCGCCACGTTCATGATCATGGGCGACATCTGCACCCGTCGCTGCCCGTTCTGCGACGTGGGACACGGGCGGCCGCTGCCGCTCGACGCCGACGAGCCGGTGAATCTCGCGAAGACGATCGCCGCGCTACGACTGAAGTACGTCGTGGTCACCAGCGTGGACCGCGACGACCTGCGCGACGGCGGCGCGCAGCACTTCGTCGATTGCATCCGCGCGGTACGCGAGCATTCGCCGCAGACGCAGATCGAGGTGCTCGTCCCCGACTTTCGCGGCCGCCTCGACCGCGCGCTCGCGATCCTCGAGGCGGCGCCGCCCGATGTGATGAACCACAACGTCGAGACGGTGCCGCGCCTGTACCGGCAGGCGCGTCCGGGGTCCGACTACGCGCACTCGTTGAAGCTGCTCCAGCAGTTCAAGACCCGCGTGCCGGGCGTGCCGACCAAGTCCGGCATCATGGTGGGCCTGGGCGAGACCGACGACGAGATCCGCGCGACGATGCGCGACATGCGCGCGCACGACATCGACATGATCACGATCGGCCAGTACCTGCAGCCGTCGCGCGATCACCTCCCGGTGCTGCGCTACGTGCATCCGGATGCCTTCGCCGATCTCGAGCGCGAGGCGTACGCGCTGGGCTTCCGGCATGCGGCGGTGGGCGCGCTGGTGCGCTCGTCGTATCACGCGGACAAGCAGGCGGAGGACGTGCTCGCGGGGTAGCGCTCCGGCGCCCGCGTCGTCGACCCTGTCCACCCCGCCGCGCCGTTCGCGCTGGCGCGATGTGCGGCCGCGGTGAAGGGCGCGCTATTCCACCCTCGCGCCCGAGCGCCTGACGAGTTCCGCGCGAGCCGCATGCTCGCGGACGATGAACTCCCTGAACTGTGCCGGCGTGAGCGACGACGGCTCGTAGCCTCGCGCCAGCAACTCCCTGTCGCGGAACTCGGGTTCGGCGATCACCGCCGCAATGTCGCGGTGGATCAGCGAGACGAGGGTGGACGGCGTGCCGGCGGGCGCGAAGACGCCGTACCAGACCGTATACACGAGCGACGGATAGCCCAACTCGATGAACGTGGGGACGTCCGGCAGCAACGGCGAGCGCCTCTCTCCGGCAAACGCGATGGGAACGAGCGCACCGGACTGGACGTGCGGCAGCGCGGAAAACACCCCCGCGAAGGTGATCGTCGCCTCGCCGCTGGCCACCGCACTGACCGATTGCGGCACGCCCCGGTACGGGACGTGCAGGAGGTCGATGCCTGCCTCCCTCTTCATGCGCTCGCCCGTGAGGTGCGGGGCGCTGCCCATGCCGAACGACGCATAGGTGAACTTGCCCGGATGCTCGCGCGCGACGGCGACGAGTTCGGCCAGGGTGCGCGCGGCCAGCGAGCGATGCGCGACCAGGAACTGATGCGACGTCGAGACCTGCGCCACGGGCACGAGGTCGCGCAGCGGATCGTAGGGAAGCTTCGCGTAGAGGTGGGGATTGACCGTGATGGCCGGATCGGAGGTGAGCAGCAGCGTGTAGCCGTCGGGCGCCGCGTTGGCAACGAACTCGGTGCCGATGATCGAGTTGGCGCCCGGGCGGTTGGTCACCACGACCGGCTGGCCCCAGCGCGACGCGAGGCGCTCGGCGAGTGCGCGGGCGAGCAGGTCGAAGCCGCTGCCGCTCGCGGACGGCACGACGATCTGGACGGTGCGCGCCGGCCATGGCTCGTTCGCGCCCTGCGCAAAGGCGTTCGCGGACAGGAAGAGGATCAGGACGAGGAGCGCCGCCCATGGGCGCGTCACCGTTCGTCGCATGGCTGGCGAAGGTCGCATCTTGGCTCGAGGACACCCGCGCCGGTCGGCCGCGGTCGGCCGGGATAATACAATGCGTCGCATCCGGCCCGCCGCACGATGGATACCCGATGAACGTTACCGAGCCGATTCGCCGCCACGCCGCCTCGATCCCGGACGCTCCGGCGTTCGTGAGGCACGGCGGCGAGGTGGTGAGCTATGCGCGATTCGAGCGGACGATCGACACCGTCGCGCGCCGCGCGCTCGCGCTGGGGCTCGCGCCGGGGCAGTGCGCCGTGCTCGCGGCACCGGATCTCTACCGGCAGGTGGTGGTGGCGCTGGCACTCGCGCGCATCGGCGTTGCGCACGGCCCCGCGAACCTGCCGGAGCGCTTCCCCTCCGCTGCGATCCTCGCGGCCGGGGCACCGTATTCCGGCAGCGCGCGCAGGATCGCGCTCGATGACCTGTGGATCGGCGGCGGCGACACCGCACCGGTCGTGATGAGTGCGGGCGGTGCGGCGACCTTCATGTACTGCCCGACGTCGGGCAGCACGGGCGTACCCAAGTTCGTTCCGATCAGCCACGAGATTTCGCTCCGCCGCACGCGAATGCGGCCCGCGACGGGCATCGGCGACGGCCGCGGCATGGCGGCGACGCGGCTGGCCTCGCTCGTCGGCTCGGGGACGTCGTACGGCTTCAACAGCGCGCTGTTCGTCCTGCACGGAGGCGGGGCCTTCGTCCAGCATCCATCGGGGAATCGGGCGGTGCGCGACTGGCTCGCGCAGTCGGGAGTGAACTACCTCATCGCATCCCCGATCACGCTGCAGAAGACGCTGCAGGCGTTGCCGGGCATCATCCGGAACACGCTGGAGACGATCGAGGTGGGTGGCGGCTCGCTGTCGCGCTCGATATACGACGAGGCCTGCGCGCGGCTGTGCGCCAGCATCACGATGGGCTACGGGTTCACGGAATGCGGGCGCGTCGCGTCGGCGCCCATGCGCGAGGTGCAGGACCGCAACGGCGGCGTGGGCTACGCCTGTCCGGGTGTCGAGGTTCGCATCGTGGACGCGGCCGGGGTGACGCTCCCTCCGGGGAGCGAGGGGCTGCTCAGCGTCCGCAGCGCGGCGAGCGCGCGCGGCTATCTCGATTCGCCCGCCGAAGAGGCGAAGGTCTTCCGCGACGGGTGGGTCCATGCGGGGGACCGCGCGATTCTGGAGGCCGACGGATACCTGCGCATCACCGGCCGGGACGACGAGTCGATCAACCTGGGCGGCGTGAAGGTCCAGTCGCAGGCCATCGAGCGGGCGCTGCTGGCGCTCGGCGGCGTGCGCGAGGTTGCCGTGTTCGGCGTCGCGCGCCCGGACGCGCCCCTCGCGCTATGTGCCGCGGTGGTGCCGTCGGCAACTCTCGATGCGCAGGCCTATCACCGGCGCTGCCGCGAGCATCTCGGAACGCGGACGCCGATGGTCATCATGCACCTGCCCGAGTTGCCGCGTAACGAGATGGGCAAGGTGCAGCGCGCCGAGCTGGTGGCCGCGGTGCTGCACCACAAGGGGTGGGCGGCGGGCACGTAGTCTCGCCGTGGTCACCGGGGCAGCGGCGCCCCCTTCGGCCACAGGATCCACATCCGCCCCTCCTGCCGCATGCGCCCCGCTTCGCTCCCGGCCTCCGCGCCGAAGCCCCAGAAGAAGTCCGCACGCACCGGGCCGCGGATCGCCCCGCCCGTGTCCTGCGCCATCACGAGCCGATCGAGCGGCTCGTCCGACAGCGGGCGTGTCGTCGCGAGCCACACCGGCGTGCCGAGCGGAATGAAGCGCGCGTCGACGGCGACGGTGCGCTGCGCGAGCAGCGGCACGCCGAGCGAGCCCTGCGGACCGTCGATCGCCGCGTCGAGCGAGCCCGGAGGCGGTGCCGGCACCTCGCGGAAGAACACGTAGCTCGGATTGGCATCGAGCAGTGCGCGCATCTCGTCGGGGTGCGCGTGTACCCATGAGCGGATCGCCTGCATCGACGCCCGTTCGCGCGTCAGTTCGCCGCGCTCGATCAGCACGGCCGCGACCGACCGGTACGGGTGGCCGTTCTGGTCGGCGTAGTTGAGGCGCATGACGGTGCCGTCGTCGAGGGCGATGCGGCCCGAGCCCTGGATCTCGAGGAAGAATGCCTCCACGGGATCGCTCACGTAGGCGAGCGGCATGGCCGGGAGTGCCGCGGGATTGCGCTCGATCTCCTCGCGCGACGGGTAGGGCACGACCCGGCGTCCCACCACGCGCCCGCGCACGCGCTTGTTCTTGAGCTCGGGAAACAACGAGGAGAGGTCCACGACGAGGAGATCGTCGGGCACGCCGTAGAGCGGAACGTCGTAGCGGTCGCTGCGGGTGCGCGATCCGGTGAGCAGCGGCTCGTAGTAGCCGGTGACGAGGCCCGTGTCGCCGCCGCCTTCGACCGCCACCCGGTACGGGCTAAAATGGGTCATGAAGAATGCACGTACCGCCGCCTCGTCCCGGCCATCGACGCCGGTGGCGGCGGTGCATGGCGCCCTCCACACGGCATCGTACGAGACGCGCTTCGCGAGCGCGCGGCAACCAATCAGGAAGGCGGGCCACGAGGCGGCGAGCCTGTCGCCGGCAAGGCCCGGCAGGTCGTTCCACTGCGCGGGTGTGAACGAGGCGCGCTGCGGCGGTGCCGGGGTCGGCGCGGGGGCAGGCGTCGGCGGCGGCGCGGGGACGGTCTGGCAGGCGGCGAGCGCCGCCAGCACGGCGATCGCGACGAAGGCGCGGGCATAGCGCATGGGCTGGCTCCTGTTCGAGGCGTTCGTCGCGCTGGTCATCGCGATCGCGATCGTGTGGTGGACCATGTCGGGGCGGCGCAAGCCGCCGTCGGATCGCGACGGCCGTCAGTGAAGCGTGCGCGGAACAGAGAGCGTGAACGCCGGGATCGGCGCGTCGAACGTCGCGCCATCGTCGGCGCGCATCTGGTAGGTGCCGCGCATCGTGCCCATCGACGTGGGTAGCGACGCGCCGCTCGTGTATTCGAAGCTCTCGCCGGGCTTGAGCACCGGCTGCTGGCCCACCACCCCGAGGCCCTTGACCTCCTGGACCTTGTGCTCGGCGTCGGTGATGATCCAGTGCCGTGAGACGAGCCTCACGGCGATCTCGCCGGTGTTGACGATCCTGATCGTGTACTTGAAGACGTACTTGTCCTTGGCGGGGTCGGATTCGTCGGCGAGGTACGATGCCTCGGGTTCCACCGTGACCGCGTAGCGCTTGTCCTGCGTCATGTTCCTGTCGATCCTGTCGCTGCAACGATTATAGAGGTCCGTGCCGATGGCCACCCCGTTCCGCATCGCCCCGTCCATCCTCGCCGCCGACTGCGCACGCCTCGGCGAGGAGGTGCGCAAGGTCGTCGACGCCGGCGCCGACGTGATCCACTTCGACGTGATGGACAACCACTACGTGCCCAACCTCACGCTGGGGCCCTTCGTGTGCGAGGCGCTGCGGCCGCACACGACGGTGCCGATGGACGTGCACCTCATGGTCAAGCCGGTCGACCGCATCGTGCCCGACTTCGCGAGGGCGGGCGCCAATCACATCAGCTTCCATCCCGAGGCCAGCGAGCACGTCGACCGCACGATCGGCTTGATCCACGAGCACGGCTGTACCGCAGGGCTCGTGTTCAATCCGGCGACGCCGCTCGACTGGCTGATGCACACCATCGACAAGCTCGATCTCGTGCTCATCATGTCGGTGAACCCGGGCTTCGGCGGGCAGTCGTTCATTCCGCACGCGCTCGACAAGCTCAAGGCGGCGCGCAGGATCGTGGACCATGCGATGCAGCGTACCGGTCGCGTGATCCACCTCGAGGTCGACGGCGGCGTCAAGACCGCCAACATCCGCGAGATCGCGCAGGCCGGCGCCGATACCTTCGTGGCCGGCAGCGCGATCTTCGACGCGCCGGACTATCGCGCGACGATCGCCGCCATGCGCGCGGAACTGGCGCAGGCTCTGGTATAGTCATCGGCGTCCGCGTACGCCGCGGACATCGTTCCCGATGCGATACGACCTCACTCCCGATCCAGCGTGCACCTCCGCGGTCCCCGCGGCGTGGTGGCGGGCAGGCGAGTGGCGCTGGCGGCGCCCACTCCAGACCTGACGCGTTCGCGTCGCGCGCACGAACCCTCCGAGCGACGCCCCATCCGATCGAAGTACCGGCCACCGAAAGTGGCCCGCAAGAGGTTCGCCGCCATGATGACCGACGCCGAGTTCAAGGCCCTGGCCGCCCAGGGTTACAACCGCATCCCCCTCGTCGAGGAGTCCTTCGCCGACCTCGACACCCCGCTGTCGCTGTACCTGAAGCTCGCCAACACGCGGTACTCCTACCTTCTCGAATCGGTGGTGGGCGGCGAACGCTTCGGACGCTACTCCTTCATCGGCCTCCCCGCGCGCGTGCGCCTGCGCGCCTTCGGCCGGCGCACCGAGGTCTTCGACGACAGCGGCGTGCTCGAGACGCACGAGGGTGATCCGCTGGCGTTCGTCGAGGCGTACCGTGCGCGTTTCAACGCGGCACCCCTGCCCGGCCTGCCGCGCTTCTGCGGGGGGCTGGCCGGTATCTTCGGCTACGACGTGGTGCGCCACATCGAGACGAAGCTCGCGCACAGCGGCAAGCCGCCGGCGCCCGCGCTGGCCGACGTCCCGGACCTGCTGCTGTTGCTCACCGAGGAGCTCGCGGTCGTCGACAGCCTGAAGGGCAAGATTTCCCTCATCGTGTACGCCGATCCGTCACGGCCCGATGCCTACGCCACGGCGCGGGCGCGCCTCACCGAACTGCGGCACGAGCTGCGCGCCCCGGTGACGATCCCGCACGCGACGGGCTCCACGGTCACGCGGGCGCAGAGCCAGTTCGGCGAGGCGGGCTACAAGGCCGCCGTCACCCGCGCCAGGGAGTACATCGCGGCCGGCGACATCATGCAGGTGGTGCTGTCGCAGCGCATGGCGATGCCGTTCGCAGCACCCCCGCTGTCGCTCTACCGCGCGCTGCGCTCGCTCAACCCGTCGCCGTACATGTTCTACTACGACTTCGGCGACTTCCACGTCGTGGGCGCCTCGCCCGAGATCCTCGTGCGCAAGGAAGGCGACACGGTCACGCTGCGGCCGATCGCCGGCACGCGTCCGCGCGGCGCGACGCGCGAGGCCGACGAGGCGCTCGCGGCCGAACTCGCCGCCGACCCCAAGGAGATCGCCGAGCACGTGATGCTGCTCGACCTCGGCCGCAACGACGTGGGCCGCGTCGCGCGCACCGGCACCGTCCGCGTCGCCGACCGCATGATCATCGAGCGCTACTCGCACGTGATGCACATCGTGAGCAACGTCGAAGGCACGTTGGAGCCGGGGCTGACGTCGATGGACGTCCTGCGCGCGGCGTTTCCGGCGGGCACGGTCAGCGGCGCACCCAAGGTGCGCGCGATGGAGATCATCGACGAGCTGGAGCCGGTCAAGCGTGGCATCTACTCCGGTGCCGCGGGCTACATCAGCTTCCAGGACGACATGGACACCGCGATCGTCCTGCGCACGGCGGTCGTGAAGGACGGCATGCTCTACGCGCAGGCGGGCGGCGGCATCGTGCACGACAGCTCGCCCGAAGGGGAGTGGCAGGAGACGCTCAACAAGCTGCGCGCGGTGCTGCGCGCGGCGGAGATGGTGCAGCAGGGACTGGACGGGGAGGCGTGATGAAGCTCCTCATGATCGACCGACTTCGGCCCCTGTCGCAGCGCCCGAAGCAGCGCTAAGGCGCCACCGGTCGATGTCCGGTCCGATTTGGCATCCGCGCCACGGCGCGCTAACATACTGGTGCGAAAACACCAATGCGAGGCTGACATGAGCCGCCTGACCATCACCCTGTCCGAGGCTCGCTACAAGGCGCTGAAGGAAGCAGCCGTGCAGCGCGACAAGACTATCGGGCAACTGATCGACGAAAGCCTGGACTTTTACGGCATCAAGTCGCGTGCCGACGCGCGTGATCTGGTGCGTCGCGCCCGTGCGCACAGCAAGCTGCCCGACGATCAGGCCCTTGCGGTGGCGCAGGAGCATGTGCGGGCGGTGCGGCGCAAGTCGTGAGTCGTCAGGCCGTCATTGTCGACACCAACGTGGTCGTTGCCGGGCTGCTGACCGGCAACGCCACGCCACCCGTGGCGCGCATCCTCGACGGCATGCTGGCAGCGGCCTTCCCGTTCGTCGTGTCCGAAGCGCTGCTGGCCGAGTACCGAACGGTGCTGGTGCGTCCCGCGCTGCGCAAGCTGCATGGGCTGACGGTGACGGAGGTCGAAACGCTGCTGACCGACATCGCCCAGCACGCCATCGTCCTGCCCCCGGGTGTCGGGTCATTGGCGCCAGACCCCGGCGATCAACTGCTGTGGGATCTGCTCGCCGCCAAACCCGACCTGTTGCTCGTCACAGGTGACAAGGCGCTGCAGCGCGACGCCGCGATGCGATCGCGCGTGGTGTCGCCGCAGGCCTTTGTAGATGCCACATGAGCGGCTCATAGGCGCGCACCGCCCCACCGAGCAGCACGGTCCCCACCCGGCACGTCGCGCCGGCCTCGCCAGCGACAGAAAGGGCGGGTATCAAAGCGGACGTTCGACAAGACATTCAACGAAAGAAACAGGATAGAGCGCCAATGCTGCTGATGATCGACAACTACGACAGCTTCACCTACAACCTCGTGCAGTACCTGCGGGAGCTCGGCGCGGCGGTCGAGGTCCATCGCAACGACGCGATCACGCTCGACGACGTGGCGGCGCTGCGGCCCGACCGCATCGTCGTCTCGCCGGGCCCGTGCACGCCGAGCGAGGCCGGCATCTCGGTGCCGCTCGTCCAGCGTTTTGCCGGGCAGATCCCGATCCTCGGCGTGTGCCTCGGACACCAATCCATCGGACAGGCCTTCGGCGGGCGCATCGTGCGTGCGCAGCGGGTGATGCACGGCAAGCTCTCGCCGGTGACGCACGACGGTCGCGGCGTGTTCGCCGGCCTCCCCTCGCCGTTCACCGTCACGCGCTATCACTCGCTCGCCATCGACGGCGGCGCGCTGCCGGACGAGCTCGAGGTCACCGCCACCTCCGACGACGGCGAGATCATGGGCGTGCGGCATCGGCGGCTCGCCGTCGAAGGCGTACAGTTTCACCCGGAGGCGATCCTCACCGAGCACGGCATGCGCCTGCTCGGCAATTTCCTCGGGGGTGGCAGATGAAGAGGATGGCGGCGGTGCTGGCGGCGGGCGCCCTGGCGACGAACGTGGTCATGGCCGGCGCGTTCGACGAATGCAACCTCCGTGGCGACCAGGCGGCGGTCCGTAAGTGCCTGCTCGATGCCGATCGCGAGGCGCAGGAGCAGCTCAACAAGGTGGAAGGCGAGCTCGCGCGCAAGGCACGCGAGCTCGACGTCGCCACCGGCCACGCGGTCGCGGCGCCCGCGCTGGCGCGTTCCATGCGCGACTTCGGTGCCTATCGCAAGGCGCAATGCGACTTCGTGCGGGCCATGCACGCGAGCGGCGCGCGTGCCGAGCAGTCGCAGCAGGGCTGCATGGTCGACATGACGCGTCGCCGGATCCGCGATCTCCAGAACTGACCAGACGGGAAAACGACATGAGCATCTCCCTCCAGGACGCGCTGCAGAGGACCATCGAACACCGCGAGATCTTCCATGACGAGATGCTGCATCTCATGCGCCAGATCATGAGCGGAGAGGTAACGCCCGTGATGATCGCTGCCCTCACCGTCGGCCTGCGCGTGAAGAAGGAGACGATCGGCGAGATCGCCGCGGCCGCGCAGGTGATGCGGGAGTTCTCGACCAGGGTGGAGCTCGCGGACCGGCGCAACCTGCTCGACATCGTCGGCACCGGCGGCGACGCCGCGCACACCTTCAACATCTCGACGGCCGCGATGTTCGTCGCCGCCGCCGCCGGTGCGCGCATCGCCAAGCACGGCAACCGTTCGGTGTCGTCGAAGTCCGGCAGCGCCGACGTGCTCGAGGCGCTCGGCGCGAACATCCAGCTCTCGCCGCCGGCGGTCGCGCAGTGCATCGAGGAGACGGGCATCGGCTTCATGTTCGCCCCCAACCATCACGCGGCGATGAAGCACGCGGCGCCAGTGCGCCGCGAGCTCGGCGTACGCACCATCTTCAATATCCTGGGGCCACTCACCAACCCCGCCGGGGCGCCCAACCAGCTCATCGGGGTGTTCCACCCGGACCTCGTGGGGATCCACGTGCGGGTCCTGCAGCGTCTCGGGGCCGAGCATGCCCTCGTGGTCTACGGCAAGGACGGGATGGACGAGGTCTCGCTCGGCGCCGCCACCATGGTCGGCGAGGTGCGCAACGGCGAGGTCACCGAGTACGAGATCCATCCCGAGGACTTCGGCCTCTCCATGAAGTCGAATCGAGGCCTCAAGGTCTCGGGTGCGGCGGAATCGAAGGAGATGGTGCTGGAGGCGCTCGCGAATGTCGAGGGAACGCCGCGGGAGATCGTCACGCTGAACGCCGGCACGGCCCTGTACGCGGCCGACTCGGTGGGCTCCATCGCCGAGGGTATCGAGGCGGCCCGCGCCGCGATCGCGAGCGGTGCCGCCCGGCGCAAGCTCGATGCGTTCGTGGCGACCACGCAGAAGCTCGCACCCAAGGCTGCGTGAGCGTGAAGGGCCGCCCCGGCAACGAGCGAACGCCGCTGCGACCCCGCGCGAAGGGCGACCCGGTGAGCCTCATCCGCCGCGAACTCGTGCAGGTACGGCCGGCGCGCGCCGGCGAGCGTGACCGCATCGCCGCCTGGAACCTGCAGCTCATCCGCGACGAGGGCAACGGCAGCGATCCGTCGCTCGCCGAGATCGACGGGCGCCTTCGCGAGTGGCTGGCGGCCGACTATCGCGCGAGCGTGTTCGAGGTCGGCGGCGTGCCGTTCGGCTACGCGATCCATCGCGAGCTCGCCGATTGCACGCACCTTCGGCACTTCTTCGTCGAAGCGGCATTCCGGCGCCGCGGCCTCGGCCGGCAGGCCTTCGCGTGCCTTCGCCGCGATGTGTTCCCCGCGGACCGCAGGATCCTCGTGGAAGCGCTGGTGGCGAACAGCGCGGCAATCGCATTCTGGGAATCGGTGGGATTCGTGCAACGCTACGTCGGCCTGCAGATCGCGCCGGCGGCGCAGCGCCAATAGAGGACAGCGATGGCAGGCAGCGACATACTGGACCGGATCGTTTCCGTGAAGGCAGAGGAGGTGAGCGCCGCGAAGGCAGCACGTCCGCCTGCCGGGGTCGAGGCAGAGGCGCGCGCGGCACCTCCAGCGCGCGGTTTCGAGCGTGCACTGCGCGCGAAGGTCGCCGCGGGCAAGGCCGCCGTGATTGCCGAGATCAAGAAAGCGAGCCCCAGCAAGGGGGTCCTCCGCGAGAGCTTCGATCCGCCGGCGATCGCGGCAGCGTACGAGCGGGCAGGTGCCGCCTGCCTGTCGGTGCTCACCGACAAGCCGTTCTTCCAGGGGGCCGCGGAGTATCTCGTCGGCGCGCGCGGCGCATGCGCCTTGCCGGCGTTGCGCAAGGAGTTCATCGTCGACGAATACCAGATCGCCGAGTCGCGCGCGCTCGGCGCCGACGCGATCCTCCTCATCGTGGCCGCCCTCGACGACGCGCAGCTCGCGGGCCTCGAGGCCGCCGCGCTCGATCACGGGATGGACGTGTTGGTGGAAGTCCACGACGCCCGCGAGCTCGATCGAGCCTTGCGCCTGTCCACGCCCCTCATCGGGATCAACAACCGCAACCTGCGCAACTTCAGCGTCACGCTCGACACCACGTTCAACCTGCTCTCGCGGATCCCGCCGGAGAAGCTCGTGGTGACGGAGAGCGGGATCGCAACGCAGCGCGACGTGGCGATGATGCGGGCGAAGGGCGTGCACGCATTCCTCGTCGGCGAGGCCTTCATGCGCGCGCCGGATCCGGGCAAGGCGCTGGCGGCGCTCTTCGAGTAGGCGGGACGGTCCGCCGCCGCCCTTTGTTATGATGCGCCGACCCGCGCGCCCCGGCGCGAATGACCCCTTTTCCAAGGAAGGCGCAAGGCGTGTCGGCGATCGCCGTCTCGAATGTCAGCAAGCACTGGACGACCTCCGACGGGCAGGTGCGCGCCGTCGACGGCATCTCGTTCACGCTTGCCGAAGGCACGTTCAACGTGCTCCTGGGACCGTCGGGCTGCGGCAAGTCCACCACGCTGCGGCTCATCGCCGGACTCGAGACGGCGACGAGCGGGCGCATCACGATCGGCGGCCGCGACGTCACCGACTTGCCGCCCGCGCAGCGCAACATCTCCATGGTGTTCCAGAGCTACGCGCTCTTTCCGCACCTGCCGGTGGCGGAGAACATCCTCTTCGGGCTGCGCGTGCGCCGGGTGCCGCCGGCCGAGCGCGACATCCGCCTCGCGCGCGTGGCGGATCTCCTCGGGCTGACGCCGCTCCTCGCGCGGAAGCCCTCGCAGCTCTCCGGCGGGCAGCAGCAGCGCGTGGCCCTCGGGCGCGCGATCATCGCCGAGGCGCCGGTGTGCCTCATGGACGAGCCGCTGTCCAACCTCGACGCGCAACTGCGCGCCGAGATGCGCCAGGAGATCCGCGCGCTGCAGCGCAAGCTCGGCATCACGATGGTGTACGTCACGCACGACCAGGTCGAGGCGATGTCGATGGCCGATCGGGTGATCCTCATGAACAGCGGCCGCATCGCGCAGAACGGCACTCCCGTCGAGCTCTACGAAGCGCCTGCGTCCACGTTCGTCGCGCGGTTCATCGGCACGCCTCCGATGAACCTGCTGCGCCTGGAGGTGGGCCCCGGCGGCGCCGTGATTGGCGGCACCGAGGGTCCGGCCGTGCTTGCGGAGGATTGCGCGACAGGTATCCTCGGCATCCGTCCGGAGCACATCGCACTCGCCGTCGATCGGGGCGTGCGCGCCATGGTGGAGAGCGTCGAGTATCTCGGCGGCGACTCGCTGCTCGCGATGAACTGCGGCGGCCAGCCGGTGGCGGTGCGCGTATCGGGCAGTGTCGGCTTGCGTAGCGGCGACAGCGCCTGGCTCGGCTGGGCGCCGCTGGCGCAGCACTTCTTCGCGGAGGACGGACGGCGGCACGAGCTGGCCGGACGTCATGCCGCCGTAACGCTCACGGCGTAGGAACGCCGCTTTTCGAGGAGGAAAGTGATGGGGATTCGAGTGTGGCAAAAGCTCGCGGCGGCATTCGCTGCCGCGGGGCTCATGTTCGCCGCCGCCAATACCGCGGCGCAGACCGAGGTGTCGTTCTACTATCCCGTGGCGGTCGGCGGGCCGATCACCAAGATCATCGACGGCTTCGCAGCCGACTTCGAGAAGGAGAACCCCGGGATCAAGCTGAAGCCGATCTACTCGGGCAGTTACCAGGAATCGATCACGAAGGCGCTCACCGCCGTGAAGAGCGGCGAGCCGCCGGTCATGTCGATCCTGCTGTCCACCGACATGTTCACGCTGATCGACGAGGAGGCGATCGTGCCATTCGATCCGCTCGTGAAGACGGCCGACGACCAGGCGTGGCTGAAGTCGTTCTATCCGGCGTTCATGGAGAACAGCCAGACCGGCGGCAAGACCTGGGGCATCCCCTTCCAGCGCTCGACCATCGTCCTGTACTACAACAAGGAGATGTTCAAAGAGGCCGGCCTCGATCCCAACAAGCCGCCTGCGACGTGGACCGAGATGAGGGAGTACGCGGAGAAGCTCACCAAGCGTGACGCCTCGGGCAAGGTCACGCAATGGGGCGTGCAGATCCCGTCCTCCGGCTTTCCGTACTGGCTGTTCCAGGCGCTCGCCATCCAGGCCGGCACCAATCTCATGAACTCGGCCGGCACCGAGGTCTACTACGACCGTCCCGAGGTCGTGCGCGCGCTCAGCTACTGGGTCGACCTCGTGAAGAAGTACAAGGTGCATCCGGAAGGCATCGTGGAGTGGGGCACCACGCCCAAGGACTTCTTCGAGCGGAAGGTGGCGATGATCTGGACCACCACCGGCAACCTCACCAACGTGAAAAAGAACGCCCCGTTCGATTTCGGCGTGGCGATGCTGCCGGCGGACAAGCAGCGCGGCAGCCCCACCGGCGGCGGCAACTTCTACATCTTCGCCAAGTCCACGCCAGCGCAGCGCGAAGCGGCGATGAAATTCATTCGCTGGGTCACGACCCCGGAGCGCGCGGCGCAGTGGGGCATCGACACGGGCTACGTCGCGGTGCGTCCGCAGGCGTGGGAGACGCCGGTGATGAAGCAGTACGTCGCGGGCTTTCCGGCCGCGGCCGTGGCGCGCGACCAGTTGCCGTACGCCAAGGCGGAGCTTTCCACGCACGACAACCAGCGCGTGACCAAGGCGTTGAACGACGGCTTGCAGGCTGCGCTCACGGGCAGCAAAACGCCGGAAGCCGCGCTCAAGGACGCGCAGCGCGAGGCGGACCGGTTGCTGCGGCCGTTCAAGCGGTAGGACGCTGCCGCCGTTGCCAGGCCAACGGGGTTCGTGGGAGTGGCCCCGTTGGCGTCGCCGTTGACCGTCATGCAGGCGTGCTCGTGACGTCGACGAGGCTCGCGCTCGAATCCATGAGCCGCGCCGTATCGACGCGAGCGCCCGTTTCCACGAGAAGGCGGGCGGGACGCATATCGCGCCCGGCGTTGAAGCCGATCGCGGCGCGTACCACGTCGTCGCGCAGGACGAACGCAAGGCCAGGACCGTGTTCGAGGTCGCCGCGCGTCACGAGCGTGTCGCCCGCCGCCGGCAGGCCGACGATCTGCAGGTGCACGCCGTGCTGGTCGGACCAGAAGCGTGGGACGGGGTCGTAGCGTACGTCGTGCCCGAGCATCGCCTTCGCGGCGGCGATCCCCTGGTCCTGTGCGTTTTGCCACGACTCGAGTCGCAGCGGCGCCGGGGACCAGCGCGTGTTCACGAGCGCGACGTCGCCGGCGGCAAAGATGGCGGGATCGGCGGTCGCGCAGCGGGCGTTGACCAGGATGCCCTCGCTGCAGGCGAGGCCGGCGTTGCGCGCGATCTCGTCGTTCGCCGTCATGCCGAGGCCGGCCACGACGAGGTCGGCGGCGTGCGTGGCGCCGCTGGACAGCCGTGCCCGCACGCCGTCGCCGGCCGCATCGATGTGCTCGATCGTCGTGGCGAGGGAGAAACCGACGCCATGCCGCTCGTGAAGTGCCTGCAGCCGGGCCGAGATCGCCGCCGGCAGGACGCGGGCGCACAGGCGCGGGGCCGCTTCCACCACGTGCACCTGCAAACCCGCCGCGCGCGCAGTCGACGCGACCTCGAGCCCGATCCAGCCGCCACCGATCACGAGCAGGCGCGAGCTCGTGCGGATGCGCTCACGTAGCGCGACCGCATCGTCGAGGCCGCGCAGCGCATGGACCGGCATGCCATCGAGCGCGAGCTTGCGCGCGCGGCCGCCGGTGGCGATGAGGAGGCGATCGAACGGCAGCGACGTGCCGTCGTCGAGCAGCACGACACGTTGCACGCGATCGAGAGACACCGCGCGCCGTCCGCGGTGCCACGCGAGACCGAGGCTCGCGAGAAGGTCGCCCTTGAAAAGATGCGTGCGCTCGGGCGGCGCGCTGCCGGCGAGCACGGCCTTGGATAGCGGCGGCCGTTCGTAAGGTGGATGCGTTTCGTCGGTGACGAGTGCAATGGAGCCGGCAAAGCCGCTGTCGCGCAACGTCCTCGCCGCCCAACCCGCCGCCTGGCCCCCGCCGACGATGACGATGCGGGAGATCTCCATGTCGTGCCGGATGCCCTTCCGGCTTGCTACGCAGCGACGAGCCCCGCCTTCGTGAGCACGGCGTCGAGACGGTGCTCGAGCTCGGGCGCGGCAGGGACCATCGGCAGGCGGTGATCGTTGTTTGGCAGCAGGCCCATCCGCTTCATCATGTACTTCATCGGAATGGGATTGGTGTCGTAGAAGACGGCGCACATGAGATCGAAGAGGGCGAAGTGCAGGCGTCGTGCCTCGACGAGGTTGCCGGCGCGTACCGCGTTGCACAACGCCGCGACCTGAGCGGGGGCCACGTTGGCCACCGCGTTCATCGTTCCCTGCGCGCCGATGGCCATCATGGGAAAGGTGAACTCCTCGAGGCCGACGAAGATGCGGAACCCCGGGCCGAGTGCCGCGATCATGCGTGTCACGAAGTTGTGGTCGTCGATCGCGTGCTTGATGCCTACGAAATGGGGTGTCTCCTCGGCGATGCGCACAAGCGTGTCGAGCTCGACCCGGAAGGCTGCCCGTCCGGGGATGTGGTACATGAGGAGCGGCAGCGGGGAGCGGCGGCCGATATCGTTGAAGTACTCGACCACGCCGCGCTGCGGGGCGCGCACGAAGTACGGGGTCAGCACCATGAGTGCGTCGGCGCCGGCGCGGGTCGCAGCTTCGGTCAGCACGACGGTCTCGGCATGCGACTGCGAGCCGGTCTGCGCCACCACCGGGACGCGCCCGCGCGACGCCTCCACGGCCGTGCGCACGAGCGCGTTGCGCTCGTCGACCGTGAGCGAGGTGGGTTCCGACGTCGTCCCGTTGACGACGATCCCGTGCGTGCCGTTGGCGACCTGGTGTTCGATCAGCCGCGCGTAGGTGTCGAGATCGATCTTGCCGTCGCGGAACGGCGTGACGATCGGTGGGTAGGAGCCGGTGAGGAAGTCGGGAGCGAGATGTTGCATGAGCATGCCTGTGGAGGGTAGCGGGCGTCGCATCGCTCCAGGATCACGGGGCGGCGTGGGCCTCCACCTCGATCGTCCCGGCGGTCACACGGACGGGGAACACGCGCAGGTTGACGGTGGCCGGAGCCGAGCGCGCCTCGCCTGAGGGAATGTGGAACAGCGCCTGATGCAGGGGGCACTCGATGCAGTCACCGTCGATGAACCCTTCGGCGAGACTCGCATGCTCGTGCGTGCAGATATCCTGCGTGGCATAGACTCGGCCGCCGAGGTTGTAGAGGCAGACGGCCTCCCCTTCCACCGCGACAGCGAGGGTGCTTCCCTCCGGAACGTCCGCCAGCGCGGCAACCGGAATCCATTGCGTCATGACGTAGGAACCTTTCGGGCGAGCCAGCGCATGGCTTCGCAGGTGGCATCCGCCCGATGCAGGGTGCGGCGTCGTTCGAGGTGATTGCGCCGCTGCGCATAGTCTGCCTCATCGAGCGCCCGGGAATCCGCTCGATTTGCCTCTGAAACTGGAACAAATGTTGTTCCTCCGTAGCGACCCACCCCGCCAATGGCGGACCTTAGAATCCCTCGCGACAACCAAACGACTCGCCCGCGGTCCGCTGCATGCCGGGTGAGCGCCCACCCCTTGCAGGAGGAGACTCGATGGATTCGAACAAGCCGCACCGCGTGCCGGCCGCCAACCGTCGCCAGTTCATCTCGGGCGCGCTGGCGCTGGGTGCAGGGACGATCCTCTCCCGTTCCCCGACTGCCCTCGCGCAGGGCCAGGGGCCGCTCAGGATCGGTGTGCTGAACTCGTTCTCGAAGGTCTTCGCCGCGCTCGGCAACTCCAACATGAACGGGATGACGCTCTACTTCGAGAGCGTGGGCAACACCATTGCCGGCCGCAAGATCGAGATCATCCGCGAGGACGACGAGATCAACCCGCAGATCGGCCTGCAGAAGCTCAAGAAGCTCGTCGAGAGCGACAAGTGCGACGTGATCACGGGCATCCAGGCATCGAACGTGGCGATGGCGGCGGTCGAGTACCTGAAGCAGACCAACGTCCTGTTCCTGTGCTCCGGGGCAGGGGTGACCGGCTTGGGCTTCACGAACGCGCCGAACGTGTTCCGCTGCTCGGTTTCCAGCCAGCAGGTCAACGCCGCGCTGGGGGACTGGTGGTACGACCATGGCACCAAGGAGGTCGTGGCCACGGCGTCCGATTTCGCTGGCGGCCGCGATACCGTCGCCGAGTTCCGCAACGCATTCACGAAGAAGGGCGGAAAGATCATCAAGGAGATCTATCCGCCGCTCGGCAACAGCGACTTCTCCGCGTACCTCGCCGATATTCGCTCCATCGCGCCGCCGGCGACGTACAATTTCTACGCCGGCACCGATGCCGTGCGCTTCGTCAAGCAGTACGCTGAGTACGGCCTCAAGGCCAAGATGAAGACGTGCGCTTCCGGATTCATGGTCGAATCCGATGTGCTCCCGGCGCAGGGCAAGGACGCAGTCGGCATCATCAGCTCCATGCAGTATGCGGACACGCTCAACAATCCGGAGAACATCAGGTTCGTGGCCGATTACCGCAAGAAGTACAACGAGTACCCCAACGTGTATTCGGAGTACGGCTACGTGGCGGCGCGTTGCCTCCACGACGCCATTGCCGCGACCAAGGGCGACACGAAGGACTTCTCGCGGCTGCGCGCCGCGATGCTCGCGGTCCGGTTCAACGCGCCGCGCGGTCCATTCTCGTTCAACCCGCTCACGCAGGGTCCAGTCCATAACATCTACATCCGCGAGGTCGCGGAAGTCGACGGCCGCATCGCCAACAAGGTGATCGCCACGATCAAGGACGTGCGCGAGCAACGCGTCTGATCATCCGCCGCGGGCGGCGGCGGACGCTTCGCCGCCGCGCCGCGTGACTGCCCATGCAGACGCTCATCACGCAGCTCGCCAACGGGCTGGTCTACGGCATGCTGCTGTTCATGATGTCGGCGGGTCTCTCGCTGATCTTCGGGCTCATGAACGTGGTAAACATCGCGCACGGGTCCTTCTTCATGCTCGGCGCGTTCTTCGCGCTCGCAATCATGCAATGGACCGGGAGCTTCTGGGTGGCCCTCGGCCTAGCCTGGATCCCGGCGGTGCTCCTCGGGGTCGTGATGGAACGCGTGTTCATGCGCAGGCTGTACTCGCGCGGACACCTCGATCAGGTGCTGCTCACCTTCGGCTTCACGTTCGTGTTCTCCGATCTCGTGCGTCTCGTGTGGGGCACGGACATCCGGGATCTCCCGATCCCTGAGATCCTTACCGGCGTGATCGAGGCCGGCGGCGTTATCGTTCCCAAGTACCGCATCTTCCTCATCGTGTTCGGTGGCCTCATCGCCACCGCGCTGTGGCTCTTTCTCGAGCGCAGCCGCGTGGGCGCCATGGTGCGCGCGGGGGTGGACGACGCGTTCACGGCCAACGGCATCGGCATCAACGTGTCGCTGCTCTTCGCCGCGGTGTTCGCCGTCGGTGTCGGCCTTGCCGCGCTCGGCGGCGCTGCGGCCGGGCCGGTGCTCGGGCTCTACCTCGGCATGGACATCGAGATCCTGATCCCGGCCTTCATCGTGGTGGTCATCGGCGGCATGGGCAGCCTCCGCGGCGCGTTCGTGGCGAGCATCTTCGTGGGCGTCGTCGATACGTTCGGCAAGGCCTACTTCCCGGATTTCGCGATGTTCATCGTCTACCTCCTGATGGTCGTGGTGCTGCTGACCCGCCCGCAGGGCCTCTTCGGGGTGAAGCGAGCGTGACCCCGGCGCAGCGTCCCGAGGGTGAACAGGCCTCGCCGCACGTCGGCGCGACGAACGATCCCGTGCCGACCGCGCCAAAGCCGTCCCGGCGCGCCGTGGCCGGCTGGATCGCCTTCTTGAGCGCGCTTGCGCTGGTCCCGCTCAGTGGCAACTACGTCACCGGGCTCGCCGCCGAGATTCTCATCTTCGCGATCTTCGCGATGACACTCGACCTCCTCATCGGCTACACGGGGCTGATGTCGTTCGGGCACGCGGCCTTCTTCGGCGTGTCCACGTACGTGATGGTGATCCTCGGCGTGCACCTTGGCTGGTCGGGATGGGCGGGCTTTGCCGCAGGCATCCTGGTCTCGACGGTCACGGCGTTCGTGATCGGCTTCTTCGCCATCCGCGTCTCAGGCATCCCTTTCCTGATGATCACGATGGCGTTCGCGCAGCTACTGATGTCGATCTCGGTGAAGTGGCGCAGCGTTACCGGCGGCACCGACGGCCTCTCCGGCTTCCAGCGGCCCACGCTCTTCGGCCTGTCGCTCGAGCACCGACCCACCGAGTACTACGTGGTGCTGGTGGGCTTCCTCGCCGTGCTGTTCCTCCTGCGACGCATCATCGCCTCGCCGCTGGGTACGATCTTCATCGGCATCAAGGAGAACGAGCAGCGCATGCAGGCGGCAGGCTATCCCGTGGAGCGCTTCAAGCTCATCTCGTTCACACTCGCCGGCGGGCTGGCCGGGGTGGGCGGCGGCCTGTACGCCCTGCACAATGCATTCGTGTCGAGCGACATCCTGCACTGGTCGCTGTCGGGCGACGCGATCATCATGGTGATACTTGGGGGCGCGGGCACGATCGTCGGACCCGTGATAGGTGCTGCGTCCTTCATGCTGCTCAAGAACGTGGTGAGCTCGTACACCGACTATTGGCTGCTGTGGGTGGGAACCATCTTCATCCTCTGCGTGATGTTCCTGCCGCAGGGGCTATGGGGCTTCCTGCGCGCGCGCTTCGGCGGGAGACCGCCCCGATGAGCCTCCTGCGCCTCGAGAAGCTGTACAAGTCGTTCGGAAGCCTCGTGGTGACGAAGGATGTGAGCTTCACCGTCGATCGTGGCGAGCGCCACGCGCTCATTGGGCCGAACGGCGCCGGCAAGACGAGCCTCGTGCACCAGATCGCGGGACAGTTGCGGCCCACGTCTGGGCGGATCCTCTTCTGCGATGCCGACATCACCGGTGCGCGCCCGGACGAGATCGGGCAGCGCGGCATCGGCCGCACTTTCCAGAAGAACAATCTCTTCCGTCAGCTCACGATGCGCGAGAACGTGCGCCTCGCGCTCCAGGCCAAGCGAGGCAACTGGTACTCGTTCCTGCGTCCCGCGAGCGCGAACCGGGCGCTGCAGGACGAGGTTCACGCGATCCTGTCGCAGGTGCGGTTGAACGACGGGCGCGACCGGCTCGTCGCCAACCTGTCCTATGGCGAGCAGCGCCAGCTCGAGGTCGCCCTGGCGCTCGCGAGCCAACCCAAGCTGCTGCTCCTCGACGAGCCCACTTCGGGCATGTCGCCGGCGGAGACCGAGCGCATGATCGACCTCGTGCGCTCGCTTCCGGCCGAGCTCGGCGTGCTTCTGATCGAGCACGACATGAAGGTGGTGTTCTCGCTCGCGCACACGGTCACCGTGCTCTACTACGGCGAGGTGCTCGCCACCGGCAAGCCCGATGCCATACGAGACAACCCCCGCGTGCGCGAGGTCTACCTCGGACTGGGGCACTGATGCTGGCGGTCGATGGCGTCCACGCGTACTACGGCGACAGCCACGTGCTGCACGGTATCTCGCTGCGCGTCGACAGCGGCGAGGTCGTGAGCCTCCTTGGCCGTAACGGTGCCGGCAAAACGACCACGGTGCTCACGATCATGGGCTATCTCCTCCCGCGTCCGGGACGCATCGAATACGACGGCCGGAGCGTGGCGGGTCTTGCCCCGCATCGCATGGCCCGGATGGGCTTCGGATTCGTGCCGCAGGAGCGAGGCATCTTCCCAAGCCTCACGGTCGAGGAGAACCTCACGGTGGCGGCACGGCGCGGCAGCGACGGCCACTGGACTCTCGATCGTGCCTATGAGCTCTTCCCGCGCCTGAAGGAGCGGCGGCGCAACCTGGGCTTCCAGCTGTCCGGGGGCGAGCAGCAGATGCTGTCGATCGCGCGCGCGCTGATGCTGAACCCGCGGCTCGTCCTCCTCGACGAGCCTTCGGAGGGACTCGCACCCATGATCGTGGAGGAGATCGTGGGCGTGTTGCTCTCCCTCAAGTCGCAGGGACTCGCGATCCTGCTCATCGAGCAGAACCTCCGCGTGGCACTCGATCTCGGGGATCGCCACTACGTGCTATCCAAGGGTGAGGTGCGCTTCACCGGCACGAGCGCCGAGCTCGAGCACAACGAGCAGGTCCTGTCGGAGTATCTCAGTGTCTGATTCGAAGCGTGTTCGCGGCGCTTGCGTGGTGACCGGCGGCAGCCGCGGCATTGGCGCCGCGACGGCGCGGCTGGCCGCGCGCCGCGGCTACCCGGTCGCGATCTTCTACCGCGAGCGGGTGGATGCGGCCAATGCCGTCGTGCGCGACATCACCGATGCCGGTGGCACGGCGCTCGCCATCCGGGCCGATGTTGGGAACGAAGCGGCCCTGATGCAGGGCTTTCAGGCTGCCGATGCGCTCGGGCCCCTCGAGCTGCTCGTCAACAACGCGGGCGTCGTGGGTGGCGTGCATCGCCTCGATGCCGTCACCGGCGCCATGCTCGAGGACCTCGCCCGCACCAACTTCGTGGGCGCGTTCCTGGCTGCGCGCGAGGCAGTGAAGCGCATGTCCACGCGCAGCGGCGGCAAGGGAGGCTCAATCGTCAACGTGTCCTCGGGAGCTGCGCAACTGGGCTCGCCCGGTGTATGGATTCACTATGCCGCGACAAAGGGCGCGCTCGATACCATGACCATCGGCCTCGCCAAGGAAGTGGCGGCCGAGGGAATACGAGTGAACGCCGTGCGCCCCGGCATCATCGACACGGAGATCCATGCGGCACGGCCGCCGGGTCAGGTCGAGAAGATGCGCCAGGCGATACCGCTGGGGCGCCTCGGTACAGCTGAGGAGATCGCCGCGGCGATCCTGTGGCTCGCCTCCGACGACGCGAGCTACGTCACGGCGGCGCTGCTCGACGCGCGCGGCGGAATCTGAGGACGAGCGGCGCAGTCGGCTTACGCCGGCGGCTCGTCGAACACCGACGGCACCGGCAGCGTCAGGGCGAGTGAATTGCACATGACGGCGATGGTCACGAAGCGCGAGATTTGCAGCAGCGCGGCCACCGCCTTCTCGTGGCCGAGGAGCTCGGTGACCGCGCGCAGCTCGTCCGCACAGCGCAGGCCGTGACTCGGAACCACCGCGTGCGCAAGCGCCCGCAGGCACCGCTCGTCGTCCGCGAGTGCCGACAGGTGACTGCCGGAGCGTCCTTCGGTTGCGGCGATCCACTCCAGCGGGAAGCCCAGCTTGCGCGCGAGGCGCTCGTGCTGGATGCGCTCGTAGTCGGCCTCGAGCAGCGTGCACACGGAGAGCGCGAGCACCTCGTTCTGGGCATCCGAGAGTGGGGCTTTGACCGCGCCCGTGTACTGCATGAACGCCGGGATGGCGCCGGGGATGTGCGCCACGACCTGGAAGAACTCGCCGAAGTAGCCAAGCCGGTCGACGGTGGGCTTCAGCATCTCGCGCAGCGCCGGCTCGACGCCGTCGAAGTCGAGGCGCGGGATTCCGTCGCTCACCGTGCGCCTTCCTGCGACGTCCAGGACGTGCTCGCCAGGAGGTGCTCCGCTCCCCCTCGTGCCGGGACGTGCGCCCTGGTGATGTCCTTGCGCGTTCACAGTCCCAGTGCCTGTCGGTACCACTTGTAGAACGCGCGGATCAGTACCTCGGTGACCATGTGGTCCTGCGGTTCGGTCTCCCGCCCGCCCATCTCGAGTACTGCCTTGCGGTGTCCGTATCCGGTCGCGCCCTGCTGACATTCCACGAGCACCTCACCGTCTTCCATCGCCACGTAGCCCGCCGGCCCGTAGAGGTTCGCGTGCCGAAGGCGCAGACGGGTGAGCGACGGATCCTCGTCGGCGTAGCCGTAGTAGGTCCAGCACAGCTCGAAGCTGCCCGGTCCCTTGGGGATGATGTGCCGCATGCCGAGCGTGTTGGCCTGCTGGTGCAGGACCACGCTGGGAAACAGCGAGACGCCCACCACCTTGCCGTCGTCGAACTCGCGCTGTGGCGTGACCGTGTCCATGTCGGCCAACTCGAGCGCGTTCTTGAGCCGCTTGATCTCGCCGGTGCCGCTCGTGCCGGCCTTCTTGCCCACGTTGCGCGAAACCATGATCCCGTGCTTGCCGCCCCCGGCGGGATTGGACTCCGACTGCGTGTCGGCGCGCCACAGGCCGAAGGTGATGAGGAAGGAGTGCAGCAGCGTGGCGTGATACGGATCCTTCAGGTTCTCGATGTACATCTTCCAGTTGCTGTCGATCAACTGGCGGTTGTATCCGAGGAGTTGCAGCGGCCGGCCGGCGAAGAGTCGCTGCACGTAGCCGTGCACCTCCTCGCCGCAATAGTCGGCGAAGGAGACTGCGTTCTCGTCGAAGGTCGCCCAGATGGAACCGCCCTCGACGTGTACCTTCAATGCCTTCAGGCCGTGCTGCGTGTTGTCGAAGTCGGGCGGCATTCCGCCCTTGCCGAGCACGCCGCGCTTCAGCGGCACACCCTGCAGCTTGCCGTCGAGCGCGAAGTTCCACTGGTGGTAGGGGCAGGTGAAGGAGTCCACCTTGCCCTTGTTCTGCCAGCACACGCGCGCGCCGCGATGCGCGCAACGGTTCTCCCACACGTGGATCGCCCCTTCCTTGCCGCGCACCACCACGACCTGGCGCTCGCCGATCCAGCTGCGCTTGTACGAGCCGGGCTCAGGCACCTCGCAGTCGAGGGCAACGTAGTTCCACGTCGGGCCGTAGAAGAACGTGTCGAGCTCACGTTCGTAGATCTCGGGATCGGTATAAACCCAATAGGGGACGCGCGTCCAGCCTTCCTGCGGCCACACGCGAACGCCTTCGGCTTCGAGAGTCTTGCCCATTTGCGTCTGTCTCCTTGCCCAGGTAGCTTGCCGCCGCCTAGATGGGCACGATCAGCGAGCGTCGGACATGGTGGTTGTCGAGCACAGCGACACGCTCGCGGAAGAGCCAGCGCTCGCCACGGCGCACCACGAGATCAAGATACTGCCCGACGGCGAAGATCGTGGGGCTGGCATCCGACATGCTCTCGGTGACGAGAAAGTTCGTGCGCGTCCGCACGGCACCATCGGTGGTCGCAAGCACCTTGACGCCGCTCAGGAAATGCCGCCAGAGACGCGGCTCGTAGACCTGCGTCTCACGCAATGCGAGCACGCGGTCGCGCAGCATCCCCATGCCGTCGCAGAACATGAGGCCCGCCGGTAGGCCCTGCGCGACGTTCTCGCGCGACGTGACCTTGTACAGGCAGTCGTCGGTGAAGTGGTCGGGAAAATCTTCGACGCGATCGTCGTCGAGCAGATCCCCGACCTCCTCGTAGAAGTCGCGCAGCTCCCGGCGGAGCCGGGCGTTGTCCACGCCGGTGGGCAGGGGGTCGAGGGCAGCTTCCATCACCCGCCCTACGCCGACTCGAGCTCGGCCAGATTGGTCTGGAAGCCGTAGTCCGAGCCGAGCTTCAGGATCGGCGCTTGCAGCGTCTCCTGCCACAGGAGGGAGTCCATCGCGATATGCAGCGGATGGTCCTGGATCGTGAGCGCGCAAAACCCCTCGTTTCGCGAACCGTGGTGATGCACAGCCCAACCCGGGGCCGACAGGTGCAGGTCGCCAGCTTCCCACTCGAGCTGTTTGCCCATGACCGCGCTCTTGCCGTGGCCGATGAAGTAGTAGTTGATCGCCGCCGACACGTGGCGATGCGCGATGTCCATCTTGTTCGCCGGGTACTTGGCGATCGTCGCGAAGAAGCACGGGGAGGTGCCCATGCGCCGCTCGGTGGCGGGATTGTAGAGTAGGTAGAGGTGTCGGCCAGTGTAGCGGAGGTCGCGCTTGAACACCTTGTCGAGGTGCGGCTCGACGTCGCGCCAGCGCCACAGGAGTGGTTTCCACTCGACGGTGTCGATGTCGATCAGGTATTCGTAGCCGAGGAGACGCGCGCCATCGGCGTGGAGGTCGATGTCCTCGGCCTTGTCGCGGGCACGGGCCTCGCCGGCCCGGGCACTTTCGACCTCGTCCACGAGCTTGGGCTTGCGGTCCACGTAGTGGACCTCGAGGCGCTCCAGCAAGGGCGCGTTGGAGAACGACAGGCGGACGAAGAGATCCCGGCCCGTGTTGCGGTACCGATAGGGCGCCATCGACGGCGTGTTCCACACGTCGAACCGCGCAACGCTGTGTGTCGCGTTGCCGATCGTGGCAACGCCCTCGCCGCGGATGCACATGTCCACCATCGACGAGTTGCGTACGACGGGCATCGACTCCTCGCCGGGCTTCAGCACTTCGATCGTGGCGTCGATGCCGGGCGCCAACGCCGGGACCGGGCCCGTGTTGGCGGGGTGGGACACCGACACCGCCCGGCGCCCGCTCTCCGGCCGCGCGATGGACGCGAGCCGCTCGATCTCGGCGTCGATGGCCCTGCGCGGCACGATGACCGACGGCCAGTGGTGCTGCTTGCGGGACTTCTGCTCGCTGACGTCGACGAAGCTGAACTCGCTCATGGGTGATCTCCTCAGACCTTCTCGGCCACGGTATTGAACCGCGGCGTGGCGCGCAGCGGATGCGCGATCGACCGTCCGATGCCCCGCGCGCGGGCGCGCTCGAGCACCATGATGGCGACGGAGAGGTCGGATAGCCCCATGCCCATCGCCTTGAAAAGCGTGAGATCGCAACCGGCGGGGCGATGTTCCCCTCGTGCGATCACGTCGCCGATCGGCCGCACACGGCTCCAGTCGGCGGTCGCCGGCCCGAAGTGCTCCATGAACTCGCGCGAGGCCCGCTGCACATTGGGCACGTCGTCCACCGCGATCGAGTCGACGCGGGCGAACACATTCTGGCGGAACTCCGCGTTGGCAGGCAGGATCGCGCCGACTGCATTGAGGTGCGCGCCAGGGGCCAGCATGGCGGCATCGAGGAACGGATCCTTCGCGCGTGTGACGAGGGTGACGATGGGTGCGTCGTGGGTCGCCGCCTCGAGGGTTGGGGCCTCCTCCACCGAGAAATCGAACGTGTCGGCGAGCCTGCCCGCGAATGCGCGCCGCTTCTCTGCGGTGGGACTCCACACGCGCACCCGTCGCAACGGTCGCACCGCGTGGATGGCGGCGACCTGCGTGATGGACTGCATGCCCGTGCCGACGAGGGCCAGGTCGTCGGCGTCGGCCGCCGCGAGCCAGCGCGTGCCCACGCCTGTCATGGCGGCTGTCCGGAGCTGCCCGAGGGCAGCGGCCTCGATCACGGCGGCGATGCTGCCGTCGTCGGCGTCGAACATCGCGAACACCGCAGTGGCGCCGCGCTTGGTGTGCACCCAATTCTTGTAGCCGACGTAGCCCAGCGCCGGGGCGCCGGAGCCCAGCGAATGCATCGACGAGCCGTCAGCGTAGCCGCCCAGCGCCTTGGGTACGTTGAAAGCGGCGCCTTCGCCGAGCGAGCGCAGGCCGCGCTCGAGCGCCGGAATGGCGTCGTCGAGGCTCACTAGGTCGACGACCTCCTGTTCGGTGATCCAGAGCAAGGGAGTGGTCATGCGCGCTTCAAGCCTCGCTTTCGTCGACGACGGGATTGGTCAGGGTGCCCACGCCAGTGATCTCCACCTCGAACCGGTCGCCCGCGACGAGCCACAGTGGCGGCGTGCGCGTGAACCCCACGCCGGCGGGCGTCCCCATCACGAGCACGTCCCCGGGCAGCAGTTCGGTGAAGGTGGTGACGTAGGCGATCGTGCGCGCCACCGAGAAGATCATGTTGGCGCAGCTGTCGCGCTGCAGTTCCTTGCCGTTGAGTCGCCCGATCACGTCCATTTTCTCGACAGGGCCGGCCTCGTCCGGGGTAACGATCCATGGCCCGAATGCCCCGCTCGCGAGGAAGTTCTTGCCGGCGGTGGCTTGGCGGCCGTGCATCTGCCAGTCGCGCACCGAGTTCTCCGCGAAGCACGAGTAGCCGAACACGTGTTCCTGCGCGCGGGCCTCGCTCACGTGGCGGCCACGCCTGCCTATGACGACGGCGAGCTCGGCCTCGTAATCGAACTGCGGGGACGCGCGCGGCCGCACCACCGGCACGCCGTGGCCGACCTGCGACGAGGGGAAGCGCACGAACAGCGACGGATTGGACGGCACCGCCATCTTCGCTTCCTTGGCGTGGTCGTAGAAATTGAGTCCCACGCAGACGCACTTGTCCGGATTCGTGACCGGCGGGAGCCACGCGATGGCGGACAGGGGCACACGCGAACCCTTCGCCGCACGCGCCCGCTCCACGAAGCCGTCGCTACCCCAGATGTCGAGCGCCTCGCGCAGGGTTGCGATCTCGTCTCGCAAGTTCACGACATGGCCGCCTTCGACGACGCCGTAACCCTCTCGGCCCTGGTGCAGGAAGCTTGCGAAGCGCATGACGGTGGCGCCCTCCGGAAGAAATGCGCGACAGCGTGTTATCGGCTACGAGTGTGCGCGGCGCGCTCCATGGCGACAATCCGGGGCATGGAATATCATTTGTTCCAGTTCACGGGGGAAAGCGCGGAGAATGGCGGGTAGATCGCAGGTTTCCAGCAGCGGCCAAGGCATCGGCGGCCTCAAGGACCTGACGGCGCTCCGCGTGTTTGCCCGCGTGGTGGAGCTGCAGAGCTTTTCCGAGGTCGCGCGCCGATCCGGTGTGACGCCCGCGACGATTAGCAAGCATGTGTCCGCGCTCGAGACGCAGCTGAAGGCGCGACTCGTCAATCGCACGACACGGCGGCTCTTCATCACCGAAGCGGGCCAGCGGCTGTATGGCCACTGCGTACGCATACTGCAGGAGCTCGACCAGGCGGAATCCGACGTTGCGGGCCTCCGTGGCGAGCCGGCCGGGCTGCTGCGCGTCACCGCGCCGCTCCTCTTCGGGGAACGACGAGTGGCGCCGCGGCTGCCCGAGTTCGCGCTGCGCTACCCCAAGGTCCTGATGGACATCGACTTCTCGGTGGAGAAGGTCGATCTCTTCCAGGAGCGCATCGACATCGCGATCCGCATCGCCGAAGTCGTCGACCCCGGCCTCGTGGCGTTCAAGCTCGCGCCCTATCGCCGCATCTTCTGTGCCTCGCCAGCGTATCTCGCCCGTCACGGAGCGCCCGCCACGCCCGAGGATCTCGCGGGGCACAACTGCCTCGTCTCGCGTGGCGCGATTCTCAATGCGACGTGGCCCATCTCGCGCGGTAACGGCGTCGAGGCGATCCGTGTGAGCGGCAACCTCGTGAGCAACAATGGTGAGGTCGTTCGTCGCGCCGCGCTCGCCGGCCAGGGTCTCATGATGACCGCGCAGCTCTTCATCGAGGAGGACCTGCTTGCCGGCCGCCTCGTGGAGGTCTTGTCCGGTTATGCTCCGGAGAATCGAGGGATCTACGCCGTGCTGCCGCGGCAGGGCAGCCTCTCGCCGAAGGTCCGTGTGTTCGTCGATTTCCTGAAGGACTGCTTCAGTGACATCCACTGACGCCCCCGCTGCGCCATGACCCGCACGACGCAATGGCTCTACGCCTGGCTGCTCCTGT
>CAYTOT010000008.1:0-146330 GCA_964439475.1 uncultured Alcaligenaceae bacterium
CGCGTTCCGAAAAGTACCCGTCAGCGTCAACATAATTTACGGATAGACTCTTAGCCAGGTCGGAGACTTTCTTCTCGGCGATCCGGCCGACCAGTGCGAACTTGGAGCCCGTCGCGGACTCGCGACCGGGAAAACTCAAGCGCTCTTAGAATGGCGCGATCCGCCCGAGCGTGCCCGCGATGGCCGTGGGGCGCCCAGCCACGATCACGGAGTGCACCATGAGCCTCTCCCCCTTCCACCTCGCCATCCCCGTCCACGACCTTCCCGCGGCGCGCCGCTTCTACGGCGAGGTCTTCGGCCTGTCCGAGGGCCGTTCCAGCGCCCAGTGGGTCGATTTCGACTTCTACGGCCACCAGCTCGTGATCCACGAGCATCCGAAGACGCCCTCGCAGGAGCACGCCCACACGAACGCCGTCGATGGCCACGACGTGCCCGTGCCGCATTTCGGCATCGTGCTCCACTGGGATGAGTGGGAGGCGCTCGCCAAGCGGCTTGCGGAGCGTGGGACGCGCTTCGTGATCGAGCCCCACGTTCGCTTCAAGGGGCAGGTGGGCGAGCAGGCGACGATGTTCCTCTTCGACCCCTGCGGCAATGCGCTCGAGTTCAAGGCGTTCCGGGACATGGGCCAGCTCTTCGCAAAGTAGCTTCGATGGGCAATGCGATCGCGCGATCGCGCGCCTGTCGTCCGGCGCCATGAGCACGTGCGACTCGCGGCACGCGCGGCGACCCTGATGCCCGACGGGACGCTCGTCACCTTCCTCGTCGTGGCGGGCGCTTTCCTCGGCGGCTTCGTCAACGGGCTGACGGGCTTCGGCACCGGGATGACCGCGCTCCCCTTCTGGGCGCATGCGCTCTCGCCGCCGCTGGCAGCCCCCCTCGTGGCTGCCTGCTCGATCGTGGCCCAGTTGCAGACGCTGCCCGCGATCTGGCGCGCGATCGACCTGCGCCGCCTCCTCCCGTTCGTCGCGGGCGGCCTTGCCGGTGTCCCGCTCGGCGTGCTGTTGCTGCCGCGCGTGGACGCTGCCGCGTTCAAGGTGACGATCGGAGGCGTGCTGATGGTGACCTGCGCCTTCCTGCTGCTTCACCGCAAGCGCGGCACCTGGACGCGCGGCGGGCGCGTCGCCGATGCGGGCGTGGGCTTTGCGGGCGGCATCCTAGGCGGGCTCGCTGGCCTGTCGGGCCTGCCGCCCACGCTGTGGGCGGAACTGCGCGGATGGGAAAAGGATGCGCGGCGAGCGGTCTTTCAGGGCTTCAACCTCGCCATCCTCGCGATCGCACTCGCCTTCCAGGGGACGGCTGGATTCCTCACGCGCGACTTTGGACGCATCCTGCTCGTCGCCCTGCCCGCGACGGTGGTGGGTGCGTGGCTCGGGCGGCGGCTCTACGGCCGGCTCGACACGCGTCGCTTCAGCCGCGTGGTGCTCGGCCTGCTCCTGGTGGGGGGCTGCGTGTTGATCGTCGGGGCCGGCGGCCAGAGGTCTTGATCGGGATCCCCTGCCCGTGATTCCCTGCACGACGGGCGGCGCACGCGGCCGATGCGCTCGCCCGTGGCCTGGCCTGACCTAGCTTCCCGGCAGGTCCCAGATGTCCGGGAAGAAGAGATCCTTCCACGACTTCGGATCGCTCTTGAGGGACCCGATCCGGTGCATGAACTCCGCGAAGGGCAGCAGGCGCTCGGGCGCCATCGTGTATCGCACCTGCGGGTCGTCCATGATCTTGAGCAGTTTGTCGACCGACTCCTTGCCGCCGCCTTCCTGCACGTAGATCTCGGCGGCACGCTTCTTGTCGGCATTGATCGAGTCCGTTGCCTCCTTCATGGCGTCGAGGAAGGCCTTGTAGGTCTTTGGATTCTCGTCGCGGAACTTCTTCGTCGCCCACACCATGAGGAAGGTGCTGCGCCCGCCCATGACGTCGTACGAGTTGAGCACCGTGTGCACCGCGGGATTCTCGAGCGCCATTTGCTGGAAGGGCGGCGAGGTGAACTGCGCGGTGATCTCGCCCTGACCGGAGAGCAGCGCCCGCAAGCCCTCGGGGTGCGGCAGATTGACCATGAGGGGGTTGAGTTTCTTGTAGTTCTCGATCCCCCACACCTTGGCCGCCGCCATCTGCAGGTAGATGGTCTGCACCGACGATCCTGCGCCGGCCATGGCGATGCGGTCCTTGTCGGTGAAGTCCTTGATGGTCTTGACCGCCGGGTTGCGCGTGACGAGGAGGTTGGGCATCGAGGAGAGCGCCGCCACGCCGTGCACCTGCGCGCTCGATCGCGTGCGGTCCCAGAGGATGAGCGCAGGACCGGTGCCGCCGGCGGCGAAGTGCAGGCTGCCCGAGAGCAGCGCGTCGTTGGCGGCGGAGCCCGAGCCCATCCTCGTCCAGGTCACCTTGGTGTTGCGAAGGCCCGCCTGCGCGAGGTGCTTCTCGACCAGCTTGTCGTGCTTCATGACCGTGAGCTGCATGTAGCCGATGCCGTACTGCGACATCAGGTTGAGCTCGTCCACCTCGGCCATGGCCAGGCCGGACATGGCGAGCGCCAGGCCGGCGACCGCGGCGCGCATCTTGAATTGCCAGGCATTCATGTCGTTCCTCCTCCGGGTTGTGGTGTTGCAACTGCCTCGTCACGGCCTCATGGACGGACTCCGTAGCGGGGCTTGCGCCCCACGCTCGTGGCGAGCCGCGCCTGCGCGGCATCGATGAAGCGGCAGAGGTACGGACGCGTCTCGCGCGGATCGATGATCTCCTCGACGCCGAAGGCCTCGGCGGTGCGCAGGGGCGAGGCGTGGGCGCGCAGTTGTGCCTCGATCTCGGCTTCCTTCGCCCGCGGGTCAGGGGCGGCGGCGATCTCCTTGCGGAAGGCGGCGGCCGCGCCGCCCTCGATCGGCAGCGATCCCCACTCGGCGGACGGCCACGCGATCTTGAGGTCGAGGCCGTTCTTGTCGGTGGTGCCCATGCCGGCCATGCCGTAGCATTTGCGGATCACCACGGTGTACATGGGCACGGTGGCTTGCAGGCCCACGAACACGCTGCGCATGCCTTCGCGCAGGGTAGCCGCCGCCTCGGCGTCGCGTCCGACCATGAAGCCGGGCACGTCCACCAGGAAGACGATCGGGATGTGGAAGGTGTCGCACAGCTCGACGAAGTGCGTCTGCTTGCGCGCGGCGCGCACGTCCATGGCGCCGCCGTACACCATCGGATTGTTGGCGATGAAGCCCGTCACGCGGCCATTCATGCGCGCGAAGCAGGTGATGAGCGCCTTGCCGTACGTGGGCTGGATCTCGAAGACGGATTCGCGATCGGCAACGCAGCGGATGATGCGCCGCATGTCGTAGGGCCGGCGGCGGTTGCGCGGCACGATGCTCTTGAGCGCGTCGTCGCAGCGGTCCACCGGGTCGCCGGTGCGCGTGAGGGGCGGCAGCTCCCACACGTTCTGCGGCATGTAGGAGAGGTAGCGGCGCACCATCGCGAAGCACTCGGCCTCGCTCGACGCGACCTGGTCGATGGTGCCCGCGGTCTCGACCGCGAGTGCCGCGCCGCCCAGCTCTTCCTTGGTCAGCTTCTGGCCGAGCGAGCGCTCGACCACCGGCGGCCCGGCGGCGAACACCTGGCTCGTGTCCTTCACCATGACCGACCAGTGCGCGAGGATCGCGCGTCCCGCGGGACCGCCCGCCGCGGTGCCCATCACGGCGCAGACCACGGGAACCTCGCCCAAGAGCCGCGCCGATTGCTCGAAGCCATGCACGCCCGGGAACACCGCGTGTCCGCGGCGCTGGATCGACGTCACGCTGCCGCCCGCGCCGTCGATGAGATTCACGAGCGGAATGCGGTACTCGTGCGCGAGATCCTCCACGAAGCCGCCCTGGCCCCCCTTCTTGCGGTCGCCGCTCCAGCTCGTGCCGCCGCGGATGGTGAAGTCCTCGCCGCCCACGGCGATGGCGCGCCCGTCGATGCTCGCGAGTCCCATCACGTAGGGCGCCGGCGTGACGCTGACGAGCCTGCCGTCTTCGTAACGGCCCTGCCCGGTGAGCTTGCCCACTTCCTGGAACGAGCCTGCATCGACCAGGCCCGTGATGCGTTCGCGGATCGTGAGCCGTCCCTGGGCATGGTGGCGCTCGACGGCTTCGGCGCCGCCGAGCGCCTCGGCCTGCGCGCGACGCAACCGCAACTCCGCAATCTCCGGATCCCAGCCCTCGGCCTCGTGGACGGGCGGGGTGCCCGGCGCCGCGTTCGCGCTCATTCCTCGACCACCGCCACCACCTGATTCTCGACGACCGACGCACCCTCTTCGACACGCAGCTCCTTCAGCGTACCGCCGTCCTCGGCGATGATCGGGATCTCCATCTTCATCGACTCGAGGAACATGATGACGTCGCCGGCAGCGAGCTGCTGGCCGACCTTGGCCTCGATCTTCCACACCGAGCCCGTAACCACCGATTTCACTTCGATCGCCGCCAAGACCATCTCCCTTTCGCGTTGTGCGCCTGTCGCATCGTCACCTCGGTAGTTGCCCCCGAAGCGAGCTTCGCTCGCCTCCCCCGACGGGGGCGAATGCCTTGGGGCGGCCCGGCGGCATTGCTGGGTCCCCCCGAAGCGAGCTTCGCTCGCCTCCCCCGAAGGGGGCGAATGCCTTGGGGCGGCCCGGCGGCATTGCTGGGTCCCCCCGAAGCGAGCTTCGCTCGCCTCCCCCGAAGGGGGCGAATGCCTTGGGGCGGCCCGGCGGCATCAGTAGCTCGTCGGCCAGGCGCGCATCAGGCGCTGGCCGACGCCGTTGCTGAGCCGCAGGCGGTGCACCTCGAGCATGCGGATGAGATAGCCGCGCGTGTCCTCGGGGCGGATCACCGACTGCACCGCGAATACCGAGGCCATGTCCCAGACCTCGCTGTCCTTGTCCATGCGCGCGAGCGCTTCGTCGAAGCCGGGCTCGCCGGGATCGAGGCCGTGCACGATCTTCACCGCGAAGGTGGAGTCCATGAAACTCACCTCGGCGGTGGGCCACGCCGCGACCTCGTCGGAGTTCTTCCCGCCGCCCATGTTGAGATAGGCCTGCCCGTAGCTCTTGCGCAGGATCACCGAGAGCTTCGGCACCGTCGCGAGCGACAGCGCGTTCATGTGGTTCATGATCTTGCCCGGCGCGCGCTTGCGCTCGGCATCGGTGCCGATCACGAAACCCGGCGTGTCCACGAACATCACCAGCGGGATGTTGAACGAGTCGCAGAGAACGACGAAGCTCGTCATCTTCTCGCACGCCTCGGTGTCCAGCGCCCCGCCCTTGTGGAGCGGATTGTTGGCGACGATTCCCACGGTGTGCCCGTCGAGGCGCGCGAGCCCCGTGACCGCCACCTTGCCGAAGCGCGGCTTCAGCTCGAAGAAGCTGCCCTCGTCGACGATGTCGGCGACGATCCGGCGCACGTCGTACACCTGCGTGCGCCTGGCCGGCAGGTGGCGCAGCACGCCGCGCATGCGCGCGCCGGAGCCCGCGGGCACGGCGCGCACCGGCGGAGCCTCGTTGTGATGGCTGGGCAGATAGGACAGGAAGCGCCTGATCGCCTCCATCGCCTCCAGGTCGGTGTCCACGACGACATCGGCGAAGCCGGTCACCTCCGCGTGCAGTCGCCAGCCCCCCAACTCCTGCGGGTCGACCTCTTCCTTGATGGCGAGCGAGGCGAGCAGCGAGCTCGATACCGCGAGCACCGCGCCCTTGCGCATCACGCTGAAGTCGGAGAGCACGGCGTACCACGACGACGAGCCATACGAGTTGCCGAGCGTGGCGGAGACCCAGGGCACCTCGCGCATGCGCCGGTATTGGGTGCCGTCGTTGCCGAGCAGCGTGCCCATGCCGCGCGAGCCCATGTGGTCCGGCATGCGCGCTCCCGATGACTCGCCGAGCAAGACGAGCGGGATGCCGCGCTCGGTGGCCACGCGTTTCATGTGCGCGATCTTGCGGCCGTTGGTAGCGCCGCTCGACGCGCCGAACACCGTGAAATCGTTGGAGACGATGGCGGCTTCGCGCCCGTCGATGCGGCCGAAGCCGGTGACCTTGCCGTCGGTCGGCGAGCGGTCGCGATCGGCCGCGTTGGCCGAGGTCGAGAAGCGGCCCGATTCGACGAACGTGCCCGCGTCGACGAGCTTGTCGATCCGCGCGCGCGCATCCAGCACGCCGGCCTGCTCGCGCTTCGCCAGCTTGTCGGGGCCGCCCATTGCCAGCGCCCTCGCCTCGCGCGCGGCGAAGTCGCGCTCCAGGGCCTCGGCGCGCGCGGACAGGAGGTCGGCGGGAGCGGGGGGCTTCTCGGGGGCGTTCATCGGGCGACGGCGTCCTGCGCGTTGGCGGCGATCACGCCGCGCGCCTGCAGCGCATCGAGGCGCGCGTCGTCCAGGCCGAGCAGCGTGCGCAGCACCTCCCGGGTGTCCTCGCCGACGTGATGCCCGGCATGGCGGACCGCGCCGGGTGTCGCGGAAAGCCGCGGCACGACGTTCGCCATGGCCACGCTGCCGACGTCGGCGTCGGGCGCGTGGACGATCGAGCCGCGCGCGCGGTAGTGCGGGTCGGCGAAGATGTCGGCGATGGTGAAGATGCGCGTGGCCGGGACTGCCGCTTCCTCGAGGATGCGCTCGATGCGTGCGAGCGGTAGCGCGGCGGTCCAGCGGCCGACGAGATCGTCGATCTCCTCATGATGCGCCGAGCGCTGCCTCGCATCGGCGAAGCGCGGATCGTCGGCGAGTCGCGGCTCGCCCATCGCGTTGCACAGGCGCCGGAACACCGCTTCGCCCATCGCGGTGATGTGGATGAACTGGCCGTCGCCGGTGGCGTAGAGGTTGTTCGGCGTGCTCTCGGGCAACCTCGACCCGGTGCGGTTGGCGACGTGTCCCAGCTTCTCGAACGCCGGGATCCACGGCTCCATGAAGCTGAAGGCGCATTCCGAGAGTGCCGCGTCGATGCACTGCCCGCGGCCGGTCGCGTGGCGCGCGAGCAGGGCGAGCGTCGCGCCGAACGCGGCGTACAGCCCGGTGATGTAGTCGGTCATCGAGACCGCGATGCGTGCGGGCGGCCGGTCGGGGTCGCCGGTGAGGTGGCGCAGTCCGCTCACTGCCTCGCTGATCACACCGTAGCCCGCGCGCTGGCTGTAGGGCCCGTCCTGGCCGAAGCCGCTGATGCGCACCATCACGAGCTTCGGATTGCGCGCCGCGAGCGCTTCGTATCCCAAGCCCCAGCGCTCCAGCGTGCCCGGCCGGAAGTTCTCCACCAGCACATCGCTCTGCGCGGCGAGGTCGGCGACGATCGCCTGCCCCTCGGGCTGGCGCAGGTCCACCGAGATCAGCGACTTGTTGCGGAAGATGCTCGCGGCGTACAGCGACTTGCCGTGGAAGCGCTTGCCCATGGTGCGCACGGGATCGCCTTCGGCGGGCTCGACCTTGATGACGTCGGCGCCGAAGTCGGCGAGCAGGCGTCCGCAGAACGGCCCGGCGACGGTCGATCCGAGCTCGATCACGCGATGGCCGGCGAGGGGGCCGTGGGGTCGGTCGGAAGGGGGCGTCATGTCCATGTCACAGGATGTATTTCTGGAACTTCTGCAGATGCACCTTGGCGCTGCGCAGGCCCTCGCGACGCAGGCGTTCGGCGCCCTCGGCGTCGCCGGCGACCATCGCCTCCAGCATCGCCACGTGCTGCAGACGGCCGGCTTCGGCGCGGCCAGGGAGGATCAGGATCCGGCGGATGAGCACCTGCGTCTTCTCGTAGATCGTGTCCAGCATCTCGGCCGCGACCGGGTTGCCTGCGGCGTCGATGATCTTGCGACGCAGCGCCTCGTAGCGTTCGATGTAAGGGTCGAGCTCGTTGCGCTCGACCAGTTCCTTCATGGGTCCGCGGAACGCGCTGAGTTCGCGTTTCCAGATTTCCGGCGCGCCGTTCTGCGTCGCCAGCCGCGCGCACATCGCCTCCAGCACCTCGCGCAGGTCGTAGATGTGCAGGGCCTGCGCCGGATCGAGGCGGCTCACCAGCGCGCCGCGATTGGGGATGCGCTCGACCAGGCGGCGCTGCTCCAGCGCTCCCAGCGCCTCGCGCACCCGCGCGCGCGACGCCCCGAACTCCTCGCAGAGCTCGGTCTCGCGCAGCTTGGTTCCGGGCGCGATGTCCTGGCGCGCGATGCGCGCGCGCAGTGTCCCGACGATGTGCGCCACCGTCGGCGGTGCGGCGGCAGCGCGCTGCGGGCCGCGGCGCAACGGCTCGGGCTTCTGCTTCGCGACGGCTCGCACGGCCACGGCATCTCCAGCGGAGTACGTCCGCGCATGCTATTGATTCTGTCGCCAGTTTGTCAACATGACTGTCGACAGTCATGCATACACTGGCGGCATGTGCGGGATATCCCTGGGTGTGAGCGTGTCGCGTCGGTGCCGGTCCGACAGCGAATGCCGGACAAGGCCGATGCAAGGCGCGGTGGGCCCTTCGTATCGTGAAGGCCTCATCCAACGAGAGGAGGGGCACGCCATGGACACCGTCATGGACCGCAGGACCTTCGTCAAGGCCGCCGGTGGCGCTGCGGGTCTCGCGCAGTTTCCCGGGGTGGTGCGCATGGCGCTCGCGGCGGACACCCCGAATGCCGTCGCCGCGAACGCAGCTGCAGCGAACGTGGCTGCGCCGAACGCCGCCGACATCATCGCCGGCAAGAGCGCGAGGATGATCGTCTACAACGCGAAGCTCGGCGTGATGGCGACGCCGCTCGAGTTGCTTCGCGAGTACCACTTCACCCCGGCGGAGCTGCTGTACAACCGCACGCACTTCCCCGTCGAGGGCGAAGGCAAGTGGATGGCCACCCTCGCGCCGGCCGATCCCGACGAGGTGAAGCGCTGGACCATCGAGGTCGGCGGCCTCGTGCGCCGGCCCAAGGTGATCGCGTTGACCGACCTGATGCAGATGCCGCAGGAGAAGCGGGCGTCGGTCATGCAATGCGCGGGCAACGGCCGCTCGTACTACTGGGCGAAGGCGAAGACGCCGGGCTCGGGCTGGAAGCACGGCGGCATGGGGAACCTCGAATGGGAGGGCGTGCCGGTGCTGGCGTTCCTCGACAGCCTCGACTTGAGTCCTGACGCGAGCGTCAGGTATCTCACCATGAACGGCAAGGACGTGCCGCCGGTGAAGGGCGGCTCGGACATGATCAAGAGCGTCCCGCTCGCCGCGCCGCAGGTCAAGGACGCCATTATCGCGGTGCGCATGAACGGCAAGCCGATTCCGACCATCCATGGCGGTCCGGTGCGCCTGATCATCCCCGGCTACTACGGCAACATGAACGTCAAGTGGCTCACCACGCTGACGATGATGCCGGAGGAAACGCCGAGCGCGCTCATGCAGAAGACCTACCGCATGCCGATCCGGCAGGTGGAGCCCGGCAAGTTCACCACGCAGGACCTCACGCAGCAGAACAGCGATCCCACCTACGGCTTTCGCATCATGAGCGTGGTCTTCGCGCCCCTCGAAGGGCAGGCGGTCAAGGCCGGCAACGTCGAGTTGCAGGGCGTGGCGTGGAACGACGGCGTGGTGTCCCTCGCCGAGGTGAGGGTATCGCTCGACCAGGGCAGAACGTGGATGAGTACCGAGCTCGATGCTCCGGATGGGCCCTATGCCTGGTATCACTGGCGCCGGCAGGTCAGGCTTCCTTCCGGGATGCATGAGGTCTGGGTGCGCGCCACCGACGGTTGGGGGCGCTCACAGCCGCTCGACGGCCTGACCACGTGGAATCCGGGAGGCTGGTCCTGGCATGGCGTGGATCGCGTGCGCTTCGCTGCCACATGACCCGCTGGGGGCGCCCGCTCGCTGGCGCGGTGCTGGCTGCGTGCGCGTTGGTCGCCAGGGCGGAGACGTCGGCGTTGCCCGAGGGTCCCGGGGTCGAACTGGTCTATGCCAATTGCCGCACCTGCCACAGCCTGCAATACGTGGTCGACGGCAAGGGCTTGCTGCCTGCCCAGTGGCGTGCCGTGTTGCAGGGCATGGAGGACTACGGGCTCGAGATCGGCAAGGCGCAGCACGAGAAGATCCTCGACTACCTCGTCACCTATCTCGGCCCCAAGCCTCCCCCGCCGGCGACCGCGCAGCCTGGAGCGCAGGCGGGAACGCGCGTGGATGGAGCCGAGGTGTACGCCCAGAACTGCGCGACCTGTCACGGCGCCGAGGGCGGCGGCGTGCCCGGCTACTATCCGCCGCTGGCCGGCAATCCCGACCTCACCCGGGCGCGTGAGTTTCCGGTGCTCGTGGTGCTGCACGGCCTGAGCGGGCCGATCGAGGTGAACGGCGGACGATACAGCGGCAGCATGCCATCCTTCGCGCACCTTTCCGACGCCAGGGTCGCTGCCGTGGTCAATCACTTGCGGGGAGCGTGGGGCAATGCCGCTGCCGGCATCACCCCGGTGACGTCGGACGTGGTCGCGAAACTGCGCGAGCGGGACATCGGCCCCGAGGAAGTGCATGCCGCGCGCGAGGCAATGCAGTAGGGGCGCTTGCCCGCCCTAGGGCAACGCGCTCCAGGCCACCGCCATGCCCAGCAGAAGGACCGCGATCGCGCTCGCGAACGGCAGGACGCGCAGCCATGCCGGGGTTCGGGCGGCGCGCGTCAGGCGATGTCCTGCGTAGAGGAACACGAGCCCCACGGCGGTCAGCGCGAGCGCCAGCCCGGCACTGAACGCCACCACGAGGCCGAGTCCCAGGGCGGTCTTTCCGAGCGCGATGGCCGCGAGCATCAGCACCATCGCCGACGGGCACGGCACGAGGCCGCCCGAGATCCCCAGCGCGAGGAGGCTGCGCCACGTCACGTCCTCGCCGGCGGTGCCGGGCGGCAGGTGAGTGTGCCAGCGGCCTCCGTGCGAGTGCCATCCCGCACCGAGGCTGCTTCCCGCGCGCGTGCGCGACACGGCGAGGTCAGGTTCGGGAGATCCACCGCGGGCATGCGCATGCACGAATCCACCGTGCAGCGCGGCAAGCACATGTCCTGGCGGGGCGCCTCCAGCGGGTCGCGCACTAACGAGTGCGCGAAAGGCCGGTGTCCCGGCGCGCGTGCGTGCGCGTCGCTGCCAGGCCTCGCGCACCGCCGGCCAGCGTTGCCAGGTGAGTGTCGCGCCCATCGCCACGATGATGGCGCCCGAGGCCACGCCCAGGATCGGCAACAGCGTCTCGGGCACGACGTACGCCGAAGCCGCGAGCGTGGCGAACCCCAGCGCGAACACACCGAGCGTATGCGTGACGGTTACGGTGAGCCCGAGGAAGGCCGCGTGCCTCGCCGTAGCGCGCGAGCCGATGAGGTAGGCGCCTACGATCGCCTTGCCGTGGCCCGGCGAGAACGCATGCAGCGCGCCGAGCAGCAAGGCAGCGGCGAACGCCAGCAGCGCCACGTGCGGTGCGAGCGCCGGCCCGGCCACGAGGTCGACGATGTCGCGGGTCGCACGTTGCACGAATGACGACCCACCGTTGTCAGGAGGGGAGTGGTCGGCCACGCCGGCATCCGGCCCGCCGGCCACGCCGGCGCGCGTCTTCGACGCGGATTCGTTGGCGCGTATCCCGGACCCGGTTTCGTTGGCGCGCATCCTGGAACCGGATTCGCCAGCGCGCATCTTCGGCCCGGACTCGCCCGCCCGCAGCGGACCTTCGCGATACGACAGTCTCACCTCGCGCTCCGCCAGCGGACCCTCGGGGGGCAGCGCCTGCACGGCCTCGGTGAGACCCGCCGTGAGCGAGTCCGCGTGCGCGTCGGTGGCGAACACGGCCAGGCCCGGCGACGGCTCCACGACGATCTCCTGCCAGCCGAAGCGCCCATCGAAGTTGCGGTTGGCGAAAGCGAGCTCGTGCCGTTCACGCGCGGCAGGCAACGTGCCCGCGTATTCGGCGTCCACGCGAAGGGAGAATCCGGCCTGCTCGGCGGGCAGGCTCGCCCCGGAGCGCAGGACTTGCAACGGAACGCGCATGCCGTCCACCGTCACCACGAGCGCCTCGGCGGCGGCGGCGGCCTGGCTGCGGGCGTAGGCGGTGCGCTCGGACGCGGTGGTGACGCCATCCCTGTCCGTGTCCGCGGCATGCAACTCGCGCAACGCCGGCAGTTGCCCCAGCACGATCGCGTAACGGACGCGAAGGCTGCCGGGACCGAGCTCGAGCTTCACGAACTGGTTGGTCGTGAAATTGCCGAGCAAGCTCGCGACCGTGTCGGCGCAGGCGGCCTCCGGGGCGAGCGCGGCTGCCAGCAGCGCAGCAGCAAGGAACGGGCGGGTCCGTGAATTCGACCGGCGCAGGAGCCATGGCATCGCGACGAACACCTCCTTCCATCGCGATACGCGGCGGCGCGTCTGCCGGATGCAGGCGAGCGTCGCCTCGGGTTGCTCGGGACCGTGATCGAATGGCGATATGCGGCGGCGCGCTTGCCGGATGCGGGCTCCTCGACGGGACTTGCCTTTTCTTCGCGCGGGAGCTTGCCTGCACCGTGGCCTGCGCTGCTCATCGCATCGCGAACAGCTCCTGATGGAAGCGCCCGGTCACCCGCAAGCCGTGGCGGGCGAAATCATCACGCAGCGCTGCGCCGAATCCCGTCGGCCCGCAGAACCAGACGCTCGCATCGCGCCAGCACCACGGCATGAAAGACCAGCACCAGGTACGTCACGGCCAACAGGCGATGGGTCCTGTAGAAGAGGTGATAGGGGACGCGGTGGATGAGCGCCGCCGCGATCAGCAGCACCGCGCCGTAGAAGGCCCACTCGCCGAGCCCCTCGGCGGTACCGCGGAGTGTCCCCAGGATTGCCTCGACTGCATTGTCCGGGACGGTCCGCGGCCCGCGCTGCGGACGCTCCAGCCATCCGAACCCGACCGCCCACTTCGGGCCCTTCGCCCATAGCCAATGCACGATCGCGAGGACCAGTCCGCCGATGCCGAGCCATTTGTGCAGCCGGTACGTCTTGTCCAGGCCGCCGATCCATCGCTCCGGCCACCGTGGCCGCAGGGCCAGGATCATGGCGAGGCTCATGCAGGCCAGCGCGAGGATGCCGGTGAGCTGGACCATCGAACCGCGCAAGGCGAAGAAGCCCGCCGTCTGCAGCACGGACGGATCGGCCGCGAGCCAAAGCGCGCCGAGCAGGACGAGCGCGCCCCAGAACGTGAGCTCGACGCGTCTCATCGCGACAGGAATGCCGAGTGGCGGCGTGTGCGCACGGCCGGATTCACACGGTTCCTTCCTTGGCGCCGGCATCCACGCCCGACGGCCTCCTCGGGCGAGGGCAGTTCGGGCACGTCAGGCCGACTGGGCGACGATGCCATAGCGTCCCTTGTCACGGCCTCCGGTAGGCGGATTGATGAACTCCGCATGGACGATCGAGGCCCCGAGCGCGGTCAGCATCGACACTACCGCGTCGGGTGCATGCGAATCGTAGAAGAACGGCTGCCCGTACATCGTGTCCGTGAACGGGGGGTGGTCGGATCCACCGACCGTCATCATCACTCGCGCGCGCGGCAGCAGGCTGCCGAGAACCCTTCGCAGGATGGCCTCGTGGTGCTCGCGAGCGATGTGGAAGAGCGAATCCCAGATCACGGCACCGTCGTATCGTTCGTCCGGCTCGAAGGTCTCCATCCGCGCGAGCCGCCAGTGACCGCGCGGCAGGCGGCTCGCTGCGAGCGCGAGGAGTCCTTCCGACTGGTCGATCCCGGTCACGGCAAAGCCTCGCTGCAGCAGGAACTCCGCGATGGGACGGCCGGTGCCGCAGCCGAGGTCCAGGAACCTGGCAGGCGGCCGCACATCGCGAATCAGGAGTTCCAGGAACCGCGGCTCGTACGCGGCGAGGCCGGACCGGGCGGCGTCCCAGTCGTCGCGGATGGCGTCGTAGCTGCGTCGATTCAACGTCGTGGCTCAGCCAGCAGGAGGGACGTGGTCCCGGACGCCCGGGTCGCGTTTGATCATGACGTACTTGACGATCCCGTGCGGATACGCCTTGTTCTCGTAGGCGACGGTGTAGCCCAGCGACCGGTACAGCGCAGGCGCCTGGAAACTGAACGTCTCCAGGTAGAACGTCGAGCAGCCATGCTCGCGGGCGCGGGCCTCGAATGCAGCGATGAGCCGGGTCGCCACTCCACGCGCACGGTGCGAAGGGTGTACCCAAAGCTGCTGAAGCTCGCAGCATGCACCCCACCAGCGGCCCACCGCGCCGCCGATGACCCGACCGGAGTCCTCACGCGCGAAGCACGACAGCGGCCGCACCTCGTGAAGCGGAGCGGCAGCGTCATTGGCTTCACCCAGCCCATCGTCGACGAGCGCCGACTCGTCCGGGGGATGATCGTCGTGGACGCTGACGTCGAAAGACACGCTTCCCACACCCACGCGGCGCGCGTCGGACTTCACGGGCATCGGGAGACGGCCACGCCCATGCGGCCCCTCGCGTTCAATGCACGTGCTTGCGCACGTGGATCCTTCCATCGGCATGGCGATGCGGATGCGCGTGCAGCGTCCCGCTTCCATGGCGTTGCTCCACGCGTCCCAATTTCCACCACGCCACCGAGAGTGCCCAGGCGGCGAGGAAGAGTCCGACGATGACATAGCCCATGATGCCGAAGTCGATGGCGGCGACCGCGTCGACGACCGGACCCCGCGCGCCGGTCGTCTCGATGATCACCTGCGCGATTCCCACGCCGCCGATCACCAAGGCCACCGCGATGGAGAGCGCGGTCGTGGCGATATTGTAGAAGATCTTGCGCAGCGGATTGAGAAAGGCCCAGTCGTAGGCCTTGGACATCAGCACGCCGTCGGTCGTGTCCATCACCGACATGCCTGCCGCGAAGAGGAGCGGCAGGCACAGCACGGCCGCGAACGGCAGGCTGCCGGCTACCGCGCCGGCGGTCATCGCCAGCAGCGCGACCTCGGAAGCGGTGTCGAAGCCGAGGCCGAAGAGGAGGCCGAGGGGATACATCTGCCAGCTGTGGTCGATCCACTTCGACAGCCGTCCGCCGAAGAGGCGGTTCATGAAGCCGCGGCGGGCGAGGACGTCCTCGAGATGCGCGTGACTGTGGGTGCCGGCCTTGGCCTTCTTCCACACGCCGAGGAGTTCCATCAGCACGACGAGGTTGAGCGTCCCGATGAGCACGAGGAACACGCCTGAGACCGAGGCACCGATCAGGCCGCCCCATGCCTGCATCTGCGGCATCTCGCGCGCGACGAAGCCGGCGGCGAGCGCCACGGCGATCGCGAGGAACAGCACGATCGACGAATGCCCGAGCGAGAAATAGAAGCCTACGCCGAGCGGCGAGCGGCCCTTCTGCAGGAGGAAGCGCACGGTGTCGTCGATGGCGGCGATGTGGTCGGCATCGAAGGCGTGCCGCAGTCCGAGCATGTACGCGACGAAGCCCAGCCCCACGATGCTCGGGTAGTCGGACGCGTAGTACAGGTACAGGCCCCAGCCGGCAGCGTGCAGGAGGCCGATGAAGCCGTAGTAGCCGACGAGGCTGCGCCACTGCGCCGGGGTGAAGGTCAGGCGGCGGCCCGGTGAGTGCGCGGGGTCCAGCGTGCGATAGACGATCTGGGTCATGGCGAAGGGTCTCCCTGCGAGCGATCTACGCAACGCGGCGGGTGGTGGATGCGCCCAAGCTTGCAGCCGGGACCCGGGGGCATGCATCCGCGCCGTCGTCGCGTGCGTATGTTGGATGGTGCGGGCGTGCAAGCCCGTGATGGAACGCGTCTGCCGCCATGACACCGAACGCATTGCCTGCCGTGAGCGCGCCCGCCGTGAGCGCGCCTGCCGCCATGAGCGCGCCTGACGCCATGAGCGGCTCGGCCTTGCCCAGCCGCCGTGCCACGGCGACCGCCGGCGGCACCGCCGTCCGGCGCCATCGCGTCCCCGGTCGCGAACGGGGACGCACCTGGGCCGGGGCGCTCATCGCTGTCGCACTCACGTGCATGACGTCGGGGCAGGCGACGGGCGAGGGTCCGGACGGCCGTGCGGGCGCGGTGCCCGCTGAGGTCCCGCGCACGTCGTGGACGGCGTCCGGTGAGGTCCCGCGCACGCCGTGGACGGCATCCACCGGCGTCGCCTTCACGCCGGAGTCCGATGCGCAGGTCCTGCAGAAGGTCCCGTCGGCGCACGATCCCGCCTGGCAGCGGATCGCGGACTTGCGCCGGCGCCTGGCCGCCGACCCGCGTAACGTGCGCGCCGCCGACGCGCTCGCTCGCGCGTATCTCGACTACGGCCGCACCCGTGGCGATGCGCGCTATGCCGGCTATGCCGAAGCGATGATTGCGCCGTGGACGGCGCATGCCGACCCGCCGCCCGCGGTGCTCGTGACCCAGGCCACGATCCTCCAGTATCGACACGAGTTCGTGCCGGCGCGTGCGCTCCTGCTGAGGGCGGTGGCCGCCGATGGCGCGCTCGCGCAGGCGTGGCTCACGCTCGCAACGCTGGATCTCGTGCAGGGCGACCTCGTGGCGGCCGCCGGACATTGCCGTCGCGCGGGGCGCCGGGGAGGCTTCGCGTTGGTGACAGCTTGCGAGGCCGGGGTGCGCCTGGCCGCCGGGGACGCGGCGCAGGCGGAGGCACTCCTGGCCACGGTCGATGGCGAAACCCTTTCGCCGTCCCTGCGTGCCTGGATCGCCGGCCTCACTGCCGACGCGGCACAACGCAGGGGCCGCTGGGATGCCGCGGAGGCGGCCTATCGCCGTGGCCTCGTGGCGCAGCCCGGCGACAATTTCCTGCTCGTGGGATACGCCGACTTCCTGCTCGATCGCGGCCGCGCCAGCGATGTGCTGCCGCTTCTCGCCGATGCCGCGGACGCCGACACGGCATACCTCCGGCTTGCCGTCGCCAACGTCGTGCTGCGCACGCCCGAGGCCGCGCGCTATCGCTGGACGATGGCCGCACGCCTTGCCGCGTACGCGCAGCGCGGCGATGCCACGGCGGGCCGCGAGGAAGCGCGCTTTCATCTCGAGGTGGCGCGCGATCCCGAGGCGGCGCTCGCCGCCGCCCGGCGCAATTTCGACCAGCAGCGCGAGCTGCAGGATGCACGCCTGCTGCTGGCGTCGGCACTGGCGGCACAACAGCCCCGGGCCGCACAGCCTGCGCTCGACTTCATCGCCCGCACCGGGCTCACCGATCCCCAGCTCGACGCGCTCGTCGATCGCGCACGTCGCGAGCTCGCAGGTTGGAGGACGGTGCCGTGAGCGCCCTCATGCGCTGGCTGCAGGGCTTCGTGCTGGTCGCCGCGATGGTCGCGTCCGCGGGCGCGCATGCCCACGCCGCCAGCGACGCCTACCTCACGCTTGCGGCCGCGACCGCCCGCGATGGGAGCACGGTCGTCGACGTCCGTTTCGACATCGCGTTGCGCGATCTCGATTTCGTGCTCAGTCTCGATGGCGACGGTGACGGCAACCTGACCTGGGGGGAGGTGCGGCGTCGGCACGCCGCCATCGAGCGTCTTGCCTACGACGCGCTGCAGGTGACGGGGGACGGCAAGGCCTGTCGTCTCGATCACGTTCGCCAGCAGGTGGCCGATCGCGCCGACGGCAGCTACGCCGCGCTCTTCTTCCGCGCGACGTGCGCGGGCCGTCCGCGCGGGATCATGCTCGACTACCGGCTCTTCTTCGCGGTCGATCCGTCGCATCGCGCCATCGTGGTCTTCCGGAGCAGCGGCGAAGTGGCTACCGCGCTGCTCGCGCCGACCCAATCCCGCGTCGTGTTGCGACCCTGACCATCGGCACAGCACCGGATCGTGCGGCGGCACAGCGTCGTGCTGCCGCACGGACCATCGGCGCGGCTTCGCGTCGTGACGCCGTTCCGACCGTCGACGCGCACCCGCGTGACGCTGCCCTGACTGTCGGTGCTGGCCCGCGTCGTGCCGCCGCCCCGCCCATGGCGAAGTCCGGAGCGGGCCGCCGCGCCTTGACGCCCGTGCACCCGTCCCCGGAAAATCGCTTGCCACGTCAGGAAAGAGCGCCATGGAACGCATCACGATGTCGATGGACGAAAGTCTCGCCAGGGATTTCGACCGGCTGGTGGCCGATCGCGGCTACGCGAGTCGCTCCGAGGCGATGCGCGACCTGTTGCGAAGAGAGGTGGAGGCGCACCGGCAGGCACGCGAGACCGGCGCGCACTGCGTGGCGAACCTGTCGTACGTGTACAACCATCACGAACGCAGGCTCGCGGAGCGGATGATGGAGGCGCAGCATCGCCACCACGATCTCGTGGTGTCGACGATGCACGTGCATCTCGACCACGAGCATTGCCTGGAAAGCGTGGTGCTCAAGGGGCCCTCGCTATCCGTGCGTGCCTTTGCCGACCAGACGCAGGCCGAGCGCGGCGTAAGGCACGGCATGCTCAATCTCGTGACCGTCAAGGTCAGCGACTCGCACTATCGTTTCGCTCCACACCGCCATCCGGGGCATCTTCACCTCATCCCGCGCAGCTAGCGTTCCCCATATGTAGCGGACGCACATCGGAGTCCGCGCAGCCTGGCGGAACGCCAGCCCACGTTCACCGAAGCCGCGCCTTTCGCGGAAGCCCGCGTGCTCCGCCGGTCGCGAGCGGGGCTCCCGCGTGCATCCGGTCCTGCCTGGCGCGCGTACATGAGTAGGACATATTCTATTGATCTTCATACCAAGCGGCAACGCGACCACGCAACACACGACCACGCAACACACGACCACGCGAACGCCGACCACGCGAACGCCGACCACGCGACCTCCGATCCGACCTTCTCACCCATGGACACCCTCACGTCGACCGTCACCCTGCGCATCGTCGCCTCCTTCATGCTCGGCATGGCCGCTCCGGAGGTCGGCGCGCAATCGTCATCGGCGCCGAACGAGCCTGCCGGAGACCCTCGCGCCGCCCCACCGACGCTCACGGCAACGGATGCCGCGGGCAACGCACCCGCCCTGCTTCCCACGGTGACCGTGACCGGCCACTACGACAATCGGGTGGGCACGAGCGACGCGGCGAGCCAGGGCGTGATCACCTCGCAGCTCATCGGTGACCGTCCGCTGCTGCGGCCCGGCAACCTGCTCGAATACGTGCCCGGCATGGTCGTCACGCAGCACAGCGGCGCCGGCAAGGCGAACCAGTACTTCCTGCGCGGCTTCAACCTCGACCACGGCACCGACTTCGCGACGTGGGTGGCGGGCATGCCGGTCAATCTGCGCACGCACGGCCACGGGCAGGGCTATACCGACCTCAACTTCATCATCCCCGAGCTCATCCAGCGCGTCGACTACTGGAAGGGGCCGTACTACGCCAACGTGGGCGACTTCGGTTCAGCGGGCGGTGCGTCGATGCACTACTTCGACGACATGAAGCAGGGCGTGGCGCTCGGCAGCGGCGGCGACTTCGGTTACGCGCGGGCGCTGCTCGCGGGCACCGCAGCCGCCGGTCCGGGCAAGCTCACCTTCGGCCTCGAATACCTGCACAACGATGGCCCGTGGGACGTTCCCGACGACTTCCGCAAGGTCAACGGCGTGCTCCGCTACGTGGTCCCCGCCGGCCCCGGCACGCTCTCGATCACCGGCATGGCCTACGACGGCCGCTGGACCTCCACCGACCAGATTCCGCTGCGCGCCGTGAACGAGGGTCTCATCGGCCGCTACGGCTCCCTCGACGACAGCGCCGGCGGCAAGTCGCATCGCTACAGCGTCTCGCTGGACTACACCGCGCCGCTGGCGGGTGGACGCTTCGACACCACCGCGTACTGGTTCAAGTACCGCCTCAATCTCTTCTCCAACTTCACGTACTTCCTCGACAATCCGGATCAGGGCGACCAGTTCGAGCAGGCCGACGACCGCAACGTCTATGGCTGGACCGGCCGCTGGCAGAAGGCGGGCGACCTCTTCGGGCGCCCCACGCTCAATTTGCTGGGCTACGAGTTCCGCGAGGATCGAATCGATCCGGTGGGGCTGTACTCGACCTACCGGCGAGATCGCCTGTCGGTCACGCGCGAGGACGACGTGACCGAGAGCAGCATCGGCGTCTACGCGCAGAATGACACCCAATGGACGCCGCATTTCCGCTCGGTACTCGGCCTGCGCTACGACTGGTACCGCTTCAAGGTGAACGCATCGATTCCCGAGAACTCGGGGAACGCGACCGACGGCATCGTCTCGCCCAAGGCATCGCTCGTCTTCGGCCCATGGCAGCGCACCGAGTACTTCGTGAATGCGGGCTATGGCTTCCACAGCAACGATGCGCGCGGCGTGACGATCCGCGTCGATCCCAAGTCGGGCGAGCCCGTCGATCCGGCCACGCCGCTGGTGCGCAGCAAGGGTGCGGAAGTGGGCCTGCGCACGGAGGCCATCGCCAACGTGCAGTCGTCGCTCGCGCTCTGGTACCTGAAGCTCGACAGCGAGCTCGTCTTCGTGGGCGATGCCGGCACCACCGAGGCGGGCCGGCCGTCGCGCCGCTACGGGGTCGAATGGAACAATCGCTGGCGTCCCCTGCCATGGCTGTTCGCCGACCTCGACGTCGCCTGGAATCGCGCGCGCTTCGAGGGCGATGCGCCGGAGGGCAACCACATTCCCGGTGCGCCGGGCACGATCATCTCCGCCGGCATCGCCGCGGATGGGTACAAGGGCTGGTCGGGCGCGATGTTCGTGCGCTACATCGGCGCCTATCCACTCATCGAGGACGACAGCGTGCGCTCGAACTCGTCCACGGTGGTGGACGCGCAGGTCGGCTACGAGATCTTCCGCAACACGAAGCTGCGGCTTGACGTGTTCAACCTCTTCAACGCGAAGACCAACGACATTACGTACTTCTACACGTCGCGCCTGCCCGGCGAGCCGCCCGAAGGCGTGGACGACATCCACTTCCATCCGGGCGAGAAGCGCAGCTTCCGGATCACCCTGTCGTACGCGTTCTGAGCGCGCGCCCGCGTGCCGACCGCCACCGTCATCACCACGCGCCAGGAGCGACCGCGAGCACCCGCGAACCTTGCGCGCCGCTTCTCCGCTACATGCCGCGCACGAACGTCTCGGCCAGCACCTCCGGTGCCGCGGCATCCTGCGACGGCTCGAGCAGCGTGATGCGCCACAGCGTGCGCGCGTCGTCGGGGTCGATCAGCGTGGCGGAGTGCAGCAGTGCCGCGTTGTCCCACACCACCACGTCACCCACACCGTACTCGAAGCTCACCTGATACGCGGGCCGGGTCGAATGCGCCGCGAGCTCATCGAGGAGGTCGCGCGCCTCGTCGTCGGGCATGCCCATGATGCCGAACGAGCTCCCCGACACCGCATAGAGGGCCTTGCGGCCGGTAACCGGATGCGGCCGCGCGATCCTGTGCGTGATGATGGGCATCTTCGCCTTCTGCTCGGCGGAGAGCAGCGAGGCGACGGTCCGGCTCTGCTCGTTGGTGTCGTTGCGGTTGCCGTAGTGGTGGATCGCGTACAGCGGCTCGATGCGTTCCTTCATCGCATCGGACAGGTCGTCGTAGGCGGCGATCTGGTTGGCGAACAGCGTGTTGCCGCCGGCCTTGGGGACCACGCGCGAGTACAGCGTCGTCGCCCTTGCGGGCACCGCCAGGTAGGAATAGTCCGTGTGGAAGTACGACCCCGCGTCCTGGAGGCCGGTGGGTTCGCCGTTCCGCTTCACGTTGGACAGGATGAGGATGTTGGAATCCTCCGGATGATGGAACTGGTCGATCACGTGCGGCTGGGGCGGGCCGAAGCGCCGGGCGAAGGCGCTGAACTGCGTGGCCGTGATGTCCTGGGCGCGCAGCGCGAGCAACTGGTTGTCGTAGAACGCGCGCTCGAGCTCCGCGAACGTCGCGTCGGAAAGCGGTCGTGCGAGGTCGACGTCGTCGGCCTGGACCCCGAAGGGGCCCGGGATACGGGAAAAGTGCGGCATGGGGTTCCTCCTGCCGTATGGCCGCGGATCGGATCGACGCGGCTCGGCCAGCAATGATAGTGCCGCCCGGCCTCCCGGCCTAGTTCAGGAAGTCGGGCCGGATCAGCTTGGGCACGATGAGCGGGATCTCGGGCCAGACGATCATCGCCGCCAGCACCAGCAGCATGGGGACGAGCATGATCAGCGTGTCCTTGAGCGCGTATCGCAGGCGCACCTTGGCGATGGCGCAGGACACCATGAGGCACATCCCGTATGGCGGTGTCACGAGGCCGAACGCGAGCGCCACGATGCTGATGATCGCGAACGACACCGGATGCATGCCCACCGAATCGGCGAGCGGCTGCAGCGTGGTGCCCACGATGATGATCGCAGGGATCGCATCGAGGAAGCAGCCGACCACGAGGAACACGAGGACGATGAAGAAGCCCACGCCGATCGGCCCCATCCCCCATTCGGTGACGTGCGACAGCAGCGCCTTGGGGATCTGATAGTAGGCGAGGAGCCAGCCGAACACCGACGCGGTGCCCACGCAGAAGAGCGCGATCCCGGAGAGCTTGCCGGTCTCGAGCAGCGCGTGCCAGAGCTGCTTCATGCCCATCTCGCGGTACACGCCGAGCGAGAGCGCCGCGGCATAGAGCACGGCCGCAGCGGCCGACTCGGTGGCGGTGAACCAGCCGAGCAGGATGCCGCCCACGATGATGAAGGGCGTCATCAGCGCGGGGATTGCGACCAGCCCCGCCTTGAGGAACTCGGAGAAGCTCGAGCGCGGATACGTCGGGTAGTTGCGGATCTTGGCGTAGGCATGGACGGTCGCCATCTGCGCGATGCCGATGAGCAATCCCGGGATCACGCCGGCGAGGTAGAGCGCACCGATCGACACCTGCAGCACGCCTCCCCACACGATCATCAGGATCGACGGCGGGATGATGACGGCGAGCACCGCCGACACGGCGGTGATGGCGATCGAGAACGACAGGTCGTAGCCCTCCTTGACCTGCGCCTCGATGAAGATCTTGCCCTGGCTCGCCGCGTCCGCGGTGGAGCTGCCGGAGATGCCGGCGAAGAACACCGACAGCAGGACGTTGATCTGCGCGAGCGCGCCCGGAAAGTTCCCGACCATCGTCCGCGACAGGTGCACCAGCCGGTCGGTGATGCCGCCCACGTTCATGAGGTTGGCGGTGAGCAGGAAGAACGGCACGGCGAGCAGGATGAACGAGTTGTAGCTCTTGAACGTGGTGTTGAAGATCACGATCGGCGACAGGCGCGGCTCGATCATGAGTATCGGCAGGCAGGCGAGCCCGAGCGCGAACGCCACCGGCACGCGCAGGATCATGAGGAGGAAGAACCCGCCGAAGAGCCAGATCGCGGCCATCCCCGGCGTGAGGGCGGCCTGCATCATATGAGGCTCCCCATGCCGAGGTCGCGCTCCTCACGCACGAGATCCTCCGCCGTGGGTCCGAAGCGGACGATGCGGATATCCCTGCGCAGGCGCTGGAATCCGAACACGAGCCAGGTCAGGCCCGTGAGCGGCCAGGCGACGAAGATGAAGCCCATGGGCAGTTCGGCGAGCTCGGAGGTCTGGTTCCAGCCGAACTGCAGGAATGCGTAGCCGTACCACACGAACACCAGCGCGAAGACCAGCATGAAGATCATCGACACGATGCGCAGCGCGGCGTTGGTGCGCGGCTTGAGCTCCGGGAGCACGTCGACCTCGAAATGCGTGCCCTCGCGCACGCCGATCATGGCGCCGAGCATCACCATCCAGATGAAGAGGAAGCGCGCCATCTCCTCGGTCCAGATCCAGGCGGGAATGAGCGAGGTGAAGCGGGCGACCATCTGCAGCGTCACCGGCACCACCAGGAATCCCACGCTCAACCCCAGCAGGATGTTGAGGAGGCGGGCGTAGTAGTGGATGAGCTTGTGCATGCGCCTCCTTCGAAACGGCGGGAGCGGGCGAAAAAGAGCCGGCGGAAGGACGCGTTGCGCCTCGCGCCGGCTCGTGGACTGCGCTTACATGCTGTTGATCTTCTTGTAGATCTCCGACGCGCCGATCTCCTTGGCATACTCGGCCATCACCGGGTCGGCAAGCTTCTTCATCTGCGCGTGGTCGGAGAACGGGATGAGCTTGAGCCTGCCGGCCTTCTCCATCGCCTGGAGCTTCTTGGCGTCCTCACCCGATTCGATCTGCCGGCCGTAGATGCCCGCCTCCTTGCCGGCCTTGACGATCGCGGCCTGCAGGTCCGGCGGCAGCCTCTTGAACGTCTTGCCCGAGAAGCAGACGGGCCGGATGGTGATCGCGTGCTGGGTTAAGGCGAGGTTCGGGCCGACCTCGTAGAACTTCATGGCCTCGACTCCGGCAGCCTCGTTCTCGCCCGCCTGGATCACGCCGTTCTGGATCGCATTGTAGATCTCGTCGTAGGCGATCACCGTGGGCGACATGCCCACCGCCGCGAAGGTCTTGCTCCAGATCGGCGCACCCTGCACGCGAATCTTCAAGCCCTTCATGTCCTGCAGGTTGCGCACGGGCTTGTTGGCGAAGATGTTGCGCGTGCCGCCGCCTGCGAAGCCGATGAGCATGACGTCGCCCTTGGCCGAGACCTCGTCGGCGATGGGCTTCAGCGTGTCGGAGTCGAGCACCTTGTTCCAGTGATCGAGGTCGCGGAACAGGAACGGCGCGTCGATGAAGGGCGCCGCCTTGCTGAAGGTGGACATGTGCGCGGGGGACACGATGGCGTAGTCCACCGACACGCCCTGGTTCATGAAGGCGAAGTAGTCCTTCTCGAGGCCGAGCTCGCTGTTCTTGTGCAGGACGAAGTTGATCGGCTTGCCGTAGTACTTGGCGACCAGCTCCTGGAAGCGCACGAGGGCGCGGGTAAAGGCGTGATCGTCATTGAACTGGACCGCGCCGTGCAGGGTGATGGGCGCCTGGGCCAGTGCGGCACCCGACGCGGCCACGCCGAGCACGAGCGCGCCACGCATCAACGTGCGAATGATGGTTCGCATGCGAAAGTCCTCCTTCGGTGGATGATGAGGCACCCGCTGGCGCATTCTCGGGCCCCGTCATGGCGCCCGCCCGCACTCTGGTCAGGTGGTCAGACCGATTGTTAGGGCATATGGCGATCGTGTCAACGCGTATCGCGTGACGCAGGGTCAGTGCTTCATCGGGTGGCCGCCGGTGAGCGCACGCACGGTGGCGTTCACCGTCTGCGTGCTGCGCTTGCCGGCGGCATCGCTGAAGGTCAGCGTGAGTGGCACGGTGGTTCCTTCCTTCAGGGGTTCCGTGAGGTCGAGGAGCATCACGTGATAGCCGCCGGGCTTGAGGTCCACGGTCTTGCCCGCGGACAGCGGCAGCGACGACATCGCGCGCATGCGCATCACGCCATTGTCGAGCACCATGTTGTGGATCTCGCTTGTCTTCGCCGCCGGGGTGACGACCGAGACGAGGGCCGTGTCGGCGGAACTCGTGAGCTGCATGAAGGCGCCCGTGGCGTGCTGGCCGGGGACGACGCCGCGGATCCACGCGTCCTTGACGGTGACCTCGGCGTGGGCGGAAAACGTGATGACGGCGGCGGCAGCCGCGAGAAGGGCTCTGGGCTTCATTGGATACTTTCGGACGATGTCGGGAATGGCTGCAGCGTATCGTAACGATACCCCGAGGCCCGTTCGCAACCTCCTTCCGCATCCATCTGCTGCCATGACCGATCAATCCTGGCTCGAGTGGCCGTTCTTCGATGACAGGCACCGCGACCTCGCCCGGGAGGTCGATGCCTGGGCGTCGCGGCATGCGAGCCACGCGCACGGGACGGACGTCGACGAGGAATGCCGCGCCCTCGTTGCCGCGCTTGCCGCGGGCGGCTGGCTGTCACACGCCATCGCCGGCACGGCGCATGGTGGCGCCGGCGAGGCCATCGACACCCGTGCGATCTGCATCGTCCGCGAGACGCTCGCCCGCCACAGCGGGCTCGCCGACTTCGCCTTCGCCATGCAGGGTCTCGGGAGCGGCGCGATCTGCCTCGCCGGCAGCCCGGCACAGAAGGAGCGCTATCTTCCGCAGGTGGTGGCCGGGCGCGCCATCGCCGCGTTCGCGCTGTCGGAGCCCGACGCGGGTTCCGACGTGGCGGCCATGGCCTGTTCCGCGCGACGCGACGGCGACGACTACGTGCTGAACGGTGAGAAGACGTGGATCTCCAACGGCGGCATCGCGGACTTCTACGTCGTGTTCGCCCGGACCGGCGAGGGCCCCCCGTCGTCTGGCGCGAAGGGGGGCGGCAAGCGCTCGAGCGGCATTTCGGCATTCGTCGTCGATGCGGGAACGCCGGGCTTCGATATCGCCGAGCGCATCCAGCTGATCGCGCCGCATCCGCTCGCGAAGCTCAGGTTCGCCGGCTGCAGGGTGCCCGCGGCCCAGAGGCTCGGCAGCGAGGGTGAAGGCTTCAGGATCGCGATGCGGACGCTCGACATCTTTCGCACCTCCGTGGCGGCGGCCGCCCTCGGCTTCGGCCGTCGCGCATTCGACGAGGCGATCGCCCGGGCCACCACGCGGCGCATCTTCGATGGCGTCCTCGCCGACTTCCAGCTGACGCAGGCCAGGCTCGCGGACATGGCGACGACGCTCGACAGCGCGGCGCTGCTCACCTACCGCGCGGCGTGGCAACGCGACCGGGGCCGCCCGGTGACCCGCGAAGCCGCGATGGCCAAGCTCGTGGCAACGGAAGGTGCGCAGCGGGTCATCGACGCCGCCGTCCAGGTCTTCGGTGGCCTGGGAGTCGTGAGCGGGCAGCCGGTCGAGCGCCTGTACCGCGAGATCCGTGCGCTGCGCATCTACGAAGGCGCCAGCGAGGTGCAGCAGCTCATCATCGCCCGCGAGCTGCTGCGCGATCGGGGTGCCCCGTGACCGGCACGACGGGGCCCGGTCCGCGGGTTCGGCCCCGGGACGCCATGGGATAATTTCCTCATGGCCACCCCGTCTTCCGCGCTTGCCGCGCCGCCCTTCGCGCCCGCCACCGCCCGTCCGCGTGCCGTCGCCGCATGGCTCCTCGCCTGCTGCGCGCTCGTGTTCGCGATGATCGTCGTCGGCGGCGTCACGCGGCTCACGCATTCCGGCCTGTCGATCACCGAGTGGCAGCCGATCGTGGGCACCATCCCGCCGCTGTCGGACGCCGACTGGCAGACGGCATTCGGCAAGTACAAGGCCACCCCCGAGTACAAGCTCGTCAACCACGCGATGACGCTCGACGAGTTCAAGGGCATCTTCTGGTGGGAGTATTTCCACCGCCTGCTCGGACGTCTCATCGGGGTGGTGTTCTTCGTGCCGCTGGCGTGGTTCGCGCTGCGCCGCGCCATCCCTGAAGGCTACGGCTGGAAGCTCGTCGGCATCTTCGTGCTGGGTGGATTGCAAGGCGCCATGGGCTGGTACATGGTCAGGAGCGGGCTCGTCGATGATCCGCGCGTATCCCAGTTCCGCCTGACGGCGCATCTCCTGCTCGCCTTCGTGATCCTGGGGGCGATGCTTTGGGTGGCCCTGTCGCTCCTCTATCCCGGACGCGCGCGGCCCGACGATGCGCGCGCCCGCGGCGTGCGCCGCTTCGCGTTCGGCGTGCTCGTGCTGGTGCTCGTGATGATCGCGACCGGCGGCTTCGTGGCCGGCATCCGGGCGGGCTTCGCGTACAACACCTTTCCGCTCATGAACGGTCACCTGGTGCCGCCCGAGATCATGATGATCGAGCCCTGGTGGCGCAACTTCTTCTACAACATGGCCACCGTGCAGTTCAGCCATCGGCTGCTGGCCTACGCCCTCGCCATCGCGGTGCCGGTGCTGTGGTGGAGGACGCGCGCCGCGAGCGCATTGCCTGGCCGTGCGCGGGCCGGAGCGTCGCTGCTCCTCGGCATGCTCGCGATACAGATCGCCCTCGGCATCACGACGCTCCTCCTCGTGGTCCCGCTGTCGCTCGCAGCGGTGCACCAGGCCGGCGCGGTGCTCGTGTTCGCGCTCGCCTTGAACGTGGCACACGCGCTGCGCTGAACCCTGAACGTGGCACGCGCGCTGCGCTGAACCGCGTCGAACGGCGGTGCCGGCGCGGCCGGTCGATGCCGGCCTGCAGACGCGTCGCCTGCGCGGCGGCCGGCGTGGCGGAAAGCCCTTCCGGGCCGGTGATGCGGGGCGAGCCTATAATGGCGTGCCCTACGCTATCGCGGCCACGCGCGGCATGCATCGATCCGCATGCGTGCGACCGCCCTCCCATGACCGACACCCGTGCCCTTGACGAGCCGCTCTCCGATGCGGAGCTCGACGAGCTCGAGGGCTTCCTCGCCTCCGATGCCGTACCCGAGGATTGCATGGATCTCGAGATGCTCGACGGGTTTCTCGCGGCGATCGTGAGCGGCCCCGAGTCGATCCAGCCGTCGGAATGGCTGCCTCAGGTGTGGAGCGATGGCGGACGCAGCGCCGCGCCCGCATATGGCAACAGTGCCGAAGCGCAGCGCATCATGGCGCTCATCCTCCGGCACATGGTCGGCATCCAGCGCACGCTGGCGGAGTCGCCCACCCGCTTCAGGCCGCTGCTCTACCTCCCCGAGGAGAAGAAGGACGACGATCGCCAGCCGCCCGAAGGCACAGCGTGGTGCGAGGGCTACATGGCCGGCGTGAAGCTGCGCGACGAGGCATGGCAGCCGCTGTACGACGCCGAGGACGCGCGCGACTGGATCTTTCCCATCGAGGCGCTCGCGTTCGGCGATCAGGATCCCGAGTTCGCCGAGTGGATCGACGACAAGGAGAAGCGCGCGAGCCTCGTCGAGGAACTCGCCGTGGCGTCGGTGCTCATCTATCGCTTCTGGCAGGCGCGGCACACGACCCAGGCACGCGGTAGCGGCGCACGGCGCACGCTCACCGACGCCGGGCGCAAGTCGCGCGAACGCCTGCACTGAAGCTCGCGCGCGCTCGCGCGCTGCGTTGCGCGAGATCCTGCAGCGCGTCAGGCGGCGTCCAGGGCGTCCGCTTCCGGGAGCGCCCGGTCGTCACCGGGACCGGCGTGACGGCGCCCGCTGCGTGGCGCGCGAGATCCTGCCGCGACGGGTGCGGGTGCGCCGGGCGACACCTGCGATGCGGGTGGCGCGGAGGACTCCCGCGTTGCGGGCGGCTGCCGCAGCTGCAACGGCAGGACGACAGCGCGCTTCGGCTCGTCGCGCGGTTCCGAATCGCAGTCGCCCAGGATGTTCATCGCGCGCTCCTTCTGCCCGTCGCCCGTGAGCTGCCCGCCTTGCGCCCGCCGGTCTTGCGCGGTGAGCCTCCATTGCCTTCGCCGAGTGCGTACCCCACGGCCATCACGAGTGCCTGCGCCGCGCAGAGCGGGGCGGCGAGCGTGCGGAAAGGCACGGCCGGGTCGTCGCCGATCTCGATCGTCACGCTGGCGGCGCGGGCCAGCGGGGACACCGATGCGTCGGTGATCGCGACGACGGCAGCGCCCTGGCTGCGCGCAGCCGTGGCCGCGACGATCACGTCTTCCGTGTAGCTGCGGAAGCTCGCTGCAACGAGCACGTCGTCGCGGCGGATCATGCCGACCTGCTCGCGCAGCATCCCGCCGACGGAATCGAGAAGGAAGGCGCGACGGTCGAGCTGGGTGAGTCCGTAGGCCAGGTACGCCGCCACCGGAAACGCGCGCCGCTGTGCCAGCAGGTAGACCGCGCTGGCCCCGGCGACGAGGCGGGTGGCCTCCTCGAGCGTGGCCGGGTCGCCGTGCTCGCGCAGGCGCTCCAGTTCGCGCATGGCGCTGTCGACGACCTGCGGGTACAGGTGTCCCTGGTCGCCGCCGCTGCGCCGCATTTCCTCGATGCGCTCGCGATACGTGGCCGAGCGCGCCACGAGGCGCTCCCGATAGATCCGTTGCAGGTCGGTGAAGCCGGGATAGCCGAGCGCGTTGGCGAAGCGGATCACCGCGGACGGCGGTACGGCGGCACCGCGCGCGATCTCCGCGACGGTGGACAGCGCCATCGCGTCGGGATTGCCGAGCGCGAACCGTGCGATGCCCTGCAGCCGGTTCGGCAGCCTGGGATAGCACTCGGTGATCGAGCGCGCCAACTCGTCGTATCGGGTGCCGCCTTGCATGCCTCCGACTCCGCTCGCCTGGACGTCCCGATGGAATATTCATTCCACCGAAGGAGCGAATTAGAACATCTAATTTGGCGGCGCGCCAGTACCCTGCCCGGGGGAACCTCGATCCCGCCGGCGGGCCGCGCCTTCCTGTCCGCGCGGAGGGGTTACAGGTGGGCGCCCGGGGCGAGCAGGGCGTGCGTCCCGGGATGGCGCTGCATGTATCCGCGGACGTAGGTGCAGGTAGGAAAGACCTTGAGTCCGTTCGCGGCCGCGTGGTCGAGAGCGGCCTGGACGAGCTTGGCTGCCACGCCGCCTCCGGCGGCTTCGACGGGCACCTCGGTGTGCACCATGTGCATGACCTTCCCGGTCATGCGGTAGTCGGTGTGCGCGATGCCGCCGGCGACGGCAGCCTCGAAGCGCTGCGCCTTCTCGTTGTTCACGATGGTGATGGTTGCCGGATCGGCCATGGCCACGGGCTGCGTGCGGGACGGACCCTTACGGTAACATGCGCGGCGACTCGTCATGCCCTTCGTAGACACCCTGCGCCAGCTGGACTGGGGCTCGCTGTACGTCGCGAGCGAGTGGGTGCTGCGCATCGGTGCGTTCCTCTACGTGCCGCAACGCCGGCCGCCCAACGCGGCCCGGGCCTGGCTGCTCTTCATCTTCTTCCTGCCGTGGCCCGGCGTGGTGCTCTACATGCTGATCGGCCGCGCCTACCTGCCACGGCGCCGCTTCGAGGTGCAGAGGCAGATCTTCGAGCTCGTGCGCCGACTCGCCCCGCGCCCGGCTGCGTTCGAGTCCGCCCTCATGCGCACCCTGCCACCGGAGCTCGCGCCGGCGGTGCGGCTGGCCGACCAGCTGTCCGAGTTCCCGCCCGTGGGCGACAACGCCTTCACGCTCCTGCCGCACTACGAGGCGGCGATCGATGCCATCGTGGACGAGATCGCCGGCGCGCAGCGCTTCGTGCACATGCTCTTCTACATCTTCGAGAACGACGATGTCGGCGCGCGCGTGACCGATGCCCTGGTGGCTGCTGCAGGGCGCGGCGTGGCGGTGCGCGTGCTGATGGACGCCATCGGATCGCGCGCCGGGCTGGCGCGCCTGGGTCCGCGCCTGCGCGCTGCCGGGGCCGAGGTGATCGCCGTGATGCCGCTGCGGTTATGGGGCCCCAACGCGGCGCGCTTCGACCTGCGCAACCACCGCAAGATCGTGGTGGTCGACGGCGCCTGCGCTTTCTTCGGCTCGCAGAACATCGTGAGCGCGCATGCCAACCGCGGCCTGGTCAACGAGGAGCTGCTGGTTCGCGCGACGGGACCCGTCGTGCGCTACCTGCACGCCGTGCTGCTGGGCGACCGCTACCTGGAGACAGGGACGCTGCCTCCGGAATCCGACGACCTCTCGCCGGCGCCCGCGTCGGAGGCGGACCACGGCTTCGCGCAGGTGGTGCCGAGCGGCCCCGGGTACAACGAGGGCACCGCGGAGGCGGTGATGATCGCGCTCATGTACGGTGCGCGTTCGCGCATCGTGCTCACCTCGCCCTACGTGATCCCGAGCGAGCCCTTCCTGGCCGCGATGCTTGCGGCGGCGCGTCGCGGCGTACGCGTCGATCTCATCGTCGACGCCGAGTCCAACAAGCCCCTGGTGCAGCTCGCCCAGCAATCCTTCTACGACGCGATGCTCGCTGCGGGCGTGGGGATTCATCGACACCGGGGCAGCTTCCTGCACGCCAAGCACATGAGCGTGGACGAGGACGTCGCGCTCGTGGGGTCGTCGAACCTCGACATCCGGTCGTTCGCGCTCAATGCGGAGATCAGCGTGCTCATCTACGATCGTGACGTGGTGCGCGATCTGGCGCGCATCCAGGACGGCTACCTGCGCGACAGCGAACTCGTGACCCGGGAGGACCGTGCGCGCCGGCCGCGCGCGACGCGCATCCTCGAGAATCTCGCGCGCCTCACCGACTCGCTCCTGTAGCAGGGCTCGGCCGGCGATCCACCGTCGGCGTTGACCGCCTACGCCGATCTCGAGACCGCGATTCGCGCGCTTCGCGCCGGCGCCGTCGACTTCGTGCTGAAGCCCTTCTGCTCCAACCAGATCCTGAACGCGGTCGCGCGCTGCCTGCACCGCGCCAACCTGCAGCGCGAGAACTACGTGCTGCGCTTCGAGCCCCGCGCGACGTCGGATTCCGCGGCGAAGTACGCCAAGGAGAACAACATGCCGATCCGCGACTGCAAGTGACATGAGCACTGCCGGCCCGACCCAAGGCGCTCTCTCTCCCGAAGGCCGCCAGCCGGCCTTCTGGGGGGAACATGCAGGCATCGCCGTGCAGGAAGCGGACGAACGGACTGCCGCGGCCTCCCGGGTCGCGGCCGCGCCGGTTCTCGCGGTCAAGGGCATCGAGGTCATCTACGACCACGTGATCCTCGTCCTGCGAGGGGTTTCCTTCGAGGTGCCCCAGGGCGGGGTCGTCGCGCTGCTCGGCGCCAACGGCGCCGGCAAGAGCACGACGCTCAAGTCGGTGTCGACGCTGCTCGCTGCCGAGCGCGGAGAAGTCACCAAGGGCTCGATCGCTGCTCGACGAGCCGTCGATGGGGCTCGCGCCGCAGGTCGTCGCCGAGATCTTCGAGATCGTGCGCGACCTGAATCGCAAGGAGGGGGTGAGCATCCTGCTGGCCGAGCAGAACAGCAATGTCGCGCTCGAGTACGCCGACCATGGGTACATTCTCGAGAGCGGCCGCATCGTGATGGACGGCCCGGCGCATTCGCTCGCCGAGAACAAGAACGTGAAGGAGTTCTACCTCGGCATCTCGTCCGAGGGCCGCAAGAGCTTCCGGGGCATGAAGACCTACCGGCGCCGCAAGCGCTGGCTTTGACGGCGCCGGTCGCCTTTCGTCAGTGGGGGCCGGGCGCGATGGAGTTGCGCCACCAGCGCAGGTCCTCGACCTCGGAGACGACGACGCGGTCGCGCCTGGCCGCCCCGCGGCCCCGCAACAGGCGCGCGACCAGCGCGATGAAGAGCAGCAGCAGCGATGCCGTCAGGAGCCACTCTCGCGCAGTGACAGCCGACAGGGCGCCGCGCAGGGTGAAGCCGGTCGCCGCGAGGGCGGGCACCGCGAATGCGCCGACGATCGCTGCGACCGTCGTCTTGCGCCAGACGCTCGCCGGGCGCACAGGGAGAATGCGTTCCATGGTCAACCCTCCTGCATTCGAAGAGGGACCGATGATGCGCGGATCTCGGACCCGCTGAGGATCGGCGTTCCCTCCATTGCCGTGTCGGAAAGTTCCGACGCACGCATCGTGACCAGGCGTCAGCCCGGGTGCGGCGAAGCGGCGCCGGGTGCGCGCGGGAGGGCCGCGCGGGACGCGGCCTACGTCGGTGCCGTCGGGTTTCCGGTGGGCAGGGGACCCGCTCCGGGCGCCGCCCCTGTCGCGACGGTCTCCGCCGTGACCACCGCCCCGGTCTCCGCCGTGACCACCGCGCCGGTCTCCGCCGTGACCACCGCCCCGGTCTCCGCCGTGACCACCGCGCCTGACGCGGCGGCGGGTATCGCGGTCGATGCACCCGCAACGGGGAGGGGTGCCGCGTCGCCGCGCGTTGCCACCGGGTCGGTCACGAACGTGCTCCGGTGCGCGAGCGCGGTGAGCGCCGACGTGATGAGCACCACCAGCATCACGGCGCCGAACGGAAAGCCTTCGACCTTGCCCGCATGCTGTGCCGACAGGAACAGCAGCACGGTGACGAGCCCGCGCGGCGCGAGCCAGAGCAGGGTCGCGGTATCCGGCCGGCGGATCAGCTTGAGCACCACGAAGCGCGCCGCGAGGATACCCGCCACGCCGGAGATGGCCACGAGCAGGGCGGACACCGACAGCATCGAGCGCACGTCGGTCCAGTAGCCAAGGAGGAGGAAGAACACGCTCTTGGTGGCGAAGGTGAGCTCCGCCACGATCGACTTGAATTCGCGCAGCGTGTCGGCGTAACCCTCGGTGCGCAGCTTGCGCATGCTGCGATGCCACGTCACGAGACGGGGATTGTTGATCACGAGGCCGCACACCAGCACGATGATGAGCGGCGAGAGGTGGGCCTCCTTGCCGACCGCATACAGGAGCACGAGGCCGGCGAGCAGCGGCACGAAGCGCACGTGGCCTTCGATCTGGTTGATGAAGTAGAAGAGCGCGACGGCAGCGAAGAAGGCCACCACCACCGACAGCGCGCCGCCGCCGATCAGGTCCGCGGCGAAGCGGTCGAGCGAGCCATCGGCCACGAGCCACGAATAGAAGACCAGCACGCCGAGGATGTCGGACAGCGACGACTCGTAGACGACGAACTCGCGCGACGCGTCGGGCAGGCCGGCGGCGGCTGGAATGGCCACCGAGCTGCTCACCACGGCGAACGGGATCGCCACGAGCAGGGCCGTCGAAAGCGGCAGTCCGACGACGCCCGTGAACAGCAGCGCGAAGCCCGCGACGCCAGCGACGAAACCGGCGAACGACGCGGCTGCCGCCGCGAGGATGAGCGATTGCCGCTCGCGCGTGACGGTGAGGTCGAGGGCGCCCTCGAGCACGATCAGGATGAGCCCGACGGTGCCGATGACCGGCACGATCGGCTGGATCCAGCGCAGCTCGATGCCGAATGCGTCGAGGATCTGACGCACGGCGAGGCCGCACAGGATGAGCATCACCACGGCCGGCACGCGAAAGCGCCGTCCGAAGCGTTCGAGCGCGTACGCCAAGAGCAGCCAGGCGGCAGCGGCCAGGATGGCGGTGTTGGTCATCCGCGCATTGTGCCGCCTGTGCCGCGCGGCGGGGTCCGCCGCTGCCGCGCGGGGTGGGGCGCTACGGAAGCTGGATCTTGCCGCCGCCGGGCAGTCCGCCCATGCCGCCGCCCGTCAACGCGCTGGCGGTGCCGGCCGGCGGCACGATGAGGCTGGACGACGCCTGGCGGCGCAGGTCCTGCAACTCGCGCATGGTCCGCTCGATGCCGGCGCGAGCTGCCTCCCCGTAGCTCTCGACGGCCTCGGCCAGCGTATCGGCGTCGATGTCGAAGCTGACGGGCAGGGCGCCCATGTTGGTCATGATCTGCGCCTCCCCCGAATAGATCGTCTTGCGCGAGCCGTCGGGAGCGCCTTGCGCGGTGAGCGGGACCAGCACGCGGATGGTGCCGACCTTTCGGTCGGTCACGATCTCTTCGCGGTAGAGAGAGGCCGCGTCCATCGCGGCGTCGGGGGGATTGCGGTTGTCGGTGGCCATGATTGTCGTCCGTGCAGTGGAAATGGAATGCGTCGGTGCCAAGTGTAAGCGACTCTTCCGCAAGGTCGAGGCAGCCCGGCCCGATGTCAACCCGAGCCGGCCGAATCGCGTTCTTGGACAGGGGCGTCGACCCTCGCGCTGGCGCACGTCCGGCGCATGCGGCACCATCGGGTATCCCACCCTCAGGGAGTCGGCCGTAGTCGTGGCGCGCAGCGCGCATCGATCCTTGGGGCGGGTCTACCGCAAGGAGGCTGTCATGAAGTTCTCCATCGTCGCAGGTGTCGCGGTGGCCGCGCTGGTCGCGTTCGGCCTGGCCGATGCCCAACCGGGTCCCGGCGGCGGCCGGCCGGGTATCGGCGGGGGGTATTCGGGCGGATCCGCCAGCGGCTATCGCGGCGGGTACGGTGGGGGGTATGGCGGCGGGTCGGCGGGCATGTCCCGCGGCTATGGGGGCGGCTACGGTGCGGGCTATCGCCCCGCGGCCGTGGGCAGTTCCGGGTGGAGTGGAAGTGGAGGGGGCTCCTGGCAGGGCGGCTCGCGTCCGGGCGGTGGCGGCTCCTGGCAGGGGGGCGGGCGCCCGGGTTGGAACGGTGGCGGATCCTGGCAAGGCTCGCGCCCGGGGTGGCATGGCGGCGGATCCTGGCAGGGTGGGTCCCGCTCCGGCTGGAACAACGGCTGGAACAACGGCTGGCACGGCCGTCCGCCAGGATGGGGCTGGAATGCCGGCTGGCGACCCGGCTGGGGGTGGGGTTGGGGCTGGAATGGCTGGCGCGGCGGATGGTGGGGCGCATCATGGGCGCCCGCCTGGGGATGGGGTTGGGGTCCAGGTTGGGGCTGGGGGTGGGGCTGGAATGGTTGGTGGGCGCCCACTGTCGGTGTAACCGTTGCTGCACCGATAGCGTGGGACACGAACTGGACGACCGGCACGTGGATCACGTCGCCGACGGTGGTCGACCGGGAGGTCGTCGTTGCGCAGGCGCCGGCCCCCACGCCGCCGGCACTGTGGTACTACTGCACCGAACCGGCGGGTTATTTTCCCTATGTACAGAACTGCAATCGCGCCTGGATCACGGTCACTCCGCAGGCGGTGCCGCCAGACTCGGGGGGCTAGCGCATGAGGCGCCTTTCGCTGGCGGCCACCATCGCCGCGTCGCTGCTCGCCGGCTGCGCGACGGTCCCGACAGGGCCTCGGGTGATGGTGTTGCCGGGGCCGCAGAAGAGCTTCGCCCAGTTCCAGGGCGATCAGGCCATGTGCCAGCAGTTCGCACACTCCTCCGCGGGAGGCGATGCGCAGGACGCGGCGGCCCAGAGCGCCGTGGCCAGCGCCCTCATCGGCACCGCCATCGGCGCGGCGGCGGGGGCGATCATGGGGTCAGCCACCGGGTACGCCGGGCAGGCCGCGGCGTGGGGCGCAGGCACCGGGCTCCTGTTCGGCAGTGCTGCGGGCGCGAATGCGGCAGGCTTCAGCGCGCAGGAGATGCAGCGTCGCTACGACATCGCCTACGTGCAATGCATGTACGCCAACGGCAACCAGGTGCCGGGCCAGGTGGCGATGCGCTCGCCGGCCCCGCCGCGTGCGGCCCCTGCGATCCCGCCGCCGAATACACCACCGCCGAGCTTCGCGCCGTCGTCTCCGTCGGGGAGCGGGCTCGCGCCGGAGCGCGGTGCGCCGTCCGGCAGCGCATCGACGCGCATCCCCGCACCGCGAGTGGCACCGCCGGGTTCGGCGACGGCATCGGTGGCTCCGGTGCCTCAGCCGGCACCATCACGACCGCCGGAGGCGACCGTCACGCCGGGCTTCGGCATTCCGAGCGGTCCCGTGCAGCCCGGTCCGCCGATGACGATCTCGCCGCCGGGAGGCGGCTCGTATCCGCCGTCGGCGTATCCACCGCCGAACACGCCGGCTCCCGCCGGAGCGACCTAAGCGAAGGGCCGCCTCAGGCGGCCTCGTGTGCCATCCGCTGCCCGTGCTCGCGGGTGGCGTGGAAACCCACCTGTGGCCAGCGCTCCATGGCGACCTGGAGGTTGAAGCGATTGGGCGCCAGGTACACCGGATTGCCGTCGACGTCGGCGGCGAGCGTCGCCGCGCGATCGCGCTCGAAGTCGCGCCGCACCTTCTCGTCGGGATAGGTGAGCCAGCGCGCGGTGGCGATGCCGGCCTCGTCGTAGATCGCATCCACCTTGTACTCGGCGGCGAGCCGCGCCGCCACCACCTCGAACTGGAGCTGCCCCACGGCGCCGAGCAGCAGGTTGTTGCCGACCACGGTCTCGAACACCTGGATGGCCCCTTCCTCGCCCAGCTCCTGCAGTCCTTTCTGGAGCTGCTTGGCCTTGAAGGGATCGCGCGGCCGGGCCACGCGGAACATCTCCGGCGCGAAGTACGGAATGCCCTTGAACGCCAGCGCCTCGCCCTCGGTGAGCGTGTCGCCGATCTGGAGCTGCCCGTGGTTGTGGATGCCGATGATGTCGCCGGCGACCGCATCCTCGCTCTGCACGCGCTCGTTGGCCATGAAGGTCATCACGTTGCCGAGCTTCATCTCGCGGCCCATACGCTGGTGCTGGACCTTCATCGCGGGCGTGTAGCGGCCCGAGCAGACGCGAAAGAAGGCGATGCGGTCGCGGTGTCGCGGGTCCATGTTCGCCTGGATCTTGAAGACGAAACCGGTGAAGGGCTTCTCGCCTGGCTCGACCATGCGCGTGCCGCCGTCGCGCGGCTGCGGCGGCGGCGCCCATTCGATGAGCGCGGCCAGGATCTCCTGCACGCCGAAGTTGTTGATGCCGGAACCGAAGAACACCGGCGCCTGCTTGCCCGCGAGGAAGGCGGCGAGGTCGAAGGGGGCCGACGCGCTGCGCAGGAGCTCGACGTCGTGGCGCAACGCCGGCATCTCGTCGGGGAAGAGCGCGGTGAGACGGGGATTGTCGACGCCCTCGATCACCTCGGCGTCGTCGCTGCGGCGTTCCTCGCCCGGCGTGAAGCGGACCAGGCGATCGCGCCGCAGGTCGAACACGCCGCGGAAGCGCTTGCCCATGCCGATGGGCCAGGTCACGGGCGCGCAGTCGATCGACAGCACCGACTCGATCTCCTCGATGAGCGACAGCGGTTCGCGCACCTCGCGGTCCATCTTGTTGATGAAGGTGATGATCGGCGTGGCGCGCAGGCGGCACACCTCGAGCAGCTTGATCGTCTGCGCCTCCACACCCTTGGCGGCGTCGATCACCATCACTGCGGCGTCGACCGCGGTGAGCACGCGGTAGGTGTCCTCGGAGAAGTCCTGGTGGCCGGGCGTGTCGAGGAGGTTGATCGTGTGACCCGCGTAGTCGAACTGCATCACCGACGACGTGACCGAGATGCCGCGCTGCTTCTCCACCTCCATCCAGTCGGAGGTGGCGTGACGCGCGCTCTTGCGCGCCTTGACGGTGCCGGCGAGCTGGATCGCGCCACCGTAGAGCAGGAGCTTCTCCGTCAGCGTGGTCTTGCCGGCGTCGGGGTGGGAAATGATGGCGAACGTGCGTCTGCGCCTGACTTCATTGACGATCTGCTCGTTCGACATCACCCAGGAACCCCGTTATGTACACAGCCACGTACGCATTCCCACACCCGCTCCGCAGAGCGGGTTTGCATAATAACCTAAAGACTGCTTGACATCAAATCCTAGAAGTTGTACAACATAAAAACCTAGAAACAACAAGGCATCATTCCCTAAGGATGGCCGCGCCCGCCGACAAGCTCGCCCAGTCACTCGATGCCCTGAAGACGCTTCAGGTCGCGAAGGCCGTGGCGATCCGGGCCTCCGATCTCACCCGTGTCCACAGGGAACGGCTGCTCAAGAACGGCTTCATCCGTGAGGTCATGAAGGGGTGGTACATCCCCGTGCGGCCCGACGGCCCGGCAGGCGAGAGTACCGACTGGTACGCATCCTTCTGGCCCTTCTGCGCCACATACCTCACCGAGCGCTTCGGAGAAGACTGGTGTCTGGGGGCAGAACACTCCATCGCCCTGCACACGGGCAACTGGAACGTACCGCGCCAGCTCCTTGTCCGCGCAACACGCGGCGGCAACAAGCCGACGGGGTTGCTGCACGATACGTCGATCTTCGATCTGCGGCTTGAAGTCCCTGCCGCAGGCGACATACAGATCATCGAAGGCCTGCGTGTCATGCGCCTTCCGGCGGCGCTCATCACATGCGCGCCGGGGCACTTCGCCGCGCATCCCGTCGAGGCGCGGGCAGCGCTGGCGATGATTGCCGACGCTTCCGATGTCCTGAGCCGCCTGCTCGATGGCGGCCACAGCAGCATCGCCGGGCGACTGGCAGGAGCCTTCCGCAATATCGGGCGGGATCAGATTGCGGACGCGATCACCGCGACCATGAAGTCGGCGGGCTACACGGTCAGCGAGGCCGACCCCTTCGCCGACCGTCCCCCGGTCGTGATCGGCCAGCGCGAGACATCGCCTGCCGCCAACAGACTCCGCATGTCGTGGGCGGCAATGCGGGAAGCGGTGCTGGAGGGCTTCCCGCCGCCGCCCGGCCTGCCGCGCGATGTCGAAGCCTATCTGCACCAAGTCGAGGACGTGTACGCGACCGACGCCTATAGCTCGCTGTCCATCGAAGGTTACAGGGTAAGCGCGGAGCTGATCGAGCGCGTGCGGTCCAGCACCTGGAACTCCGACAGCGAAGCCGAACGCTCGCATCAGGATGCGCTCGCCGCCCGCGGCTACTGGCAAGCGTTCCAGAAGGTCGAGGACACGGTGAGCCGGATCGTCCAGGGTGCGAATGCGGGCGAAGCCACGCAGGCGGACCACGGTACGTGGTACCGCGAAATGTTCGGCCCCAGCGTCGCCGCTGGCATCCTGAAGCCTGGCGACCTCGCGGGCTACAGAAACGGCCCGGTGTACATCCGGCAGTCGATGCACGTTCCGCCGCGAAGCGAGGCGGTGCGCGAACTGATGCCTGCCTTCTTCGACCTTCTGCGCGATGAGCCTGAAGCCTCGGTGCGCGTGGTGCTTGGGCACTTCTTTTTCGTGAACATCCATCCGTACTTCGACGGCAACGGGCGGATGGGACGCTTCCTCATGAATGCAATGCTGGCTTCGGGCGGTTACCCCTGGACGGTCATGCCGCTGGCCCAGCGCACGCGCTACATGAACGCCCTCGAAGCCGCGAGCGTCCAAGGCGACATCCGGCCCTTCGCCGGGCTGGTTGCCGAACTGGTGTCGAAGCAGTAAGGCCTTCAGACAGTGGTGGATTTCTGCGGGCTTCGGCGGGTGGCAAATTCGTGGCCAATCCGCGTTCTATGAGGCACTATGGAAAGCACGCGAGCACGGCGCATGACGGAGGCCGGCGCGCGCTGGCGGATTCCATGCTTCCCCACTTTCTCGTTGCGCTCGCGACCGCGTTGGCCATGGCGATCTCCGGCGCGGCGATCTCCGGCGCGGCGGGCTTCGGCACGCCGGGAGGGCCGCTGCCCGGCAATGTCGAGGCCGTGATGGCGGAGCTCGACACCGATCGCCCCGACCTCGAACTCCTCGTGAGCTACGGTACGTCCAAGGGCGGATCCGCCGGGCATCTGGCGCTCGCCATCCGCGATCCCGGCGGCGGCGACGCCGTCGTCCGGTCGGCGAACTTCTACGCCGATCGCGATCCCGACCACGCGCGAGATCACTACACCGAGGCGCTGATGGTCAGCATCCCCCGGCGCGAGTACCTCTACGGGACGCGCTCGACCGTGAGTCCCGAGGCCTCGTTCGGGCTCGACTTCGGCGAGGTGTACAAGCGCTCGGTGGTGGGCATCCGCGTCTTCGGCGTACCGGCGGCCGAGTTGCGTTCGCTTGCCGCGTACTTCGAGCGCATCGATGTCGACTACCGCCGCCGGGCCCGCGATACCGAATATCACGCCGGCGAGGTGCGCTACGACTACCTGCGTCTCAATTGCGCCAAGACCATCGGCTCGGCCTTTCACTTCGGTGCGGGTTACGACGATCTCGTGATCGAGGGCAAGTGGCGCCTGCTCCGTCGGCCTCTCCTCACCGCCCTCAACGCCAACGTTCCCACCGAGATGGCGATGAAGCTCATCGAGGCGTGGAGCAAGCGTGGCTATGCGCTCGACGTGGTGCTCTATCGCAAGTACCGCGGCTCGCCCTACGTCGATCCGCAGGAACCCGGCGACGGGGCATTTCGCGACCTGCCCGACCGCTTCCCCTCGGTGCTGTCGCGCGACTTCCGGCGCGAGGCGGGCGAGTACGAGGACTACGACAACCTCTTCGCCATGTACCTCTTGCGCAACCTTGCCCGTGCGGAGGTGGTGATGGACGGCGTCACAGGAATGCTGCGCATCGAGATGCGCAAGTCGCCCATGCCGTATGTGGAGGCGGTCGCCCGTGCCCGCGCCGATGCCGCCGCCGACGAGACGGACTATTCGCTGCAGCGTCCGTTCGCGCCACAGGGAGCGCGCATCGGGGAGCGCGGCTAGCGCCAGCTGGCCCGGAGCGGACGGCTCACCGGCCTCGCGAATGCGACCGGCGCGACGAGGGGTCGCTTCGTTCGCCGCGCATGCCGCGCATGCCGCGCATGCCGCGCATGCCGCGCGCCTCGCCGCATGCATTGTTCGTATCGTGGACGTTCGATACCATCGACGCCGTCGACACGCTGCGGATCCTCCCATGCCCAAGCTGCGCATCACCGCCGGCGGCCAGCAGTTCGTGGCCGTCACCCATCCCGACGCTCCGCTCACCGTCGCGGCGTTCGAGAAGCTGCTCCCCTACCGGCAAAAGGCCATCCACGTGCGCTGGAGCGGGGAGGCGGTGTGGGTTCCGCTCGGCGAGTTCAAGCTCGGCGTCGGCTTCGAGAACCACACCAGCCATCCTTCGGCGGGCGACGTCCTCTTCTATCCGGGTGGCTACAGCGAGACCGAGATCCTCATCGCCTACGGCTCGTGCTGTTTCGCGAGCAAGATGGGCCAGCTCGCCGGCAATCACTTCCTCACCATCGTGGAGGGTCGTGACCGACTGCGCGAGGTCGGGGTGAAGACGCTGTGGGAGGGCGCTCGGGACATCGTGTTCGAGGCGATGTGACGTCGCACTCCCCGCGGCGCGCGGCAGGCGCCCGCGGCCGCGCCGCGAACGTCACGACTGCGGCGCGTGCGCCACGATTTCCTTGCGGATGACGCGCAGCTTGTCCTTCACGCGCGAGGCATTGGCCGATCCCATCCGCAGCAGGATCTTCTGCCCTGCCGAGCGCTCCTCGAGCGACGGATCGGCGAACTGGTAGACGACCTTCGGCTGGACGAGCGCCGGCGACGCGACGTCGGGCGTGGCGAGCATGTCGTCGATGGCCTGCATCAGACGGTCGTTGAAATAGGCGTTGGGATAGCCGAGTTCCTGGTATGCCTTCTGGAAGAGGGGGTACAGCCGCACGTACGCGGCCACCAGTCGCTTCGCCTCCACGCCTTCCATCGCGACGAGATACGGCCGGTAGCGCAGCGCGTTGTCGGGCGCGATGGTGAGTTGCCCGTTGACGGATTCCGTGGCGAACGGTCCCGGTACCGGCCGCACCGGCCAAAGCCGCACGGCGGCGGTCTTGCGCGGCAGGTTGTCGACGGTGACCACGAAGTTGCGCACGAGCGCATCGGGGACGAAATAGCGGGTGAACGCGTCGTGACCGAAGAGGCCGGCCACGGTCTCCTGCGTCAGCTTGTCGCTTTCCGCAAGCTGGGGCAGCGGCGGCGCGGAGATCTCGGGTGGCGGAAGGGGATGCTCGATCGGCGGTGGGGCCGGCGCCACCGGCGGTGCCTCGGTGGGTGCCTCGGCGGGTGCGGCCGCCACCGGCGGTGCTGCGGCCGTCACGGGCGGGGGAGCGTGGCGGTCGGCGTACCAGGCGTAGAACGCGATGCCTCCCGCGATCACGATCAGCGCGGCAACGGCGATCAGTGGATTCTTCATGTGCCTCCTCCTTGTCGCGAACGGTTGGACCGGGCTCGCCCGCAATGGTTGCGCGAGTGCTTGATGGTCGTCAACGCGTGGGCGAAGCGATCGGACACACGATGTATGCTTCCCGGGAGGAGGCCTCCAGCCATGAGCTACCGATCGATCTTCGTGCATCTGGCCGACGACGCGTGGGCGCATACCCTCGACGTCGCCGCGCGTGTCGCCAAGGCGTTCGACGCCGAACTCGCCGGGACGTATCTCGTGCCGCGTGCCACGCTCACGCCGTTCACGTCGTCCGTGCTGCCGGACGCGATCGTGAAAGGGCGGCTCGCCCGGACCGGATACGACCAGGAGCAGGCCGAGGCGCGGTTCCGGGCCACGACGGCGCAGCATGCGGTGGCGTCGGCGGCGTTCGCCGCGCCGGCGGGCGATGCGCTGGCGGAGGCCGTGCTGCACGCCCGCCAAGCCGATCTCGCCGTTCTGCGCCAGCCCGATGCGCGTGACGCCGACGCCGGATTCGCGAGCGAGCTGGCGCACGCGGTGCTGGTCGCCTCCGGCCGGCCGATCCTGTTCGTCCCTCACAGCGGCACGTTCCCCGAGATCGGGACCACGGCGATCGTGGCGTGGAAGGAGTCGCGGGAGTCCGCTCGCGCCATCGCGGATGCGTTGCCGTTCCTCCGGCGCGCGCGCAAGGTGATCGTGATGACCGTGCAGCCGAGCACCGTCGACGACGCCGGCGACGTGGCCGACGTGCTCTCCGGCCGCGGCGTGGCGCACTACCTCGCGCGGCACGGCGTCGTCGCCGAAGTGAAGCGTGAGCGCGCGGAGGACATCGACGTCGGCAATCTCCTGCTGTCGCGGGCCGCCGACTATTCCGCCGACCTCATCGTGATGGGCGGCTACAGCCGTCCGCGCCTCGCCGAGCGGGTGCTGGGCGGGGTGACGAACTCGCTGCTCGAGGCGATGACGGTGCCGGTGCTGATGTCGCACTAGCCGCCGGTCCCCGGTAGCGCATCGCATCCCCCTCCGACACCGGCCGGCGGCCCCGGCAGAGGGCGCAAATCCGCGGGCCCGCGCGGCCGGTGTTCCGGTGCCGGGAAAGTCGTACCATTGTCCGACACGGCCTGCGCGGTCCGGCCGCGTGCAAAGGAGCTCCGGATGATGACGCCTGCCCCCCGCGTGGCATCGATGGTCCGGGAGCGCGCTTGCCCAGGTTGCCACGCGCGACCTCGGGGTCGGGGCGGCGTGATCCGGCTTCCAAACCGCGTGGGACGATTCGTGGCCGCGGTCGTGGCCTGCGGCTGGCTGCTGGGGGTTGCCGGATGCACCGGGCCAAGCACCGGCCTGCCCGTCTATACCGGCGGTGCGGAGATCCCCCCGGGCGACCCTGCCTTCCCGACGACGGTGCAGGTCAAGTACCTCGGCGCCGGCGGAGTGGTACTGAAGCGCGGGACGGACGTGCTGGTGACCGCGCCGTTCTTCTCCAATCCGTCGATACCGCGCGTGGCCTTCGGGACGATCGAGGCGCGCCCCGAGCAGATCGATCGTTTCCTCGGCGGTCCCTCGAACGGACTCGCGGGGGCGACCGCGATCCTGGTCGGGCACGCCCACTACGATCACCTGATGGACGTGCCCTACATCAAGCGGAAGTACCTGCCGCAGGTCAAGGTCTACGGCAGCGACACGATGAAGAACACGCTGGCAGGCGATCACGCCCTGAACGCCGCCGACATCGTCTCCGTCGAAGCCGGCGCCGGGACCGACCGGCAACCCGGCCGGTGGTGGTACGCGAGTCCGCGCCTGCGATTCATGGCGCTCAAGTCGGAGCACGCGCCGATCATCTTTCACATCAAGTTCTTCGAGGGCAGCTACGACGCGCCCCTGGCAGCGCTGCCGGCACGTGCGTACGAATGGCGAGAGGGCCAGACGCTCGCCTACCTGATCGACTTCCTGAGCGCCGATGGGCAGGCGGTGGAGTTCCGCGTGCACTACCAGGATGCGGCAAGCACCGCTCCCCTGGGCTTTCCGCCGGTGTTCACGCAACCCGCCGATCAGCGCAGGGTCGACCTCGCGCTGGTCTGCATGCCCGGCTTCGACCAGGTTCCCCGCTATCCAGAGGCGCTCATCGGGCGCCTGAAGCCTCGTGCCGTCGTGCTGATCCACTGGGAGGACTTCTTCGCTCCGCTACCGGAGTCGAGCAGTGACCTGCGTACGGTCGCGGCGCTGGATGCGCCGACGTTCCTCGCCCGCCTGCAGGCGGTTCTGCCACCGGATGCCACCTTCAAGCTGCCGGCACCGGGTGCCTGGATGGACTTCTCCCCATGACCCCGGCGCCAGCGCCGCCGGCCGACGACGTTGCGGGCCCCGGCACCGCGCGCATCCTGGTGGTCGACGACCAGGAGGACAACGTGAGCCTCCTCTCGGATCTGCTCGCATGCCACGGTTACGAGGTGCAGACCGCGCGCAGCGGAGAGGAGGCGCTGGAGGCCGTCGATCGGGCCGCGCCCGACCTCGTGCTGCTCGACGTGGTGATGCCGGGACTCTCGGGGCTCGACGTCCTGCGCCGGTTGCGCGCCGATGCGCGCTTCGCGATGCTGCCCATCGTGCTGGTGACCGCGCTCGATCCCGACGTCGAGCGGATCAACGGCCTCGAGTCGGGGGCCGACGACTTCATCACCAAGCCGATCAACGGTGCCGAGCTGCTCGCTCGCGTGCGCTCGCTGGTGCGGGTCAAGTACCTGTTCGATCGCGTCGAGGCGCAGGCCGCGGAGCTCAAGGCCCTGAACGCCGGTCTCGAGCGGCGCGTGGCGGCCAAGGTGGCGGAAGTCGAGCGTCTCTCCCGGATGAAGCGCTTCCTTCCGCCCGATGTCGTCGAACGCGTGGATCACGACGATCTCCAGGCGCTGCTGGGCTCGCATCGTGCGCAGATCGCCGTCGTCTTCTTCGACCTGCGCGGCTTCACCGCGTTCTCGGAGCGCAGCGAGCCTGAAGACGTCATGCGCGTGCTGAGCGAATTCCATCACGCGATCGGCACGCAATCGCAGGCCTTCGCCGGCACCATCGAGCGCTTCGTCGGCGACGGCGCGATGGTGTTCTTCAACGATCCCCAGCCGATCGCCGAGCCGTGCACGCAGGCAGCTCGCTTCGCCCTGGCCGTGTTCGACGCGTGCCGGGGGCCCCTCGACCGCTGGCGCCGCGAAGGATTCGAGCTGCACATCGGCTCCGGACTGGCGTTTGGCTACGCGACGCTCGGCGCGATCGGGTTCAGCGATCGATACGACTACGGCGTGGTGGGCACCGTGGCCAATCTCGCCTCGCGGCTATGCGCCGAGGCGCGCGGCGGAGAGATCATCGTCGGCGCGCGCGCCGCCGCTGCCTTGCCGCCCACGTTCGTCAAGGAAGCAGTGGGGCCGCTGACGCTCAAGGGATTTCGCGATCCGGTGCCCGCGTTCCGGCTTTCGAGCGCGGGGTGAAGGCGGGCGCGTGCCGAGGGACGGGGTGCGGCGGGCCGGGGTGCGGCGGCCGACGATCGTGATTGCCGGCTTCCGCGCGATGCGGCCCCGCGCCGGAGAAGGCTACGCCGCGGCGAGCTTGCGCATCCAGCGCGGCCGTGGGATGCGATGCTTCTCGTAGTAGGCGACCAGCCGGTCCCAGTTCGTCTGCCTGCCGCCGACCCGTCGCGGCACCAGTCCGTAGAGTGTCGCCGCGTTCAGGCCGAATACGCGCTTGCGCAGGTCGGCGATGCCGGAGTCCTCGATGCGGCCGATGTAGGTCGACATGGCGGAGGCGTAGGTGGCCGCGGCACCCTGCACCTCGATCATGTACCAGTCGCTGCCATAGACCATCCGCCGTGGCGTCGAGGCAATGAGCGGTTCCATCACCTTGCCTATGGGCGAGCCGGATACGAAGAGATCGTCGAGATTGCTGAGATCGACATGCAGGTTCCGGCCCTGCGGCGTGCCGGCCATCGTCACGTACGCCTTCGCCCACCCGTCGTCGATGGCGTGGTCGCTCGTTCCGCCGAAGTGCCCGGCCTGGATCCGCAGACCGTCGAAGTTCTCGAGGGCCTTGCGCCAACCCAGGGGCGACGCACAGTCCTCGAGCGCGTTCGATCGGCCGAACGAGTGGCTGGTGTGTGCCATCACGGGCACGTTGTGATCGACGCACCAGGCATAGAGACGGCCGAGCGCGGCGTCGATGGTGCCGCCGTCCTCGATCGCAGGGCAGGCGTCCACGACGGCAGCGGGCGCATTGCCGTAGCCCCGGTATCCCATCGGCGGATACACCTTGACGCCGATGAAACCGCGGTTGCCGACGGCGTCGATCACGCGCGCGAACGATGCTCCCTGCTGCAGCACGTCGGTTCTCGGGTTGTAGCCGATGAACGGCAGGATCGCGCCGCCCGACACCGCCGCGACCTGTTCCATCAGCAGCATCTGGTCGTGCTGCGACGCGGCGGTGAACGGGCACCCGAGCCAGTGATCGAGGTCGAGCATCGACGGACAGAACACGTCGACCGCAGGCACACCGGGTCCTCCGGCGTACATCTTCTGCATGGCGACCAGGTTGCAGTGGCGAGGCGAGGTCAGCGTGCACGCGAACGGGACGAGGCTGTCCGGATGGCCCGAGGCGCCGGGCGCGGCCCGCGGGGGCACCACGCCTCCGCGCAGCATGGCGCGAACGTTGTCTTCGGAGATGACGAAGCCGTCGACGGCCTGGCCATGGGCGAGCTGGTAGGCCTGCCGTTGCCGCAGGAACGGCTTCAGGAAGCGGGGGTTCTGCGCTTCCCGGGCGAATGCACGGGCAAACTTCTCCTGCTGGATCCTGAGCGCGTCATCCGCCACGGTTCGTGCGGCATTGGGGTTCGCCCGCATGACCGCGCGGTGCTTCGCGACCAGTTCCTCGAGCATCGCGAGCTCGGTGCGCGCGCCGGGCGTGATCAGGTAGGCGATGGCCGCGATCAGGTCGGCGAACGCGACCATCAGCTCCTCCGGGAACTTCTCGAGGGTGTGCGCGATCGGGCCCTTGAGCATCGGCGCCGCAGGGACGTCCTCGACATTGAAGATGTGACAGTGAGCGTCGATGACGACGGGAAGCTCGAGGCTGCCGCTCGCGGGTTCCGGCGGTGCGAGTGCTCCCGGAGCGAGCAGCGGGCCGTCGTCCAACGGCAGCGATGGCAGCGGACAGGCGCAGCCGGCGAGCGCGGCGAGCCCGAGCGCACCGCCTGCACCCAGCCATGCGCGGCGGCTGGCATCGGGGCCCGGCGAAAGCCGGACGGGGGCGCGGGGCGGCCCCATGGCGTCAGCCGGCCCCTTCATGCGCCGGGATGGGCTCCGACGCGGCCGGTGAGCCGGTCGAGCGTGTCCGCCAGCATGTCGTGATCGACGGGCTTGGTCAGGCACGCGGCGGCGCCGAGCGTGAAGCCCTTCTTGAGCTCGTTGCCGAGCGCCGCGATGATCACCACCGGCACCGCGCACAGGTCGGGGTCCTCCTTCAGGGCGGCGAGCACCGACCAGCCATTGAGGCCGGGCATCATGATGTCGAGCGTGATCGCGGCCGGCGCGAGTTCCCGCGCGCGGCGAAGGCCCTCCATCCCGTCGGCGGCGGTGGCCGTTTCGAAGCCGTGCCCGGCGAGGCGATCGACCATCGACTCGCGTGCATCCCGATCGTCGTCGATGATCAGGATGACGCCGGCTCTCGTTTCCTGCCGGCGGGCGCCGGCGACGCGCGGCTCCGGCCTGGGCTCCTGCGTCGAGATCTCGGGCGGCGGATGCTCGGGGAGCCGCGCGGTGAAGGTCGAGCCGACGCCGAGCTCGCTCACCACCGTCAGGTCACCGCCCATTGCCCGGCAAAGCCGGCGGCTGATGGCAAGCCCGAGCCCGGTGCCGCCGAACTTGCGCGGGGACTTCGCGTCGCCCTGGAAGAACTCCTCGAACAGGCGGCCGACTTGCTCGGGCGACATGCCGACGCCGTTGTCCGTGACCGCGAGATCGATCCAGTTGCGGCCGTCTGCTTGCACGGGCGCTATCGCGATCTCGATCCGTCCGTTCTCGGTGAACTTGCATGCGTTCGACAGCAGGTTGAGCGTCACCTGCATGAGGCGCTTGGGATCCGTGCGCAGGTGCGGGAGCGCCGCGGGCGCTGTCACGCTGACGGTGTTCCCGTTCTGCTCGGCGAGCGACTGCGTCGTCTCCACGGCGTCGCGCACCAGTGCGCCGATATCGGTGTCCTCGTATGCGAAGTTGGTCTTGCCGGATTCGATCTTGGCCAGGTCGAGCAGCTCGTTGATGAGGTTGAGCAGGTGGCGTCCGGCGCGCAGCACGCGCCCGAGGGGATCCTTTGCCGCTTCGGTATGAAAGCGGCCGGGCTGCTGCGTCATCAGCTCGGAGTAGCCGATGATCGCGTTGAGCGGCGTGCGCAGTTCGTGGCTCATCGTCGCGAGGAACTGCGATTTCGCGCGACTGCTCCGCTCCGCCTCCAGCCGGGCACGCTCGGCGATCTCGATCAGCGCCTGGTTCTCGAAGCGGCGGCGGATCGATTCGTCGATCAGGCTGTTGATCTTGCGGCCGAAGGTGAAGGCCATGGCGAGCGCGATCAGGAGCGGAATCGCCAGCGCGATCTGCTCGCGCTGCCCCGTGGCGAGCGAGCGCAGGATGAACGGCAGCAGCACCAGCACGATCAGCGGATAGAAGGCCGGCGCGAACAGCGAGAGCGTCGGAATGGTGAGCGACGCGACGCCGAACAGGACGAGACAGAGGTAGACCTGCGAGAGGGTCGAGTCCGGCACGTAGAAGAGGACGCCGGTGCTGCCCCACAGGCACCCGGCGATGGTGGTGGTCAGGATGTAGAGCCGCCCCCACGACGCGGACTGGCCGGCGTCCGGCGCCGCGGCCAGGTATCGCTTGTAGCTGTAGATCCGGAAGGCCTGGTACACCGCCATCGTGACGCCCCACGCCAGCAGGATGGCGTGCGCCACGGAGTCCCACATGATGAAGATCAGGAAGGCTCCCGCCACGAGCGAGCCGCCGGAGGTCGTCGGCGAGTGCAGGTACACCATCCGGATCTGCTCGGCGCGGACCCGTTGCGTCAGCGACGACGGATCGCCCGTCTCCGCGCGCGCGCCGACGAGCCATCGATGCCAGTTCACGCCGCTCTCCGTCGCGTCACGCCGGATCCACGGCGAGCGGCGCGTCGATGGCATCGACGGCGGTCGCGCGCCGGTGGAAGACCCGTTGCGAGGCGTGCCAGTGCGGAAGCAGCACGCCGGCCGCGTCGGTGACGCGCCACGGATCCATCACCGACGAGCGCTCCGCCTCCGAGGTGAAGTCCGCATCGGTCAGCGGCACGGCCTCCGGCGGCGGCAGGTCGGTGCCCGCGATGAATGTCCGCGCCGGAAAGTCGAAGGTGCCCGCGTGCGTCGTTGCCATGTCGAGCACGTCGACCAGTGCCGGCAGCCAGCGGCCCCTCGCCAGCAGCGGCGGAAGGTCGCTGGCGAGCTTCGTCAGGCGCCTGCGTGCGGAGTAGACCTCGCGCACCACGTCGCGGTAGGCGTCGACGAACGCCTGCACGGATGTCCGGCGGGGCCTGACGGCGAGCGTGTGGCCGGCGAGGTCGCGCAGCAGCACGCCGGGCATGAATGCCGGGGGATCCGCATGGCGCGCCAGCCTGTGGAAGTGCGGCGTGCCGGGAATCGGCGCCTCGAAGGCGATGAAGGTCGGCACGTGCAGGCCCGAGCGCGCGAGGTTCGCGGGAATGCTCCGGATGTCCTCCGGCGTGTCGGACAGCGGGCTGACCATGAGGCCCGAGATGACGAGGATCCCGTTCCTGCGGCAATCGTCGAGGGCGACGCGCATCTTGTGGATCAGGTTCTGATGCTTGCGCATGTCGGCGAGCGTGGCCGGATTGAAGCTTTCGAGGCCGACGAAGAGCGCGCGGCATCCCGATCGCGCCATCGTGCGCACGAGTTCGGGGTTGGCGATCACGTTGAACGTGGCTGCGCCGTACCATTGCACGCGCAGTGGCTCGAGCGCAGCGCACAGCGTGCGCAGCCAGGCGAGGTTGCCGCCGATGTTGTTGTCGCAGAAGCCGACGATGCGCCGTGCGGGCCACGGCATCGTCGCCTCCAGCATTCGCTGGCCGGACAGGATGTCCCCGATCACGGCCGCGACCGGACGCGTCCGGTGACGCGTGCCGAGTCCGGTGAGCACGCAGAAGTCGCAGGAGAACGGACAGCCCCGGGTGGCCTCGAAGCACAGCGCATGATGCCGCTTGCCCCGGAATAGGTCGAAGCGGGGTGTCCGCGTGAGCCCGGCGTCGTAGCCGCGCGAGACGTAGCGCTTCCGCAGGGTGCCGGCGCAGAAGTCGGCATAGAGCTCCGGCACGGCGCCCTCGGGATCGCCGATCACGACCGCGTCGAACCATGGCTCGCACAGCTTTGGATAGCTTCCGGCGAACGAGCCGCCGATGACTGTACGCGCGCCCCGGCGCCGCCAGTAGTGCGAGAGCTGGCGCGCACGATCCATGTCCGAATGCAGCGAGGAGATGAAGACGAGATCGTACGCGCGGGTCCAGTCGATGTCGTGCGACGTTTCGTTGATCACGTCGATCTCGACATCGGCCGGCAGCAGCGCGGCGAGCAGCGGCCCGATCTGCGGCTGCAGGGAGTACGGATTCTTGCGCCCGCGGCGGTGGTAGTCGACGAACACCGAGACGATGGCCACTCTCATTGCCGCTCCCCTGTCGATCGAATCGACGAAGCGTGCTGCGAATGTGCCGGACCGCGCCGGGCTGGATCGCTGGACGGTCTGTGGACCGCCCGCCTGGCAACGGTGCCGGCTTCAAGCCTGCGCAATCCCTGCGTTCGTGCAACCGGTCTTCGGTAAACGTCTGATTGTGTGCACTAGAGCGTCCTGGCGCAACTCCCCGTGGCGCGGGGCGCCGTCCCGCCCGCCGCCGCGTCACCGGGGGCGGTACCATGGACCGCCACCGTCGACCGCCGTGCCGCCCGTCCGTCTCATCGCCCACCTCGACATGGATGCGTTCTACGCGTCCGTGGAACTGCTGCGCTATCCGGAGCTGCGCGGGCAGCCGGTGGTGATCGGCGGCGGGCGTCGGCACCAGCCGGAGGAGGTCGTCGATCCCGTCAGCGGCGCCGCGGTGCGCCGCTTCGCCACCCTGCGCGGCTATGCCGGACGCGGGGTGGCCACCACCGCCACCTACGAGGCGCGCAAGCTCGGCCTGCACTCGGCGCAGGGACTCATGAAGGCGGCCGCCCTGGCACCGGACGCGATCCTGCTGCCTACCGATTTCGACCGCTACCGGCACTTCTCGCGGCTCTTCAAGGCGGCGGTGCGGGAGATCGCACCGCGCATCGAGGACCGCGGCATCGACGAGATCTACATCGACCTCACCGACGTGCAGCTCGCGTCGGACGAACTCGTCGCCTGGTCCGGCGCGCGCGGGACGGCTATCGCGGGCGATGCCGAGGCCGACGCGGAGGCGGGGGTGGATGCGGGAGCGGCCGCACCCATCGAGTCGGAGGTCGACGCCTGGTGGCGCGCCCGCGATGTGGCCAAGGCGCTCAAGGTCGCGGTGCGCGAGGCCACCGGCCTCAGCTGCTCGATCGCCGTGGCGCCGAACAAACTCCTGGCCAAGATCGCCTCGGAACTCGACAAGCCCGACGGCCTCACCATCGTCAAGCCCGCCGACGTGCCGATCCGGATCTGGCCGCTGCCGCCCAGGCGCATCAACGGCATCGGCCCGAAGGCGAGCGCCCGGCTCGACGAACTGGGCATCACGTCGATCGGCCAGCTCGCGCGCGCCGACGTCGCGTGGCTCATGGAGAAATTCGGCCGCAACTACGGCGCGTGGCTGCATCGCGTGGCGCACGGCCAGGATGACCGCGAGGTGGTGACCGAGAGCGAGCCGGTGTCGATCAGCCGCGAGACCACGTTCGAGCGCGACCTTTCCGCACGGCGCGATCGTGCGGAACTCTCGGCGATCTTCACCGAGCTGTGCGAGAGCCTCGCCGGCGACCTCGCCCGCAAGGGCTACGCGGGCCGCACCGTGGGCATCAAGCTGCGCTTCGACAACTTCCGCACCGTCACCCGCGACCAGACGCTCGACGCGCCGATCAAGGATGCGCAGGCGATCCGTCGCGCGGCGGGACTGTGCCTCAAGCGCGCACCGCTCGAGCGGCGTATCCGGTTGCTGGGCGTGCGCATGGCGTCGCTGGCGCCGCTGAAGGGTGGGGGCGGGTGAGGCCGTCGTGCCCGCGGAGTGTCGCAGCGACCGAGGCGAAGTAAGCTATCCGCCCACGCGCTCGTTGGTGGCGATGTGCTCGTCCACCGCCCGTGACACCCGACCGTCGCCGGAAGGAGTCTCCGCCATGAACCAGCCCCTGCATCCCTCCGCCGCCACCACCCCCGGTCCGCGTCCCATACGCGCCCCCCACGGCACGACGCTCACCTGCCGGAGCTGGCTCACCGAGGCCGCGTGGCGGATGATCCAGAACAATCTCGACCCGGCGGTGGCCGAGAACCCCGATGCGTTGGTGGTCTACGGGGGTATCGGCAAGGCGGCGCGCAACTGGGCGTCTTTCGAGACGGTCCTCGCCACGCTCGAGCGGCTGGCCGACGACGAGTCGCTGCTCATCCAGTCGGGCAAGCCCGTGGGCGTGTTTCGCACCCACCCGGACGCGCCGCGGGTGCTCATCGCCAACTCGAACCTCGTGCCGCGCTGGGCCACCTGGGAACACTTCGACGAACTCGACCGCAAGGGGCTCATGATGTTCGGCCAGATGACTGCCGGCTCGTGGATCTACATCGGCAGCCAGGGCATCGTGCAGGGGACCTTCGAGACCTTCGTCGAGGCCGGCCGCCAGCACTACGGCGGGAGCCTCACTGGGCGCTGGATCCTCACCGCGGGCCTGGGTGGCATGGGCGGCGCGCAGCCGCTCGCGGCGAATTGCGCCGGCGCCTCGTCGCTCACCATCGAGTGCCAGCAAAGCCGCATCGACTTCCGCCTGCGTACGCGCTACCTCGACGAGGAAGCGCGCGACCTCGACGACGCCCTCGATCGCATGCAGCGCTACGCCGCGGAAGGCAAGGCCGTCTCGGTGGGCCTGCGCGGCAATGCGGCGGAGCTCCTCCCCGAGATCGTGCGGCGCGCGAAAGTGGGCGGCCCGCGTCCGGACCTCGTCACCGACCAGACCTCGGCGCACGACCTCGTCAACGGCTACCTGCCCGCAGGCTGGACGCTCGACCAGTGGCGCACGGCGCAGGCCGATCCCGCCCGGCACGCCGGGCTGCGCGAGGCGGCGACCGCGAGCTGTGCCACGCATGTGCGCGCCATGCTCGACCTCAAGGCGATGGGCGTGCCCGCGGTCGACTACGGCAACAACATCCGCCAGGTGGCGCGTGACGCCGGAGTGGCCGATGCCTTCGACATTCCGGGCTTCGTGCCGCAGTACATCCGTCCGCTCTTCTGCCGCGGCAAGGGCCCGTTCCGCTGGGTGGCGCTGTCGGGCGACCCTGCCGACATCGCCAAGACCGACGCGAAGATGAAGGAGCTCTTTGCCGATCCGCACCTGCACCGTTGGCTCGACCTCGCGCGGGAGCGGATCGCCTTCCAGGGATTGCCGGCGCGCATCTGCTGGATCGGCCTCGGCGAACGGCACCGCGCAGGACTCGCCTTCAACGAGATGGTGCGCACCGGCGAGCTGAAGGCGCCCATCGTCATCGGCCGCGATCACCTCGACAGCGGCTCGGTGGCCTCCCCCAATCGCGAGACCGAAGGCATGCGCGACGGCTCCGATGCGGTGTCCGACTGGCCGTTGCTCAATGCCCTGCTCAATACCGCCGGCGGCGCGACCTGGGTGTCGTTCCACCATGGCGGTGGCGTGGGCATGGGCTACTCGCAGCACGCGGGGGTGGTGATCGTGTGCGACGGCACCGACGCTGCTGCGAAGCGCATCGAGCGGGTGCTGTGGAACGATCCGGCGACCGGCGTGATGCGTCATGCCGATGCGGGCTATCCCGACGCCATCGCGTGTGCCCGCGAGCAGCGGCTCGACTTGCCGATGCTCGCGCCGTGACGCCGATGAAAGGCGCCGGCGCAGCGCCTCTGGCACTCGTCCCCGGTGAGCTCGGTCTCGCCGAGCTTCAGGCCCTGCACGACGGCACACGCGCGATCGTCCTCGATCCTGCATGCCGCGCCGGCATCCGCGCGAGTGCCGAGGTGGTCGCCCGCGCGGCGCGCGGTGAGGCCGCGGTCTACGGCGTCAACACCGGCTTCGGGAAGCTCGCGCAGACACGCATCGACGCGTCGTCCCTCGATGCCCTGCAGCGCAACCTCATCCGTTCGCATGCCGTCGGCGTGGGCGCTCCGCTCGCCCCGCCGGTCGTGCGCCTCGTGCTCGGCTTGAAGGCGGCGAGCCTCGCGCGCGGGGCCTCGGGGGTGCGCGAGACGGTGATCGACACGCTTGCCGCGGTCTGCAGCGCCGGCATCGTCCCCTACGTTCCGGCACAGGGCTCGGTGGGTGCTTCCGGAGATCTCGCGCCGCTGGCGCACCTCACGCTCACGCTCATCGGTGAAGGCGAGGTGCTGGTCGACGGCGTGCGCGTTCCGGCGGGTCCGGTGCTGCGCGAGCACGGCATCGAGCCGATCGCGCTCGCCGCCAAGGAAGGCCTCGCGCTCATCAACGGTACCCAGGTGTCGACCGCACTGGCCGTGTCGGCGCTGCTCCGCTTCGAGCCGGTGCTCGAAGCCGCGCTCGTGATCGGCGCGATGACCGTCGATGCCGCCCGCGGCAGCGACGGTCCCTTCGATCCGCGCATCCATGCGCTGCGCGGGCATCCGGGCCAGACCGATGTCGCGCAGTATTACCGCCGGCTCCTCGACGGCAGCGCGATTCGCCGTTCGCACCTGGAAGGCGACGACCGCGTGCAGGATCCGTACAGCCTGCGCTGCCAGCCGCAGGTGGTGGGCGCCTGCCTCGACCAGCTCCGGCACGCCGCGCTCGTGCTGCTGCGCGAGTCGAACGGCGTGACCGACAATCCGCTGGTGTTCGCCGACGGCGGCGAGATCGTCTCCGGCGGCAACTTCCACGCGGAGCCGGTGGCGCTGGCCGCCGATGCGATGGCGGTGGCGATCGCCGAGGTGGGCGCGATCGCCGAGCGGCGCATCGCCATGCTGATCGACGCCGGCGTCTCCCGCCTGCCGCCGTTCCTCACCGCGGATGCCGGCCTCAACAGCGGTTTCATGATCGCGCACGTGACGGCGGCCGCACTCGCGTCGGAGAACAAGTCGCTCGCGCATCCGGCGAGCGTGGATTCGCTGCCCACCTCCGCCAACCAGGAGGACCACGTGTCGATGGCCACCTTCGCGGCGCGCCGGCTGCACGCCATGATCGACAACGTGGCGCACATCCTCGCCATCGAGTACCTGGCTGCCGCGGCGGGCATCGACTTCCTGCGACCGCTCGCATCGTCGGCGGCGATCGAGCAGGCACACGCGCTGCTGCGCGCGCAGTGCCCGCCGATGCCGCACGACCGTTATCTCGCACCGGACATCGAGCGCGCCGCTGCGCTCGTGCAGGATGGCTCGCTCTCGCGCGTGCTGCGAGCGCTCGACGGCATGCCGGCGCTGTGGATTCCGGCGTAGCTCGGCCGCCGGCGCTCAGCGTCGACGAGGCGTGAGGGTCTGCCTGTGTGGTGCACCCCGGCGAACGGCATCGCGCCTCTCTGCCTCGCGCGCGGCCACGAGGCGCATCGTCCTGCGCGGTGAGTGCTGCGGCCGGTCCGCTGTCTACAGCATCTCGTCGCGCAGGTAGTACAAGTGATACAGCGCACGTTGGCCGAGCCGCCGGAAGGGCGCGAAGAGGCGCGACTCGAAGCGCCCGAAGGCGATCGGCAGCGGCAGCGGCGAGTCGTAGATCGGCAGGTCGAATGCAGGATCCTGCTTGCCGGCGATCCGCTCGGCAAGACGCCGCCCCGCGTGAGCCGAGAACGACACGCCGTTGCCGCCGTAGCCCAGCGCGTAGTACGCGGTCTGCCGCGGATCCGGCTGCACGATGCGCGGCATCATGTCGTGCGAGACGTCGACCCAGCCCCACCACGAGTGCTCGACCTCGATGCCGGCGAGCGCTGGGAACTTGCGCGCAAGCCCCGCGACCAGCACCTGCATGTGACGCGGGTTCGGCGCATCGGCGCCGGTGACCGAGCTGCGGCTGCCGATCTGCACGCGGTTGTCGGGGAGGCGGCGGTAGTAGAAGCGCAGCGTCCGCGTGTCGGTGATCACCTGCGTCGTGCGGAAGTTGGTCGCTTCGAGCTCGTCTTTCGTGAGCGGGCGCGTCACCATCGAGTTCGACAGGATCGGCATGATCCGCGAATCGAGGCACGGGTGCAGCCCGTTGGAGGTGTAGCCGCCGGTGGCGAAGCCGACCGCACGGGCCCGTACGATGCCGCCCGGCGTGCGCAGGTGGTGGACCCCGTTGCGCAGCTCCCAACCCACGACCGGGCTCGCCGGATGGACCTTGGCACCCAGTGCACGCGCCTTGGCGAGGTAGCCGTAGGCGAGCTTGAGCGGATGCACGCCGATGCCGTCGGGCTCGTGCAGCGCGCCTTTCGCCTCGGTGTCGGCGACGTAGTCGCGGCGCACCTCGTCGGCGCTGAGCATCCGCGCGTCGTAGCCGAAGACGTCGCGCATCACCCGTGCCTCGTTCTCCAGGAAGGGCAGCTTCTTGGCGCGGTGCGCGGTGTAGAGGTGGCCGCCCGGCTGCGGATCGCAGTCGATCTCGGCCACGAGGCTCCGGAAGGTTTCGAAACCGCTGCGGATCTCGGCATCGAGCCGCAACGCGGTCGCCTTGCCCCAGCGCGCTATCCACTGCGAGCGATAGAGCCGGCCGCTCGCATTCTGGCCCTGGCCGCCGTTGCGGCTGGTGCACCCCCACACCGAACGGTTCGCCTCGAGCACGGTGGCGCTGATGCCGTGCTCGCGGGCGAGAAAGAGCGCGGTGGCAAGGCCGGTGAAGCCCGAGCCCACGATCGCCACGTCGACGTCGACGTCGCCTGCGATGGGGCCGTCGTCGGGCGGCGGCGTGCCCGCCGAGGCGACCCAGTAGGTGGGCGCGTATTCGCAGCCGCGCCCCGGATTCGCGGCGACCAGCGGGTCGTAGCGCGGGTCGTAGGGGGCGAGGGCGGACGTCGCCGAGCCGGCTTGCATGTTCATGGTCCCGTGGGGGGTGGCGATGCCCAAGCCTAAGGTGGGAGGGGCGCTCTTCGTAGCACCAGATCGCGGCATTTGCATGGACCAGCCGCCGCGGGCGCACCCTTCGGGGGCCGGCGTGCATCCGTCGTCACCGTGCCGATGACCGTGGCGTCGTGAAGCGTCGCCGCGCCCGCGGCCGCCGCGCGTGTCGGTCGTGAGGGGCCCCGGCGCAACCCGGGCAACGCCGTCAGGACACGCTGACGACGGCCGGCCTCATCCGGCGCACCGCCTGGGCAAGCGCGCGAATGCCGGCATCGATGCGTTCGACCGGGATCGAGGCGAAACCCAGACGGAAGGTGTTGCGCCCGGTGCCTTCGCTCATGTGGAAGACCTCTCCGGGCTCGATCAGCACGCCCAGCCCTTCGGCATGGCGCGCGAGTTCGGTGGCATCGAGCCAGGACGGCCCCACCACCCAGCAGACGCTCCCGCCCGAGGTCGACACGAACTCGACGGGTGACAGGTGCCTGCCGATCGCCGCGGACAGCGCGGCCGAACGCTCGTGATAGACGCCGCGCAGCCGCCGCAGCAGCGCATCGTGGTGGCCAAGCGACAGGAACAGCGAGAAGGCGCGCTCCACATAGGTCGAGGGGTGGCGCAGCATGAGGCGGCGCAGCGCGCGTAGTTCGGCAACGAGGCCTGCGGGTCCCACGATGTAGCCAAGGCGCAGCCCCGGCGCGAAGGTCTTGGAGAGGCTTCCCACGTAGATGACGCGGCCGTCGTGATCGAGGCTCTTCAGGGCCGGCGTGGGTGTGCCCACGAAAAGGTTCTCGCTCTCGTAGTCGTCCTCGATCACGACCGCGTCGCTCGCCTGCACCGCGGCGAGCAGCGCCTCTCGCCGCGCGCGCGGCATCGTCACCGTGGTGGGGCACTGATGGCTCGGCGTCACGTAGACGTAATCGCAACCCTGCAGCGCGTCGCCCGGCACCATGCCCGCCGCATCGACCGGCAGGCGCACGAGCCGCGCATCCCGGCTCGCGAAGGCATTGCGCGCATCCGGGTAGCCGGGATCCTCCATGCCGACGGCGGTGCGCGAGGTCATGAGAAGGTCGGCGAGCAGGTACAACGCCTGCTGCGCGCCGACGGTCACGACGATCTCCTCGGGCAGGGCGAACACGCCGCGGCGCGGCAGCACGCGCGCCTGCACCTGCTGGATCAGCGAGGGATCGTCGCCGAGGATGAGGTCGGGCGCCCACTCGCGGATATCCAGCACCGAGAGCGCCTTGTGGCAGCACTCGCGCCAGGCGGCGGTCGGAAACAGCGACGGATCGAACTGCGCATAGAGGAAGGGATAGGGATACTTCTGCCAGTCCGCCCGCTTGACGATGTTGCGCTGCACAGACGGGCGAAAGCGGAAGCGGCGCTGCCAGTCCGGCGGTCTCGCGCGGAGGTTCTGCGCTTCGCTGGCGACGTGGTCGACGCGGCCGGCGAGCGCATCGGGATGCACGAAGAAGCCGCTGCGCTCCCGCGACACCAGGAAGCCTTCGTCGACCAGCTGCCGATAGGCGAGCACGACGGTATTGCGTGCAACGCACAAATGCTGGGCGAGTTCGCGGCTCGAGGGAATCGGCACGCCGACGGGAAGCTGTCCGTCGAGGACGGCACGGACCAGCATCTGGCGGATGCGCGCCTGGAGGCTCATGCCCCCCTGCGCGGACTGCCGGAACAGCGGTTCCCAGATGGTCGCCGACGGCTTTGCCGACATGGCCATTGAGACGGATTCTCCCCAAAGCCGTCATTATGGCCTCGCGCAGGTATCATTTCCCCACGGTCGCCGGTTGCGCGGAGCGCCGCAGTGCGGAAGTCCATGTCGGAGCCAACGCCGACAGGAACGTTGCGGACGGGCGCCGCCGCTTCCGGAGGCGAACTCGATCGGCGGGGAGCTGGCCAGCCGCCGGGGTTGGGGGGGCCGGGCCGGCGGTGTGCGGCATCGCACCGTTGGTGCCAGCGATTGCGTCAAACTGGCACTAGTCGCGTGCTCGGCGGGCCATGCACACTCGAAGCGCGACGGGCACCGGCAAGCGACCGCGACGGCCCGGACAATCGTGCGCACACGGCGGTCGCGATGCACACTCTTCACGGCAGGCTCATCGAAGGAGGAAGCAGAATGAATCGGATCTGGAGGACTCTGGCAACCGCGCTGGCCTTGCCGCTGCTCGTCGGCGCCGGCCTCGCGCACGCCCAGGACAAGACGGTCACGATTGGCTACCAGACGATCGTGGGCCCGTTTCCCACCGCCATCGCGAGCGGAGCGTTCGAGAAGGCGACGGGGTACAAGATCAACTGGCGGCAGTTCAGCTCGGCCGGCGACATCAGCGCCGCGCTGGCGTCCGGTGACGTGCCCATCGGCGTGATCGGCTCCACCGGCGTCGCGGCGGCCAGCAGCAACGGCGTCGATCTCGAGCTCTTCTGGATCCTCGACAACATCGGGCGTTCCGAGCAGCTCGTCGCGCGCAACGGTTCGGGCATCAAGACCCCACAGGATCTCGTCGGCAAGAAGGTCGCCGTGCCGTTCGTGTCGACGTCGCACTTCCATCTCCTCCTGGCGCTGGAGAAGATCTGGAAGATCCCGCCCTCCAAGGTGCAGATCCTCAACATGAAGCCGCCCGAGATCGTGGCCGCGTGGACGCGTGGCGACATCGACGCGGCGTACGTGTGGCCCCCCGCGCTGACCACGCTGCTCAAGAACGGCACCACGATCATCACCTCCGAGGAAGTGGGCGCGAAGACCGTGCCGACCTTCGACGGCCTCGTCGTGAACCGGGCGTGGGCCGCCAAGAATGCGGCGTTCATGGCCGCGTTCACCAAGGTGCTGGCCACCACGTATGCCGACTACAATGCGAACAAGGCGAAGTGGACGGCGACCTCGCCGGAAGTGAAGGCGATGACCAAGCTCGTCGGCGGCGATGCCGCGGAGAATGCCGAGTCGATGAAGATGCTGGGCTTCCCCGACGCGAAGCAACAGGCGTCGGCGGAATGGCTGGGTGGCGGCAAGAGCGGCAAGGCGCTCGGCGCCATCACGGCGAGCGCCGAGTTCCTGAAGTCGCAGAAGCAGGTCAACAACCTGCTGCCCGACTACAGCTCGCACGTGACGTCGAAGTACGCTGAAGCGGCGGCGAAGTAGCGGCCCTTTCGTCGAAGTTCGCGGAAGCAGCGGTCCTTTTTGCGGGCGTGCCGGCGCCGCCGGCCGGCACGCTGCGCGCCGTCGCGACACGGCATCGATTCAGCGAGGGGCCACGGTGATCGCCCAGTCCGAAGCACTCAGCGTCGACGCCGTGAGCGTGACCTTTCCCGGCCACCGGCCGGGCGAGGAAGTGCAGGCGCTCGACGACATCAACCTGCAAATCGCTCCCGGTGATTTCGTCGTGGCGCTCGGTGCTTCCGGCTGCGGGAAGACCACGCTGCTGAATCTCATGGCGGGCTTCCTGTCACCGTCGCGCGGCGAGTTGCGGCTCGGCGACCGCAAGATCACGGGACCGGGGCCCGACCGGGGCGTCGTCTTCCAGAAGCACGCGCTCCTGCCCTGGCTCGACGTGCGTCGGAACACGGAGTTCGGGTTGAGTCTCCAGGGGGTGCCCCGGCGCGAGCGGCGCGAGACGGCGACGCGTAACCTCGCGCTCGTGGGGCTGCAGGACTTTCACGACCACATGATCTACCAGCTCTCGGGGGGGATGCAGCAGCGCGTCGGCATCGCGCGGGCGCTGACCTGCAACCCGGCGACCCTGCTGATGGACGAGCCGATGGCGGCCCTCGATGCGCTGACCCGCGAGACGATCCAGGAACTGCTCCTCGACGTGTGGCAGAAGACGGGCAAGATGTTCTTCTTCATCACGCACAGCGTCGAGGAGGCGCTGTTCCTCGCCACGCGCGTGGTCGTGATGTCGCCGCGGCCGGGGCGCATCACCAACACCTACGATCTCGACTTCAATCGCCGCTTCCTGGAGTGTCGCGATGCGCGCAAGGTGAAATCGAGCAGCGATTTCATCCGCATGCGGGAGACCGTGCTCGGGATCATCTACGGCGACGAGCGCGAGGGCGAGCGCGGTGCGGGAGGTGCGCATGCCTAGGATCCGGCGACCCTCGATCCTGCTCGGGGTCGTCCCGACGGCGACCGGCGCGTCGGGCCCCGGGGGCGGCCTCTCGCGCATGTTCTCGCGCCGCGCGGCGCCGCCCGGCCAGGTCTACGGGACGCCGGGGCAGGGGAGCAGCACCGCCATCGGCGTGGTGACGTCGGTGGTGCTGATCGCGCTGTGGTTCCTCGTCACCAACATGGGCTGGATCAAGCCGCTCTTCCTGCCCACGCCGCAGGCGGTGTGGGGCAAGTTCGTGCTCGCGGCCACCGAGGGTGTGGCGAACTCGACGCTCCTCGAACACACGACTGCGAGCCTCATGCGGGTGTTCGGCGCCTTCCTCCTGGCTTGCGTGACCGCGATTCCGGTAGGCATCCTGATGGGCTCGAATCGCATCATGCGCGGCATCTTCGATCCGCCGGTCGAGTTCTATCGCCCGCTGCCGCCGCTTTCCTACCTGCCGCTGATGATCATCTGGTTCGGCATCGGCGAGCTGTCGAAGATCCTGCTCATCTTTCTCGCGATCTTCGCGCCGATGGCGATCTCGGCCCGCGCCGGCGTGCGCTCGGCCGGCATCGAGCAGATCCATGCGGCCTATGCGATGGGGGCGTCGCGTTTCCAGATCCTCACCCGCGTCGTCCTGCCTGCCGCCACGCCGGAGATCCTGACCGGCATGCGCATCGGGATCGGATTCGGCTGGACCACGCTGGTGGCGGCGGAGATGATCGCGGCCAATCGCGGTCTCGGCTTCATGGTCCTCAATGCCGCGCAGTACCTGCAAAGCGACACCGTCATCATGGGCATCGTGGTGATCGGCTTCTTCGCCTTCGCCTTCGACATGCTGATGCGCTATCTCGAGCGCGTGCTGGTGCCGTGGAAGGGGAAGGTGTAGCGCATCGCCTCGGGACGGCCGGCGGCGCGCCTAGAACGCGCGAACGCCGATCAGCGGTACGTGCAGCCAGAAGCCGAACACGAACCAGGCGACCGTCCCGGCCACCACGGCGATCACGTCGCGACCGCCGGAGCCCGGCGGATAGACGATGCCCGCGGCGCGATCGCGGCGCCGCACCGACGTGTAATCCACGATCGCCCACGCGAGGAAGCTGCCGAAGAGCAGAACGTCGGCGAGCATCCCGTTGGCGAGGAGGTGCGCGAAGGCCCACAGCTTGGTGCCGAGAAGCATCGGGTGGCCGAGCTTCGCCTTGAGGTGCGTCCCGCGCAGGTTGCCGGCGGCGATGAGGATGAAGGCGGGCAGCATGAGCAGCGCGGTCAGGTGTCGCGTCCAGGCCGGCGAGGCCCACAGCACCACGGGTTCCAGGCGCGCCTGGCCGTAACCCCAGACGACGAGCACGAGTCCGACTACCGAGACGATCGTGTACAGGCCCTTCCATGGCCCGATGCCGATCCGGGCGATGGTGCGCGTCCGCCAAGGGTCGGCCAGGATGCGCACCGAGTGCACGCCCAGGAACAGTACGAGACCGGCGACGAGCGTGAGCATGGCAAGGGAGGCGCAGTAAGATGACGGGGCAGGTTGCACGCCATCTTAGCGCAAGCTCCCATCCGATCCTGATGCCCGCCGATTCCGTTGCTGCCCGTTTCGGAAGCGGACAGGCCATGCGCCGTATCGAGGACGAGAGCCTCCTCATCGGCCGCGGCCAGTTCGCCGACAACCATGCGTCGTCCGACGCCCTCCACATCGTCCTCGTGCGCTCGCCGCATGCGCACGCCAGGGTCGCGGCGATCGACATCGTCGCGGCACAGGCAGCGCCGGGCGTGGTGGCGGTGCTCACGGGTGCCGACCTCGTGGCTGCCGGTGTCAAGCCGCTGCCGCGCTCCACCGACTTCAAGCGTCCGGACGGCAGCCGGTCGCTCGCCCCCTCGCAGCACGCGCTCGCGGTCGACGTCGTCCGCCACGTGGGTGAGGCGGTGGTGGCGGTCCTGGCGACGTCGCGGGCCGCGGCGCGCGACGCCGCGGAGCGGGTCGACGTGCGCTACGACATACTGCCTTCGGTGACGGTCGTCGACGACGCCCTGGCCAAGGGCGCGCCCCGCGTGCTCGCCGAAGCCGCCGACAACGTCGCGGCGTTCGCCCGCTACGGGAGCGCCGAAGCGGCCACCCTCGCCATCGCGTCGAGCCGCCACGTGATCACGCTCGACATCGAGAACCAGCGCCTGGCGCCCTCGCCGATGGAGCCGCGTGCCACGCTTGCCACCTACGACGCAGCAGCGGATCGCCTCACGCTGCGCATCAGCAGCCAGACGCCGACCGGCGTGCGCGACGGGCTCTGCGACGCGCTCGGGCTCGCTACCGATCGCATGCGCGTGGTCGTCGGCGACGTGGGCGGCGGCTTCGGCATGAAGACCACGCTCTATGCCGAGGACGTCGTGGCGGCGTTCGCCGCGCGCAGGTTCGGGCGGCCGGTGAAGTGGGTGGCCGACCGCATGGAGGAGTTCCTGGCGGCGTCGCATGGACGGGACCTCGCGACCCACGCCACGCTCGCCCTCGACGAGGAGGGTCGCATCCTGGCGCTGCGTGTGGAGTCGCGCGCCAACCTCGGCGCCTATGCGACGCCGGCCGGCGTGGCCATCCAGCTTCTCATCGGTCCGTGGGTGTCGACCAGCGTGTACGACATTCCGATCATCGACATCCGCATCACCGGCGTGCTCACGCACACGGCGCCCACCGGACCGTACCGCGGTGCGGGCCGCCCGGAGGCCGTGCACATCATCGAGCGCCTCCTCGATGCTGCCTCGCGCCGGTGCGGTCTCGATCGCGTCGAACTGCGCCGCCGCAACCTGGTGAAGCCCGTGCAGATGCCGTATCGCAACCCGATGGGCAAGACCTACGACACCGGACAGTTCGAGCGCGTGCTCGATCTCGGCCTCGCGCACGCCGACTGGGGCGGCTATGCGGCGCGTGTCGAAGCGAGTGCGGCGCGCGGCAGGCTGCGCGGACGCGGCATCGTCACGTTCATCGAGTGGACCGGCGCGGACGTGTTCGCCGAGCGCGTCACGGTGACGGTCGCCGACGGCGTGATCGAGATCTACTCCGCCACGCAGCCGATGGGCACGTCGCTGTCGACCACGTTCACGCAGCTCGCGGTCGACGTGTTCGGCGTGCCGCCTTCGAGGATACGCCTCGCCTTCGGCGACACCGACCGCGGCACGGGTTTCGGCAGCGCGGGCTCGCGCTCCCTCTTCGTCGGCGGCTCGGCGGTGCGCGTTGCCTCCGAGCGCACGGTGCGCAAGGGGCAGGAGCTCGCGGCCGCGGTGTTCGAGGCGGCCGCCACCGACATCGAGTACTCCGCCGGAGAGTTCCGCATCGCAGGCACGGATCGCGCCATCGGCCTCTTCGACCTGGCCGCCACGCAGCCCGAAGGGCGCATCGTGCTCGTGTCCGACAGTCGCGTGACGGACGCCACGTGGCCCAACGCCTGCCACGTGTGCGAAGTGGAGATCGATCCCGACACCGGCGCGGTGGAGGTCGACCGTTACTTCGGGGTGAACGACATCGGCCGTGTGGTGAACCCACTCGTGGTGCAGGGACAGCTCGAGGGAGGCGCGATGCAGGGCATCGGCCAGGCGCTATGCGAAGCGATGATCCACGACCGTGCGTCCGGGCAGCCGCTCACCGGCAGCTTCCTCGACTACGCCATGCCCCGTGCCGGCATGACGCCCCGCTTCGCGATGGTCACGGACGAGGCCACGCCCTCGACCAACAACGTCCTCGGTGTGAAGGGCGTGGGCGAGCTCGGCACCATCGGCGCCACGCCGGCCGTCGTCAATGCCGTGCTCGACGCCCTCCACCGGGCGCGCCCGGACGTGGCCGTGGATGCGCTGCAGATGCCGCTCACCGCGGAGCGCGTATGGCGCGCGCTTGCGGGGGCGGAGGGCGAGGGGGAGCAGGGGGAGCAGGGGGAGCAGGGGGAGCAGGGGGAGCAGCCACGGGGGGACTGACGCTCAGACCCCGAGATGACGATGCAGTAGCGCCGGATCGGCCAGCATCCCGGCGCGTTCGCCCTCGAACACGACCCGGCCCTTCACCAGCACGACGCTGCGGTCGGCGATCGCGGTGACCGCCGCGTAGTTCTTGTCGACGATGACGGTCGCGATCCCATGGCTCTTGATCTGCCCGACGATGCGCCAGATCTCACGCGCGATCTGCGGCGCGAGGCCTTCCGTGGCTTCGTCGAGGATGAGGAGCTCGGGATTGGTGAGCAGCGCACGGCCGATGGTGAGCATCTGCTGCTCGCCGCCGGACAGTTGCCACCCGCCGTGCTCGAGCCGTTGCGCGAGGCGTGGAAAGGTCGCGAGCACGCGCTCGAGCGTCCATTCGCGCCGGCCGTCGGCACCCGCGCGCGCGGCCATGGTCAGGTTCTCGGCGACGGTGAGGTTGGGAAAGATGCCGCGCCCTTCGGGCACGTAGGCGATGCCCTGGCGCGCCACGAGGTACGGCGCCACCCCGGTCATCGGCGTCCCGCGCACGAACACTTCCCCGTGACGCGGCGGCACGAGGCCCAGCATCGACCGCAGGAGCGTGCTCTTGCCCATGCCGTTGCGGCCCAGGAGTCCCACGGTCTCGCCGCCGTCGATGCGGAAGTCGACGCCATGCAGCACATGGCTTGCGCCGTAGAACGCGTGCAGCGCGCGCGCTTCGAGGATCGGATGACTCACGGGCCGGTTGCCTCGGCACCGAGGTACGCTTCGCGCACCGCGGGGCTTGCGCGGATCTGCTCCGGCGGCCCGCTTTCCAGCACCTGCCCGTCGACCATCACGGTGACGAGGTCGGCGAGCGCGAACACGGCGTCCATGTCGTGCTCGACGAGCAGGATGGCGTGCTCGGCGCGCAGGCGCCGCAGCAGCGCGACCATGCGCAACGCCTCGTCGGCACCCATGCCGGCCAGCGGCTCGTCGAGCAGCAGCACTTCCGGCTTCGTCGCGAGCACGGTGGCGATCTCGAGCTGCCGCTGCTCGCCGTGGCTGAGCGTGGCGGCCACCGCATCCGCGCAGTTCAGCAGGCCGGTATCGGCCAGCGCGCGCTCGGCCGCGGCACGGGTAGGTCCGTGGCCGTCCGCGGCGCCGAACAGGTGCAGCACCCGCGGCGCCCGCGACTGCGCCGCGAGGCGGCAGTTCTCGAACGCGGTGAAGCCCGCGAACAGGTTCGTCTTCTGGTAGCTGCGCCCGATGCCCGCACGCGAGCGATGGTCAGGGCTCGTGTCCGTGATGTCGCGCCCCTTGTAGCGGATGCTGCCCGCGGACGCCGGCAGGTCGCCGGAAAGCAGGTTGATGAGCGTCGACTTTCCGGCGCCGTTCGGCCCAAGCAGCGCGTGCACGCAACCCTTTCTGAGCGAGATGTCCACGTCCTTCGCGGCACAGAGGCCGCCGAAGCGCCGTGTCAACCCGGCGGTGCGCAGGATGGGTCCGGTCACCCCGAAGGCTCCCCGACGAGCATCTGCCGGAAGCGCGAGCCGATGCTTGCGAGCCCGCCCGGGAGGAAGATCACGAGGAGCACGATCGTGCCCCCGAGCAGGAGTTGCCAGTGCGTGGTGACGGAGGAGAACGCCTCCTGCAGCGCGACGAACGCGAACGCTCCGGCGACGCCCCCGTGGAGGGTGCCGAGCCCGCCGAGGATGAGCATCAGCAGGACGTTGCCGGACTGGTGCCACGACAGGATCTCCGGGTTCACGAACCCGAACTGCATTGCGGACAGGTAGCCCGCGAGCCCGGCGAGCCCGCCCGCGATGGTGAAGCTTGCCACCTTGTACCAGTACACGGGGAAGCCGAGCGAGCGCAGCCGGTGCTCGTTGCTCCCGATGCCGCGCAGCGCGTGTCCGAACGCCGAGCGCAGCAGCACGCGCAGGAAGGCGTAGACGAGCACCATGGCGCCGAGCACGAGGAAGTAGCCGTGCAGCGGGTTGTCGAGGTCGACGATCGCGACGCCCATGATCGTGGCCGACGGCTTGAAGTTCATGGTGATGCCGTCGGAGCCGCGGCCGAACGCCGTGTCGTGGAACACGAAGTAGAACATCTGGGCGAACGCCAGCGTAACCATGATGAAGTAGATGCCGCGCACGCGCACGACCAGGAGGCCCACGAGGAATGCGGCGAGTGCAGCCGCCAGCATCGCGAGCGGCAGCGTCGTCCACAGGCTCGCGGCCTCGTACCTGGGCGCGAGCAGGCCCAGGGTGTACGCGCCGATGCCGTAGTACGCGGCGTGCCCGAACGACACCATCCCCGTGTAGCCCACCAGCAGGTCGAGGCTCATCGCGAAGATCGCGAGGATCATGACCTTCGTGACGAGCTCGGTGTAGAACGTGGCGCCTGCGAACGGGAACAGCGCGAGCAGGACGAGCACCGCCGCGAACGCGGCCCGCTTCGCGCTCCGGCGCCCGGTCACCGCTTGAACAGGCCTTCCGGCCGCCACAGGAGGATGACGGCCATCAGCACGTACATGGTGACGCCCGCTGCCTGCGGCACCAGCACCTTGCCGAAGGTGTCGGCGAGCCCGATCAGGAGCGCCGCGACCATCGCGCCGGCGACCGAGCCGATGCCGCCGATCACCACGACCACGAAGCATACGATGAGCACCTGCGTCCCCATGCCGGGGTACACCGACGATACTGGCGCGGCGATCATGCCGGCGAGCGCGGCGAGCGCGACACCGAGCGCGAACACGAGCCGGTACACGAGGCCGATGTCGAGCCCGAGCGATTGCACCATCTCGCGGTTGGACGCGCCCGCGCGGATCATCATCCCGAGCCGCGTGCGCCGGATGAAGAGGTGGAGGAGCGCCGCGAGCGCCAGGCAGACCGCGGACATGAACAGGCGGTACACGGGATAGCTCAGGGTGTCGGTGAGCGCAATCGACTGGTTGAGCGCCTGCGGGACCGCCACGCCGTGCACGTCATTGCCGACGACGAGGCTCCTGATCTCCTCGAAGACCAGGATCAGCCCGTACGAGAGCAGCACCTGCTCGAGGTGGTTGCGGTGGTACAGGTGGCTGAAAAGGCCCCACTCGAGCACGACCCCGAGGATCACGGCCAGCACGAGGCCGAGCGCGATCGCCATGAACAGGCTGCCGGTCAGCGACGACAGCGTGAACGCGATGTACGCGCCGATCATGTAGAAGCTGCCATGGGCGAGGTTGATGATGCCCATGATGCCGAAGATCAGCGTGAGGCCGCTCGCGACCAGGAAGAGCAGGAGCCCGTACTGCAGGCCGTTCAAGAGCTGGATCAGGAACGAGTACAGGTCCATCGGGGAGCCCGTTGCGGCGGGAAGGCACCGGAGAGCGTGCGCTCCCCGGTGCCGGCGGACCCTAGAGCTTGCAGCCGCGCGGCGGGTCGGCGAGGCGCGCGGCGGCCACGCCGATCACCTTGTTCTCCTTGCCGTCCACCTTGCGCAGGTAGACGTCGTGCACGGGGTTGTGGCCCTTGCTCAGGGACAGGGCGCCCCGCGGGCTCGTGATGGTCGCGCCCTCCATCGCCTTCACGATCTCCGCCCGCCTCGCCGTATCGCCCTTGACCGCATTCAGGCCGACGATGAGAAGCTGCGCCGCGTCGTAGCCCTGCACGGAATAGGTGTCCGGCTCGATCCTGAACGCCTTCGTGTACGCCACCCGGTAGGCCTTGTTCTTGGGATTGTCGAGGCCGTCGCCGTAGTGCAGCGTGGTCAGCAGGCCCTGCGCCGTGTCGCCCTGGGCGTCGAGCGTGCCGTCGGTGAGGAAGCCCGGGCCGACGAGCTGGATCGACCTGCCGAGCCCCGCCGCGGCGTAGTCCTTGACGAACTTCACGGCGCCGCCGCCAGCGAAGAAGGCATACACGACGTCGGGCTTGAGCGCGGCGATCTCGGTCAGGTAGGGCTGGAACTCGACCTGCGGGAACGGCAGATAGAGCTCCTTCACGACCTTGCCGCCGCCCTGCTCGAAGGCCTCCTTGAAGCCGCTGATCGACTCTTCGCCCGCGGCATACTTCCAGGTGAACGTGACGGCGGTCTTCTTCTTCTGCTCCGCCATCACCTTGCCCATCGCCACGCCGGGCTGCGCGTTGGAGAACGACGTGCGGAACACGTTGGCCGAGCACAGCGGGCCGGTGATGTCGTTGGCGCCGGCGTTCGGAATGATGAGCAGCGTGTTGTTGTCGCGCGCCACCTTCGACATCGCAAGCGCGACACCCGAGTGCACGGTGCCCACCAGGACGTCGACCTGGTCGCGCTTGATGAGCTTGCTCGCGTTGTCGGGTGCCTTCGCCGGGTCGGACTCGTCGTCGACGGTGAAGTACTCGACCTCGCGGCCGGCGATCCTGCCGCCGTTCTCCTCCACGGCGAGCTTGAACCCGTTGGTGATGGCGGTGCCGAGCGCCGCGTAGGTGCCCGTGTAGGGCAGCATGAGGCCAACCTTGAGCTTGCCCGGCTGCTGCGCAGGCACCGGACCCGCGTGCGCTGCGAGTGCGGCTGCCGCGAAGGCCGACAGGAACCCGCGGATGCGTCGTGCGAACCTCGAGTCATCGTTCATGGCATGGTTCTCCTCGCGTGGAAACCGGTTGCGATGGTGGCGTTGCGGCGTGCGGTGGCTCCTTGATGCGGGTCAAGCGGCAAGGACCGCGGTCGCCTCGAGCTCGATCTTCGCGGGATGGTCGAGCAGGTCAGAGACGAAGATCATGCTCATGGCCGGGAAGTGGCGGCCCATCTGCCGGCGCCAGATCGCGCCGAGCTCGGAACGGGCGGCGAGGTAGGCGGCGCGGTCGCAGCAGTAGGCGGTCATGCGGCAGATGTCGGTCGGGGTCCCGCCCGCCTGCGCGAGCACGGCGAGCACGTTGGCAAGCGCCTGCTCGAACTGCGGCGCGAGCTGGTCGGAATGGAACCGCTGCTGCGCGTCCCAGCCGACTTGCCCGGCGACGAACACGATGCGCCCCGCGGCGACCTCGATGCCATTCGCGTAGCCGATCGGTGGCGTCCAGGCCTCGGGCAGCAGGACCTTCATCACGGCCTCCTAGTCCGTGTAGCGCGGCGGGTCGGGATCCACTCGCCAGTCGTGATCTGGCCGGGGCACGCGGCTCATCCAGTCGCGCACGAGCGCCACGTGCTCGCGCTCCTCGGCCGCGAGGCGCTCCGCGGCCGCCCGTACGGGTGCCGCCTCCGCTGCGGCGGCCAGACGGGAGAAGAACGCGAACGCGCGCTCCTCCGCCGCGAGCGCGATCGCCAGCGCGTGATACGGCTGCATGAGGTAGTGGATGTCGTCGTGGGCCGGCGTCTCCGGGCCTTCCGGCTCGGCGAGCGCCGCGGCTCGCGCAGGCGGCGGGCCGGTCCAACCCATCTCGCCGCGTATCGCCTGTGCATGCAGCGCCTCGATCGCCTGCATGCGTCGGAACAGCGCCGCGACCTCCGGGTTGTTGTGTGTCTCCATCACGTCGGCGAGCTCGCCGTAGCGCTCGGCCGCCTCGAGCTCGATCGCGAGCGCGTTGGCCATGAGCTGGTCCAGCGTCTGCGGCGGTGCCGACGCAGCAGCCGGCGCGTCGGGATCGGCGGCGGTCACGCGCATGGGCGTCATAGGGCGAATCCCTCCTCGAGCTCGGCCGGCGTTTTCGGGTCCGCCTTGCGGCCGAGCGGATAGGGCGCGCGATTGCCCGCGTACAGCACGCCGATGTTGAATCCGTCGTCGGTCATGATCCGGCGCGCGGCGCGGGCGGGATCGTCGGTGGGCGCCACCGGCGCGGGATGCACGGCCTGCTTCCACTCGCGCTGCTCGGGGCGAAAGGTCACGCACGGGCTCAGGATCTCGACGAACGAGAGGCCCGGATGGCGGATCGCCTGCGCGATGATGTCGGCAGTGCCGTTGGGGTCGCCGGAGAACGCGCGGGCGACGAAGTTCGCCCCTGACGCGAGCGCGATCACCAGCGGATGGAACGCGCGCACGCCCGTGCCCCCGGGGGCGAGCTTGCTGTCCCAGTCGGGCTCCGTGGTCGGCGACGGCTGGCCCTTCGTCATGCCGTACACGTGGTTGTCCATCACGAGATAGGTGAGGTCGACGTTGCGCCGGCAGGCGTGCAGGAAGTGGTTGCCGCCAATCGAGTAGCCGTCACCGTCGCCGCTCGCCACCAGCACGGTGAGCTCGGGCCGCGCGACCTTGAGTCCGGTCGCCGCGGCGAGCGAGCGCCCGTGCACGCCGTGGAAGCCGTAGCACGCGGTGTACGCGGGAATGCGCGAGGAGCAGCCGATACCCGACACCACGGCCACCTCGTGCGGCGGCACGCCGACGCTGGCGAGTGCCTTGGTGACCGAGGACAGCACCGAGTAGTCGCCGCAACCGGGGCACCAGATCGGCTTGTAGCCCGACTTGTAGCTCGCGTGCGTGAGCGGCGGCGCGCAGGCGACGTCCATCATGACGCCCTCCAGGCGAGAATGGCGTGCACGATCTCCTCCGGACGCAGGGGCAGCGGCCCCGGGCGATGGAAGCTCGCGGGGCGACCGGGCAGGTCGTAGACGCCGCGCAGGTAGCGCAGGAGCTGGGCGCCGTGGTTCTGCTCGACCACCAGCACGCGCGTCACGCCTTCGAGCGCGCGCGCCAGCGCGTCGGGCTGCGCCGGGGCGAGCAGGCGCAGCGCGAGCAGGCGCAGATCGACGCACTGGCCGGCGAGGCGCGCGATCGCTTCGCGCACGGCCGCGGTGGTCGAGCCGAAGGTGACGACCGCGCAGTCGCCCTCGCCCTCCATGTCCGCCCAGTGGGCGCCGTAGTCGTATGCGGCGAGCTTGCGCGCGCGCTTGTCGAGCTGCAGCCGGTGATCGCGCGCCTGGCTGCTCGGGATGCCCGCCTCGCTATGCTCGAGGCCGTCCGCGGTGTAGACCACGCCGGGCGTGCCCGGGATCGCCATCGGCGAAACGCCCGATGGCGTGTCGCGATAGCGCTTGTAGTCGCTCGCGTTCGCCTCGGCGGTGAGCCGCCTGGCCGCGAACTGCGCGTCGCGCGGCCGGTCGATGATGGCGCGCGACTGGCCCATGAACTGGTCGGACAGGACGATCGCCGGGGCCTGCAGCGCCTCGGCGAGTTCGACCGCCCATTGCGTGGTGAACAGGCAATCTGCAATGGACGTCGGCGCGAGGACGATGCGCGGCGCATCGCCGTGCAGGCCGCTCACCGCGAACGACAGGTCGCTCTGTTCGCTTTTCGCCGGGATCCCGGTCGAGGGCCCGCCGCGCATCACGTCGACGACGACGATCGGCACCTCAGCGCTGCAGGCGAGGCCGATGCCTTCGGTCATCAGCGCGAGTCCCGGCCCGGCCGTCGCGGTCAGCGACGGCACGCCGCCATACGAGGCCCCTACGATCATGTTGACGGAAGCGAGCTCGTCCTCCGCCTGCAACAGTGTCCCGCCAACCGCGGTCAGCGCCGGCGCCATCCACTCGAGCAGCTCGGTGGCCGGAGTGATCGGATAGGCCGCGACGAAGCGCACGCCGCCACGGATCGCGCCGTAGCCGGCCGCCTCGTTGCCGCTCACGAGCCAGCGCCGGCCCGGCGCGCCTTCGGCTGGCGGCAGCGCCGGCACGCCGTCGATGCTCGCCGCGGACTCGACCCCGCTGCGCAGCGCGGCGAGGTTCGCCGCGAGGCCCTCCGGGGTGCGCCGCCAGTCGTCGCGGACGGCCGCCTCGAGTGCCGCGACCGGTATCTGCGCCAGCCCGCCCGCAAGCCCGAGGACGACCATGTTGGTCCAGCTCCCGGGCACCGCCTTGGTCATTTTCCTGAGCGGCCGCGGCAGGAACCGCGCGCCGCTTGTCGCGAAGGCTTCCGGCATGTCGCCCGCCTCGGGGTCGCCGATCACGAGGCTCGCGGCGCCGAGCGGGATCTCGTCGGCGAAGCGGTGGATGTTCTGCCAGTCGACGGCGAGCAGCACGTCGAAGCGGTCGTCCAGCGAGTCGACGGGGACACAGGCGAGGCGCAGCAGTGCGGCCGCCTCGCCGCCGCGGATCTGCGGGCCGCTGGTGCGCACCATGAGGCCGTAGCGGCCCGCCCGGGCCGCTGCCGAAAGCAGCAGCGTCCCCGCCGTCATCACGCCGCTGCCGCCGCTGCCGGCGAGCGCGATGGAGATGCCGGCGACCTCCCGGCCTCGCTTCTCGCGAGCGCCTCGCTCCGCCGTCGCGTGTTCCCCGTTGAGCACGACTTGCATGCCCGCCGCTCCGTTCGCCCCGATGGGACGAAGTAGACCGGGTCTGCGCGCGCGTGCAATTGATGCACATCAATGCGGCGCGAATCGGCTCGCCGCAACATCGCCCGAAATCGGTATTGCGGTACCTATTTACCAAAAGCGAGGCGCCCCGAGATGATCGAATCCCACCGCTGGCAGATGACGGCGGCCGGCGAGCCGCTGGTCCGTGCGGTGTTCCGGGCCGAGCCGGCCGCCGCCGAGGTGGTGGTCGAGGTCGCCGGGTGCGGCGTGTGCCACACCGACCTGGGCTACCTGTACGACGGCGTGCGTACCAACCACCCGCTGCCGCTGACCCTCGGCCACGAGATCAGCGGCCGGGTGGCTGCGGCAGGCGAGGGCGCCGCGAGCTGGATGGGCAAGGCCGTGATCGTGCCCGCCGTGCTGCCGTGCGGCACCTGCGACGTCTGCGCGCGGGGGCTCGCCACCATCTGCCCGCAGCAGAAGATGCCTGGCAACGACATCCACGGCGGCTTCGCCGGCCACGTCGTCGTGCCGGCACGCGGCCTGTGCGAAGTCGACGAGACGCGGCTCGCGACGGCCGGGCTCGATCTCGCCGAGGTGTCCATCGTCGCCGACGCGCTCACGACGCCCTACCAGGCCGTGCGCCGCGCGGGGGTGGTGCCCGGTAGCCTCGCGGTCGTGGTCGGCGCCGGCGGGGTCGGCGGCTACTGCGCGCAGGTCGCCAGGGCGTTCGGCGCCACCGTGGTGGCGGTCGACGTCGATCCGCGCAAGCGGGATGCGATCGCGGGCACCGCGGCGCTGACGCTCGACCCGAAGGCGCTGGACAGCCGCGCGCTCAAGGCGACGATCGCCGCGTTCGCCAGGGAGCGGGGCTTGCGCACCACCGAATGGTCGATCTTCGAATGCTCCGGCACCGCGGCCGGGCAGCTCACGGCCTACGGCCTCCTCGTCCACGGCGCGACGCTGTCGGTGGTGGGATTCACCATGGACAAGGTGGAGGTGCGCCTGTCGAACCTCATGGCGTTCGACGCGCGCGCGATCGGCAACTGGGGCTGCCCGCCCGAGCAGTACGCGGCGGCGCTCGACCTCGTGCTCGACGGCAAGGTGGCCGTCAAGCCCTTCGTGGAAACGCATCCGCTCGAAGACATCAACCGGGTCCTGCCCGCCGTGCATCACCGCGAGATCAGCCGGCGCGCGGTGCTCGTTCCCGCCTGACATCCCCTGGAGCGCCGATGAACGCACCCGATGCCCTGCTCGCCACGCGCGAGCTCAAGAACCACGATCTCGTCGCCGACTGCGCGAGGCCCGGCGTTCGCTACGAACTGCGCCCCGCCACGCGGCCCGACGGCAGCGCGGTCGCGGGGCTGTACAACGCCTGGATCACGCTCGACAACCCGGCCGAGTACAACTCCTATACCACCGACATGGTGAAGGGAGTGATCCTCGCCTTCCGCGCCGCGAGCAACGCGCGCGACGTGAACTGCGTCGTGTTCACCGGTGCCGGCGACAAGGCCTTCTGCACCGGCGGCAACACCAGGGAGTACGCGGAGTACTACGCGGGCAATCCGCAGGAGTACCGGCAGTACATGCGCCTGTTCAACGACATGGTCAGCGCGATCCTCGCCTGCGACAAGCCGGTGATCTGCCGCGTCAACGGCATGCGCATCGGGGGCGGGCAGGAGATCGGCATGGCCTGCGATTTCTCGGTCGCGCAGGACCTCGCGCGGTTCGGGCAGGCCGGCCCCAAGCACGGCTCGGCCCCGATCGGCGGCGCGACCGACTTCCTCCCCGTCGTCGTCGGCGCCGAGCGCGCGATGGCCGCCTGCGTGCTCTGCGAGCCGTTCTCGGCGCACAAGGCGTACTGGATGGGGGTGCTCACCGACGTCGCGCCGGCGCTCGTCGTCGAGGGTCGCTTCGTCGCCAATCCGCTGGTCGAGACGCGCGCCCTCACCGACGAGTACGGCCGCTTCGTGTTCGGCGAGCCGCGCACCGGCGACGCGCTCAAGGAGGGCAAGGCGCTGCTGGCGCGCGGGCAGGTGGACCTGTCTCGTCTCGACGCGAGGGTGGAGGCGCTGTGCGCCAGGATCCTGCTCACCTTCCCCGACTGCACCACCAAGACGATCGAGGAGTTGCGCAAGCCCAAGCTCGACGCCTGGAACCGGAACAAGGAGAACTCACGCGCGTGGCTCGCTCTCAACATGATGACCGAGGCGCGCGCCGGCTTCACCGCGTTCAATGACGGTCCGAAGGACGATCGCGAGGTCGACTTCGTGAAGCTGCGCCAGCGGCTCGCGGCGGGCGCGAGCTGGATCGGCTCCTTGCACGACGACATCCAGCCGCGCGGGGGGCGCGGTGCCTGACGCCGCGGCGGGGCCGCTGCGCGCGCGGCTCGATCGCGGCGGCGCGCTCCTGCGGCTCACCCTCGCGCGACCGAAGGCGAATCTCGTCGACGCGGCGATGATCGCGGCGCTCACCGACGCCCTGGCGCGGCACCGCGGGGGGCACGGCCTGCGCGGCGTGCTGCTCGACGCCGAGGGTCCGCACTTCAGCTTCGGCGCGAGCGTGGAGGAGCACCTGCCCGGCCGCTGCGCAGAGATGCTCGCGTCGCTGCATGCGCTGCTGGCCGCGATGCTGGACTATCCGGCGCCGATCGCCTCCGTCGTGCGGGGGCAGTGTCTGGGCGGGGGACTCGAGGTGGCGCTCGCGGGGGGCGCGATCCACGCGGCGCGCGATGCCCAGTTCGGCCAGCCGGAGATGAAGCTCGGGGTGTTCGCGCCGGCGGCATCGGTGCTGCTGCCCTGGCGGGTCAGCCAGATCGCAGCCGAGGACCTGCTGCTGTCCGGCCGCACGATCGGCGCCCAGGAAGCGCACGCGATCGGCCTCGTGCAGTACGTCGGCGACGACCCCGAAGCGTCGGCGCTCGCGTACTTCGACACGCATCTTGCCGGGAAGAGCGCGACGAGCCTCGCGCTCGGGCTCACGGCCGCACGCGGCGCGCGCGTGCGCGAGGTGAATGCCCGCCTGCGCGAAGTGGAACGCCTCTATCTCGATGAACTGATGCGAACGCGCGACGCGAACGAGGGCCTCGCCGCCTTCCTCGCCAGGCGCGCACCGGCCTGGGAGCACACATGACTGCCGCAACTCCGCCCGTCGTCGCCATCGTCCAGCGCTGCGAGGCGCTGTTCGAGGACCTTCACTTCAATGCCGTCAAGGCGTGGAAGGACGTCGCACCCGGCCGCAAGGCGATCGGCTACATGCCGGTGTACGTGCCGCGCGAGTTGATCCACGCCGCGGGCATGCTCCCGGTGGGCATCCTGGGCGGCGGCGACCAGCTCGAGGTGATCCAGGGTGACGCCTACTACCAGAGCTACATCTGCCGCATTCCGCGCTCGACGATCGAGCTCGGCCTCACCGGCCGTCTCGACTGCCTCGACGGCATGCTGTTCCCGTCGATCTGCGATGTCATCCGCAACCTGTCGGGGATGTGGCAGATCCTCTTCAAGGACAAGTACGTCCGCTACTTCGACGTGCCGCAGAACTACGAGGACGAGATCGGCGGCCGGTATTACGTCGACGAGCTCTCCGTCCTGCGCGACGACCTGGCACGGCTGCGCGGCGCGCCGATCACCGACGCCGACCTCGATGCCTCGATCGCGGTGTACAACGCCAACCGCGGCGCCATCCGGGACCTGTATGCATACCGCGCGCAGAAGCCGTGGCAGGCGCCGACCTCGGAGGTCTACCTCGTCCTGCGCGCCGGCATGGTGCTGCCGCCGGAGGAGCACACGGCGCTCGTGCGCGAGTACCTCGCGGCCGCCGACGCGCTGCCGCGGCCGATGCGCGACAACGCGCGCGTGGTGATCAACGGCACCTTCTGCGAGCAGCCGCCGCTCGGCCTCATCAAGTCGATCGAGATGGCGGGCTGCTACGTGGTCGACGACGACTTCATGCTGGTTGGTCGCTGGCTCCTGGACGACGTGCCCACCGGCGGCGAGCCGCTGCGGGAGCTGTCGAAGGCCTTCCTGCACCGCTCGGCGTCGACCGCCGCCAAGTACGACGCGCGCCGCGAGGACAAGGGCATGTATCTCGTGAACCAGGTGAAGACCCGTGGGGCCGAGGGCGTCGTGTTCGCCGCGCCGTCGTTCTGCGATCCCGCCCTGCTCGAGCGGCCGATGCTGCAGGACGTGCTGGCCAGGCACGGCATCCCGTACACCGCGTTCAAGTACGCCGAGAACACGGGGCAGATGGCGCCGATCCGCGAGCAGGCGGGGACCTTCGCCGACTCGATCAAGCTCTGGTCCGCTGCATAGGAGAAGTCAAGTGACCGCGACCGCCGCCGTGCCAGCACCGGCAAGGAAGCCGCAGAGCGTGCAGAAGGAGGACGCGATGTGGCTGCAGAAGGAGATGATCAACGCCAACTACGCGGACCTCGCCCGCGCGCACCAGATGAACCGCAAGGTCGCCGCGACGTTCGTGCCGGGCAACCTGAACGAGCTCCTGATGTGCTTCGACTTCGCGCGGAGCCTCCCGGAAACGAACGCGCTGCAGAACGGCCTGCGCAAGAAGTCCGGCAAGATGATCATGGATGCCGAGCGCGACGGCCAGTCCGAGGACGTGTGCACCTACGTGAAGGCCGATCTCGGCATGATGATGGGCGGCGAGACCGGACCCACCGGCGAGGCGCTGCCGCGGCCGGACATCCTGCTCCTGTCGTACACGGGCTGCTTCACGTTCATGAAGTGGTTCGAGCTGATTCGCCACAAGTACGGCTCCGAGACCGTGATGCTGCACGTGCCCTACCAGGGCGAGGGCAGGATCGCGCCGGGGATGCGTGACTACGTGGTGAAGCAGCTCAGGGAAACGGTGATCCCGACGCTCGAGCGCGTGTCCGGCGTGAAGTTCGACATCGACCGCCTGCGCCAGTACATGCGGGAATCGATGAAGGCGGAGGAGGACCTGGTCGCCGTCCTGCAGTCGGCCCGCAACCGGCCGTCGCCCATCGACGGATACTTCGGGGCTGTCTACTACATCGGGCCGATCTTCACCGCGTTCCGTGGCACGCCGGAAGCGACGCAGTACTACGGCGTGCTCCGCGGCGAGATCGAGGAGCGGGTGCGCCAGGGCAGGGGGCCGGTCACGCCCGACGGCGACATGGGCGAGGAGAAGTACCGCCTGATCGTGGAGGGGCCGCCCAACTGGACGAGCTTCCGCGACTTCTGGAAGATGTTCTACGAGGAAGGCGCGGTCGTCGTGTCCTCCACCTACGCCAAGGTGGGCGGGCTGTACGACTTCGGCTTCCGGCACGACGCCGAGCATCCGCTGGAGTCGCTCGCCGAGTACTGCCTCGGTTGCTACACCAACCTCAACCTGCCCTCCCGGATCGACATGATCTGCCGGTACATCGACGAGTACCAGGCCGACGGCCTGCTGATCAACTCGATCAAGAGCTGCAACAGCTTCTCGGCGGGGCAGCTACTGATCCTGCGCGAGGTCGAAAAGCGCACGGGCGTGCCGGCCGCCTTCATCGAGACCGATCTCGTCGATCCGCGCTACTTCTCCGCGGCGAACGTCAAGAACCGCCTCGAAAGCTACTTCCAGATGATCAAGCAGAAGCGCAGCGCCGCCGGCGCCGCGCACTAGGACCGGCCGCCATGCGCTGCTTCATCGGCATCGACCTCGGCTCGACGACCACCAAGGCGGTGGTGATCGACGAGGAACGCAACGTTCTCGGCCGCGGCATCACCAACTCGCGGTCGAACTACGACACCGCGGCGACCATCGCCAAGCAGGAGGCACTGGTCAACGGACGGTTCCATCTCTTCCGGCAGGCGCTCACGCGCTCCGGCGCGCTCGACGGCACGCTGGACCGATTCCTCGCCCAGCTCGAACGTGACTTCCGCGCCGAGCAATACCTGGAGCAGCTGGGCGACCTCGAGGCGACCTGCCGGCGCAACCTCGAGACCGCGAAGTTCGGCGACGCGACGCGCGATGTCGAATGCGCGCTGACCGAGGTGTTCCGCCAGCTCACCGCGGAAGCGCCGTCGCTGTTCGCGCCGGGGGCGCGGCGCAAGTCCGACTTCTTCCGCGACATCGCCGGCAGCCAGTATCTCGCCGCCGGCGAGGCGGTCGCCAAGGAGGCGGGCATCCGCTACGACTTCCTGCTCAACGTGTTCGACCGCTCGATCATCGAGGTGGAGAACCGCGTCTATGGCGACTCGGTCAAGGATCACCTGCTGGCCGCGCTGGAGCGCACGTTCGCGGCGCTGCCGGACATGGCGGGCCAGCGCGCGGCGGTCTGGGCACCGATCAGGGACGTGCTCGATGCCGACATGGAGGAGACCTACGTCGTCGGCACGGGCTACGGCCGCGCCCGGCTGCCCTTCTCCAAGGAGCACATCCGCTCGGAGATCCTCTGTCACGGCCTTGGCGCGCACGTGATGTATCCGCATACCGCGACCGTGCTCGACATCGGCGGACAGGACACCAAGGCGATCCAGGTCGATTCCCACGGCATCGTCGAGAGCTTCCAGATGAACGACCGCTGCGCGGCGGGTTGCGGGCGCTACCTGGGCTACATCGCCGACGAGATGAACATGGGCCTGCACGAGCTCGGACCCATGGCCATGAAGTCGACCAAGACGATCCGCATCAACTCGACCTGCACGGTGTTCGCGGGCGCCGAGCTGCGCGACCGCCTGTCCCTGGGCGACAAGCGCGAGGACATCATGGCCGGGCTGCACCGCGCGATCGTGCTGCGCGCGATGTCGATCCTCGCCCGCTCCGGCGGCATTCGCAACGAGTTCACCTTCACCGGGGGCGTTGCCAAGAACGACGCTGCGGTGAAGGCGCTGAAGGAGCTCGTCCACGAGAACTACGGCGAGGTGACGCTCAACATCAACCCCGACTCGATCTACACCGGCGCGCTCGGCGGCGCGACCTTCGCCTGGCGGGCCGTGGTCGAGGAGGGAAGAGTCGCGGAGACAAGGCAATGACGACGACCATCGGCATCGACATCGGCTCGGGCGCGGTCAAGAGCGTGCTGTTCCGCCTCGACGGCGACGAGCCCGCGTGGCTCGCCCGGCGGTGCGAGCGCATCCGCCGCCGTGACCCGATGACGCTCGCCCGGGAGGGCTACGAGGGGGTGCTCGCCGACGCGGGACTTGCCGCAGCCGACGTCGACTACGTGGCGACTACCGGCGAAGGCGAGAACGTCAGGTTCGCGACGGGCCACTTCTACTCGATGACCACGCACGCACGCGGGGGCGTCTTCCTGGAGCCGGGCGCCCGCGGCGTGGTCGACATCGGCGCGCTGAACGGGCGCGCGATCTACGTCGACGAGCGCGGCAAGGTGCTGTCGTACAAGATGACGAGCCAATGCGCCTCCGGGTCCGGGCAGTTCCTGGAGAACATCGCGCGCTACCTGGGCGTGGCGGTCGAGGAGATCGGCCCCCTGTCGCAGACCTCGAAGAATCCCGAGAAATGCAGCTCGATATGCGCGGTGCTCGCGGAGACCGACGTCATCAACATGGTGTCGCGCGGCATCGCCACGCCGGACGTGCTGAAGGGCATTCACCTGTCGATGGCGTCGCGCATCGTGAAGCTGCTCAAGGTGACGGGACTCAAGTCGGGCAAGGTGCTCGTGACCGGCGGACTCGCGCTCGACACCGGCCTTCTGGCCGCGATCCGGGAGGAGATGGCGGGCGAGAAGGTCGACGTCGACGCGGTGAGCCACCCCGACTCGATCTACGCCGGCGCGATCGGCGCCGCGCTGTGGGGTGCGTTCCGCCACCGCAAGCTGGCCGGACTCACCGAGCGCGCGGCCGCCTGACGGCACGACCTTTGGAGGACACCAGCATGGCCCTGCTCATCAACGACGGCTGCACCGCATGCGACGCCTGCAGGCCGGTGTGCCCCAACGAGGCGATCAGCATCGGCGATCCCGCCTACGTCATCGATCCATTGAAGTGCACCGAGTGCGTCGGCGCCCACGACGAGCCCCAGTGCAAGCTGGTGTGCCCGGCGGATTGCATCGAGCTCAATCCGGACTTCCAGGAGTCGCCTGAGGAACTGCAGGCGAAGTACGAAAGCCTGCACGCGTAACCCGGAACCTCAGCCGCGCGGTGCGACGCCACGTTCGCGCGCGGCGGTCGCCCTTCCCCGCAGCACGGCAGCCAGCGTGCTCACGATGAACGCGGCGATGGCGAGCGCGCCCAGTATGCCGCCGGCGCTGCGCAGTCCGGGGCTCGCCACGGCGTCGCCGGCGACGCGCACCGCCACCGACGTGTGCAGGAGCACGAGCGGCAGGTAGAACGACGGGTGGTACGGCACCGCCGCGCGCACCACCGCCGGCACGATGATCGGCGCGTGCCCGAAGACCATCGAGAACACGAAGCCGAGCGCGACCGCGTGCACCGCCGCGTCGTGGGCGAGGGTACCCGGCACCGAGCCGCCCGCGAAGAGCGCGATCGCCCCGCCCGCGGCGAGCCACGCGTAGCCCGCGAGCAGGCACACCGCGATGTAACGGGTGAGGCCGGTGCCGCGGACCGTGCGGCGCGCGAGGTCCTGCTTCACGAGCCAGATCGCGAGCGCGACGAGCCCGGCGGCGTGCAGGGCGTGCGCCCAGACCGCGGTGCCGCCCAGGAGCGCGACCGCGAGCGCCGCAAGGATGGCGGCGAACGCGCGCCCGGCGAAACGCGAGGGCGGCATGAAGCGCGACAGTTCGAGGCGCTCGCCGGCGATGGTCAGGACGAGGAAGGAGAGCCACCACGCCACGACGTCGTGCACCGGCGTCCCGAACGCCCAGCGGAGATTGCCCGCCAGCCAGCACGCGGCCCCGGCCGCGATCGTCAGGGTGAACAACGCCGGCTGCCGGCGCACGATGTCGAGCGACGCGAGCACGAGCACCGCACTGCCGGCCACCATGAGCAGGCTCGCCGCACCCGGCGCGCCGGCGATGGCGGCGATGCCGCCGGCACCGGCGAGGAGCGGCGCCGCGTAAGCCCACGTCCGCCCGATCGCGACGGCGCGCTCGAGCGAGATCACGGTTCCGAAGAAGCCGCCGATCATGAGCGGTCCGTGCGCTGAGGCGGCTTGCGCGATGCCTTCGGGCATGTCCACGCCGAGGCGCGCGAGCCCGGCACCGATGCCGGCGACCAGCGCTGCGAACCCGAGCGCGAGCAGCGGCAGTCGCAACGGGGGCGCAAGCCCGCTCATCGGCACGAGCTCCGGATCAGAATGTCCAGCCGAAGTGCTCCCTGGCGATGCCACTCATGCGGTCGGGCGTCCACGGCGGGTCCCACACCAGGCGCAGCTCGATCGCCGTCCCGGGCGGCGTCACCGAAGCCACCGCGTCACGCGCCTGCGCGACGATCATGTCGGCCATCGGGCAGGCGGCGGTGGTCATCGTGAGGTCGACGTTGACCGCGTCCGGCTGCACGTCGACGACGTACACGAGGCCCAGGTCGACGATGTTCATCCCTGCCTCGGGGTCGTCGACCTGGCGCAATGCCTCGAGCACCGTCGCCTCGTCCGTCACGTGGGTCACCCTGGCGGCCGACACCAAGCAGCGGTCACGCAGCCGCGTACGCGAACGCGAGTTCGCGGTCGGCGTCGTCGTCGAGGAGATCGTCGAGCAGCGGCAGGAGCGCCATCGTCTCCTTCTGGATGTGCGCAACCTCCCGCTCGACGAGCTCCATCACGCCGCGCTGCAGGGCGGCGGCGCCGCTCCCGGTCAGCGTGCCGGCGGCCGCGGCCCGCGCGAGCGGCAACAGCTCGGCGCAGACCTCCCGGATCGCCTGGTGCTCCTCGATCAGGAGCGCCGCCATGTCGCCGTCGCCGGCCTCGGCCATGCGCGGGAACAGCTCATGCTCCTCGAAGTCGAAGTGGCGGCCGATCTCGGCCTCGACATGGCGGACGAGCATGCGTGCCGGGTCGGCGAGGTTCGCCGCGCCCGGGCGCGCGAATGCCTGCTCGAGGCGGCCGAGGAGATCGAGATTCGCGCGATGCTCGTCGTCGAGCGCGCGGCTGACCTGGCACTGGAAGCTCATGCTCAGTCGTCCAAATCGGTATCCTGGTACCAGAATAGGCCCGGCGCGCGCGGCCGGCGTTGATTCGGGTCAAGCAAGTCGGGACGCGGTCCCGCGCAGGCGGCCCGCCACGCGGCGGCCGAGGATGACCAGGAACGCCGCATAGGCGAGCGCGCCTGCCGTTCCGACGAGCGCGGCGGCTGCGGCGAGCGCGCCGCTGCCGACCAGCACCGCGCCGATCAGCATCGCGAGCGCGCCAAGATGGCAGGCATGGTGCACCCGCAGTGGACGATCGTCGGTCAGCATCGACGGCGATGGGGGCCGGCCCGGTCCCTCTACCGCGTGCATCGATGCGAGGAACGGCGCGATCCGCTGCAGCATGCCGAGCAGGAAGGTGAGGAGCCACCCGACGATCAGCAGGATGCCGAAGATCGTGGCGAGGCCGGGTACCGGTGCGTCGAGCTCGATCGCGAGAGCGGCGACGAGGCTTGCCGCCAGGAATCCCCATGCCCAGTGCACGAGCGCGAACGAGCGACCGAGCTCGCGCCGCAAGCCGTGCCTTCGCGCCCGCGCCATGACCTGCAGGTGGATGCCGGTCGCGGTGAACGCGAGCGCAAGGGCGGCAAGACGCGCCGGCCGTGGAGCGATCCCGAGCGCCGCCGCCGCCACCAGCGCGAGCGCGGCGACCGCGAAGGCGCAGGACGCGAGCGCCCAGCGCTCCTTCGGCGCCTCCGCGAGCGCGAACATCGGGACCAGGATGTACGACAGCCCGAGCGAAAGCATGCCCATGAAGCCGTAGGTCGCGAACGCGAGGTGCACGGTGAGCGCCGCGCCGCGTTCGAGCAGCGGCCAGCCCGCGTACGCGAGCGCGAGGGAGATCGCGGTCACCATCGCGACGAGCAGCGACACGAGCGCGACCCAGCCGTGCGCCACCACGCCGGGCATGCCGCGGGCGCCCGCGAGGTTGCGCCCGAGGAGCACGGCGAAGCCCGCGAGCCCGAGCACGACCATGCCTGCCCCCACGGCGAGGAGCGGTGCCGACGGCAGGCCCATGCCGAGCGCGACCGCGGCCACTCCCGGCGTGTAGAGCCAGAACATGAGGGGTGGGCCGCGCCTGCTGTACACCGGCTGCAGCGTGGCGACCGGCATGAGCTGCAGGCTCGCGCCCATCGCCGTCATCGCCAGTACGCCGAGCGTGACGAGGTGCAGCGCGGCGAGTGTCCAGCCGAGGCCGCCCCGGAAGCGCGGGACGTCGCTGGCGCCGGCGAAGAGCGCGGCCCACGCGAGCACGTGAAAGCACGCGGCGGCGCCGAAGAAGCGGAACGGAACGGAGACCGGCAGCAGGCGGCCGCGCGCGCCCGACAGCAGCAGCGCATTCGATCTCATGGCGGAGCCGGGAACGGGGCCGGCAACTCGCGATGGGGCGTAGCGCGCATCGCTTCGTCCTTCCTCACGATCCGGCGAGGTCCCGCAGGAGCCGCTGCGCGAGCACGGACGCCACCTGGCGCCGGTAGTTGGACGCGGTCGCGGTGGTGCGCATCGGACTCACCGCTTTCGCTACCCGCTTCCCGAGCTCCGCGAGCAGCGCCGCGTCGACGCGGCGCCCGGCGAGGGCGTCGGTCTCCGGCAGCGCCAGCGGTTGCGAGTTGACGCCGGTGAGCGCGACGCGCAGTCGCGCGATGTGCTCACCTTCGATGGCCAGCGCGATCGCCACGCCCGCCAGCGGGAAGTCGATGGCGCCGCGCACGCGCGCCTTGCGGTATCCGGAGCGGGCCACCTCGTCCCTTGGCACGTGCACCCGCGACACGAGTTCGCCGGGCGCGAGGGTCAGGTGCGCGGCGCCGTCGTCGCGGTAGAGCGCGGCGAGCGGCATGCGCCGCATCCCGGTCGCCGACGCGATCTCGGCCTGCGCATCGAGCGCCATCAGCGCGGGAGCGAGGTCGCCGCTGAACGCGGCGTGGCATCGCTTGCCCTGAGGTGCCACGTGGCAGGTGTCGCCGCCGCGCTTCAGGCACCCGTGGTTGGCAGCGCGCCACCATGCGCTCTGGTTGTAGAAGACGCAGCGGGTGTCGAGGCACAGGTTGCCGCCGAGCGTCCCGGCGTTGCGGTGCGCGGGTGCGGCAACGGCGGCCGCCGCCTGCGCGAGCGCGGTGAAGTCGCGCACGATGCGCTCGTCGCTCTCGATTCGCGCCAGCGTCACACCGGCGCCGAGGGTGAGCGAGCGCTCATCGCAGGCGATGGTGGCGAGATCCGGCACGGCGCCTACGTCCACCAGCAGGGCGGGGCGCTCGATGCCGCGCAGGAGGTTGGGCACGAGGTCGGTGCCACCCGCGAGGAGGCGGGCGCCCGGTGTGGCAAGCAGGTCGACGGCCTGCCGCAGACTCGACGGCCGTGCAAGGTCGAACGCAGGCATCGTCATCCCGGTCTCCTCGCGCGCGCGGCGGCGAGCCTGTCCGCACGCGCCTTGCGCTCGATCGCGTCGAGCACGCGATCGGGGGTGGCGGGGAGCCCTGCGAGCCGAATGCCGATGGCGTCGGCGATCGCGTTGGTGAACGCGGGCGGGAAAGCATGCAGCCCTCCCTCGCTCGCCTCCTTCGCCCCGAACGGGCCGAGCGGATCGTTGCTCTCCACGAGCTTCACCTCGATGGGAGGCGATTCCGCCATCGTCGGGATGCGGTAGTCGATGAAGTTCGGGCGCAGCTGCAACCCCTCGTGATACTGCGCTTCCTCCTGCAACGCCTGGCCCATGCCCATCCAGACCGCGCCTTGCACCTGCCCGGTGACCGCAAGCGGATTGATCGCGAAGCCGCAGTCGTGCGCGGCCCACACGCGCTCCACCTTCACGGCACCCGTCTCCTCGTCCACCGCCACCTCGACCACTTGCGCGGCATACGAGAAGCCCGCCGTGGACCCGACCGCGGCGCCGCGGAAGGTGCCGCCTTGCGTCTCCGGCGGCGTGGACCATGTGCCCTTGACCGTGAGCGTGCCGGTGTCGGCCAGCGCGGCCGTCACCACTTCGGCGAAGTCGAGCCCACGCCGGGAGCCCGCGACACGGCAGCCTTCGCCCAGCCATTCGACGCGGTCCGGCTCGACCCCGAGGCGCTTCGCCGCCGCCGCGACCAGCACGCGCAGGAGTTCCTGCGCGGCGCGCAGTGCGGCGTTGCCGACCATGAACGAGACGCGCGAGGAGTAGGACCCGTTGTCCTTCGGTGTCAGCGCGCTGTCCGTGGTGACGATGCGGATGCGCGACATCGCGATTCCGAGCACCTCCGCCACCACCTGGATCAGCAGCGTCGAGCTGCCCTGTCCGATGTCCGAGGCGCCGGTGAGCACGGTGACGCTGCCGTCGAAATCGAGCTTGAGATTGATCACCGCGTGCGGCTCGCCGCTCCAGTGCACGGGCTTGGCGGAGCCGGACACGTAGTGGGAGCACGCCATGCCGAGCCCGCGCCCGCGCGGGAGCCTGCCGCGGCGCTCCTTCCATCGCGACGCCTGCTCCACCCAATCGAGCGCAGCGGGCAGGCCGCAGGAGTTCACCTGCAGGTCGTTGAGCGTGCGATAGGGCGTGGCGATGAGGTTCGCGCGCCGGACCGCGAACGGATCGAGGCCGAGCTCCTGCGCCATCGCGTCCAGCAACGCCTCGAACGCGTGGCGCACGTCGACCGCCCCGTGGCCGCGCATCGCGCCGCAAGGCGGCGTGTTGGTGTACACGCGGTATCCGTGGTAGCGCACCGCCCCCACCTCGTACAGCGCATGCAGGAGCGCGCCCGCGTACAGGATCGTGACGAGGCCGTAGCCGCCGTAGGCGCCGCCGCGCTGCACGACCTCGCAGTCGACCGCGGCGATCCTGCCGGATCGGGTGAGGGCGAGCTTCAGCCGGATGTCGGTCTCGGGCCGGCCGCGATGGGTGAGGAAGCTGTCCTCGCGCGACTGCAGGAGCCGCACCGTGCCGCCCGCCGCGCGTGCCAGCGCCCCGGCCACCATCTCGAAGTTGAGCGGCTCGACGCGATGGCCGAAGCCACCGCCCACGAATGGCTTGACCACGCGGATGCGCGAGGCATCCATGCCGAGGCATCGCGCGAGGGCCAGGTGCAGGTAGTAGGGCACCTGCGTGGTCGAATGAGTGGTGAGCCGGTCGCGCTCCGGCTCGCACGTCGCGATGATGGCATTGCGCTCGAGCTGGCCGTGCGCCACCTCCGCGTAGTGGAAGGTCGCCTCGCGAACGAGGTCGGCGGCGGCAAACCCTGCGTCGACGTCGCCGAAGCACTGGTCCACCTCACGTTCGAGGTTGCCCGGCTTGTTGTCGTGCAGGAGAAGGGCATCCGGCGCGCGCGCGTCGGAGGCCGTGAAGTACGCGGGCAGCGGATCGATGTGAAGCTCGATCGCCGCGATCGCCGCGTCTGCCGTCGCCTCGTCGATGGCGGCGACGGCGGCCACGGGCTCGCCGCGGTAACGGACGCGATCGCGGGCGAGCGGCCACTCGTTCTGGGCGATCGGGATGACGCCGTAGGGCGCCGCGAAGTCCAGTCCGGTGATCACCGCGCGCACGCCCGGCAGCGCCTGCGCCCGCGCGGTGTCGATGCCGCGGATCACGCCGTGCGCGACCGGGCTGCGCAGGATGCGGCCCACCAGCGCGTCACCCGCAGGCAGGTCGGCGGTGTAGCGCGCGCGGCCGGTGACCTTCTCGATGCCGTCGACGAGCGGAGTCGCCACGCCGACGCTCTGGTGCAGGGCGGATTCCGGCGCGCCGCGATGGCGACCTTCGTCCATGCTAGCCCGCCCCGGGACCGGCGCAGGCGCACTGCACCGACTCGATGATCTTCACGTAGCCCGTGCAGCGGCACAGGTTGCCCGAGAGCGCGGTGCGGATGTCGGCTTCGTCCGGAGTCGGGTTGCGACGCAGGAGCGCCTCGGCGCTGATGATCATGCCCGGCGTGCAGAACCCGCACTGGGTGCCCAGGTTCTCGTGAAAGGCAGCCTGCAGGCGGCTCATGCGGCCGCCCACCGCGAGGCTCTCGATCGTTTCCACCAACCGGCCGTCAACGCTCGCCGCCAGCGTGATGCACGCCAGGCGCGGTTCGCCATCGACCAGCACGGTGCAGGCGCCGCATTCCCCTCCGTCGCAGCCCTGCTTGGTCCCGGTGAGGCCGACGATCTCGCGCAGGTAGTCGACCAGCCGCGCGTGGTCGGCGACCGCATCCTCGCGCGCGCGGCCGTTGACCATGATGCGCAAGAGCCGCTTGGCCATGATCAGTGCACCTTCGGCCGCAGGTCGCGAACCCGCACGGCTTTCCCCTGCGAGCGCGGGATGGTCTCGGCGGGCACGATGCGAACCGCGGCGGTGATCCCGACCAGCGACTTCAGCCGCCGCTCGATCGCGCCGGCGATCGCAGGATAGCCGGCGGCGTCGACGCCCGCCGCCGCTTCCGCCTCGATGGTCACCTGATCCAGCACGCCCGTGCGCTCGACCACGAGCTGGTAGTGCGGCGCGATCCCCGGCTGCCCGACGAGTACCGCCTCGATCTGCGACGGGTACACGTTCACGCCGCGGATGATCAGCATGTCGTCGTTGCGTCCTGTGACGCGCAGGATGCGCAGGTGGGTACGCCCGCAGTCGCACGCCGCGGTCGTCAAACGCGTGATGTCGCGCGTTCGGTAGCGCAGCATCGGCAGCGCTTCCTTGGTGAGCGTGGTGATGACGAGCTCGCCCGGCTCACCCTCGGAGACGGGCTGCCTGCTGACAGGGTCGATCACCTCGAACAGGAAGTGATCCTCCCAGCCGTGCAGCCCGGCCTGGCATTCGCACTCGCACGCCACTCCCGGCCCCATGACTTCCGACAGGCCGTAGATGTCCACGGCACGCAGGCCGAGGCGGGCCGCGATCTCCATGCGCATCGCGTCGCTCCACGGCTCGGCGCCGAAGAGCCCGATCTCGAGCGCGGAGGTGCGCAGGTCGACGCCCTGCTTCTCGGCGACTTCCGCGATGGCGAGCGCGTAGGACGGTGTCGAGCACAGCACGCGGGCGCCGAAGTCGACGATCAGCGCGACCTGGCGCTCGGTGGCACCGCCCGACATCGGCACGACCGTGGCGCCGAGCCGCTCCGCGCCGTAGTGCGCGCCCAGGCCGCCGGTGAAGAGCCCATAGCCGTAGGCATTGTGCACGACGTCGCCGCGGCGCGCACCGGCGGCTGCGAGCGAGCGCGCCATGAGCTCCGACCACGTATCGAGGTCACGCGCGGTGTAGCCCACCACCGTCGGCTTGCCGGTGGTGCCGGAGGACGCGTGGACGCGCGCCAGTGCTTCGCGCGGCCGCGCGAACAGGCCGAAGGGGTACGTGTCGCGCAGGTCCGCCTTCTCGGTGAACGGCAGCGCCTGCACGTCGTCGAGGGATCGGATGTCGTCGGCCGTCACCCCCGCAGCAGACAGCCGCGCGCGGTGCAGCGGGACGTTCTCCGCGACGTTGCGCACCGTCGCGCGCAGGCGCATCAGCTGGAGCGCCGCGAGTTCGGCACGCGGCATCGCCTCTACCTTCGGGTGCAGCATCGCCATTCCCAGTTCGACACGCGTCGTGGCTCCCATCCGTCTGCTCCCTTCATGGCCGCGCGCCGCGCACCGGCAGGTGCGGCAGCACGAAGCCCTGGTTGAACCCGGCGCGCAGCACGAGCGTCGCCTTGAACCACGCGCCGGACAGCGCCGCCGCGAGTCCCGCGGTCGCCGCCAGCGCCGGCGTCCACGCATGGCCGGCAAGTCCGCTTGCCGCCAGTGCGATCAGGGCGAGCGGCAGCAGCGTTCCCGCGTGACGCAGCACGCGGCCGGCGCGGTCGAGGGCGGCCAGCGCGGCCCGCGGCACCGCGCGCGCGGCGCTCCGCCGATAGGCGAGCCAGGCGATCAGTCGCGCGACCACGAGGCCGCCGAGCGCGGCAAGCAGCAGCGCCGTGCCGCCGTCGTGCAGCGTCGCGCCCGCCCAGAACAGTCCGGCCCCCTCGGTCAGCGAGGTTGCCAGCAGCAACGGCGTCAGCGCCGGGTCGCGCCACGCCGGAATCCCCTTCGCGGCGCGCAGCATGCGCGCCTGGCAGTGCACGAACGCGAGAGCGGCCGCCGCCATCAGCGCGATCGCCGCGGCCTGACCGGTGTACGCGGCCACGGCTGCCGAGAGGAAGACCAGCGGCGCGACCAGCGCCTCGCGCGTCATCCACGAGTGCCGCGCATGCCGGAGCACGTTCATCGCGCGCAGCGGCCGCCCGATCTCGGCGAGCACGCACAGGAGGCCGGCCGCGACCAGCGCGAGTCCGACGGCCGCCACCATCGCCAGCGCGCCGTCGCGCACGCCTGAAAGCGCGCCGAAGACGAGCAGCCCGCATCCCGCTCCGCCGCCGATGAAGTTGGCCGCGGCGCGCCAGTCCCAGCTCCGCTGCTGCGAGGGCTGTGGTCGCATGCTCATCCCTGCTCGTCCCACAGGTAGTAGAACCCCGGCCCGGTGCCGAGCTCCTCGTGCATCCGAAAGCTCCGGTTCTCGCGCAACAGGCGCGACACGTTGCTCTCCGGGTCGTCCAGGTCGCCGAAGGCGAGCGCGTCGGCGATGCACGAGTTGACGCAGGCCGGGGTCGCTTCAGCGTCCACGCCGGGCGTCTTGCCCCGTGCGAGGCCGGCATCGATGCGCTCGACGCAGAACGTGCACTTGGTGGCGACCGCCCGACGTGCGTCGTCGTAGCGCGCGGCCTCGCTCTGCGTCGCCGCGCCGAACGCGAACGTCGCGCGCCCGGACCTGTGGCGCGCCTGGTAGGGGCAGGCGACGGCGCAGTACGCGCAGCCGATGCACACGTCGTAGTCGACGGTAACGATGCCGTCGGGGCGCTTGCGGGTCGCCTTCGTCGGGCACACGGGCAGGCACGGCGGCTCGTCGCAGTGCTGGCAGCCGACCGGGACGAACGCGCGCTGCACGTCCGGGTACTCGCCGAATTCCATGTCGAGGACGCGACGCCATTGCACGCCGGGCGGCGTCGCATTGGCGTGCTTGCACGCCGCGGTGCAGGTCTGGCAGCCCACGCAGCGGCGAAGGTCGGCGACCATCACGTAGCGGGTCATGTGTCGCCGCTCCCTTCCACGCGGCGCACGCGCACGCGCACGATGTCGGCGCCCGACCCGGTGGCGTCGGTGAGGTCGAGCGTCTCGCGCGTCATCGGCGTCACCGCGTTGAGCGACGGGTACCGGAGGTCCTTCGCATACGGCGTCTTCCAATGCTCGAACTGGCCCGGAATGACGATCGTGTCCGGGCGGCAACCCTGCACGAGCTCGGCGCGGCCGCGGGTGCGGCCGGTGGTCGACGCGACCTCCACCCAGTCGTCCTGAGCGATGCGAAGCCTCGCGGCCGCGTCCGCATTCATGATCACGCGGCCGTGGCCGCGCACGTTGGCGCCCACCTCGTTCATGAGCGGGATGCCGACGTTGGCGCCGGCGCTGTACGCCATGACCTTGGTGGTGAGGCCCCAGAACGGATAGTCCTCGGGATCCTCGCCGGCGGCGACCACCGACTTGCACCAGAATCCAGGGAAGTCGTGCCACTGCGGGAGCCCGGTGTACTCCGCGAGCTGGCGGTCCCACCAGGTCACGCCTTGCCCGTGCAGGCGGCGGCGCAGTTCCTCGCCCACGCGCAGGAGCCGCTCCTGGTACGGCAGCTCGTAGCGCAGGCCCCGGTCCTCCAACGCAGGGGTGAGGTACCAGTCCAGTCGCGTGTGCGGCACGACGAAGAAGCCCTGCTCGCGCATCCAGTCGAGCCCGTGCACTTCCGTCCCTCCGCTCAACTCCGCCGTAGCGGCCTTGCACACCGCGTCCCAGATGGCGTCGACCTCGGGCACGCGGTCGGCCGGCAGCGAGTAGTCGTAGTTCGCGGTCTTGAGCGGCAACAATGCGCTGCCGCGGTTGAGGCGGTCGATGTACTCGGTGAGCAGTCCCGTCCGCCGTGCGAGCTCGGTGGCGATCCAGCTGAAGTCGCGCGCCTCCCCGAGCGGCGCCACCGCGGGCTGGCGCAGGATCACGCCGCGGTAGCCCCACGCCTGCTCGACGAACTTGGTGCCGCCGCAGCGGATGAGCTGCGTGCTTTCGAGGTCGGTGGCCTCGGGCAGCAGGATGTCCGCCATGTGATTGGTCTCGTCCATCGTGTAGGCGAACGCCACGATGTACGGCAAGCGCGCGATCGTCTCGACCTGCCGCTCGTTCTGCCAGAACGAGATCGCCGGGTTGGTGCGGTAGGCGAACCACAGCTCCGGCAGCGTCGGCTGCGGCCACGACGGCGGCGCCTCCCGCATGAACATCCATGCCAGATGCGTGGGCCCGAGCGCCTGGCTCCACGGCGAGTTGCCGACGTGCGGCACCAGCGTGCGGTGCGCGTTGCGGCCGGTGGGCCGCGCCGACCACCCCTTCTCGCTCGTGGCGTTGAAGTTGCACGACATGAACCCGTCTTCGCCGGGTGTGACGCTCATCAGCCGGTTGTCGTGCGGCTTGTTGAGGCGCACGGTCGTGCCCAGCGTGCCGCCTGGCACCTCGAGGGCGCCCACCAGCAGCGCAAGCATCGTGCGGCCCCAGCAGCATTCGTACGCACCCCATCCGTTGTTCACGGTCTTGCCGAGCGTCACGGCGACCGGCCGGTGCGGCAGCGTGCGGCCGTCGATCACCACCGTTGCGCCGACGCAGGCCGCCTCGAGGTACTCGAGTGCCACGCGGCGGATCGTCGCCGCCGGCACGTCGCAGATCTGCGACGCCCACTCCGGCGTGTACGCGCGCAGCGCCTCGATCGTCTCGGACAATGCGGTGCGCCCGGTCACGCCATGGTGCTCGGTCCGTTCGCCGTCGGGGCCGGCCGTATGCGCATGCGTCACCGTGTAGGTGCCGGCCAGCGCCGGGACCGCGCCGGGCGTGTCGTGCGGGACCGCGCGCCCGCCTTGCGTGTCCCACAGGAGCGGCTTGCCGCTTTCGGGATCGCGCAGGTAGTAGCCATCGGGACCGACGAGATACGGCGAAGCGGTCCGGTCGCGCAGGAACGCGACGTCGAGCCGCTCGAGCGCCACTTCAAAGGTCAGCACGTGCAGCAGCGCGAACATGAAAGCCGCGTCGGTCTTGGGCCGGATGGGCACCCACTGCGCGGAGCAGGCGCCGGTCACCGACAGGTGCGGCTCGACGCTGACGCGCTTTACGCCGCGCCCTCGCGCATCGGCGTGGCGACGCACCGCGCACACGCCGCCGGAGACTTCGGTATTCGCTCCGAACGAGAGCACGTAGCGCGTGTTGGGCGTGTCGGCACAGACCGTGAAGCCGCGATGCCAGAACTCGCCGTACAGGTGCTCCGAGTGCACGCACTTCACGCCCTGCCCCGAGCCGAGGCTGTAGTCGATCTGCCCCCAGGCGCCCAGGAACGCCGGGAACGTCCCCATGTAGCTCGCCGGGGTGCCGCCATGGCCGAAGGTCGCGGCCACGCGCGGCAGTCCCTGCTCGTCCAGCAGGCCGCGCTCACGAATGTCGCGCAGGCGCCCGGCAACCGTGTCGAGCGCCTCGTCCCACGAGATCGGCACGAAGCCCGGATCCTCGTCGCGACCCTTGCGCGGATTGGTGCGCTTCATCGGCGTCAGCACGCGGTGCGGGTTGTAGGTCTTCTGCACCAGCCCGTAGGCGCGCACGCAGGGCCGCCCGTCGGCGGGATGGATGCCGGCGGCGCGCGGGTTCGGGCCCACTTCGGTGGCGATGCCGTTCTCGACCTTCACGGTCAGGGGGTCCGGTCCCGCCACGCACTGGTAGCAGTAGGTGGGGACGCGGGTGGCGGCCGGCGCGGCGGCGTTCACTGGACCAACCTCCGCGCTGCGCTCCGGTGTTCGCCCTCGGGGCGGCCCTGCGGGGTCGCAACGCCGCCTTCGCGCTGCGCGCTCCGGTGTTCGCCCTCGGGACGGCCCTTCGGGGTCGCAACGCCGCCTTCGCGCTGCGCGCTCCGGTGTTCGCCCTCGGGACGGCCCTTCGGGCTCACGCCTCCGCCTTCTCGATCTTGGCCGCGAGGCGGGCGTGGGTCTTGGCGAGATCGACCACGAAGCGGGCGTGGCGCCCGCGGCACACGATCTCCGCATCGTCGCGGCCTTCGACGTCGAGCACGACCGCCCGGCCGTTGACCTCGACCACCTTCACCGTGAGCGTCACGCGCCAGCCGATCGGCGTGGCCGCGAGATGGTCGAGTTCGATTCTCGTTCCCACCGAATCCTCGCCTGCATCGAGATGCCGGAGCAACAGGTCCCGGCAGGCGACCTCGATGTCGCGCACGAGCATCGGAGTGGCGTAGATGCGCGCGTTCTCGCCCATGAAGGCGATCGTGCGCCCGGCATCGACCTCGACGCGAACGCTGTCCCCGATCCCGGGCTGCAAGGTCTTCTTCATCGCGTGGTCTCCATTCGTGGTCAAAGTCCGAGATACGCCTGCTGTACCCTGGGATCGTCCAGGAGCTCGCGCGCGGTGCCCTCGAGCACCATGCGTCCGGCCTCCATGACGTAGCCGCGGTCGGCGATCGCGAGCGCTGCGCGCGCGCTCTGGTCGACGAGCAGGATCGTCGTGCCGCGCGCCTTGAGCGCCGCGACCTGCGCGAAGATCTCGGCGACGAGCCGCGGCGCCAACCCCATGCTCGGCTCGTCGAGGAGCAGGAGCGTCGGCTCCGCCATCAGCGCACGGCCGATCGCGAGCATCTGCTGCTGGCCGCCCGACAGCGTTCCGGCCGGTGCCGCGCGCTTGGCCCCGAGCGCGGGGAAGCGCGCGATCACGTCGTCGACCGCTTCCTGGCGGCCGCGCGCGAACGCCCCGAGCCGCAGGTTATCCTCGACGGACAGCGGCCCGAAGACCTGCCGCCCCTCCGGGACCTGCACGATGCCCATGCGCACCCGTCCGCGCGGCGTGACGCGGCCAAGGTCGCGGCCGTCGAAGCGGATCGATCCCGCGTACACCGGCTGGACGCCGGAGATCGCGCGAAGGAGCGTGGTCTTGCCCGCGCCGTTGCCGCCGACCAGCGCAACGAGCTCGCCTTCGGCGACCGAGAGGTCGACCTGCGCCAGCGCCGGAATGCGGCCGTAGCGGCTGCCGAGGCCACGCACCTCAAGCATCGACGGCCTCGGCATCGGCCGGCGTGGACACGATCCCCACGGCACCGAGATAGGCTTCGATCACGCGCGGATCGCGCGCGACCTCCGCGGGCGTGCCCTCGGCCAGCATGCGGCCTTCGTCGAGGACGAGGACGTGGTCCGAGACTTCCATCACGAGCCGCATGTTGTGCTCGACGAGGATGACGGTCGTCGCTTCCGCCGCGAGGCCCTTGATCAGTACGTCGATCTCGCGCGCCTCGGTCGGATTGAGGCCGGCGGCCGGCTCGTCGAGCAGGAGCAACGACGGCTCCGAGGCGAGCGCGCGCGCGACTTCGAGGCGCTTGAGCGCGCCGTAGGGCATCGCCGACGCCGGCACGTCCTCGTAGCGCTCGACCCCGACGCGGCGCAGGAGGCAGCGGGCGACCTCGCGGCAGTGCGCTTCGGCGCGGGCGAGCGAGGGCGTGCGCAGGATCGCCGCGGCGATCGAGCAGCGCTCGCGCAGATGGCGGCCCGTCATCACGTTCTCGACCGCCGTCATGTTGAAGAAGACCTGCAGGTTCTGGAACGTGCGGGCGATCCCGGCGGCGGCGAAGCGATGCGCCGGCGCTCCTGCCAGATCGTGCCCCTGCAGCGCGATGCGGCCCGCGTCCGGCGTGTAGATGCCGGTGAGGAGATTGAGCAGGGTCGTCTTACCGGCGCCGTTCGGTCCGATGATCGAGTGCACCGCACCGGCGCGGATCGTGAAGGACACGCCGGCGATCGCCTGCACGCCGCCGAACGTCCTGGCGAGGCCGTCGACCGCGAGCAGGGGGGCGTCGCCGGGGTGCCCCGAGGCGCCCGCACCAGGCGCGGGAGGCGGCGCGCCGCGTCGCTCCGGAGCGGCCGTCATCGCCGCACCCCGCTGCGCAACTGCCCGAGCATGGGCAACGCGCGCAGGCGATGCGCGAGCGTGGGCACGAGCCCCCGCGGGAACAGCGCCATGGTGGCCATCAGCACGGCGCCGAAGGCCATCATCTCGTAGTCCTTCATCACGGTGAGGAACTGCGGCAGGGTCGTCAGCACCGCCGCCCCGACCACCGCCCCGAAGGTCGACGCCATGCCGCCGAACACCACCATGATCACGAGCTCGACGGAATGCATGAACGACGCGCGCGCGGGCGTGATGAAGCCGCCGTAGTGCGCGGTCAGCGCGCCGGCGGTGGCGGCGAACAGTGCGGAGACGACGAAAACCACGAGCTTGTAGCGCGCGCTGTCGATCCCCGAGGTCTCGGCGGCCACTTCCGAACCGTGCAGCGCGCGCAGCGCCCGGCCGACCGGGGAGGCCACGAGATTCTGCGCGAGCCAGACCGCGACGAGCAGCGCGCCGCCGGCGATCCAGTACCACGTGCGCTCGCCCTGCACGACCCAGCCGAACAGCGACAGCGGGGGCACCGCCATGCCGTCGGGCCCGCCGGTAATGCGGTCCTCGGTAACGAGCACGATCGACACGATCACGCCGAGGCCCAGGGTGGCCATCGCGAGGTAGTGACCCTTCAGGCGCAGCGTGGGACGGCCGATGAGCAGCGCGAGCAAGCCGACCGCGGCGATGCTCGTGGGGATCGACAGCCACACCGGCCAGTCGTAGCGCGAGGCCAGGATCGCCGTGCCGTAGGCGCCGAGCGCGAAGAACCCCGCGTGTCCGAGGCTGATCTGGCCGGCGTACCCGATGAGGAGGTTGAGGCCCACGCAGACGATGGCGTTCATCGCCACCAGGATCGCGACCTCGTAGAAGTAGTCGTTGGTGAGCAGCGCGGGCAGCAGGACGATCACGAGCGCCAGCGCGACGAGGCCGCCATGGCGCGCATCGAGCCGGCGCCTAGACGCGTTCGACACGGCGTGCCCCGGCGAGGCCCTGCGGAAGCAGGAACAGCACGGCCAGGATGATCACGAACGCGATCGCGTCCTTGTACGCCGAGGACACGAAGCCCGCCGCCATCCCCTCGGCGATGCCTAGGGCGAGGCCGCCGACGATCGCCCCCGGAAAGCTGCCGAGCCCGCCCAGCATCGCCGCCGCGAAGCCCTTGAGGCCGAGCATCAGGCCGTTGTCGTAGGAGGCGAAGGTGATCGGCGCCGTGAGCACGCCGGCGAGCCCGCCGAGGAACGCGGCCAGACCGAAGCTCGCGAGCAGCACCGTGCGCGTGCCGATGCCGCACAGGCGCGCCGCGAGCGGCTGGTACGAGGTGGCGAGCATCGCCTTGCCGAACAGGGTGCGGCCGAAGAACCAGGTCAGCGCGCCGACGGCGAGCGCCGCGCCCCCCAGCACCCACAGGCTCTGCGGAACGATGGTGGCGCCGAGGATCGCGATCGGCTGCTCACCGGAGAACGCGGGCAGCACGTGGATGCGCTTGTCCCAGACCAGTTGCGCGAGCCCGCGCAGGAAGAGTGACGCGCCGATGGTGATGATGATGAGCGTCACCGTGTCGGCGTTCCGCGCGGGCTCGATCGCGATCTTCTCGAGCAGGAGCCCGACGACCGCCGCTGCCACGAGCGCGAGCGGCACCGCGGCCGCGAGCGGCAGGCCGGCGGTGACGAGCGAGACCGCGCTCATGCCGCCGATCATCACGAACTCACCCTGCGCGAAGTTGATCGCGCCGCTCGCGTTGTAGACGATCGAGAAGCCGAGCGCGACCAGCGCGTAGATCGCCCCGGCGGTCAGGCCGCTCGCGACGAACTGGAGCCACTGCACTTCCATGTAAGCTCCGCGGTCACTTCACCAGCAACCAGGTTCCGTCCTTGATCTCGAGCATGCGAAAGGCGTCGAGGCCGAGACCCATGTGGTCGGCGGGCGACATCGTCACCACGCCCCCGGTGCCCACGTAGCCCTTGGTCGCCTCCAGCGCGTCGCGCACCTTCGCCTTGTCGGTCGAACCCGCCCGCCGCATCGCTTCGACCGTGAGCATGAGGCCGTCGTAGGCGTGGCCGCCGAACGTCGACACGTCGCTCTTGAAGCGGTCCTCGTAGGACTTGCGGTAGCCGACGACCACCGGCTTCTGCGGGTCGGCGTCGGGCAGGATCTCGGCGACGAGGAGCGCCGCCGCAGGCAGCCGCACGCCTTCGGCCGCCGCGCCGGACAGCTTGATGTAGTCCTTCGAGGCGACGCCGTGCGACTGGTACAGCGGCAGCCCGAGGCCGACCTGCCGGTAGTTGCGCGTCACCAGCGCGGGACCCTGCCCGAAGCCCGCGTTGAGCACCGCCTGCGCGCCGCTCGCGCGTATCTTGGTGAGCTGCGCCGTCATGTCGTTGTCGGCCGCGCCGTAGGTCTCGTCGGCGACGATCTCGATGCCGTGCTTCGGGGCCACCTTCAGGCATTCGGCGCGCATCGACTTGTCGAAGCCGCCGGCGCCCGAGATCAGCGCGAGCTTCGTGAGGTTTCGCCCGCGCAGGTCGGCGAAGATCTTCTCGCACGCCATGCGGTCGGTATGCGGCGTCTTGAACACCCACTTCTTGGTCGGCTCGACGATGACCACCGCGCCGGCGAGCGATACGAACGGCACCTGCGCCTGCTCGGCGAGCGGCACCACCGCCATGGTGGTGCCGGTGGTCGAGCCGCCGACGATCGCGTCGACGCGGTCCTGCTCGATGAGTCGCTTCGCGAACGTGCGCGCCTTCTCGGCATCGCCCGCGTCGTCGTACACGACGAGCTCGAGCTTGCGGCCGAGCACGCCGCCGGCCGCGTTCAGGCGCTCGACGTAGAGCTCGAGCGTCTTCTGCTCCGGGTCGCCCAGGAATGCCGCCGGCCCCGTGGCCGACACGAACGCACCGATCCGGATCGGCTCCTGCGCGAGCGCGCCGGACACCGGCACGAGCGCTCCCGCCAGCAGCACCGCGGCGGCGCGCCACCACCTTCTCGACCTTTCCATCGTCTCTCCTCCTGAAAGAGCCGGCATGCGGTGCACCATGGCGACTGGCCGCGCACGAGGCGCGGAAGCCGGGTAGACTAGGCACCGATGGGCCATTCTGGTACCGGATTGCGCAATTGCAACTTGATCCAGGTCAGTCTTTTCGACAGCGCATGAAGCCAACGCGACGCGCCGGACGAACCGCGGTGGAGGTGGCCGTGCGGCGCGCGCGGCGCACGGACCTGGCGCGCGTCAACGAGATCGACGCCGCGGTGACCCGGCTGCCGAAGCCGGACTACTGGCGGTCGCTGTTTCGCCGCTACGGCGCGCGGGCGGACGATGCACGGCAGTTCCTGGTCGCGGTGGCCGGGCGCCGGGTCGTCGGCTTCGTCATCGGCGAGATACGCGACTGGGAGTTCGGCTCGCCTCCCTGCGGGTGGGTGTTCGCCATCAGTGTCGATCCCGCGGCGCGCCTTGCGGGCGTCGGCACGCTGCTCCTCGACGCGATCAGCGAGGGTTTCCGCCGCAAGGGGGTCACCACGCTGCGGACGATGCTGTCTCGCGACAACACGCTCATCCTGTCGTTCTTCAGGAGCCGCGGCATGACCGCGGGCTCGCTGCTGCCGCTCGAGATGGACCTGGAGTAGGGAAGCCTCCGCGCATGCGACTGCAGAAGAACACGCTGCTCGCGCTCTACAGCGTGCTCGAGTTCGCGCGCGATCCGTCGCGCCACGTCTCCGCAGCCGACATCGCGCAGGCATACGGCGTGTCGGCGCACCACCTTGCGAAGGTGCTGAGTGTGCTGGCGCGGGCCGGCGTCGTCGAGTCGGCCCGGGGTGCCGGCGGCGGCTATCGCTTCTCCGGCAACGAGCGCCGGGTCACGCTGATGGATATCGTGTCCCTGTTCGAGAACATCGACTCGCCGCCGCTCGCGGACACCCCGGTCGGCCGGACGCTGGGTTCCGTGCTCCACGAGATCGACGAGAACGCCAAGGCTACGCTCGGCTCGATCACGCTCGCCACCATGCACCGGCTGGTCGAGCGCGAGCCGGCGAAGCGCGCGCGCAGTCGTCAGCGCTGATCGAGCCAGACGACCGGCCGCCCGCGCCCGTAGCCCTCGAGGGCGCGGGCGAATCCCGATTGTCCTGCCGCGTGCGTCTCGCCGTAGCCCTTGCGCATCCGCGGCAGCCGTGCGAGGTCGAGCAGCGTCACCTGCGAGGCGCCGGCCAGCGCGTGCTCGAACACCGCGAGCCAGTTCTCGATGTCGGCCTGTTCGCGCGCGTAGCGCAGCGACCGCGGGCGCAACGGACGCAGCGCGGCGACGAGGCGCAGGGCGAGCGCGCCGGTGACCGACGTGGTCTCGATCGTCACGCTGCGTCCCGGCGGTCCCCCGGACCTGCGCCCGCGACGCTCCAGCCACGCCCCGAGCCGCGCCGGCAGGATCGCCGCGATCTCCGCGATGCCGGGACGCAGGTAGTCGCGCACGCGGACGATGTCGCCTTGGCCGGCTCCGGCCTCCTGCCGGATGCGGGCGAGGCGCGAGGCCCGCGACTTCGCCGCCGCGACGGCGATCGCGTCGTCGTACGCCATCCACAGCGCGAGCGACCGCGCGCCTTCGCGTACCGCCGTCTCGGCGCGCTCGCCACGGCCCTGCGCGGCGCGCGCGAGGCGCTCCACGCGGGCGACGAACTGCTGCGCGTAGCGGGCGTCCTGGTATGCCGTGAGCTGCGCTGCGCCGACGGCCACGATCTCGGCCACGGTGGAAATCGGGCGCGGCGGCGCGGCCTCCCCCGGCGCGCCTGCGCAGGCGAAGGCGTCCGCGAACGCCGCGAGGCTCGCGGTCACGCCGAGGCCGCCCTCGCGGATGGCGGCCTCGCACGCGCCGCGCGACAGTGGCAACGCGCCGCTTCCGGCGAGCGCGCCGAACACGACCGCGCTGATCGCCGCGCCGTGGCGGGCGCGCACCGACTCCATGTCGAGCAGCACCGCGCGCCGGGCGAGCGCGTGGATGGCGGCGACGATGCGATCGCTTTCGAAGCGACCGTCGCTGCCGCTCATCTTCTCGCTCGTCGTGTACACGCGATGGGTCGAGGCCACGACGACCGTGCGTGCGGGTGTGCACATGCCGCGCTCCAGCGCGCGAGCCGCCTCGAGCAGTTCCGAACAGACGAGCACGTCGACGCGCCCGGGCACGGGCGCGAGCCCGAGCGCCGGCGCGGGTGGCGCGACCATCTCGACGTAGTAGCTCGTGGCACCGGTGCGCTGCGACACGCCCGGAGTCGAGGTCGCCTGCACCACGAGCCCCTCGCTGCGCGCCGCGCGGCCGATCCATCCGGCCAGCACGCCGCCACCTTGCCCGCCCAGCGCGGCAATCAGGATCGTGAGCGGAAGCTGGCTCATCCCGCGAGGAAGGCACGCGCCGTCCACCCGCGTGCCCTCGCCATGAAGCGCTCGAAGGCCGTCGGCCGCGTCACGACCTCGACGCGATAGAACGATGGGCACAGCGCCGCGGTCTGCGCGAGCTCACCGCACAGGCCGCAACCCACGCAGCTCGCATCGATGGTGGTCACCGGCTCGCTGCGCAGCGGATTGGCGGATGGCTTGAGCGTGAGCGACGGGCATCCGGACAGGCGCACGCAGGCGCGGTCGCCGCTGCAAACGTCCTCGTCGATGCCGAAGCGCACGCGCGCCACGCGCTCCTTCGCCGCGTCCTTGCGCGCGCGCCACCCCGCGAGACGGCGCTGCCGCTCGAGCTGGCACTCGCCTTCGGCGACGATCACCTTGAGCCCGCCTTGCGGCGTGGTCAACGCCTCCTCGAGCGTCGCCTTCATGCGCGAGACGTCGTAGGTGTGCACGGTGCGCAACCACTGCACGCCCACCCCGCGCAACACGTTCTCGATCGAGGCATCGGTGTGCGTCGTGCTGGCGCTTCCGGCGTCCTCGCGCCGGGCCGCCGCCGGCGTGGAAACGAGCTCCTGCGTTCCGGTGGCCGACGTGTAGCCGTTCTTGAACACGACCAGCACGAGATCGGAGCCGTTCTTCACGGCCGACGCGACGCCGGAGAGGAGGCCGTTGTGCCACAACCCGCCGTCGCCGACGGTGGCCAGGGGCCGCTTCGCGCTGATCGGGCCCACGCCCGCGGCGCTCGCCAGCCCGAGCCCGTAGCCCGTGATCGAGTGGCCGATCGCGAACGGCTCGAACATCGCGAACGAATGGCAGCCGATGTCCGCCGCGACGTGCCGCGCACCGGCTGCGGCGCCGGAGAGCTTCATGGCGGCGAACACCGGACGCTCCGGGCAGCCCGTGCAGAATCCCGGAGGCCGCGGCGGAACCTCGCCTGCCAGCAGCTCGCGCGCACGCTTGCGCGCGGCGTCGACCTCGGCCTGCCATGCAGCGGCCGCGCGCAGGTCGGTCGCCGGCGCGCACGCGGCGACGAACCTCGCGACGCCTCGCAGCATCGCCTCGCCGTTGTACTCGCCGGCGTTGGCGAACGTCGCCTTGCCATGCACGGCGCACGCGCGCCCGGCGCGCGCGAGCGCGGTCGTGACCTCGAGCTCGATGAATTCGGGATGGCCTTCCTCGATGACGAGCACCGCGCGCTTGCCGGCGCAGAACGCGGCGAGCTGCTCCGGCACCAGGGGGTAGGTCGCGTTGAGCACCAGGATCGGCAGCCGGCTGCCGCCACCGGCGTCGGTAAGCCCGGCGGTCGCCAGCGCGCGGATCAGCGTGTTGTACAGCCCCCCCTGAACGACGAGCCCGATGTCGGCGCCGTCGGCGGCGAAGACCTCGTTGATGCCGCGTTCGACGATGTAGCGACGCGCGGCGGGCAGGCGCGTCTCGACCTTCTGCCGCTCGTGCGCGAAGGTGTACGGCGGATGCGACAGGTGTCCCGGGTCCTGCGGCGGCGGGGCGTCCGCGCGATGCCGCATCGACAGCGCCGGAGCGACGTTGTCCTTGCAGACGAAGCTGCCGGCGAGATGGCAGGCGCGGATGCGCAGCTGCAGGACGACCGGCGTCGAGGCCGCCTCCGACAGCGGGAACGCATGCTCCACCATCGCGACGATGTGGGCGAGCTCGGGGCGCGGATCGAGGAGGCAGAGCGACGACTTCATCGCGAACGCGTGCGTGCGCTCCTGCACGACGCTCGAACCTTCACCGTAGTCCTCGCCCACGACGATCAGCGCGCCGCCCTGCACGCCGGCCGACGCGACATTGGACAGGGCGTCGGAGGCCACGTTGGTGCCGACGATCGACTTCCACGTCACGGCGCCGCGCACCGGGTAGGTGACCGACGCCGCGAGCATGGCCGCGGCGGCGGCTTCGTTGGTGCAGGCCTCGACGTGCACGCCGAGCGTGTCGAGGTACTCCCGCGCCTGCACCATCACGTCGAGGAGCTGCGACACGGGCGAGCCCTGATAGCCGCCGACGTAGGAAACGCCGGACTGCAGCAGTGCCTTGGTGACGGCGACGATGCCTTCGCCGTCGAAGCGCTCGCCGGCGCGGCCCGCGAGAAGTTCCACCTCCCGCGCGAAAGACTGTTCCACGGGGTCCTCCTCACCCGCAATGCGCGACGCATTGTGGTGCCGCGCGCGCCGCGCCGGCCTTGAGCAAGATCAAGGCCCCGGAACCGCCGCCTGCCGCAGAGTCCTCCCATGCAGCTCGAAGGCAGAACGGCAATCGTCACGGGCGCCGCGCAAGGCATCGGCGAAGCGGTGGCGCGTGCGTTCGCGCGCGAAGGCGCGCGCGTGGTCGTTGCCGACGTCGCGGGCGAGCGTGCGCAGGCGGTGGCCGAAGCCCTGGACCGCGCGGGCGCGCAGGCGATCGGCGTAGCGTGCGACGTCGCACGCCGCGCCGACGTCGACGCGATGGTGCACGCCGTGCATCGGCGCTTCGGTCCGGTCGACATCCTGGTCAACAACGCCGGCGTGACGCGCCCGGCGATGCTGCACAGGATGGACCCCGCACAGTGGGACACGGTGCTCGCGGTGCATCTCACCGGCAGCTTCAACTGCCTGCAGGCGGTGGTGCCGGACATGACCGGGCGCCGCTATGGCCGGGTCGTCAACGTGACGTCGACCGCCGGGCTCCTCGGCACCATCGGGCAGGTCAACTACGCCGCGGCCAAGGCGGGGATCGTCGGCTTCACGCTGGCGGCCGCGCGCGAGCTCGCGCGCCACGACGTCACCGTGAATGCGATCGCGCCCGGCGCGGCCACGCCGATGACCGAGACGATCCGCACCGACGAGCGCTTCCGCCACAAGTATCTCGACCGCATTCCCCTCGGTCGCTGGGCCGAGCCGGACGAAATCGCGCCGGTGTTCGTGTTCCTCGCGTCGGACGCGGCGAGCTACGTGACGGGCCAGGTGCTGGCGGCCGACGGCGGCCTGACCATGCGCTGACGCACGCTGCGTCGCGGGGCATCCGCGCCCACGGCTTCGGCCGCACGCGAACACCCGCGCGTGAGCAGCCTGCGTACGCCACCATGCGCGTGTGGTGACGTGCTAGATTGGCGGCCCGTCCGCCGGAGAGAGGATCGCGCAGACATGATCGACACCGTCATCGACGATCTCGTCGCCGCCAATCGCATCCTCGCCGGACTCGGCGTGCTGGACGGTTTCGGTCACGTGAGCGCCCGCCATCCGCTGCTCCCGCAGCGCTACCTGCTGTCGCGCTCGCTCGCGCCCGAGCTCGTGACAGCGAGCGACATCGTGACGTTCGATCTCGAGTCCAATGCCCAGGCCGACGACCGAACGCCGTATCTCGAACGCTTCATCCACGGCGAGATCTACGCGCGCCGCCCCGACGTCTTCGCCGTGGTGCACAGCCATGCCGCGCCCGTGGTTCCCTTCGCGGCGTCGAACGTGCCGCTGCGGCCGATCTACCACATGAGCGGCTTCCTGCACGCGGGGGCGCCCGTGTTCGAGATGCGCGAGCGCTTCGGCAATACCGACATGCTGGTGCGCAACGGCGAGCAGGGAAGGGCGCTCGCCGAGACGCTCGGCAGCTCGCCGGTCGTGCTCATGCGCGGCCACGGCTTCTGCGCCATCGCCGCATCGATTCCCGAGGCGGTGTTCCGCGCCTACTACACGCAGCTCAACGCCGACCTGCAGCAACGCGCGATCGCGCTCGGTGGCCAGGTGAGCTATCTCAACGCCGAGGAAGGCGCGGCATCGGAGGCCACGAACCGCAGCGTGCTCGCCCGCCCGTGGGCGCTGTGGAAGGAGCGCTTCGCGCCGGGGGAAAGGCACGGGGCCACCCGTTGAACGCGACGCCGATCATCGGCGCAGGCTTCAGTTGGCGGGATTGGGATAACGCAGGTGCATCGCCGCGATGTCGGCGAGCGCCGCCGGCGGCAGCGTGACCTGCGCCGCCGCCACGTCCTCGGCGAGCTGCGCGACCGTGGTGGCGCCCACGACGATCGAGCCGACGAACCAGCGGCTGCGCACGTAGCCCAGCGCGAGCTCGACCATCGACAGTCCATGACGCCGCGCGATGCGCGCGTACTCGTCGACGGCTTCGAACACGACGGGCTTGCGGAAGCGCATGCCGAAGTCGTCGAAGCGCGCGAAACGCGATTCCGGCGGCATCGCCCCCGCCGCGTACTTGCCGGTCAGCACGCCCATTCCGAGCGGGCTGTGCGCGAGCAGCCGCATGCCGGTGCGGAACAGCGCCTCGGCCATGTCGCCGTCGACCGCGCGCGACACGAGGTTGTACGCGTTCTGCGTGGTGATGGGACCCGGCACACCAAGCTCGCGCGCCACGCGGTGGAACTCGCACACGCCCCATGACGTCTCGTTCGACAGGCCGTAGTGACGGATGCGCCCCTTCGCGATGAGCTCCGCCATGCCCGCCACCTGCTCGCGGATCGATGGCCCCTCGCGTTCCCTGGCCGGATCGAATTCGTAGGCGCCGAAGGTCGCGCAGTTCCGCTGCGGCCAATGGATCTGGAAGAGGTCGAGGTAGTCGGTGCGCAGGCGCTCGAGGCTGGTCGCGCAGGCCTCGGCGATCACGTCGGGGGTGAGGTCGGTGCGGCCGTTGCGGATCCAGTCGCGGCGTCCTGGACCGGCGACCTTCGAGGCGACCACCACCTTGCCGCGCTCCTGGCGCTCCAGCCACGTGCCGACGTACGTCTCCGTGCGGCCCTGCGTGCGCGCATTCGGCGGCACCGGGTACATCTCGGCGGTGTCGATGAAGTTGATGCCCTGCGCGAGTGCGTAGTCGAGCTGCTCGTGGGCCTCGCTCTCGCTGTTCTGCTCGCCGAAGGTCATGGTGCCGAGGCACACCTCGGAAATCGCGAGCGCAGTCCCCGGAAACCTGTTGTATCGCATCGCCGCATTCTAGCGCGGCGCCGCTGCCGTCATCGCGGGCCGTCCCGTGGTCGCGACGTGCCTGCGGTGCGCGCATCCCGCGCGGCGGCGTTCCGGTTGCAGGCACAATCGAGGGTTACGCCCGTACGCCGCCTGCCCGTGGCCACCTATCTCTTCGCCTGGAATCCCTCGCTCGCCTGGAAGTGGCCCCACCTCGCGAAGGACGTGCGCGCCGTGGTGCGCCGCGGGCACCTCGACACCGGCTGGAACTGCGGCCGCACCCGCACGATCGAGGTGGGCAGCCGCGCCTTCCTCGTGCGCGTGGGGGTGGAGCCAAAGGGCCTCTTCGGTGCCGGCTACGTTCTGGAAGCACCCGAGGAGCGGCTGCACTGGCGGCCGGAGAAGGCCGCGCTCGGCTTGACCACCAATCACCTCGAGCTGCGCCTCACGCAGCTCTTCGCGCTGCCGCCCGTGACGTATGCCGACCTCGCGGTGCCGCCCTTCAGCCGGTTTCGCTGGGGCGTCCGGTCGTCCGGCACGCGGGTGCCCACGACGCTCGCCGATGCGCTGGAGGAGCTATGGGAGCGCAATGCCGCCGCACCGGCGGTGGCGGCCCCGAGGTGCACCGGGAAGGCCGCAGCGCAGCCAGTGACGAAGCGTGCGTCGAAGCCCGCGCGGCCAGGCTAGGCCAGCAATCGCCCCCCGGTTCGTGGCCTCGGGCGGTGTCGCTGCCCCGCGCCGAGGAGGGATCGCCGGGCCCGATGGCACAATGGGAGCCCACGCCAGCCGCTCGCGATACGCGGGAACGCACCGATGCCGCTGCCCGACTCTCCCCGCCGCACCGAACTCCACTTGCGCCGCATCGAGATGCGCGGCTATCGTCGCGACGACGGCCTGTACGAGATCGACGGCCGCGTCACCGATACCAAGGCACGCGACCTGCGCACGCCGGGCGATGCGCTGATCAAGGCGGGCACGCCGATCCACGACATGTGGTTGCGCCTGGTGGTCGACGACACGCTCCTCGTCCTCGACGTGGTCGCCGTGAGCGACGCCACCCCGTTCGACGTGTGCCGCGAAGCCGTCGCACCCATGCGCGCGATCGTCGGCGAGCGCATCAAGGGCGGCTGGACGAACATGGTCAAGGCGAGACTCGGTGGCGCCGTGGGGTGCACCCACCTCATGGAGCTCCTGATCCCGCTCGCCACGGCGGCCTACCAGACCATCGCCGAGGTCCGCCTCGCTCGTCCCGACGCGCTCGACGCGACGGGGCGGCCGCTCAAGGTCGATTCCTGCTACGCCTACGCTGCCACGCGCGATATCGTGCGCAAGCGGTGGCCCCGACACTTTCGGGAGCCGGTGGCGACAACAGCTGCCGCGACAACGTCTGCGGCGACAACGCCTGCCGCGGCATCACCCCTGCCTGCCGAACCCTCGCGATGAGCGCCGAATCGATCCCGGGCGTCGTCGCTCACGCGATCCAGCTCGCGGTGACCCCCGTGTTCCTGCTCACGGGGCTCGCCGGATTGCTCGGCGTGATCGCCACGCGCCTCGCGCGCGTGATCGATGTGTCGGTGCCGGACCGGGAGCTTCGACGGCAGTAGGGACGGCGGCCCGCTGCATCTGCCGTGGTCCCTGCCGGCCCGGCGGTCGGCGCAGGTCTGGCCGCGAAGCGCTGGCCGGAGTGCAACGATCGCTGCGGTAGACTTGCGATCCCATCGCGGATCCGCGAGACACAGCTAGATGAGCGACGACCGCCGCCCCGCCACCGATTCCACGACATCCGCAGCGCCGCCTCCTGCGGGTGCGGCGCCTCCACGGGGCACGCCGCCGCCGGGCACGCCGCCGCTCCCGCCGCGTGGCGTGCTCCGCCGCTACGCGGTTCCTCTCGGCATCGCGATGGCGATCGCCATCGGCGGGTGGTTCGCGTGGCAGCACTACGCCGCGGAACCGCTTCCCGCCGGCATCGCCAGCGGCAACGGTCGCATCGAAGGCGTGGAGATCGACGTCGCCACGCGAATCCCGGGGCGGCTCAAGGAGATTCTGGTCAAGGAGTCCGATTTCGTGGAGCCGGGGCAGGTGCTCGCCGTGATGGACACCGACCAGCTCGAGGCGCAGCGGCGGCAGGCCGAGGCGCAACGTGACCGGGCACGCATCTCGGTCGGGAGTGCGCGCAGCGTGGTGAAGCAGCGGGAGGCGGAGCGGCAGGCCAACCTCGCGGTGGTGGAGCAGCGCAAGGCACAGGCAGTCGCCGCGGAGAGCCGCCTCGCCCGCTCGGAGCAGCTCGCCAAGACCGGCTTCATCTCCAAGCAGGCCCTGGACGACGACCGCGCCACCGCGCAGAGCGCTCGCGCCAACGTCGCTGGCGCGCAGGCGCAGGCCGCGGCCTCCGACGCCGGGATCGCCGCCGCGAAGGCCCAGGTGGTCGACGCCGAGGCCGCGGAGGTCGCTGCCACAGCGGCGATCGACGCCGTCGTCGCCGACATCGCCGATGCCACGCTCAAGGCACCGCGCGCGGGGCGCGTGCAGTACATCGTCGCCCGTGCGGGCGAGGTGCTGGCGGCGGGGGGCCGCGTGCTCAATCTCGTGGACCTTTCCGATGTCTACATGACGTTCTTCCTGCCGACCACGGACGCGGGACGCGTCGCCCTCGGCGCACCGGTCCGGATCGTGCTCGATGCCGCGCCGCAGTACGTGATCCCGGCCAAGGTGAGCTTCGTGGCGGACGTCGCCCAGTTCACGCCCAAGACCGTGGAAACCGAGAAGGAGCGGGAGAAGCTCATGTTCCGCGTGCGTGCACAGATCCCGGCCGAGCTCCTGCGCAGGCATATCGAGCGTGTGAAGACAGGACTGCCCGGCGTGGCGTACGTGCGCATCGACGACAACGCCAGGTGGCCGGACTTTCTCACGACCGGCCTCGTGCAATGACCCCGACGGCCCCGGCCGCCGTCGCGCGGCTCGATGCCGTCACCCACTACTACGGCAAGACGCTGGCCCTCGCCGGCATCACGCTGGACGTTCCCGCCGGCTGCGTGGTAGGCCTGATCGGACCCGATGGCGTCGGCAAGTCGACGCTGCTCTCGCTGGTCGCGGGTGCCCGCGCGATCCAGCAGGGACGCGTCGAGGCGCTCGGCGGCGACATGGCGAGCCGCCGCCATCGCGACGACGTGTGCGCGCGCATCGCCTACATGCCTCAGGGACTCGGCCGCAACCTCTATCCCACGCTTTCGGTCGACGAGAATCTCCAGTTCTTCGGGCAGCTCTTCGGCCACTCCGCTTCCGAGCGCAAGCGACGCATCGAGTCGCTCACGCGCAGCACGGGCCTGTACTCGTTCCTGCAGCGTCCGGCGGGGAAGCTGTCGGGCGGCATGAAGCAGAAGCTCGGGCTGTGCTGCGCGCTGATCCACGATCCTGACCTGCTCGTCCTCGACGAGCCCACGACCGGCGTGGACCCGCTCGCGCGCAGCCAGTTCTGGGATCTCGTGGCTAGCATTCGCAGGGATCGCCCGGGCATGAGCGTGATCGTCGCCACGGCGTACATGGACGAGGCACAGCGCTTCGACTTCCTCGTCGCCATGGATGCGGGCCGCGTGCTCGCCAGCGGCACGCCTGCCGAGCTCCTGGCGCGCACGGGCAGCGCCAGCCTGGAGACGGCGTTCGTCGCGCTGCTGCCGTCGGAGAAGCGCGAGGGATATCACGAGCTCGTGATTCCGCCGCTGGCGGAAGGGCCGGGCGAGGAGGTCATCGCCATCGAGGCGCGCGACCTCACGATGCGCTTCGGCGACTTCGTGGCGGTCGACCACGTGAGCTTCCGCATCCGGCGCGGCGAGATCTTCGGCTTCCTGGGTTCCAACGGCTGCGGCAAGTCGACCACGATGAAGATGCTCACCGGCCTGCTGCCGGCGAGCGAAGGCAAGGCATGGCTCTTCGGGCGCGAGGTGGACCCGAAGGACATCGCCACGCGGCGGCGCGTGGGCTACATGTCGCAGGCCTTCTCGCTGTATTCGGAGCTCACGGTGGCGCAGAACCTCGTTCTGCACGCGCGCCTCTTCGGAGTGCCGGAGGCGGAGGTGCAGGAGCGCGCGCAAGAGATGGCCGCGCGCTTCGGACTGACCGAGCTCATGGACAGCCTTCCCGACGGGCTGCCGCTCGGCCTGCGCCAGCGCCTGTCGCTTGCCGTGGCGATGGTGCACGGGCCCGAGCTCCTGATCCTCGACGAGCCCACGTCAGGCGTTGATCCGGTGGCGCGGGCCCATTTCTGGGAACTCCTCGCGGAACTGTCGCGGCGCGACGGCGTGACCATCTTCATCTCGACGCACTTCATGAACGAGGCGCAGTGCTGCGACCGGATCTCGCTCATGCACGCAGGCCGGGTGCTGGTGAGCGACTCGCCGGCAGCCATCGTGCGCCAGCGCGGCGCGCGCGATCTCGAGGAGGCCTTCATCGCCTTCCTCGTCGATGCCGGAGCGCGTGGCGACATGCCGCAGGCTGCGGACGCTCGGGTCACGGCCGGGCCGGCCGCCCCGGCGCAGCATGAGACGCGGCAGCAGGCCTTCAGCCCGGCGCGTGCCTGGAGCTACACGGTGCGCGAGTCGCTCGAGCTGCGCCGCGATCCCGTGCGGGCGACGCTCGCGCTGGTGGGAAGCCTGCTGCTCATGATCATCATGGGCTACGGGATCAACATGGACGTGAAGGACCTGACGTTCGCCGTGCTCGACTACGACGGCACGTCGGTGAGCCGGGACTACGCGCAGAATCTCTCCGGATCGCGCTACTTCGTCGAGCACGCACCCATCGTCGACGACGCCGACCTCGACCGCCGGATGCGCAGCGGGGAGCTGAACCTCGCGCTGGTGATTCCTTCCGGCTTCGCCCGCGACGTCGCGCGCGGGCATTCCGTTGCGCTGGGCGCGTACATCGACGGCGCGATGCCGTCGCGGGCGGAGACCGTCTCCGGCTACGTGCAGGGGATGCACCAGGCCTGGCTCGCCAGCATCGCGCGGCAACGCGGCGGCGACGCGGCCACCCAGGGCGCCGCAACGGTGGAAACGCGCTTCCGCTACAACCCCGGCGTGGAAAGCCTTCCCGCGATGGTGCCGGCCGTGATCCCGGTGCTCCTCATGATGTTTCCGGCGATGCTGGCGGCGCTGTCCGTGGTGCGCGAGAAGGAGCTGGGCTCGATCCTCAACCTGTACGTCACCCCCGTCACCCGCAGCGAGTTCCTGTTCGGCAAGCAGTTGCCGTACATCGCGCTGGCGATGGTGAACTTCCTGCTGATGGTAGCGATGGCAGTGACCTTCTTCGGCGTGCCGGTCAAGGGAAGCTTCACGGCGCTCCTGCTCGCCGCCGTGCTCTACACGATCTGCGCGACCGGCATCGGCCTCCTCGCATCGACGTTCACCCGCAGCCAGGTGGCCGCGCTCTTCTTCACGATGATCGGCACCCTGATCCCCGCGGTGCAGTTCTCCGGCATGATCGATCCCGTGAGCTCCCTCGAAGGGGCGGGCGCCTTCATCGGCAGCATCTACCCGACGAGCCACTTCCTCGCCATCACCCGCGGCGTGTTCAACAAATCCCTGGGGATCGACGACCTCGCCGCGTCGTTCTGGCCGCTCGCCATCGCCGTGCCGGTCATCCTGAGCAGCGCGGTGCTCCTCCTGCGCAAGCAGGAGGCCTGACCGAGATGCGCCAGACTCTGGCCAACGTCTACCGGCTGGGCGTCAAGGAGCTGTGGGGTCTCTGGCGCGACCCCATGATGCTGGTGCTCGTCGCCTACCTCTTTACCCTGTCCGTGTACACGTCCGCGACGGCGGTGCCCGAAGTGCTGAACAAGGCGCCGATCGCGATCGTGGACGAGGACCGCTCACCCCTTTCGGAGCGGATCGTCGGTGCGTTCTATCCGCCGCACTTCCTGCCGCCCGTCGTGACGTCGCTCTCGCGCGCCGACGCCGGCCTGGACGCCGGCGAATTCACGTTCGCCCTCGTGATTCCGCCCAGCTTCCAGAGCGACGTGCTCGCGGGACGCGCGCCCGTCATCCAGCTCAACGTCGACGCCACCCGCATGAGCCAGGCGTTCTCGGGCAGCGGCTACGTGCAGCAGATCGTCTTGGGCGAGGTCAACGCCTTCGTCGCACGCAACCGCGGCACCACGGCGATGCCCGTCGAGCTCGAGCTGCGCGCGCGATTCAATCCGACGCTGAACGCCGGCTGGTTCGGCTCGGTGATGTCGATCATCAACAACGTGACGATGCTCTCGATCCTGCTGACCGGCGCCGCGCTGATACGCGAGCGTGAGCACGGGACCATCGAGCACCTGCTCGCCATGCCGGTCACGCCCACCGAGATCATGCTGTCCAAGGTCTGGTCGATGGGCCTCGTGGTCCTGTTTGCCGCCACATGCTCGCTGCTGTTCGTCGTGCAGGGACTGCTCCAGGTGCGCATCGAGGGATCGGTCGCCCTCTTCGTCGGCGTGACCGCGTTGCATCTGTTCGCCACGACGTCGATGGGCATCTTCCTGGCGACGACGACGCGCTCGATGCCGCAGTTCGCGATGATGCTGATCCTCGTGCTGCTGCCGCTGCAGATGCTGTCCGGAGCGTCGACGCCGCGAGAGAGCATGCCGGTGTTCGTGCAGGACGTCATGCTCGCCGCGCCCAACACCCACTTCGTGGCGGCGGCGCAGGCCATCCTCTATCGAGGCGCGGGCATCGCCTTCGTGTGGCCGCAGCTGGTCTGGCTCGTCGGGATAGGGTCGGTCTTCTTCGCGTTCTCGCTGCGGCGCTTCAGCCGCACCATCGGGCAGATGGCCTGATCGGCTTCCTCGGGGCGGCGGATCGGCCCTCGCGCGGCATCGCGGCGTCCGGACGACACGGCGGGCTCCAGGCACTCCGGAAGCGAGGTCGCTGCCAGAAGGCGGAGGTGCCCGTGTGGGCGCAAGGCAGCCGGCGCGGCGACCTGAATGCGCGCGCCTCACCCGCCGCAACGTCAAGTTCCCGCCCTCGATCTACAACCGCATCGGCACGGCCTACTCGGCGGGCGCCGCTGCCGCGGTGCGCGTACCATCGATCGCGCCACCGGCAACCTGAGCATCGCCAAGGCCTACTGCCCGGCGCCCTGAGCCGCGAGGTGGCCGGCGCGTCCCGCTGTGCTGGAACAGCCGGACATTCGGGGGATGACGGGTCCCTCGTCACCATCACGACTGCCGCCGCAGCACGACTGGCGAAGCGGGCCGCGCTGCCACGCGCTCCAGCAGCACGAGGCGCGCCTTCTGCGTGTGCGCACCCATGATGAGCGCGGCAGCGTCGCCGTCGTGTGCGGCGATCGCGGTGATCAGGTGGCGATGATCGTTGGCGACGCCGGCGAAGCGTGATTCACCGTAGCCGTAGTGGCTCCAGAGCGCCGCGAGCAGCGTCCAGTGGCGGTCGACGATCGGCAGCGCGTCGTCGTTCCCGGCGAGGCGGTTGATCGCCTGGTGCAGCCGCTTGTTGTGGCCAACGACCGCGGGATAGTCGGCGGCATCGATCTCGCGCTCGAGGTCGTCCTCGATGGCACGCAGCATGTCGACGTCCGCCGCGCGACTGCGCTGCGCTGCCCGGCGCGCCAGCATCATCTCCAGCGCGATGCGGTTCTCGAACACGTTGTGGACGAAGTCGACGTCGATCGTGCGCACGCGCGCGCCCCGATTGGGCTCGCTGACGACCAGCCCCTCGCCATGGAGCTCGCGCAGCGCTTCGCGGACCGGCATGTGACTCACCGCATAGCGTGACGCCAGCGCGTCGATGGTCAGCCGCTCGCCGAAGCTGATGCAGCCGGCGACGATGTCGTCGCGAATGCGTTGGGCCACCTCGGTCGCGTGTCCCGAGCGCTCGGCTGCTTTGATCATATGCGGGCATTATCAGCACCGGCGCGCGACGAGGTCAATCGATTTTGATCAAATTCGACCCGCGCGCTGCGGAGCGCCACGGCACCGGTGCACCTCGGGACCGGCATCGGGACGTCGGGTGCATGGCGAGTCGCCGGCCCTTGCGGGTGATGGCGAGCAAGGCGTCAGGTGACCTTCGCCGTAGGACAGCGGCGGACGTGCAGCCGCGCGAGCTGGCGACAGGACGCGACGTGAAACACGGATGGACCGATCCGCGCCGGATGCCGATCCTGACGGTCTCGCGGACGCCGCGACGACGGCCGTGGATCGACAGGAGGAGACATGAAACGCACATGCATCGCTGCCGCGACGGTGTTCGCGGTCGTGCTCGGCGCCGCGCCGGGCTTCGCCCAGGCCGCCGACGGCACGATCGTACTGGGCGCCGCGGTTTCGCTCACCGGCAAGTACTCGGTCAACGGCAAGAACACGCAGGACGGCTACAACCTCGCCGTCAAGGCGATCAACGACAAGGGCGGCGTCAAGGTCGGCGACAAGCACTACGACCTCAAGATCGTCTACTACGACGACGAGTCGACCTCCGCCCGCGGCGCCCAGCTCGTCGAGCGCCTGATCAGCCAGGATCACGTCAACTTCATCCTCGGCCCCTACAGCTCGGCGCTCACCAAGGCCATCGCCCCGATCACCGAGAAGTATCGCGTGCCGATGGTGGAAGGCAACGGCGCCGACCGTGGCCTGTTCACCCACGGCTACAAGTACCTGTTCGCGGTGCTGAACACCTCCGACTACTACCTGCGCGCCGCGGTGAACATCCTGGCCGAGGAGGCGAAGAAGGCCGGGCGCGATCCGAAGTCGATGAAGATCGCCATCGCCATCGAGAACGACAACTTCTCGCAGGACGTGCGCGACGGCGTGATGGAGGACGCGAAGAAGTACGGGATGCAGGTCGTGATCGACGACAAGCTGCCGGCCGACCTCAACGACATGACGGCGACCCTCACCAAGGTGAAGGCGCTGAAGCCCGATGCGCTCATGATCTCGGGTCACGAGAAGGGCGCCGTGCTCGGGATCCGCCAGGTCGCGCAGGACAAGGTCTACGTGCCGATGCTGGCGCTCACGCATTGCGACTCGGCGCAGATCACGAAGAAGTTCGGCAAGGACTCCGACTACGCGTTCTGCGCGTCGCAGTGGGACGCGAGCCTGACCTATACCGACCCCTGGTTCGGCAGCGCGCAGAAGTACGCGGAGATGTTCAGGAAGGCCTACAACTACGATCCGCCATACCAGGCCGCCGAGTCGACCGCATCGGTGGAGGTGTTCGCCGACGCCATCGCGCGCGCGGGCTCGCTCGACCGCGACAAGGTGCGCGACGCGCTGGCGAAGACCGACCTGATGACGCTCTACGGTCCGGTGAAGTTCGACACGGCCGGCAAGAACACGGCCAAGTCGATGGTGATGTACCAGGTGCAACACGAGGACTACGTGGTGGTCGCGCCGGCGAAGTGGGCGACGGCGAAGCCCATCTATCCGGCACCCACCTGGCAGCAGCGCGAGACCGACAAGAAGGTCAGCCGGTCGTAGCGAGCACGCAGCGCCGGAAGGGCGACGGGAGCGGCGATGTCGAATCTCTCGATCCTTGCCGCGGAACCGATCCTCGTCGTCCAGCTGGTCGTCAACGGCATCCTCGTCGGCGCGGTGTTCGCGCTGGTCGCCTACGGCATGGCGCTCGTCTGGGGCGTGATGAACATCATCAACATCGCTCAGGGCGAGCTCGTCATGGTCGGCGGCTACCTCGTCTACTACCTCGACCGCGCCGGGCTCCACCCCTGGATCGGCATTCCGATCGCCTGCGTGGCGATGTATGTCCTCGGCCTGCTGCTGTACCACGCGGTCATCGGCAGGCTGGTCGACGGCGACATGTTCGTGTCCATCCTCGCGACCTTCGGCATCAGCATCCTGCTGCAGCAACTCGCCAACCAGCTCTTCGGGGCCGACATCCGCACCGTGCGGACCGACCTGCCCAGCCTGTCGTTTGCCGGCGGACTGCTGACGATACCGTCGATTCGTCTCGTTGCGTTCGGTGCGGCGGCGGCGGTCGGCGTGGCCCTGGTGTGGTTCCTGCGCAAGGCGCGCATCGGGCAGGCGATCCGCGCCACGGCGCAGAATGCGCGCGCCGCGCGCGTGCTGGGCGTCGACGCCGATCGCGTCTACGCCACGACGTTCGCGCTGAATTGCGCGATCTGCGGCGCGGCCGGCGGCATCGTCGCCATGACGTGGTTCGTGCAGCCGTATCTCGGGCTGACCTACACGCTGCGCTCGTTCATGATCGTGGTGGCCGCCGGTCTCGGCAATCTTCCGGGGGTCATCGTCGCCGGGAGCGGTCTCGGCGTGCTCGAGGATGTCGCGGGCTTCGTGCTCGGCACCGAGTACCAGACCGCCTTCGTCTTCCTCGTGATGGTCGCGCTCCTGGTCGGCCGCAACCTGATGCTCGAGCGCCAGCGGAAGCATCTGGCGTGAGCGCCGCCGGGCCGTCCCAAGGCGCTCGCCCCCCGGGGGGAGCGGCGCGCAGCGCCGATCGGGGGGGGCGTTCCACCGCCGGGCCGTCCCAAGGCGCTCGCCCCCCGGGGGGAGCGGCGCGCAGCGCCGATCGGGGGGAGCCTTCCACCGCCGGGCGAGACCGTACGAGCGACCGGGACCACACGACCGCCCTGCTGGCCGGCATCGGCCTGCTCGGCGTTGCCGCGCCTTTCCTGTTGCCGACGATCGTCACCCAGCTCGCGTTCCTGTGGCTGATGATCCTGTTCGCCGTCACCTGGGACGTGAACGGCGGCCAGATGGGATACAACTCCTTCGGCAACGTCCTCTTCTTCGGCATCGGGGTCTACGCCTGCGCGATCGTGCAGCGCGACGCGGGGCTGGGCTACTACACCTCCCTGTTCGTCGGCATCGGCGCCGGGGCGCTGGCGGCGGTGCTGGCCTCGCTCCTGCTCGGGCCGCTCCTCCTCGGCATTCGCGGGCATTACTTCTCCATCGCGACGCTGGGTCTCGCGGTCGTCGCGGCCGATCTCGCCTCCGCGTGGGAGTTCATCGGCGCCGCCTCGGGCATGGCGCTGCCGGTCTATCCCGGCGCGATCGAGGGGCGCGGGCGGTTCTTCTACTTCGTGCTGTTCGCCATCGCCGCCGCGACGTGGCTCGCCGTGCGGGCGCTGTATCGAACCCGCCTCGGCCTCGCGATGAACGCGATCCGCGACAACGAGGACAAGGCCGAGGCGATGGGCCTGCGCACGACCCGCTGCAAGGTGATCGCGTGGACGGTGGCGGCCTTCTTCCTGGGAGCGGCCGGCGGCCCGGTCGGCAACCTGGTCGGCTTCGTCGACCCGCGCGATCTCGCGTTCGCGGGATCGACCTACGGCGTATGGATGGTGCTGATGGCGGTGCTCGGCGGACGCGGAACGCTGTGGGGCCCGGTCATCGGCGCAGTAATCTTCCATGTCACGCAGGAGACGTTCTGGACCTACCTGCTCGGCTGGCAGCGGGTCGCGATGGGATTGCTGATCGTGATCATCGTGGTGTTCTTCCCGGGCGGCATCCTGGGCTGGATCAGGCGCCGGCGCGTTGCGACGAACCAGGCGGGGACGATCGTCCCATGAACGAGCCCGCGAAGTCCGTGGCAACGTCCGCCGCCAGCCACCTGCCGGCGAAGACCCCGGAGCCGGAGCGCGGAGGCATGCGATCTGCGGAGCCGCTGCTCGTCGTGACGGGCGTCTGGAAGCAGTTCGGCGGGCTCGTGGCGAACCGCGACGTGTCGCTCGAAGTGCCGGCAGGGGGCATCACGGGCCTCATCGGGCCGAACGGCTCGGGGAAGACCACGCTGTTCAGCGCCATCGCCGGACAGGACGCCATCGACCGCGGCTCGATTCGCTTCGACGGCCGCGAGATCTCGCGCCTGCGCACGGCGACGATCGCGCGCCTCGGCATCATCCGCACCTTCCAGCAGACCCGCGTCTACCGCGGCATGACCTGCGTGCAGAACATGCAGATCAGCGTGTCGCAGGCGCACGAGACGCTGGCGAGCATGCTGCGCCGTCCGGACGCCGGCACGACCGGGCGCGCGGAGGAACTGCTCGAGTTCACCGGCCTCTCCGCGAAGCGCCATCTCCTGGCCGGCGACCTGTCGTTCGGACAGCAGAAGCTCCTGGAGTTCGCGATGGCGCTGATGAACGGCCCGCGGCTGCTGCTGCTCGACGAGCCCACCGCCGGCATCAATCCCGTGCTCATCAACGGGCTGGTCGATCGCCTGCGCCGCGCCAGCGCGGCGCTTGGCGTCACGCTGCTCGTCATCGAGCACAACATGCGGGTGATCATGAACCTCGCCAGCCGGATCTACTGCATGAGCCGGGGCGAGATGCTGGCGCAGGGCACGCCCGACGCGATCCGCAACGATCCTCGCGTGGTCGAGGCGTACCTCGGTGGACGGTGATGGCGGCCGCGCGGTCGTGTCCTCGCTGTCCCCGGATCGGAGCCCGGCAATGACGGCGGCCCGGGCACCGGCGGCGCAGACCGGGCACACCCGCGGCTACGGATTCGGCGCGACCGACGTCGTACTTCCGGTCGACCAGGTGGACGCGGCCGCCGGCGAGCTTGCGGCCCACGGCCCGGACCGCCGGGCGCTCGCGGCGCTCGCGGCGGCGCCGCCCTACGTCGAGCTGCAGGGGCTGGTCGCCGGCTACGGCAGCATGGAGATCCTGCACGGCATCGACCTGTGCCTGCCGCGCGCGAAATCGCTGTGCCTGATCGGCCCCAATGGCGCCGGAAAGTCGACGGTGCTCCACTCGATCCAGGGCTTCACCCGCATCAGCGCGGGCACGATCGCCATCGACGGTCGCGACGTGACGCACATGGCGCCGCACCGCAAGCTGCGCGAAGCCGGGATCGGGTACGTCCTGCAGGACAACTCGGTGTTCCCCGACATGAGCGTCGAGGAGAACCTGCTGATGGGGGGATACCTGTTGCCGCGGACCGAAGCACGGCGCGCGATGGAGCGTGTCTTCGAGCGCCATCCCCGGCTCGCGGCCCGGCGGCGACAGCGCGCGGGCGTGCTCTCCGGCGGTGAACGGCGACTGCTCGAGATCTCGCGCGCGCTCATGCTCGATCCGGGCGTCCTGCTGATCGACGAGCCGTCGATCGGCCTCGAGCCGCGCTACATCGACATGGTGTTCGAGATCCTCTCGGCGCTGACCTCCGAGGAGGGGCGCACGATCGTCATGGTCGAGCAGAATGCCCGCAAGGGCCTCGAGTTCGCGGACTTCGGCTACGTTCTCGTGGCGGGCCACGTGGCGCTCGCCGGAACCGGCCGCGAGCTCCTCGGCAACCCCGAGGTGGGGCGCCTGTTCCTGGGCGAGTGACTCGCCATCCTCCGGGATCGACGACGCCGGGCCATGGGCGAAGGCCGCCCCGGGCGCATCGGCCGGGTCGTCGGAGCGGCGTCAGCCCGCCAGCCGCCGGACCATCGCCTCGACCGCGCAGCGATAGCCGTCGGCGCCGAGCCCGGCGATGACCGCGGTGGCGACCTTCGACACCAGCGACTCGTGATAGATGCTCTCGCGGCGATGGATATTCGAGATATGAAGCTCGAAGACCGGTCCCGGGAACATCTTGAGCGCGTCCATGACCGGCACCGACGTGAACGACAGCCCGGCCGGATTGATGATGATCCCCGCACCGTGGTCGATGGCATCGTGGATCCAGTTGACGAGATCGCCTTCCATGTTGGACTGGCGGAACTCGATGGCGCACGGCCCGGCGTGACGGCGGCACAGCGCCTCGATCTCCGCGAGCGTGGTCTTTCCGTAGATGTCGGGCTCGCGCGTGCCGAGGCGATTGAGGTTGGGGCCGTTGAGGATGTGGATCGTGGGGGGCATGGATCATCCCTTGTATCCGAACAGGCGCGGCAGGAACAGCACCAGATCGGGGACCAGTGTGACCAGGAGGAGGGCGGCGATCATCACGGCGAGGAACGGCAGGATGTCCCGCACGAGGTCCTTGAGCGGGACGTCGGCTATCTTGACCATCAGGAAGAGCAGGAGGCCGTAGGGGGGCGTGACGAGGCCGATCATGATGTTGACCACGGCGACCACGCCGAAGTGCACCGGGTCCACCCCCACGGCGGCGGCCGTGGGCAGCAACACCGGCACGATCACGAGGAGGATCGTTGTGCCTTCGAGGAAGCAGCCGAGCAGCAGCAGGAGCAGGTTGGCGAGCAGGAGGAACCCGACCGGCGTGAGCTCGTAGCCCTTCAGCATCATCGAGAGCGTCTTCGGGACGTTCTCGATCGTGACCACGTAGTTGAACACGAGCGCGCCGGCGATCAGCATGCCGATGGAGATCGTGATGCGTGCGCTGGTGAGGAGCGACCGGTAGACGTCGCCCCAGCCGACGCTGCGGTAGAGGATGGCCGAGACGAGCAGCGCGTAGGCCGCGGCCGCGGCGGCCGCCTCGGTCGGCGTGGTGATCCCGCTGTAGATGCAACCGAGCAGGATGACGGGCATCAGGAGCGCGGGAAAGGCCTCGCGCGTGATACGCGGCAGTTCCCGCAACGGCACCTTCGCCTCGACCGGGAAGTTGCGCGTGCGCGCGAGGTACGCGACGAGCGCCATCTGCGCGATGCCGATGAGGAGCCCCGGAATCATCCCTCCGAGGAAGAGATATCCGATCGACGTGTCGGAGACGAGCGCGTAGAGGACGAGCGGGATCGAGGGCGGGATGATGGGCCCGATCACCGACGATGCCGCGGTGAGCGCCGCCGCGAAGCTCGGCGTGTACCTGCCGTCGCGCGTCATCAGCGTCTGCATGATCTTGCCGCTGCCCGCGGCGTCGGCCAGCGCCGAGCCCGACATGCCGGCGAACACCATGCTCTGCACGATGTTGACGTGCGCGAGGCCGCCGCGGTAGCGGCCCACCAGCGCGTTGCAGAACTTGAGGAGGCGATCCATGATGCTGCCGCTGTTCATGAACTCGGCCGCGAGGATGAACAGCGGCACGGCGAGCAGCACGTAGCTCGTGTACATGCCGTTGAGGAGTTGCTCCGCCGCGGTCCCCATGTCGAGGCCCGTGATCCACAGGTAGAGGACCGAGCCGGCGATCATGGCGTGCCCGATCGGCAGGCCGAGCAGACTCAAGGTGACGATCGCCAGGATCGCGAGCGAGAAGGGGCTCGTGAGATTCACAGGCCGGAGCTCGCCCTGGTGGGGTCGGCCACGTCCGCTTCCTCGCCGCGGAAGAAGTGCCCCAGCAGCCACAGGTAGCGCACGAGCACCGCGACGAGAAACACGATGTAGATCGAGAAGAGCCAGTTCATCGGGATCTCGAGGTATGACGACTTCTCGACCTTCATGAAGGTCACGTAGCTCCACGATGCTGGAAGCGACGCGCCGTACAGCACGACGAGCGCCACCCCTGACACGATTCCCATGCCCACGCGCACGCGGCGCGGCACTGCGCTCACGACGAGATCGAAGCGGATCTCCTCGCTCTCCCTGACGACGAACGCCGCTCCGAAGAGCACGAGCCACGGCCACATCACGAGCGTGAGCTCGGATGTCCATCCCAGGGGGAAGTTGAAGACGTACCGGAAGAGGATCTGGACGATGAACGCGCAGAACATGACGGCGAGCATCGCCGCCGCCACGTTCTCCGCGCGCCGGTACAGCCAGGCGCCGGCGCCGCGCATCACTTGATGGTGGCGATCTGCTCCTGCATCCCCTTCGGCCACGCCTTCGCCTCGTCGGAGGCGAGGTAGACCTTGTGCGCGTAGCTGCGGAAGGCGTCGACATCGGGGACGTACACGTCGAGGCCCATCTTCTTGAAGCCGTCGGCAAGCTCCTGCTCGCGCTTCAGGTGCTCGGCGGTGCTCCACTTGATCGCCTTGTCCGCTGCCGCCTGCACCTGCGCCTGCTTCGCCGCGGACATCGCGTTCCACGTCTTCTGGTTGATGGTCAGGAGGTCGTAGCCGATGAGATGCGAGGTCAGGACGATCTGCGACATCACCTCGTAGAACTTCATGTTCTGCACGTTCGGCAGCGGATTGTCCTGGCCGTCGATGGCGCCGGTCTGCAGGCCGGTGTACACCTCGGCGTAGGCCATCGGCGTGGGGTTCGCGCCGATCGAGCGGCCCAGGAGCTGCCAGGCGTCGCCGGGCGGCATGCGCAGCTTGATGCCGGCCATGTCGGCCGGCGTGCTGATCTTCTTCTTCGGTTTGAGCCCCACCTGGCGCGTGCCGAAGAACGTGGGTCCCAGGATCTTCACCTTGAGCGGGTCTTCCACCATCTTCTTCCACTGCGTGCCGAGCGGGCTCGAGAAGAAGGCGTTGAGGTGGTTGGCATCGCGGAAGAGGTACGCGGAGGTCAGCAACGACCACGCCGGGACCTGCTTGCTGAAGTCCTGCGGCGCGATGTTGCCCATCTCGAGGTTGTCGCGCTGGAGAGCCACGAGTTCGGTACCCTGCTTGAAGAGCGAACCGTTGTAGAACGGCTCGACGGCGAAATCGGCGCTGATGTCGTTGGCGAACATCTTGATCATCTCGGCGCGGATGTCCTTTTCCGAGAACACCGCGGCGAAACGGATCGTGGGCTTGGACTGGGCCGAGGCGCGCGCGGTGGCGAGGCCGGCGGCGAGCGCGGCACCCGCCTTGAGCATCGCGCGGCGATTCGTATTCGTACTCATGCTGTTTCCTCCTTGGTTGCTGGCCGTGGTGATCCGCTGCCGGGCCGTTCGCTCTTGCGTACGCGGCTCCGCGCACCGGGCAATCGGTATGAGAATTGATGAATCATTGTATGATATGCGAATCGTCGAATGATGCAAGCGACCTTGTGAAGGATCGAGGTGGCACTCGCGGGGGGGGCGGTGGATGGATGGGGCTGGTGAGGCCGTGACGCAGGGAGACCGGGCCTACCGGCGCGTGCGTGCCGACATCGTGTTCGGCAGGCTGCTGCCCGGGCAGCGGCTGCCGCTCGACGGCTTGCGCAAGCGCTACGAGGCGAGCGTGGGAACGCTGCGCGAGGTGCTGAACCGCCTCGTGTCCGAGGATCTCGTCACGGCGGAGGGCGCGCGCGGCTTCGAGGTCGCGCCGGTGTCCGCGGCGGACCTGCGAGAGGTGGCCGCGATGCGGCTCCTCCTCGAATGCCACGCTCTCGAGCAGTCGCTCCGGAGCGGCGACGTGGAGTGGGAAGGACGTGTGGTGGCGGCGCACCACAAGCTCGCCGCGACCGAGAAGCGCATGGCGGGAGGGGATCGCTCGGTGGCCGAGGCATGGAAGCGCTATGACGGCGAGTTCCACCACGCCACCATCTCTGCCTGCGACTCGCGGGTCCTGCTCGACACGCACGCCGCGATCTACGACCGGTACTTGCGCTACCAGGTGGTGGTGGGCCTGTACCGCGGCGAAGTCGCCAACCACGAGCACCGCGCGCTGCTGCAGCACGTGCTCGACCGCGACTGGCGTGCGGCGCAGGCCACGCTCACCACGCACGTCAACGACTGCGTGACCCACATCGAAAGCACCGGCATCATCGAGCGCATCGCGCGCGACGCACCGCCGCCGGGCCGCGGCCACGACGCCGCGCCGGAGGCGCCCGCGGCCGGCAACGACGCCAGGGCCCGTCGCGTTCGATGGGATTAGGGCGCCCTCGCCCGTCGCGCGCGGGATCGTGTGAGCGCATGGCGGACGCGTGCTTCGCGAATGCGGGTGACGTCACGATGCCGCTGCGGCCACCGTCACCTTTGGCGCTGCAGTCGCTGTCACGATGCGACTGCGACCGCCGTCACGATGCGACTGCGGCCTCCGTCACGATGCGGCGCCTGCGGCCGCCGCGACGCGCCGGCGGAACCATGGCGCGCGCAGGTTCGTGAGCTGGTAGCCGTCGCTGAAGGTGCGCAGGCTCGCGAGCGCGGCCTGCTCGTCGCGGCCGTGGGCGAGCGCGAAGGCATCGAAGCCGACCTGCACGAGATAGCCGAGCTGGTCGCGCTGGATGTCACCGATCGCGCGCAGTTCGCCACGGTAGCCGTAGCGCTCGCGCAGGAGGCGCCCGATGGAGTAGCCGCGTCCGTCGGCAAGGGAGGGAAAGTCCACCGCGATCACGGGCAGGTGCGCAGCGTCGTCGGCGAGCGCGGCAGGGTCGTCGGCCGGAGCGAGCCACACGCCGACGCCGGCACCGTCGCGCAGCGTCTCCCGCTCGGCGCGCCACAGCGCGAGCGGCACGATCGCCGGCACGCCCGGCGGGAGATCTGCCGACGAGGTGGCGTTGCGCACCACGACGTACCCGTCCTCGACGACCTTGCCGTTCCTAATGAGCTTCGGCATACACGCGTTCCCTGAAGGGGTCGATGCCCACGCGGCGCACGGTATCGACGAAGCGCTCGTCGTCGTGCCGGATCTCGACATAGGTCTCGATGAGTCGCGCCATCACGTCCGGCATCTCGGCGGCCGCGAATGACGGTCCGATCACCTTGCCGATCGCGGCGTGCTCGCCTTGCGTGCCGCCGATCGTGACCTGGTACCACTCGCTGCCGTTCTTATCGACGCCGAGCACGCCGATGTGTCCCACGTGATGGTGCCCGCAGGCATTCATGCAGCCGCTGATGTTGAGATCGAGCTCGCCGATGTCGTGCAGGTATTCGAGGTCGTCGAAGCGGCGCTGGATGGCCTCCGCGATCGGGATCGACTTGGCATTGGCGAGCGAGCAGAAATCGCCGCCGGGGCAGCACACGATGTCGGTGAGCAGGCCGATGTTGGGTGTGGCGAAGCCGAGCGTCCTCAGTTCCTGCCACAGCGGGAGCAGGTCGCGCTGCTTCACGTCGGTAAGGATGAGGTTCTGCTCGTGCGACACGCGCAGCTCCCCGAAGGAATGGAGATCGGCGAGGTCCGCCACGGCGTCCATCTGGTCGGCGGTCGCGTCGCCCGGCGGCACCCCGGTGCGCTTGAGCGAGAGCGTGACGATCGCGTAGCCCGGCATCTTGTGCGGATGCACGTTGCGCCGCGCCCAGTTCTCGAAGGCACGGTTGTCGGCCAGCGCGCTGCGATAGGAAGCGTCGTCGCGCGGGAGGGTCTCGTAGGCGGGCGCGGGAAAGAATGCGGCGAGGCGATCGAACTCCTCGCTGGGCACCGTGGCGGGCCCGCCGGAGAGGTGTGCCCACTCGGCTTCGACATCGGCCGCGAACGCCGCGGGCGTGCGTTCCTTGACCAGGATCTTGATGCGCGCCTTGAACTTGTTGTCGCGGCGGCCGAATCGGTTGTAGACGCGCAGGATCGCGTCGAGATAGTTGAGGACCTCGACACGCGGCAGGAACGCGCGGATGACGTGGCCCACGATCGGCGTGCGGCCGAGCCCGCCGCCCACCGCAACCCGGAAGCCGACCTCGCCGTGCGCATCGCGCACGAGCTGCAAGCCGATGTCGTGCACGAGGATCGCTGCCCGGTCGCTGGTGGCGCCGGTCACCGCGATCTTGAACTTGCGCGGGAGATAGGCGAATTCCGGATGCAACGTGGACCACTGGCGGATGAGCTCGCTGTACGGCCGCGGATCCACGGTCTCGTCGGCGGCCACGCCGGCGAAGTGGTCGCTCGTGACGTTGCGGATGCAGTTGCCGGAGGTCTGGATCGCGTGCATCTGCACGCAGGCGAGCTCGGCCAGGATGTCGGGCACCCGCGCGAGCTCCGGCCAGTTGAGCTGGAAGTTCTGGCGCGTGGTGAAGTGACCGTAGCCCCGGTCGTAGGTGCGGGCGATGTGCGCGAGGCGGCGCAGCTGTCGCGTCGAGATCTGCCCGTAGGGGATCGCGATGCGGAGCATCGGCGCGTGCTTCTGCATGTAGAGGCCGTTCTGCAGGCGCAGCGGACGAAAGTCGTCCTCCGTGAGCTCGCCGGCGAGAAAGCGGCGGGTCTGGTCGCGGAACTGGGCGACGCGTTCGTCGACGATGCGCTGATCGAAGGAGTCGTAGCGGTACATGGCAACGATGCAACGAGCGGCGAATCCGCCCGGGGCCTCGCAGGATAGGGGCGCTTCGCGATCCACGGAAGGAATGAATCGTGATTCCTTTAGACCCGGCGGTCATATGAGCTGTCTACAATCGCCGGCATGGCCGCCGGTCTCGTGCTCTTCGCCCATGGCGCTCGCGATCCGCAATGGCGGGAACCGTTCGAGCGCCTCGCCGGCAAGGTGCGCGCCGCGCGTCCGGACCTCGCCGTATCTCTCGCCTTCCTCGAACTCATGACGCCCGACCTCGCCACGGCAACCGACGCGCTGGTCGCGCAAGGCTGCCAGGCCATCACGGTGGTCCCCGTCTTCCTGGGACAGGGAGGGCACGTGCGCGAGGACCTGCCGGCCGTCGTCGCGGCGGTTCGCACGCGACATCCCGGCGTCCAGGTGGCGTTGCGCCCGGCCATCGGCGAGGACGACGCGGTGCTCGCGGCGATCGCCGGCGTCGTGGTGCGCGGCGCATAGGGGACCGTCGACGCCCTGGTGCATGCGCGCCATGACCGCGAGGCGACGCTTGCGCCGGTGCGGTGCAGTGCCTGCGGAATGATGCAAGGCGGTGCGGCGACGGGCACTGCGCGAGGGGTGTCGCGGCCGGTCGGAATGGCTAGAAACGCCGTTCATTCAATGGGTTGGCGTCTGCCCCCACCCTCATATTGCACCGCAGCGAAAGTGGCTCGCGACTTGCTAGACACAGCGGATGTGCAGCGACGAGCCAAGGGTCCGATGCTCCGCGTGATGCTCGTGGAGGACTCCGCCAGGGACGCGAGCCTGCTCGACGCGGGCTTGCGTGCCGCGGGATACGACGTCGTCGAAGTGGCGGCGACCGCCACCGCGCTCCTCGAACGCATCGTCGCCACGAAACCCGACGTCATCATCATCGACAGCGAATCGCCCACGCGGGACACGCTCGAGATGCTCGCGTTCGTCCACGCGCGCCAGCCGCGCCCCATCGTGCTCTTCACCGAGGACCGCAATGGCCGCACGATCCGAGCGGCGCTCGAGGCCGGCGTCTCGGCGTACATCGTCGCGGGCATGCAACCCGAACGGTTGCAGCCGATCCTCGACGTCGCGGTGGCGCGCTTCGAGCAGGATCGCGCGTTGCGCGAGGAACTGAAGTCGATGCAGGGCCGCCTCGCCGAGCGCAAGGTCATCGAGCGCGCCAAGGGCCTCGTGATGAAGCAGAAGGGCGTGGACGAGGAGGAGGCCTATCGCGTGATGCGCAAGCTCGCGATGGATCGCAACCGGCGCCTCCTCGAGATCGCGCAGCAGATCATCGACGTATCCGATCTTCTCGCCTGACGTTCGCGCGGCCTTGGTGCATCCGGTGCACCTTCGCACCGCGCGAGTGCGTGCGTCCCGGGTCGCAGCGCCTGCGCCGCACGTTCTCCATCCCATGCAATCAACGAGTTGCCGATGCACGGGGCCGTGGCATGGATCTCGCATAGGCATCGGATGCGCACGGCCATGACGGCTCGTGCGCGGGGTCTTGCAGCCAACGGCGGTTGCCTGATCCGGACAACGGCGTTGCGTGCTTCCCGCGCGTCCCTCGGACATGCGGCGATCGGCACCAGCGCCGTTTTTCGTTCCGGCGACCCGCAGATTGCACGAAGAGGAACCGCTCATGGATACGCAGGATGCAAGCACAGTTCACGACGCCGCGGCGTCTGGCCCGACACCCGGATCGCAACGCCGGCGCCTCCTCGGCGCGGCCATGGCGGGAGGCATCATGACCCTCGTCGATCCAGCGATTCGCGCGGGCGCGTGGGCGCAGGGCTCCGACGCACCCGAGAAGAAGGAGGTGAAGATCGGATTCATCCCGCTCACCGATTGTGCGTCGGTGGTGATCGCATCGGTGATGGAGTTCGACAGGAAGTACGGCATCAGGATCGTGCCGAGCAAGGAAGCGTCCTGGGCCGGCGTGCGCGACAAGCTCGTCAATGGCGAGCTCGATGCCGCGCACGTGCTCTACGGTCTCGTGTACGGCGTGCAGATGGGCATCGGCGGACCGAGGAAGGACATGGCCGTGCTCATGAGCCTCAACAACAACGGCCAGGCGATCTCGCTTTCGAACCAGTTGAAGGACAAGGGCGCCACCGACGGCGCGAAGCTCAAGTCGCTCGTCGACCGCGAGAAGCGCGAGTACACCTTCGCGCAGACCTTCCCCACGGGCACGCACGCGATGTGGCTGTACTACTGGCTCGCGGCCAGCGGCATCCACCCCTTTGCCGACGTCCGGACGATCGTGGTGCCGCCGCCGCAGATGGTCGCCAACATGCGCGTGGGCAACATGGACGGGTTCTGCGTGGGCGAGCCGTGGAACAACCGCGCGATCCACGATCGGATCGGCTTCACCGCGGAGACGACGCAGGCCGTGTGGAAGGACCACCCGGAGAAGACGCTCGGCACCACGCTCGAGTTCGTGCGGAAGCACCCCAACACCGCGCGCGCCATGACGGCAGCGATCCTCGACGCATCGCGGTACATCGACGCCATGGGCAACCGCAGGAAGGTCGCCGCGATCATCGCGGACAAATCGTACGTGAACTGTCCCGTCGACGTGATCGACCAGCGCCTCGAAGGCCGCTACGACAACGGCATCGGCAGGCAGTGGAACGATCCCGACTACATGAAGTTCTACAACGACGGTGCGGTGAACTTTCCCTACCTCTCCGACGGCATGTGGTTCCTCACGCAGCACAAGCGCTGGGGGCTGCTGAAGGACGACCCCGACTACCTCGGCATCGCGCAGAAGGTCAACCAGGTGGAGATCTACAGGCAGGCGGCCGCCGCCACGAAGACGCCGCTGCCGAAGGACGCGCTTCGCGCCTCCAGGCTGATCGACGGTGTCGTGTGGGACGGCAGGGATCCCAAGGCGTACGCCGCCGGGTTCAGGCTCAAGGGACAGGGAGTGCAATCGTGAGGACGTCCGTGGTGTCGCTCGTCCCCGGCGGGCGCGATGCGCGCGTCGGATCGCGACCCCTGCCTTGCCCGCAGGCATCGGACGCGCAGCACGCCGAGGGCGTGGTGGAGGATGCGCAGGACGCGGCCGATCGTGCGGCCGCGCATCTTGCTGCCGAGATGCGTCGCGAGCGCCTGCGCGGCATCCTGCTCGCGGTCCTGCCGCCGATGCTGGGCGTGACGCTCTTCATCGGCATCTGGGCGCTGGTGTCGTCGAGCGCACCGCAGCTGCCGTCGCCGATCAGAACGTTCCACTCGGCGGTGGGCGTGTTCAGCGATCCCTTCTACCGCAAGGGACCGAACGACCAGGGCATCGGCTGGAACATCCTGGCCTCGCTCTCCCGCGTGGGCATCGGCTTCGGCCTGGCCGCGCTGGTCGGCATTCCGCTCGGCTTCGTGCTCGGACGCTTCGCCTTCGCGCATCGCATGGCGGCGCCGATCATCGGACTGCTGCGGCCGGTGTCGCCGCTCGCCTGGCTGCCGATCGGCCTCATGGTGTTCAAGGCGGCGAATCCGGCGGCGATCTGGGTCATCTTCATCTCCAGCATCTGGCCGATGGTGATCAACACCGCCGTCGGCGTGCAGCGCGTGCCGCAGGACTACCTCAACGTCGCCCGCGTGCTGAACCTCTCCGAGTGGAAGGTGATGACGCGCATCCTGTTTCCGGCGGTGCTGCCGTACATGCTCACCGGCGTGCGCCTCGCGATCGGGGTGGCCTGGCTCGTGATCGTGGCGGCGGAGATGCTGACGGGCGGGGTGGGCATCGGCTTCTGGATCTGGGACGAGTGGAACAACCTCAATGTGGAGCACATCATCATCGCCATCCTCGTGGTCGGGATCGTGGGCCTCCTGCTCGAGCAGGCGCTGCTCCTGGTGGCCCGGCGCTTCAACCATGCGTAAGGGGGGAGCCGTGGAATCCGTTTCCTTCGCCGCGGGTGGCACCACCATCGCGGCCGATGCACCGGAGCACGTGCACGTCGAGCGCGTGGGCAAGACGTTCCGGACCGGGCGCGGGCCGTTCGTGGCCCTGCGCGACGTCGACCTGTCGGTGCGCAAGGGCGAGTTCGTCGCGCTCATCGGCCATTCGGGCTGCGGCAAGTCGACGCTGCTCAACCTGATCGCCGGGCTTGCGGAAGCGACGACTGGCGTGCTCCTGTGCGCGGGCCGCGAGATCGCCGGGCCCGGCCCCGACCGCGCCGTCGTGTTCCAGAATCACTCACTGCTGCCGTGGCTCACGTGCTTCGGCAACGTGTACCTCGCGGTAGAGCGGGTCTTCGGCGCGATGGAGAAGAAGAGCGACCTCGCGGCGCGCACGCACGATGCCCTGCAGCTCGTGGGGCTCGCGCACGCCGGGCACAAGCTGCCGCACGAGGTATCGGGCGGCATGAAGCAGCGCGTGGGCATCGCCCGGGCGCTCGCGATGCAGCCCAAGGTCCTGCTCCTCGACGAGCCCTTCGGCGCGCTCGACGCGCTGACCCGCGCGCGCCTGCAGGACGAGCTCGTGAAGATCGTGCAGGCTGCGGGCAGCACGGTGATCATGGTCACGCACGACGTCGACGAGGCCGTGCTGCTGGCCGACCGCATCGTCATGATGACCAACGGTCCGGCCGCGACCATCGGCGAGATCGTCGCGGTCGACCTGCCGCGCCCGTGCGACCGCGTGGAGATGGTGGCCAATCCGCGCTATCACCGGTACCGCACGGCGGTGCTCGATTTCCTGTACCGCCGGCAGGCGCACGTCGGGGAGGCCTGACGATGAACGCGCGCGTCCCCCACACCCGGCCACGCCTCGTGGTGGTCGGCAACGGCATGGCCGGCATGCGCACGGTCGAGGAGCTGCTGAAGCTCGCCCCCGACGCGTATGAGATCACGGTCTTCGGCAGCGAGCCGCATCCCAACTACAACCGCATCCTGCTCTCGCCGGTACTCGCCGGCGAGCAGACGATCGAGGAGATCATCCTCAATCCGCGGCAGTGGTACGACGACAACGGCATTGCGCTGCACGCGGGCTGCACGGTCACCCGCATCGACCGCGCGCGGCGCGTCGTGGAAGGGTCCGATGGCACGAAGGCCCCTTACGACAGGCTGCTGCTCGCCACCGGTTCGACACCCTTCATCCTCCCCGTGCCCGGCGCCGGCCTGCCGGGCGTGATCACGTATCGCGACATCGCGGACACGCAGGCGATGATCGCGGCGGCGAGCGAGCACCGGCACGCCGTGGTCATCGGCGGCGGCCTCCTGGGCCTCGAGGCGGCGAACGGCCTCAAGCTGCGCGGCATGGACGTGACCGTGGTGCACCTCATGCCGTGGCTCATGGAGCGCCAGCTCGATCGCACCGCGGCGCAGATGCTGCAGAAGTCGCTCGAAGCCAAGGGACTCGCGTTCCGCCTCGAGGCGAAGACGGAGGCGCTGCTTGCCGGGCCCTCGGGTCGCGTCGCCCAAGTGCAGCTCGCGTCTGGCGAAGCCCTGCCGGCCGATCTCGTCGTGATGGCGGTGGGAATACGGCCCAACTTCGCGCTCGCGCAGCAGGCGGGCCTGTACTGCGACCGCGGCATCGCCGTGAACGACACGCTGCAGACCTTCGATCCGCGCGTCTACGCCATCGGCGAATGCGTGGCGCATCGCGGCCGGAGCTACGGCCTCGTCGCACCCCTCTTCGAGATGGCGCGCGTGTGCGCCAACCATCTCGCCGGCTATGGCATCGGCCGCTATGCGGGCTCGCAGGTGTCGACCAAGCTCAAGGTCACCGGCGTGGATCTCTTCTCCACCGGCGACTTCACGGGAGGCGACGGCAGCGACGACATCGTGCTCGCCGACCCTGCGTCGGGGGTGTACAAGAAGCTCGTCATCCGCAACGACAAGCTCGCCGGCGCCGTGCTCTACGGCGACACCGCCGACGGCGCGTGGTACTTCCGGCTCGTCCGCGAGGGGCGCAGCGTGGCGGACATCCGCGACCGCCTGATGTTCGGCGAGGCGAACCTGGGCGACAGCGGTCACGAGGGACAGTCGCGGGCGCTCGCCATGGCCGACGACGCCGAGGTCTGCGGCTGCAACGGCGTGTGCAAGGGCACCATCGTCAAGGCGATCAAGGAGAAGGGCCTGTTCACACTCGACGACGTGCGCAGGCACACCAAGGCCTCGTCGTCGTGCGGCTCCTGCACGGGCCTGGTCGAGCAGCTCCTCATGGCCACCGCGGGAGGGGACTACTCCGCACCGGCGAAGCAGAAGCCGATGTGCGCCTGCACCGACCGCACGCACCAGGAGGTGCGCGATACGATCCGCGCCGGGCACCTGCTGTCGATCCCGGAGGCGATGCGGGCGCTCGGCTGGCGCACGCCCAATGGCTGCGCCTCCTGCCGTCCCGCGCTCAACTATTACCTCATCTCGACGTGGCCCAGGGAGGCGATCGACGATCCGCAGTCGCGCTTCATCAACGAGCGCGCGCACGCCAACATCCAGAAGGACGGCACGTACTCGGTGATCCCGCGCATGTGGGGCGGCGAGACGTCGGCCTCCGAGCTAAGGCGCATCGCCGATGTGGTGGACAAGTACGCGATCCCCACGGTCAAGGTGACCGGCGGGCAGCGGATCGACCTCCTCGGCGTGAAGAAGGCGGACTTGCCTGGCGTGTGGGCCGACCTCGACATGCCGTCGGGCCATGCCTACGCCAAGGCGCTGCGCACGGTGAAGACCTGCGTGGGCAGCGAGTGGTGCCGCTTCGGCACGCAGGACTCCACCGCGATGGGCAAGGCGCTCGAGCGCGCGCTGTGGCGCATGTACGCGCCGCACAAGGTCAAGCTCGCGGTGTCCGGCTGTCCGCGCAACTGCGCGGAATCGGGAATCAAGGATGTCGGCGTGATCGGCGTGGATTCCGGGTGGGAGATCTACGTGGCCGGCAACGGAGGCATCAGGACCGAGGTCGCGCAGTTCCTCGTCAAGGTGAAGACGCCCGAGGAGGTGCTCGAGTACGGCGGCGCCTTCCTGCAGCTCTACCGCGAGGAGGGTTTCTACCTCGAGCGCACCGTGCACTACGTCTCCCGCGTGGGCCTCGACCACGTGAAGAAGCGCGTGCTCGACGATGCGGAGAACCGCCGCGCCCTGTGGGAACGCCTGCAGTTCACGCTCGACGGCGAGCCCGATCCCTGGCACGAGGCCGCCAGGGCGCGTGTCGACGTGCGTCAGTTCCAGGCGATGGTGATGCCATGAGCCTGACCTCGATGCCGTCGTTGTCGCCGTCGTCCGCCGTACCCGCCGTACCCGCCGTATCTGCGGTAGCCACCGTAGCCGACGGCCTCGCGGGATTCACGCGCATCTGCATGCTCGCCGAGATCCCCGTGCTCGGCGCCCGGGTGATCGAGCGCCCCGGTCATCCCGACGGCAACGTCGCGGTCTTCCGCACCGCCGACGATCGCGTGTTCGCGCTGCGTGATCGCTGCCCGCACAAGGGCGGCCCGCTGTCGCAGGGCATCGTGTTCGGCGAGCGCGTGGCCTGCCCGCTGCACAACTGGACGATCGAGCTCGCGAGCGGCGCCGCCGTGGCGCCCGACGTGGGGTGCACCCACGCCTATCCTGCGCGCGTCGAGCAGGGCGACGTCCATGTCGCACTCGGCGGCTAGCCGCGGCAGCGCGAGGCACGGCACGAGGCACGATGGAGACGCGTACGACCTGTCCGTATTGCGGCGTGGGCTGCGGCGTCATCGTAGAGCACGACGGCACGGCCATCACCGGCGTGCGCGGCGATCCCGACCATCCCGCCAACTTCGGCCAGCTCTGCACCAAGGGTCGCACGCTGCCGCTCACGGTGACGACCGCGGCGCAGGCCGCGCGTCTCCTGCGGCCGCTGCGCCGCAGCGCCAAGGGTGCCCCGGCCGAGCCGGTCGCATGGGACGAGGCCCTCGACGATCTCGCCGACCGCTTCGCCCGCTGCATCGCCGAGCACGGCCCCGACAGCGTCGCCTTCTACGTCTCCGGCCAGCTCCTCACCGAGGACTACTACGTCTTCAACAAGCTGGCCAAGGGACTCGTCGGCACCAACAACATCGACACCAACTCGCGCCTTTGCATGTCGAGCGCGGTCGCCGCCTACAAGCAGACACTCGGCGCCGATGCCCCTCCCGCCTGCTACGAGGACATCGATCACGCGCGCTGCATATTCATCGCGGGCTCGAACACCGCGTGGGCGCACCCCGTCCTCTACCGGCGCATCGAGGCGGCCAAGGCACGCGATCCGCAACTCCGCATCGTCGTGGTCGATCCGCGCCGCACCGACACCGCGGCGATGGCCGACCTGCATCTCGCCATCGAGCCGGGCACCGACGTCGCGCTCTTTCATGGCATCCTGCACCTGCTCGCCTGGGACGAGTGCCTCGACCGCGACTTCATCGAGGCGCACACGGCCGGCTTCGCGGCGCTGAAGGAACTCGTGCGCGAGTACACGCCGCGGCTCGTCGCGCAGACCTGCGGCATCGCCGAAGCCGATCTCGTGAAGGCCGCGCAATGGTTCGCCGCGGGCCCCACGCTCTCGCTGTACTGCCAGGGGCTCAACCAGTCGAGCGCAGGCACGGCCAAGAACGCCGCGCTCGTCAACCTGCACCTTGCGACCGGGCAGGTCGGCAAGCCCGGCGCCGGGCCGTTCTCGCTCACCGGCCAGCCCAATGCCATGGGTGGACGCGAGGTGGGTGGCCTTGCCAACCTGCTTTCCGCGCACCGCGACCTCGCCGATCCCGCCGACCGCGCCGAGGTCGCGGCACTGTGGGGCGTGGACGACTTGCCCGCCGCGCCGGGTCTCACCGCCGTCGAGCTCTTCGACGCGCTCGCGGCGGGGCGCGTGCACATGGTCTGGATCGCCTGCACGAATCCCGCGCAATCGCTGCCGGACCAGGCCACGGTGCGCGCCGGACTCGCGCGGGCAGAACTCGTGGTGCTGCAGGAGGCTTTCGCCAGCACCGAGACGGCCGCCTACGCCGACGTGCTGCTGCCGGCCACGACATGGGGCGAGAAGGACGGCACCGTCACCAACTCCGAGCGACGCATCTCGCGCGTGCGCCCGGTGCTGCCGCCACCGGGCGATGCACGCCACGACTGGCGCATCGCGGCCGCCTTCGCGCAACGCCTCGAGGCGCGCCTGCGTCCGGGTGCACGCACGCTCTTTCCGTATGACGGGCCCGGCGACATCTTCGCCGAGCACGCGGCCAGCACGCGTGGCCGCGACCTCGACATCACGGGACTCGACTACGCCGTGCTGGAGCGCCAGGGGCCGCAGCAGTGGCCGTATCCCGCCGGGGCCCGCCACGGACGTGCGCGCCTGTACGCAGACGGGAGGTTCGCCACGCCCGATGGACGCGCACGCTTCGCCGCGGTGCGCTACGTCCCCGTGGCCGAGGCGGTGAACGCGCATCATCCGTTCCGCCTCAACACCGGCCGCCTGCGCGACCAGTGGCACGGCATGACGCGAACGGGACTCGCAGCGAGCCTGTACGCGCACGCGCCGGAGCCCGCACTCGAGATGCACCCGGCCGATCTCGCGCGGCGGCAACTCGCAGCCGGCGATCTCGTGCGCGTGGAATCGAAGCGCGGCAGCGTGATCGTGCCCGTCGCCGCCAGCGAGACTGGCAAGCCGGGATGCGCGTACCTGCCGATGCACTGGGGCAGCGCGACGCTCGCCGGCCGCGACGGCGCCGGCATCAATGCGGTGACGTCGAAGGCGCTCTGCCCATCGTCGAAGCAACCGGAGCTCAAGCACGCCGCGGTGCGCGTGACGAAGGTGGATCTGCCGTGGCGCGTGGCGGCATTCGGCTACGCGCCTGGCGCCGACGCATTCGTCGCGCTGCGCGATGCACTGCGCGCGCACGCGGCCGAGCTCGACTTCGCAAGCGTGGTGCTGATCGGCCGCGCGCGCACCGGCGTCCTGCTGCGTGGCGCCGCGAAGGCAGCGATGGATGCGGCATGGCTCGCCGACCTCGACCGCCTCTTCGGCCTCGACGGCGCCGACGTGATCCGTTACGACGATGCGCGCCGCGGCATCGGCCGTCGTATCGGCGTCGATGCGGGACACCTGCGTGCCGTGCGCCTGTCGGGCGACGTCGCCTCGGAGGCGTGGCTGCGCGACTGGCTGGCCGACGGCCAGGACGTGGCCGCGCTGCGCCCGTTCCTGCTGCTGCCCGCCGGGACCGCGCCGCGCGGCTATCGCGCCCGGGGCCGCATCGTGTGCCACTGCTTCGACGTGGCGGAGCGGCAGATCGCCGACGCGTTCGCCACGACACCGGGCCCCGCGGAGGCCGCGCTCGCGAGCGTGCAGTCGCAGCTTCGCTGCGGCACGCAGTGCGGCTCGTGCCTGCCCGAGCTCAGGCGGCTCGCGGCGGAGCAGCGTGCGGCCGCATGCGTAGCGACCCGAGCAGATCCCCGTCCCCTGAAAGCCATGCCATGACGCCCGCAGATATCGCCCTCGTGCAGGGTGTCCGGCGCAACGCCGCTCGCCGCGACGACGAAGCACGCCGCGACGCCCGCCAGGGAGCCATGCCCGCGGGACGCGTCCTTCTGGTGGGTGCCGGACCCGGTGATCCGGAGCTGCTCACGCTGCGCGCCGTGCGAGCGCTGCGCGATGCCGACGTCGTGCTCCACGACGATCTCGTGACGTCCGCGATCCTCGCCCACGCATCGCCTCGTGCGCGCCTCGTCCCCGTGGGCAAGCGCGGCGGCTGCGTGTCCACGCCGCAGCCCTTCATCGAGCAGCTCATGCTGCACGAGGCGCGCTCGGGCCGTAGCGTGGTGCGGCTGAAGGGCGGCGATCCCTTCGTGTTCGGCCGTGGCGGCGAGGAACTCGCGTTCCTGCGCGCGCACGGCATCGACGTGGAGGTGGTTCCGGGCATCACCGCCGGGCTCGCGGCGCCTGCGGTCGTCGGCATTCCGGTCACGCATCGCGACGACACGCACGGGGTCGCGCTCGTCACCGGGCACGCCGCGGGTGACGACGAGCCCGACTGGAACGCGCTGGCGGCGAGCCGGCTCACCCTCGTCGTATACATGGGCACGCGCCGTGCCGAGGCGTTGCGGGCGAAGCTGCTCGCAGCGGGGATGCCCGCCGCGACGCCGGTGGCGGTGATCGCGCACGCCACGCGGCCGGAGCAGGCGGCGCGGCTGGCGACTCTCGGCACCCTGGCCGAGGCCGCGCGCTCGCCCGCACTCGCGAGCCCGGCGGTGATCGTGGTCGGCGATGTCGCCAGGCACGCCGCGCTCGCGCCGGAGGGCGCCGGTTCCCTCGAGGCGGCAGGCGCCGGTTCGCTAGCGGGCGCCGGTTCGCTCAAGGCGGCGGGCGCCGACGTCGAGGCCTGACGCAGGGCCGCGGGCTGCGGTTGCGCAGGCGCCGGGATGCCGCGGCGGTGCGCACACAGGAACGCACGCGGATCGCCGTGTCGGGTGGAAACGGGCGAAGCTCGTGTCCACCCTGCGCGTCACGCCGCCGCGGAGGCCCTGCCGCGCAGCAGGTCCTGCGCCGCGCGCGCCGCGATCCATTCCTCGTTCGTCGGCTCCACGCCGATCAGCACACGGCTCTGCGGATCCGAGATCACGAAGGCATCGGCGGCATTCGCTGCCGGATCGAGTTGCAGTCCGAGAAAGCGGAGGTCACGACAGATCCGTTCCCGCACGAAGGCGCTGTTCTCGCCGATGCCGGCGGTGAAGACCAGCGCATCGAGCCCGCCGAGCGCTGCGGCGAGTGCCCCGATCTCCCGAACGATCCGCCGGACGAACAGGTCCAGCGCAAGGCGCGCGCGCTCGCCGCGTTCCCCCTCGTCGGCTTCGTGACGCACGATGACCCGAGGCTCTGGCGAGATTCCGGACACGCCCAGGAGGCCCGAGCGGTGATAGAGCAACTGCCCGACCTCTGCGAGCGACAGCTTCTCGATCTCCATCAGGTACAGCACCGCACCGGGATCGACGGACCCGGTCCGCGTGCCCATCATCAGCCCGTCGAGCGCGGAGAATCCCATCGTGGTGGCGACGCTTTGAAGATCCCGCATCGCGCACAGGCTTGCCCCGCTGCCGAGGTGGGCGACGATCGTGCGTCCGCGCACCGCGTCGCCGTGGCGCTCGGCCAGCGCGATGGCCATGTACGCGTAGGACAACCCGTGGAATCCGTATCGCCGCAGGCCCCGCTGCCAGGCGTCGTAGGGCAGCGGCAGCATCTTCTCGACGTCGGGCATGGTGTGATGGAAGCCCGTATCGAAGCAGGCGACCTGCGGCAGTTCCGGAAGCTCCTTCAGGAGGATCTCGATGGCCTCGAGGGCGAAGGGCTGGTGCAGCGGAGCCAGCGGGATGTAGCCCTGCAGGTCGGCCAGCACCTGCGCATCCACCCTCACCGGCTCGAAGTATTTCGCGCCGCCGTGCACCACGCGATGGGCGACGGCGACGATGCGCCGGCCCTCGATGCGGGCTCCGATCCTTTCCCGGATGACGGCCAGCGCATCGCGGTACGGGCGCTGCGTGCCGAGGGCGATCGGAAAGGGCTGCACGCCCGTTTCGCCGAAGTCGGGGTTCGGCCCTCCGATCCCCTGCACCTTGCCGTTCCACGAGGGGCTGCGCGGCACCGGGCTGGCGCCGGTCTCGAAGAGGGCGAACTTGATGCTGGACGAGCCGCAGTTCAGGACGAGGAGCAGGGTATCGTCGTTCATCGGGCACTCCGCGTCGGGTCTGTCATGCCGCATCCCGTGACGTCCTGCGTCGGCGTGGCGTGGCCGGCGCCCGGCCGGACGCCGGAGGCGCGGCTTTCGATCGGCTGCGCTGGCGCGCCGCCGCGGGCCTGCCCGGCAGCGCGGGGCGCCCGTCCTCGGGCACGTACAAGGGGAGGATCCGCTGCAGGCTGTCGCGCTCCTGCGCGGAAAGCACTCCGCCCCGCATGACCGTGGCCCGGAGAAAGCCGGCGGCATCGCGGCGGATCGTGGCCGAGGTGCCGGCCAGCAGGTGGGCAATGGCGGCAATGGACGCTTCGGGATCCCGCTGGACCAGCAGCGCCTGGCGACGCACCAGCAACCGGAATGCCTGCATCGTGGCGCGTGGTGAGCGCTGCTGCGCGAGCCGCGGGCGCACGAGATCCCATGCGTGGCGGAAGTGCCGCTCATCGGCCTCGCCGCGTGCCTGGAATACGTAGGCCAGGCTGCGCACCAGTGCTTCCGGAAGTCCGCCGGAGGTCATGTCCGCCTCGAGCCGCGCCAGTTCTCCCGCAAGGCAGGCGCGGTGTTCCGGCGAATCGCCCGGATGCGGGCGCACCGGCCCCGTTGCCTGCAGGCTGCGCCCGGCGAGCGCCTGCACTGCCGGCGCGCCATAGATGGCGTCGAAGGTCGCCGCGTAGAGGGCATCGCGATGGTCGCGGTAGCGGTCGAGCATCGTCTCGATCGCCGCCGATGCCGCGCGTTGCACCTGAAGGAACGGGTTGGCGTCGTCGACCGGCGCGCGGTGCGCTCGGACCTGCTCCGCAGCCTGCATGAGCAGTGGCGCGAGCGGATGCCGGTCGGACCACCACTCGTAGCCGATCCGCAGCGGGTGCAGGGCCTCCATCCAGCGTGCCGAGTCCGGCGTGGAAATGGCCCGTATCCAGGGCTGCATCAGGTTGCGGTACATGGCAAGGTTGATCTCGGACGCGCGCGCGGCGGCAGCGAAGCGCAATTCGCTGTCCCGATCGGGTTTGACGATGGCGCGCACCTCGTCGACGCCGCTGCGGCGGATCCTCATGAGGTACCTGTCGTCGGCGAGGTCCGTATCGGCGGTGCCCTCCGGGCGGTCGTCGACCTCGGCGCGATAGATGCCGGCCGGCAAGAGATCGATGATGTCGATGTTGGCGGCGAACTCCGTATGTTCCTTGCGGCCCACGCTGCCGGAGACGAAGATGCCGAGGTGCCCGATGCTGTCGTGGGTGGCGAAGACGATCGTCTGGTCGCGGCCGACGACGTCCACGTCGTCGCGGTACAGGTCGGTGATCCAGCCCAGCGCCTGCGCCGGTGGCGTGATGTTGTCGCCGTAGGAACAGAACACCACGACCGGCGAGCGGATGTTGCGCAGGTCGATGCGCACACCGTCCGATGTGCTCAGTTCGGCAGTGGCGAGCCGGTTGCCGATGAACAGGTTGTCGACGATGTACTGCATCTCGCCGCCTTCGAGGAACACGTGGCCGCCCCAGTACTTCTCGAAGCCCAGATAGCGGGGCCCCTCGGTGTCGACGTTGGCGTACAGGTTGTATTGCTTGGACCAGAGCGTGTTGGCCGGGTCCAGGTTCTCGAAGTTCTGCACCAGCCACGCGCCGTCGAAGCGGCCGTCGCCCATGTCGCTGGTCATCGCGGTGAGCCAGCTGCCGCCGGTGAGGCCGCCGGCGTAGCGCATCGGATTGTCGCCAGCCCAGTACGACAGCGGCGCACCGGCGAGGATGATCGGGCCGAACAGTTCCGGCCAGACCGCGGCGGTCATCAGCACCTGCCAGCCGGCCTGGCAATTGCCGATCACGCAGGGCTTGCCGAGGGCTTCGGGGTGCAGTTCCGCCACCTTGCGCACGAATGCGGCCTCGGCGCGCATCACGTCCTCGACGGTTTGTCCCGGCACGGGGTCGGGCGTGAAGCCGACGAAGTAGCACGCATGCCCGGCCCGGAGCGCGGCGCCGATCTCGCTGTCGGACTTGAAGCCGCCGATGCCGGGGCCGTGGCCCGCACGTGGATCGACGACCATGAACGGGCGCTTGCGCGGGTCGACCGGGGTCGAGGCGTCGGGGACGATGCGCAGGAGGCCGTAGTTCACGGGACGCGGCAGGTCCTTGCCGGACATCACCGGCTCGGCCGGGAAGTCCAGCACGTTGGGCTCCCGCTCCCGCAAGTGCTCGCGATACTGGTTGCCGCGCTGCCGGCGCACGTCGGCGTAGAGCACGGTGCGCTGCCAGGCATCGAGGGTGTAGCGCATTGCCGCGCCTGCGAGACCGGCTGGGTCCGCAACCCGGAAGGGGGAAGGAGGTGGCTGTTGCTGTTTTCTGTTCATGCGGATGGTCTCGTCTTTGACGCGGCTTCGACGTCCTTCATCGTGGATCTAGCACCGGAGAGCCTCGAGCGACGGCGGGCGTGCAACACGATGCCGTGCGGCAGCGCTGCCGCACCGGCGCGGACGCGAGCTTGCACTCGCCCACCACGATCTGCTGCACATTGCCGAGTCCCATGAGGGCCCGGGTGAGGGGGGCGTGGTGGCCGGCGGACGGAACTTGCGGCGCGCGGGCCGGCCGGACGCGCGCCGCAGCGTGGTTTACGGAAAGACCGGCACGTTCACCTCGACGCCGCGTCCCATGACCTCGGGATGCGTGCGGCCGAGAAGCGCCTGAACGTCGACGACCTTGTGCTCGGGCACGTCCACCATGAGCAGGATCCGGCCGTCTGCGACTTCGTCGGCGAAAGCCCTCAGGCGCGAGTTCGGGATGGCGGCACCCGCCATGCTTGCCGCCCAGCCTCCGAAGAGCGCACCCAGCACGATCGCGGCCAGCACGACCGCTACCTGCCAGCCGGGATCCGGGATCACGAACCACGCGAGTGCGAACCCCGCCGCGCAACCCAGGAAGGCCCCGATGAGTCCACCCTGCTGTGCGCCGTGAACGATGTCGGTGGTCTGCAGCACGTTGGCTTCGTGCAGGCCATCCATGGGAGTGCCCGGACGGGCGATGAAGTGAATGTGGCGCTCCTCGATGCGTGCCAGCAACAGGTCGTCCATCAGCCTGCGGGCGCTCGGAGCGTCGGGAACGAGGTAGTACAGTCGCCGTCTCATCGTGGATGCCTCCTCTGCGGACGGGAAGACCAGCGTATTGCGAAGCACGGTCGAACGCAAGGGTGGCGTGGCCGTGATCCACTGCCGGAGGCGCGCTCCTTCTTCGAGTGACAGGCGCGGGCATCCCGAGTTCCGCGCTGGCGCCTGCGAACGCCGACCGGGCACCGGGCCTTCGCGTCGAGGCTAGCGCGGTCGCCATCCCCGCCAATGCAGGAGCATCAGTGCGCCGCCGACAAGGCCGCCGAGATGCGCGAAATGCGCCACGCCGGTCTGTGCTCCGCTCACGCCGAGGGCGAGTTCGACGACCGCGTAGATCACCACGAAGATGCGGGCCGGTATCGGGATCGGGAGGAAGAGCAGGAAGAGCCTGTTGCGCGGGAAGTAGGCGGCGTAGGCGAGCAGGAGCCCGAACACGCCGCCCGACGCTCCCACCGTGGGGTACACGCTCGACGCGGCAAGGCCCACGAGGAGTTGCGTGATGCCGGCCGCGACCACGCACACGAAGTAGTACGCGAGGAAGCGACGCGGGCCGACCACCTGTTCCAGCGGTCCGCCGAACATGTACAGGCCGAACATGTTGAACAGGAGGTGGGTGAGGCCGCCGTGGAGGAACCCGTAGGTCACGATCTGCCAGACGTGAAAGTCGACCTGCCCCCCCGTCGCGCTGCCGGAGCCGACCGGCCACAGGGCGAAGAGCAGGGCGAGGCCGGGCAGGATCGAGCTCTGGATGAGGTAGATCGCCACGTTGGCGACGATGAGGGCAGTGGTCACGGGCGGCATGATCCCGACAGTATGGCGGGGAACCGCGCACCGGCGACCTTGACCCGATACAACTCCGGGACCCCGTGACGGGTCGCGGGTCCATGCGGGACCTGCCGGTGTTCGTCGCCACGGGAGGCGATCGCCGTGCCCCGGCGCGCTTCTCGCTGGCGCCCCACGACGCCTGCGATGCACCCAAGCGCCTCCTCCTGGGTGCACAATCGCTGTCGACATGCCCCGACGCGCCCCTGCAGCTTCCTGCTCGATCGAGCCTGCCGTCCCCGGCGACGCGGCGGCCATGGCCGCGCTGTCGCGCGATCTCATCGAGACGGGGCTTCCCTGGCAGTACCGGGCCTCGCGCATGGAGGCGTTCATGCGCCATGCCGAGCACGTCGCGCTGGTGGCGCGCAGCACGCACGCCACCCGCGAGGTCGTGGGCTTCGCGGTGATGCAGTTCCTCGCGGAGCGTGCGCATCTCATCCTGCTTGCCGTCGCGCCCGCGTGGCAGCGCAGGCGCGTGGGCGGCATGCTGCTGGAGTGGCTACTCGACTGCGCGCGCGCGGCGGGTTCGGCGACGGTGCACGTCGAGCTGCGTGAAGACAATCGTGCCGCGTATGCGTTCTACCGGCACGCGAAGTTCGCGCCCACGCTGCGCGTGGAGGGGTACTACCAGGGGCGCGAGAACGCAGTGCGCATGCTCCGCATGCTGCGCGATCCTCGCGCGCAGGACCCACCCGTCGACGTGCTCGCGGCGTTCAGGCGGCGCTGAGCTGGAAAGCCGGCGGTGCCGCCGGGTCGCCGGTCGCCACCCCGATGCCCCGCCACGCCATCGCTGCGACAGCGACTAGCGGCCCGCGCCCTCGTAATCGTCCCAGTAGCGCTCGAACTCGCCCTGGTTCAGGCGCCCGTCGTGGTTGCGGTCCGCCTCCTCGAAGTCGGCGCTGCCCGGCAGCCGGGCCACTTCGCTGCGCGTGACGTAGTTCTCGGAGCCGCTGCGCAGCTTGTCGAAAGCGGTGACCGCCGATTCGGTGCTCGACGGCAAGCTGGCGCTCGGGGTCGGATGCGCCGCCATCGACGACGCGGCCATGGGCGAACCGGCGGCGTTGCCCGGCGTCGACGGCATCGACGACTGGCCGAACGCCGCACCACTGGCCACCATCGCGGTCGCCGCCAGCAACATTCGATACGTGCAAGCCATCTTCATCCTCCTTCAGGGCGTATGGTGGTGCCCTCGTGCCTCACAGCGTGGGCGTGAGCGACGCCGTGTTCTGTCGGCGCACGCCGGCGAGCGTTGTGGGACATCGCCCTTGCGGCAGGACCGGCCGAAGACGACACGTCGCCGACCGCGCGTCCGGTGCGCGGTCAGCGTGGAGGATCCGATCCCGTGGGCAGGTCGTGGCCGCTGCGCGTGGCGTTCGAGCGGCGCCTTGCGCTCGCCTGCTGCGTGTCGTCCTCGATGCCGTCCTCGCCGCCGGGCTGCTCCACGACGATCGCCCCGTCCTCGGCGTCATCGACGAGGAAGCCCCCGCTCTGGTGCGCCCAGAGCCTGGCGTAGATGCCGCCCAGCGCGAGCAGCGTGCGGTGGTCGCCTTCCTCCACCACGCGGCCGCGGTCGAGCACCAGGAGGCGGTCCATGGCGGCGATGGTGGACAGGCGATGCGCGATCGCCACCACGGTCTTGCCTTCCATGAGGCGGTCGAGGCTCGCCTGGATCGCGGCCTCCACCTCGCTGTCGAGGGCGCTCGTGGCCTCGTCGAGAAGGAGAATGGGGGCGTCCTTCAGCATCACGCGTGCGATCGCGATCCGCTGGCGCTGGCCGCCGGAGAGCTTCACCCCGCGCTCGCCGACGTGCGCGTCGTAGCCCTGCCGGCCCTTGGGATCGACGAGGTGCCCGATGAAGGCCCCGGCCTCGGCACGCGCGGCGGCGGCCGCGATCTCGTCCTCGGTCGCGTCGGGGCGGCCGTAGACGATGTTGTCGCGCACCGAGCGGTGCAGCAGCGAGGTGTCCTGCGTGACCATGCCGATCTGCGCGCGCAGGCT
>CAYTOT010000009.1:0-134361 GCA_964439475.1 uncultured Alcaligenaceae bacterium
GTCGAGCGCAAGAAGGTCGGCCTGCACAAGGCGCGCCGCCGCAAGCAGTTCAGCAAGCGGTAAGGACGCTCGCTCCTTCAGGCAACGGGAAGGCCGCGTCCGCGGCCTTCTTCGTTTGGAGCGAGCTAGAATCGTTGCCCACTCGTACGAGGCGAACACGATGGTCAAGATCGGCATCGTCGGCGGCACCGGCTACACGGGCGTCGAGCTCCTGCGCATCCTCGCGTCGCACCCGGACGCCGACGTGCGCGCCATCACCTCGCGCGGCGATGCCGGAACGCGCGTCGTGGACATGTTCGCGAGCCTCCGCGGCAAGTACGACGGACTCGTCTTCACCGCGCCCGACGCCACCGACCTCGCCTCCTGCAACGTCGTGTTCTTCGCCACGCCGCACGGCGTCGCGATGGCACAGGCACGCGAGCTCGTGGCCGCCGGCGTTCGGATCATCGACCTCGCGGCCGACTTCCGCATCCGCGACGTCGCGCTGTTCGAGAAGTGGTACAAACTGAAGCACGCCTGCCCCGAGTTCCTGGAGGAATCGGCCTACGGACTGCCCGAGTTCCATCGCGAGAAGATCCGCAAGGCGCGCATCGTGGGCAATCCGGGCTGCTACCCGACATCGATGCAGCTCGGCTTCATCCCGCTCCTCGAAGCGGGAATCGTCGACACGCAGCACCTCATCGCCGACTGCAAGTCGGGAACCTCCGGCGCGGGCCGCAAGGCCGAGGTCGGCCTCCTCCTCGCCGAGGCCTCCGACAACTTCAAGGCCTACGGCGTGGCCGGCCACCGGCATCATCCCGAGACGGTGCAGGAGCTGCAAAGCCGCAGCAGGACGCCGGTGGAGCTCGTCTTCACGCCGCACCTCCTGCCGATGATCCGCGGCATCCATTCCACGCTGTATGCGCGCCTCACGAGGAGCGACGTCGACCTGCAGGCGCTCTTCGAGCAGCGCTACGCGGGCGAGCCCTTCGTGGACGTGATGCCGCCCGGATCCACCCCCGACACGCGCAGCGTGCGCGCGTCCAACATCGCGCGCATCGCGGTGCACCGTCCCGGCAACGGCGACATGGTCACCGTGCTGGTGGTCGAGGACAACCTCGTCAAGGGTGCTGCCGGCCAGGCCGTGCAGAACATGAACCTGATGTTCGGCCTGCCCGAGACCGCCGGTCTCACTGCGGCGCCGATCTTGCCCTAGGCGCGGCAGGGCCGACCCCGACGATGGCATCGTGGTGGCGTCGGGTCAGGCGGCAGTTCGGCATCGCGGCCCCGCGCATGGCGGTGCGCACCCGGCTGCCGTGGTGGGGTCGGGGCGCTCTCGCCGCGACCTTGCTCGCGATCGTCGTCGGCATGTGGTGGTGGGGGTTCGATTTCGGGCAGATCTTCGGTGGTTTCAATCGCAAGGAAGTCGAGGTGCGGCTGGCGAAGCTCGAGGCGGACGTCGAGCGCTACCGGACCGAGGCGACCGAACTGCGGAGCCGCAACGCCACCCTGGAGTCGGAGCTCGCGATGAGCCAGGGCGCACAGGAGGCGCTCACCCGCCAGGTCACCGAGATTTCCGGCGAGAGTGCCCAGGTGAAAGAGGAGCTCGCGTTCCTGCAGAAGCTCGTCTCCGACTCCAGCAAGGGCGAGGGTGTCACGATCCAGAGGATGAGCATGGAGCCCGACGGCGACGACCGCTGGCGCTACAGTCTGATCGTCGTGCGCGGGGGCAACCCGAAAGACGAGTTCGTGGGGAGGGTCGTGCTGCGCGCCACCCTCTCCGGCAGCACGCCCGGGGGCGACGCGGCCACCTACACCATCGAGCTGCCCACCGACACGCCCGAGGCGGCTCCCGCGCTGAAACTCAAGTTCAAGTATTATCAGCGTGTCGAAGGGCAATTTCGCATTCCTGACGGCGCCCGCGTCCTGTCCTTGACGGCCCGCGCCTACGAATCCGGACAGACAGCGCCACGCGCGACGCGCACCTTGAGCCACGGCTAGAGGGACACCATGTTCGAGAAGAAGAAGCATGCACCGCCGCAGAAGCGCATCGACTGCCTCATCGGCGCCGGCACCACGGTGGCGGGGGACGTCACCTTCACCGGCGGGTTGCGCATCGACGGCACCGTCCGCGGCAACCTCGCCACGGTGAACGGCGAGGCGGGAACGCTGGTGGTGAGCGAGAGCGCCCGCATCGACGGTGAGATCAACGTCTCCCACGTGGTCATCAACGGTGCCGTCAACGGACCGGTCAGCGCCAACGACTATCTCGAGCTGCAGCCCAAGGCCAAGGTGGTGGGCGACATCGAGTATCGGACGCTGGAGATGCACCTGGGCGCGGTGGTGCACGGGAAGCTGCGCCATGCCGAACCCGGCACGGGGAGCGTGGTCGAATTGAAGCGTGCCGGCGCCGAGGGCTAGGTTGCGCCCGCGCGCGGTCCGATGCAGCATGACGAAATCAACGCGGCGCGTGGTGCGTCGCACACGGAGCCGAAGATGAACGCCATGAATGAAATGCCCGCCCCGCTCGTCTTCACCGACGCCGCGGCCGCCAAGGTCAAGAGCCTGATCGACGAGGAAGGCAACCCGGACCTGAAGCTCCGCGTGTTCGTTTCCGGCGGCGGCTGCTCGGGCTTCCAGTACGGCTTCACCTTCGACGAAGTGACCAACGAGGACGACACCGCCATGGTCAAGGACGGCGTCACGCTGCTCATCGATCCGATGAGCTACCAGTACCTCGTGGGCGCCGAGATCGACTACCAGGACAACCTCGAGGGCGCGCAGTTCGTGATCAAGAATCCGAACGCCTCCACTACCTGCGGCTGCGGCTCGAGCTTCTCCGCCTGACGACGGGCCGCGCCCCCGCAGCCCCTCATCGGGGATAGATCGCGCCCAGCACCCGCGGGCCCGCCGCGCCGGTCACCGCGGGCAGATTGCCGGGCCTGCCGCCGACGGTTTCGCGAGCGAGCCAGGCGAAAGCCAGCGCCTCGACGTGCCCGCTCGCGACACCGAGCGTGTCGGTGGCCGCGATGGACAGAAGCGGCAGTTCCGCGCGGATGCGCGCCATGAGGTCGGCGTTGCGTGCGCCGCCACCGCACACGAACAGGTCCTGTGCACCGGGACAATGATCCCGGATCGCGTCCGCCAGCGAGCGCGCGGTATAGGCGGCAAGCGTGGCCTGCACGTCGGCGGCACTCGCCTTCGCGAGGAAGGGCGCCAGCATGCGATCGAGCCAGGCGGCATCGAAGAGGTCGCGGCCCGTGCTCTTGGGCGGCGACAGCGTGAGGTACGGCTCGGCGAGCAGCGCAGCGAGGAGGCCATCGTCGACGGTTCCCGAGGCTGCGAAGCGCCCGTCCTCGTCGAAGGGCGCGCCGCGACTGCGCTGGTGCCACAGATCGAGGAGGACGTTGGCCGGGCCCGTATCGAAGCCCCGCACCTCGCCGCGAACCGGCAGGTCGGTGACGTTGGCGATGCCGCCGAGGTTGGCGACCACGCGATGCCGCTCGCGGCTGCGGAACGCCGCGGCGTGGAACGCGGGAACGAGCGGTGCCCCCTGCCCGCCGGCAGCGATGTCGCGCATGCGGAAATCGGCGACGACGGTCATGTAAGCCAGCTCGGCCACGCGCGCGGCATTGTTGATCTGCGCCGTCCAGCCCTCGTGCGGGCGATGCCGCACGGTCTGGCCGTGCACGCCCGCCGCGATCACGTGGTGAGCGTCGATGCCGGCGGCAAGGCACGCGCTGCGCAGCGCGTACGCATAGAGGTCGGCGAGACGATTGGCGGCACGCGCGGCGCGCACGATCTCGTCGGGGCCGGAGGTCTGCAGCGCGAACAGCTCGCCGCGCAGCTCCGCAGGAAAGTCGACGTGTGTCGAGGCCACGACACCGCACACCCCGTGGCCCGGCGCGAAGTCGGCGAGCACGGCGTCGATGCCGTCGAGGCTCGTGCCGGACATCACGCCGGCGAACAGTTCACGGGTCACGCGACAGGACGCCCCGGATGACGACGCCGTCGATCGCGCCAGCCCCGGCCGGCGACGTGCCCGCGGGGCGCGCCGTGCAGCGCACGGGCCCTGCCTGATGCGAAGAAACTATTCGCGCGCCGCGAGGGCACTGCCAGAGAGCGACCGCGCGAGCGCCACCGATTCGACGAGCGGCGCGATTGCCTCCCTGAACGCCGCGTAGCGCTCGGGGGTCACGGGATCGGCGACCGGCAGGTCGAGCGCAAGCGGATCGTGCGGCTGGTCGGCGATGCGGAACTCGTAATGGAGGTGGGGGCCGGTGGCCCATCCCGTCATGCCGACGTAGCCGATGATGTCCCCTTGCGCGACCTTGTCGCCGACACCGAGGCCGGCGGCGAGCTTCGACAAGTGGCCGTACACCGTGGAGTACGCGCCCTGGTGCCGGATGTAGATCACGTTGCCGTAGCCGTTCTGCCACCCGGCGAAGGCGATGGTGCCGTCGGCCGTCGCGCGCACCGGCGTACCGGCGGGTGCGGCATAGTCCACACCCTTGTGCTCGCGCCACGTCTTCAGGATCGGATGGAAGCGCGCCATCGTGAAGCCGGAGGTGACGCGCGAGAACTCCATCGGCGAACGCAGGAAGGCACTGCGGCTGCTCCGGCCGTTGTCGTCGTAGTAGCCCACGTTGCCCGCGCCATCGCGCCACTGGAAGGCGCGGTGCGCCACCCCGTTGTTCACGAACTCGGCGGCGAGGATGCGGCCGGTACCGACGGGCTCGCCGTCGACATGCCGCGTCTCGTAGACCACCGTGAAGCGGTCGCCCTTCTTCACGTCGTGATAGAAGTCGATGTCGGCGGCGAAGATGTCGGCCAGCGCGATGATCACCTGGTCGGGGATGCCGGCGGCGTCCGCCGCGCCGAACAGCGACGAGCGGATCTCTCCGGAGCGCAGCGCGGTGCGAATCTCCGCGACCGGCTCGTTGCGGTCGGCGCGAAATCCGTCGTCGGTGCGGGAGACGGTGAGCTGCTCGCCGCTTCCCGTAAGGAAGCGGATGGCCACGAGGTCGCCCTCGTCGTCGACCGCGACGTGCACCGCGCGTCCGGGCCGCAACTGGTAGATGGGCCGGGCCTCGCGCGCACTGCGCAGGTAGTTCATGGCCGCGGGATCCTCGACGCCTGCACGCGCCAGCAACGCGCCGATCGTGTCGCCGCGCTGCACGCGCTCCTCGCGCCAGTACACGGCGCCGCCCGCCGGCTCGGCGACCTGCGGCGCCGGCAGCACTCGCTCGACGATGCGGGTGGGAACAGTCTCGACCACCGTGTCCGGCGCGATGCCGAAGGCCGCCACTGCGGAGAGGCTCAGGACACCCAGGAGCAGCCACTGTCCGGGGGTCGGGAAGGTGCGCACCTGAAGGCCGCCGTCCCGACGTGGCGTGGAGGGCGACTGCGCTAGAATCGTGGGCTTGATTGCGGGCAACTTGGGATACCGGTCCTGCCGACGGGGAATTCTAGCAGAGCCCACCCCTCCTTTCACCTGTGTCCTACGTCATGTCCCACGCCACCGCACATCCACCGGCTGCCGCGCTCTCCTCCGATGAGGTCGCCCGCCAGCTCGCCGTGTTCAGGCGCGGGGTGGACGAGCTTCTGGTCGAGTCGGAAGTCGCCGCCAAGCTCGCCCGCGGCGCGGCACTGCGGATCAAGCTCGGTCTCGACCCCACGGCACCCGACATCCATCTCGGGCACACCGTCGTGCTGAACAAGATGCGCCAGATGCAGGACCTCGGACATCAGGTGATCTTCCTCATCGGCGACTTCACGACGATGATCGGCGACCCCTCCGGCCGCAACGACATGCGTCCGCCGCTGTCGCGCGAGCAGATCGAGGCCAACGCCACGACATACCACGCGCAGGCGTCGAAGGTGCTCGACCCCGCGCGCACCGAGATCCGCTACAACTCGGAATGGAGCGAGCCGCTGGGTGCCGCCGGCATCATCAAGCTCGCATCCAGGCACACGGTGGCCCGCATGCTCGAGCGCGACGACTTCGCGAAGCGCTTCGCGAGCCACACGCCGATCGCCATCCACGAGTTCCTCTATCCGCTCATGCAGGGATACGACTCGGTGGCCCTGCGAGCCGACATCGAGCTCGGCGGCACGGACCAGAAGTTCAACCTGCTGGTCGGGCGCGAGTTGCAGCGCGGCTACGGGCAGGAGCCGCAGTGCATCCTCACCATGCCGCTGCTCGAAGGACTCGACGGCGTCGAGAAGATGTCGAAGTCGAAGGGCAACTACGTCGGCATCACCGAGCCGCCGCAGTCGATGTTCGGCAAGCTGATGTCGATCTCCGACACGCTGATGTGGCGGTACTACGAGCTCCTGTCGTTCCGCTCGCTCGACGAGATCGCGGCGCTGCGGCGCGAATGCGACGCCGGCCGCAATCCGCGCGACGCCAAGGTGATGCTCGCGCAGGAGATCGTCGCCCGCTTCCACTCGAAATCCGACGCCGGGCATGCGCTCGCGCAGTTCGAGGCGCGTTTCCGCGACGGCGCGATGCCCGATGACATGCCGGACGTGTCCCTTGGCGGCGGCGCCGCCGGCTTGCCGATCGCGCAGGCCGCGAAGCAGGCGGGGCTCGTGGAGTCGACCTCGGAGGCGTTGCGCCTCATCACCCAGCGCGGGCTCAAGGTCGACGGCGCGGTGGTCGCCGACAAGGGATTGACGCTCGCCGCGGGCACGACCGTCGTCGTGCAGGCGGGTAAGCGCAAGTTCGCGCGGGTCACGGTGCGCTGAAGCGCGGCCCGCCCGCCGGCGGGCGATGGCGCGCCGGGGAGACGCCCGGCGCGGATGCAGGTTCCGCAGGGGATGCTTTCATGGCGATCCTGGCCACGCTGCTCTACTCGCTGCTCATGAACGGCCTGCCGATCGTGGAGGCGGTGGCGAGCGGCCGCTCGCCGGGCGTGATCCTGCTCCTCTACTGGTTCGAAACCGCGGCGCTGGTGGCGACGGGCGCCATCCGCATCCTGCTGCATCGGCGTGCCACGCAAATGACGGGGCACTACGTGCCATCGCAGGTGGCATCGAGCCACGATTCCAACGCAGCGACGGCGCGCGCCGCAATCGCCGGCGAGAACGCCTACCTCGCGGGCTACCTCGGCATCACCGTGATCTTCACGATCGCCCACGGCATCTTCGTCGCGCTCCTCCTCTTCCTTTTCCGGATCGCCGGCCCCGTCTCCTGGGCCGACGCGCGGCTCGCGCTGACCTACGTGATCGCCGTGCAGGCGCTCTTCCTCTTGTGGGACCTGCCGCGCCTTCGCCACTGGTCCTTTGCCGAACTGCAGCAGCAGGTGGGGCAGGCGCCGCTGCGCGTGCTGATCACGCAGCTCGGCCTCATCTTCGGATTCGCCGTGGTGGGCTTGGTCGGCTCCGCGTGGGGGCTCGTCGGCACGCTGGTGGTGCTGCGGGCGCTGTCCGACCTGGCGATCACCGGTCTCCAGGGACTCGTCAAACGGCGCGACCTGCCGCCGTTGCTGGCTCGCGTGTTGAGCCGTGCGAGCAAGCAGTCCGTGGAAGCGCTCGAGGCGGACTTCGACCGGATGAAGCGCGACGGCGAGGAGGTCGCGGCGATGCTCGAAAGACCGATTGGCGCGGTGCGAGTGAATCCACCGGACTGATCGCATGGTCATGCGTCGCATCACCGTCGACGTTCGCAGTGCCCTCAACCCGCCTTCACATGGCGCCTATCATGATCCATAATGGCTCCATATCGGCGCCATTATGGCGTCGTTCTTCGGGGAGCCGTCATGCCCGTCAACCTATCCATCAAGTCCGTGCCCGACCATCTCGCCGCGCAGTTGCGCCGGCGCGCCGAGCGCAACCACCGCTCGCTGCAGGGGGAGTTGATGGCGATCATCACCATGGCCATCGAGGCAACGCCGGAAAGTGCATCGATCTCGCCTGCACCGGAAGTCACGCGCCGTATCGTCGTTGGATCCGATGGACGAGGGCGCCCGATCGTGCGCAAGGGCGATCGAAGCATGGAGGACGTCGCGGCCGAACTGCGTCGCATGACACCGCGACCCCGTGATGACCTGCCTCGATCGGTCGACATCATCCGCAACATGCGCGATGAACGCTGATGGCCGCGTCACGCCTGATCCTGGCGGAACCACCCATCGCCTATCGAGTGCAGCCGCCTCTCGTGATCGATGCGAGCATCGTTGGAGCCGTGCTCTTCGATGAACCGGAATGCGATCAGGCCCTGGCCCGGATGCGGTCACGGCAATTGTTCGCCCCGCAGTTGCTCGACTACGAGATCACGAACGTCGCCGTGACGAAGCTGCGCAAGGGACTCGACGCCGCGTCGGCCGAAGCGGCACTGCGCCTGTATGACGAGGTCGACATCCAACTGCTGGAAGCGGACGTGCCGGAAATGCTTCGATTGGCCGCACGCTACCAATTGTCGGCCTACGACGCTGCGTACCTATGGCTCGCGGCGGCCTTGAAGGCGCCTCTGGCCACGTTCGACCGCCAACTCGGCAAAGCCGCTACGCAACATCTCGCTGCGCTCGGTTGACTCCGGACGACTACGCCATGCCCGGATTGCCGGTCATGCCTTCGATGATCGGCAGGTCGAGCTGGCGCGGCGAAATGGATTTCCGGGCCCGCAAGTAGCGCGCGCACACGTCCCAGACGGGTTCGGTGTTCGCAGCGCGCGCCGCTTCGGCCACGGGCGCCCACCCGGCGACCTTGTAGATCCTGTCCGCCTCGACGGGCCGGCCGGCGAGCTCCATGCGGGTGATGCGCTTGCCCATCACTGCGCGCGGGTCGATCGCGTAGCGCATGCCTCCCACGCGAACCATGTCCCCGCCCTGCTGGTAGTACGGATCGGGGTTGAAGAGGTTGTCGGCGACGTCTTCGAGGATCGTTTTGATCGTGGCCCCGGTCATGTCGGTGACCGTGACGTACGGATACGTGATCGCCGTCTGGTCCATGAGGTCGTCCATCGTGATGGCCTCCCCCGCGAGCAGCGACGGCCCCCAGCGAAAGCCGGGTGAGAAAGCGAGCGGCGCGTCCTTCTCGGCCATCAGCGCGTCGAGGATGAGCTGGTCGAAGGTGCCGTTGAAGTTGCCGCGACGGTAGAGCAGCCCCTCGGTAACGGCGAGCTTCTCGCCGAGTCGCGCGGCAAAGGGCGCGCGCACCTCGGCAACGTGCTTCGCCATGGCGGCATCGGCCGGGAGCAATGCGCTGAACACCGGCGCGAGCCGGTAGCGATAGTCGCGGACCTTGCCGTCACGCACGTCGAGGTCGAGCACCGCCAGGAACTTGCCGTTGCTGCCGGCATTGGTGACGAGCGTGACGCCGCCGCGATTGCTCACCTTCGTGGGTGCCGGCACGCCGTCGTGCGTGTGGCCGCCCAGGATCGCGTCGATGCCGGTGACCCGCGAGGCCATCTTGAGGTCGACGTCCATGCCGTTGTGCGACAGGACGACCACGACCCGGGCGCCCTTCGCGCGCGCCTCGTCGACGGCCTTCTGCATCTCCTCTTCCTGGATGCCGAAGGTCCATTCCGCCACGAAGTAGCGCGGGTTGGCGATCGGCGTGTAGGGAAACGCCTGCCCGACGATGGCGACCGGAACGCCGTTGATCTCGCGGATCACCCAGGGCTTGAATACGGGATCGCCGAAATCGGCGGTCTTCACGTTCTGCGCCACGAAGTCCACCTTGCCGGCGAAGTCCTTCTCGACGACCTCCTTCACGCGATCGGCGCCGTAGGTGAACTCCCAGTGGCCGGTCATCACGTCCACGCCTAGGTGCTTCTGCGCGTCGACCATGTCCTGGCCGCGGGTCCACAGCGACGTGGCGGAGCCCTGCCACGTGTCGCCGCCGTCGAGCAGGAGCGCGCCGGGCCGCGACGCGCGCAGTCTTGCCACCAGCGTGGCGAGATGGGCGAACCCGCCCATGCTGCCGAAGGTCTTCGCGGCGTTCTCGAAATCGAGATAGGTGAGCGCGTGGGCGTCGCGGGTGCGCGCAGCGATGCCGAAGTGGCGCAACAGGTGCTCGCCCACGAGATGCGGCGGCTGGCCGGTCGCCGCGCCCACACCGAGATTCACGCTGGGCTCGCGGAAGTGGAGCGGCGAGAGCTGCGCGTGCGAGTCGGTGAAGTGCAGCAGGGCGACGTTGCCGAACGGCTTGTCCAGCGGATCGTAGAACGTCGCGCCCGCCGCGGCGCCCTGCGCCGCGGCACGTCCAAGCGGCAAGCCTGCGGCGGCGGCCGCCGCCATCGCAGCGAGGACTTCGCGACGATTCATGAAGGAGGGAAGCGCTTCGCCGCCGGCGCCGCACGCTCCCGCGCGGCGCGGCGCCCCGCGGCTACTTGTTGACCGGCGAGTTCGGGTCCATGAGCAGCGCCACCACGTCCTTGATCTGCGCCTCGGTGAGGATGTGGCCGTGACCGAAGCGCGGCATGAGCGAGCATGCGCTGTAGGCCTCGGAGTTGTAGACCTTGCCGTAGACGTACTTGCGCATCTCCTCGGTGTAGCCGCGGTTCTTGCCGAAGTGGTACAGCGACGGCCCTATGGTTCCGAAGGACATTTCCTGGGGCGCGAGCTGGTGGCAGGCGTAGCAGTTGCCCCCGGAGGGGTCCTTGGGATTGTCCGACCACTGCTTGCCGCGGCCGCTCTGCGCGACCTTCTCGCCCTGCTTCCAATCTCCCATCAGCCTGCCGTCGGCGGGCCACACGATGAGCGCGAGGTTGATCTTCTCGATCTTCTCGGCGACGTCCTTGGGCGGCGCCTTGGTGCCCGCCGCAGAACAGAGCTTCTGCGTCTCGTCCTGGTCGAGGCGATCGAGGCCGGCCTGGCCGTGCGCCTTGAACGAGGACTTCAGCATGGCGGTCGCCTTTGCCGTGGTCTGGGCGTCATCGGGCGTGGTCGCGCAACCGACCGCGATCACCGCCACGGCCCCGGCGATGCCGCCGGCAACGAGGATCTTCCGGATGTGGGTGGTCATGGGCGGGCTCCTAGCGCTTGATGGCGGGGCCGTCGTAGACGGCGCCGTTGGCATTGACGGCGAGGAACGTCGTCAGCGCGATGGAAGCGTCGGACGCGAACTCGAGCTCGGGGAAGCGCTGCTGGCGGAAGCAGTCGTTGAGGCGCCATTGGAAGGTACGCAACTCACCCTGCGAGACGCGATACGCGGGCCACGTGGTGTACGCCTTCTGCGCCCCTTCCTTCTTGGTGAGGTTGGGCAGGTCCTGCAGCCGGATGCGCTTGTCGTCCTCGCCGTGGCAGGTGGAGCAGGCGAAGTCGTGGGGACCGCCGCGGAAGAAGAACATCTTCTCGCCCAGACGATAGGCTTCGGCCTCCTTGGCGTGTGCCGTGGAGACCTTCATCGGGATGCCGCGCGACTCGGCGGTCACGTAGGCCACGAGCGCCTCCATGTCCGACTTGCGATTGCTGTTGCCGAAAGGGTTCTTCTTGGCGTCGGCTTCGGTATAGCCCTGCTGCTTGACCATGCACCAGACGAGACGCGTCTCGAGGTCCTGCACGCGGTCGGCGTCAGCGAAGTAGCGAGGCAACTGCGCATACGCGCCCTTGACCACGCCGGGTCCCAGGCCGAGGTCGCACTTCTCCAGCGTGACCTTGTTCGGACCCCGGGCCTGCTTCCACAGGCCCTCGCCGCGTGCTTCCCACAACTCGGCGGGATTGCCATCCTGCAGGGCGGCGCGGTACTTCGCGATCTCGTCCTCCACCGACGTCTGCGCAAGCGCGACGCCGAGAGCCGTGACGGATGCGAGAAAGGCAACGCCGAGCTTGACCGGCGCAGGGACGCTTCGCATGTTGACCTCCGAGATTGGTGATGGCCGTCGTGCGGCCCTTGCTGCCCCCGCCGCCACATCGCCCGCGCTTCGACGTCGGGACGTGCGGCGTTGTCGGGTCATGACACTGCTGCTGCAAGACGACGTGCTGCGATGGTGTTGCGCCGCAATGCGTCGCCTGGCTGCCGGCCATGCCGGCGTCGGATCAGGAGAAGCGCGCGGTGCGCGGCCGGCGGCACGCCGGCGTCACGCGATGGTGGCCTCGTCGGTGCGCTTGTCGCCGCGGTTGTCGACCCACGTGATCACCACCTTGTCGCCCTTGGCGCCGCCCTTGAACCGGAACGACAGGAACGGATTCTTGGCGACGGCCGGGCCCCATTGCGCGGTGAGCACCGTCTTGCCGTTCCAGGTGGCCGTGACGTTCTGGATGTGCCACGCCGGAATCACCTTACCCTGCGAATCCTTGCGCTGGCCGGTTTCCATCTCGTGATTCATGAGCACCTTGACCTCGGTGGTGCCATCCTTGACGTTGGCGCGGATGCGCATCGGATCTGCCATGTCAGCCTCCACACCCGCCGAGGGTTACCTTGATCTCCTTGCCGGCGACGTAGAACTTGCCGTCGGCCTTGACGAGCGCGTACACGTTCGAGCTCTGGCCCATCTTGATGCGCGTGGACAGCGACGGCTCCGTGCCCGGCGGAATGTCGAAGACCGCCGCGAGCATGTTCGGATTCTTCTCGACGAGGATCGCGATCGACTCCGTGTTGGGGATGCTGCTGGTCACGCCCACCGGCACCACCGCGCCGTTCTCCGCGATGTCGGGTGTCTGGACGAACGTGATGTCCTTGCTCTGGGCCGGCGCGCCGCCGCCCAGCGCCTTGACCGTCGCGTCCATCGTGTTGGTCTCGAACGCGGCCTTGTTCCAGGCATCGGCGGCGTGCGCCTCGCCGGGTTTGAGCCAGCCCGCTGCCGCGACGAGAGCGAGCAGCGTCACACCGCCGCCTTGCCGCAGTACTTCCCTGCGTTGAGTGTTCATGACGCTTTCACCCTCCTTGACCCCGGGATTCTAACGCCAAGCGGCTCCCGGAAGGCAACCGGACCTGCGTGTCCCCGCTCGCGCGGGCGCGGCGCCGACGTCCGTCCGAACCCCGCCGTTACTTCGCGCCTGCCAGGATCCACTCGACGAGCGTCCTCGCATCCACGTCCTTCACCTGCGGCTGCGGGGGCATGGGCACGTTCCGCCACACCCCGGAGCCGCCGGTCTCGTGCGCGCGGCCGCTTGCGACCGGATCAGTGAATCACTGCACTCGAAAGGAAACGTACCACGGATCCGTTGCGGAGACGAAACACGCCCTCGCCGAGGCCGATCGCGCCGTCGATCTCCGCGCGTGTCATGTCGATCTCGGTGCCGCCGCTGCTCGCTTCCAGCACCACGTCGTCGGCGGTCGTGAACTCGTCCGGAACTCGCAGGTAGTCAGCAGCGAACACGACGCCGTCGATCATGACGTAGTCGGCGCCGCGCATCGCTTCGAAGAGATCGTTCGCTCTCACCATGGATTCGGGAAACCCGTAAACCTCGCATGGTGAACATGGGGCCGCCCCCGGGCGGTTCAAGGCGGGTCCGGGGCGAACGGGCGGTGGGCGCAATGGCGGGCGCGATCGACCGGGTCCGGACGCGGGATGCGAAGCCGCCAGTGCCGACGGCGGCGGCTACGCGACCAGCGCCCGCACGAAGTTGGGCAGTGCGAACGCCGCGCGATGCACGTCGCCGTTGTAGTACTGGAGGTGCGTGATGCCGCGCTGCACGATGCGCCGCTCCACGACCAGCGGCGTGACGAAGCGCGGGTCGAGCTGCGGTGCGCAGCAGGCCATCATCCACAGGCCGCCGTAGAGCGGAACCGAGACGAGGTAGGGCGCCACGACCGTGAAGGCCTCGCGCAGGCCGGCCAGCGTGGCGCGGATGCGCTCGGGATGCGCGACAGGGCTCGCCACGTGCAGCGTCATCGCGCCGCTGGGCGTGAGCCGTGCCGCGCAGGCACGGTAGAAATCGGTGGTGTAGAGCGGCGCCGACGGGCCACCCGGATCGGTGAGGTCCAGCACGATGAGGTCGTAGGACGACGTATCGTTGCGCACGAACGCGAAGCCGTCCTCGATGCGCAGCTCGAGGCGCGGATCGTCGAGGGCGCCGCGGTGCACGCTGCCGAGATACTTGCGCGAGATGTCGACCACCGCGAGATCGATCTCGGCCAGGATGACCGACTTGATCGACGGATGCTTCAGGATCTCTTCCGCGGACCCGCCGTCGCCGCCCCCGACGATGAGCGCACGCTCCGGCTGCGGATGAGAGATCGCGGCGACGTGCACGAGGTTCTCGTGATAGAAGAACTCGTCCTTCTCCGAGGTCATGAAGGCGCCGTCGAGGCGGAAGAGCTTGCCGAAGGGCACGCTCTCGTGGACCTCCACGGTCTGGTACGGCGAGGTGAAGCGCTCGTACTGGCGGGCGCTGCGGAGGAAGAAGCCCCAGTCGTCCGTGAGGTACTCGGCCATCGCGCCGGGCGCGATGTAGCCGGCGGGCACCTCGGCAGGACCCTGCCCCCGCGAACGGTCAGTCATCCTTTCCCCCGCGCCGGATCGACTGGAAGTGCGAGCGCGCTGGGTGCAACGCGGCCTCGATCCTCCGGAACACGGCTTCCGCCTTCGCGGTGTTGTCGGTCGTGTAATTGCACACGTACACGTCGACGGTCACGAAGCCCGACTCCGGCCAGGTGTGGATCGCGATATGCGACTCGGCGAGCAGCACCGTTCCCGTCACTCCCTGGGGCTCGAACTGGTAGAAGCTCTCGCCCACGACGGTGAGTCCTGCATCGCGCGCCGCACCGACGCAAAGCTCGCGCAGCGCTGCAGCCTGCGTGAATTGGGGCGTGTCGGTTGGACAACCGTACCATTCGCCCAAAAGATGAACCCCGTCCATCGGCCGCCCTCGTGCTAGTGAATCAAGTCCCGGTTCGTCGCGGCGAGTCGACCACGACGTCGCGAGGGGGAAAACATGGAATTATTGCACAGGAATGCGCTCGAAGCGATAATTCACCCTTGCACAACAGCGACGCGGCGAGAAAACGACCGCGTTCGACCCCGCTCCGATCCCATGACTACGACCCCGGCCACCAAGCCTTCACCCCACGAACTCGCCAACGCGATCCGCGCGCTGGCCATGGATGCCGTCGAGGCCGCCAAGTCCGGCCACCCGGGCATGCCGATGGGCATGGCGGACATCGCCGTCGCGCTGTGGAACCGGCACCTCAGGCACAACCCGGCCAATCCGCACTGGCCCGATCGTGACCGCTTCGTCCTGTCGAACGGCCATGGCTCGATGCTGCAATACGCGTTGCTTCACCTGACCGGCTACGACCTGCCGATGGGCGAGCTGCGCAACTTCCGCCAGCTCCATTCGAAGACACCCGGCCATCCCGAGGTCGGCGTCACGCCCGGCGTGGAGACGACCACCGGCCCGCTCGGCCAGGGCTTCGCCAACGCCGTGGGCCTGGCGCTGGCCGAAGCGCTCCTCGCGCGCGAGTTCAACGCGCCAGGACACACGATCGTCGATCACCGCACCTATGTGTTCCTCGGGGACGGCTGCCTCATGGAAGGCATCTCCCACGAGGCAGCGTCGCTCGCCGGCACATGGAAGCTCGGCAAGCTCGTCGCGTTCTACGACGACAACGGCATCTCGATCGACGGCCACGTGCAGGGCTGGTTCACCGACGACACGCCGAAGCGCTTCGAGGCCTATGGCTGGCACGTGATCCCGAACGTCAACGGCCACGACGCCGACGCGGTCGACGCCGCGATCAGGGCGGCGCACGCCGTGACCGACCGGCCCTCGCTCCTGTGCTGCAAGACGACCATCGGCGAAGGGGCACCGACCAAGGCAGGAACCGAGGCTGCGCACGGCGCGCCGCTGGGCGAGAAGGAGATCGCAGGTGCACGCGCGGCGCTGCACTGGCCGTACCCGCCTTTCGAGATCCCCGAGGCGATCTATGCCGCATGGAATGCGCGCGAAGCCGGCGCAGCGCGCGAAGCGGCCTGGAGCGGGGCGTTCGACGCGTATCGAGCCGCCTTCCCGGAGCGCGCGGCCGAGTTCCTGCGCCGCACGGCCGGAGACCTGCCGCCGGGTTTCGACGGCACGGTGCAGGCCTTCGTCGCCGCGCAAGCCGCCAGGGGCGAGACGGTGGCCACGCGCAAGGCCTCGCAGCAGGCCATCGAGGCCTACGCGAAGGGATTGCCCGAGCTCATCGGCGGCTCGGCGGACCTCACGGGTTCGGTGTTCACCAACTGGTCGGGCAGCAAGGTCGTCACCGCGGAGCACGTCGGCAACTACGTGAACTACGGCGTGCGCGAGTTCGCGATGAGCGCCATCGCCAACGGTCTCGGCCTCCACGGTGGATTCATCCCCTACGTCGGCACCTTCCTCACGTTCTCCGACTACGCCCGAAACGCGCTGCGCATGGCCTCGCTCATGAAGCTGCGCACGCTCTTCGTGTACACGCACGACTCGATCGGGCTGGGCGAGGACGGGCCCACGCACCAGTCGGTGGAACACGTCTCGAGCCTGCGCCTGATTCCCGGCATGGACCTGTGGCGTCCCTGCGACACGGTCGAGTCGGCGGTGGCCTGGGCGGCGGCGATCGAGCGGCGGCACGGGCCGTCGTGCCTCGTCTTCACGCGGCAGAATTGCCAGTTCGTGCCGCGGACGGCGGAGATCATCTCCGCCATTGTGCGCGGCGGCTACGTCGTGGCCGATTTCACGGGCAACGGCAAGCGCGCGGTGATCATCGCCACCGGCTCCGAGGTCGCGCTGGCACTGGGTGCGCGCGACGCGCTCGCCGGCGACGGCATCGACGTGCGCGTCGTCTCCATGCCCTGCACCAGCGTGTTCGACCGCCAGGACGCCGCGTATCGCGCGGACGTGCTGCCCGCCGGCGTGCCGCGCGTGGCCGTGGAGGCGGGCGTGACGGAGTTCTGGCACCGCTACGTGGGCCGCGCCGACGATCCGCGCGGCGCCGTGGTCGGCATCGACAGCTTCGGCGAATCGGCGCCGGCCGGCGTGCTCTTCAAGCACTTCGGCTTCACCGTCGACAACGTGGCTGCGGCGGTGCGGCGCGCGGTCGCCTGAACGACGGCGAACGAAGGAAGGCACGCGTCGGCAAGCGACGCCTCCATGACCCCGACGATCCGCCTCGCCACCCCGAACGACGCCACCGCCATCGCGCAGGTGCGCGTGATGGCGTGGCGCACGACGTATCGCGGGATGATCCCGGCGGCGTATCTCGACGCCATGAAGGTCGAGGACAGCGCGGCGCTTTGGGAGCGCGTGCTGACTGCGGGACCCAACACGACCAGCACCTTCGTGGCCGAGGCGGAGGGCCTCGTCGTCGGCTTCGCCTCCGGCCTCATGCTTCCCGAGTCCAGGCTCGGCTTCGACGCCGAGCTCTCCGCGGTCTACCTGGAACGCGAGCACCAGCGCCATGGCGTGGGCCGGCGGCTCGTCGCGCGAGTGGCGGCGGCGCAGCAGGCGCACGGCGCCACCGGGCTCGTCGCGTGGGTCATCGCGGGCAACAAGGGCGCGCGCGCCTTCTACGAATCACTGGGCGCCGAGCTGCTCGTCGAGCAGCCCTTCGAATGGGACGGCATGGACCTCGTCGAGGCCGGCTACGGCTGGCGCGACCTGTCCATGCTCACCGGCGCCTCATCGGCATTGCACTGACATCGAAAGGAACGCAACATGATCAAGGTTGGCATCAACGGATTCGGCCGCATCGGCCGCATGGTCTTCCGCGCGGCGGTCCAGAATTTCCCCGAGATCGAGGTGGTGGGCATCAACGACCTGCTCGAGCCCGATTACCTCGCCTACATGCTGCAGTACGATTCCGTCGCCGGCCGGTTCAAGGGCACCATCGCCGTCGACGGCAACACGCTCGTCGTGAACGGCAAGCGGATCCGCCTCACCGCGGTCAAAGATCCGGCGGAGCTCAAGTGGGGCGACCTGGGGGTCGACGTCGCGATCGAATCGACCGGCCTGTTCCTCACCAGGGAGACCGCCGAGAAGCACCTCGCGGCGGGAGCGAAGAAGGTGATCATGTCGGCGCCGTCGAAGGACGATACGCCCATGTTCGTGTTCGGCGTGAATCACACGAAGTACGCCGGCGAGAGGATCATCAGCAACGCGTCGTGCACCACCAACTGCCTCGCCCCGGTGGCCAAGGTGCTGAACGACACCTGGGGCATCAAGCGCGGGCTCATGACCACGGTGCATGCCGCCACGGCCACGCAGAAGACCGTCGACGGACCATCGAACAAGGACTGGCGCGGCGGCCGCGGCATCCTCGAGAACATCATTCCCTCGTCGACGGGAGCGGCCAAGGCCGTGGGCAGGGTGATCCCGGAGCTCAACAAGAAGCTCACCGGCATGTCGTTCCGCGTTCCGACCTCGGACGTCTCGGTGGTCGACCTCACGGTGGAACTCGCCAAGCCCGCAACCTACGAGGCGATCTGCGCGGCGATGAAGACCGCGTCCGAGGGGCCGATGAAGGGCGTGCTCGGCTACACGGAGGACAAGGTGGTGGCCACCGACTTCCGCGGCGAGTCGCGCACGTCGGTGTTCGATGCCGATGCCGGCATCGCGCTCGACGACACCTTCGTCAAGGTCGTGGCGTGGTACGACAACGAGTGGGGCTACTCGTGCAAGGTTCTCGAGATGGTGCGCGTCGTCGCCGGGTAGCATTCCGGGGCAAGGATCGCGCCCGATCGCTGCGGCGGCGGGCGCTGCCTCGCCCTCACGGGAGCATGACATGAAATTCAGGCGACTCGCCGACATCGACGTGCGCGGCAAGCGCGTGTTCATCCGCGCCGATCTCAACGTTCCGCAGGACGACGCCGGCAACGTCACCGACGACACGCGCATCCGCGCCTCGGTGCCCGCGATCCGCGATGCACTGGGGCGCGGCGCGGCGGTGATGGTGACCTCGCACCTGGGGCGCCCCAGCGAAGGCAAGTTGACACCCGAGGATTCGCTCGCGCCCGTGGGCGCGAGGCTTGCACAGCTCCTGGGCAGACCCGTGAAGCTCGTGCAGGACTGGGTCGACGGCGGCGCCTGGCTCGACGCGCTGAAACCAGGCGAGGTCGTGCTGCTCGAGAACTGCCGCGTGAACGTCGGCGAGAAGAAGGACAGCGACGATCTCGCCCGCCGGATGGCGAAGCTCTGCGATGTCTACGTGAACGATGCCTTCGGCACCGCCCACCGCGCCGAGGCCACCACGCACGCCATCGCCAGACACGCGGCCGTCGCCTGCGCCGGCCCGCTGCTGGCGGCGGAGCTCGACGCACTCGGCCGTGCGCTTGCCGACCCCAGACGACCGCTGGTCGCGATCGTCGCGGGCGCCAAGGTCTCGACGAAACTCACCATCCTGCGTTCGCTGCTCGCCAGGGTCGACACGCTCATCGTGGGCGGCGGCATCGCCAATACCTTCATCCTCGCCGCCGGAGGCAGGATCGGGAGCTCGCTGGCGGAGGTGGAGCTGGTCGACGAGGCGAAGGCCATCCTCGACGAGTTCCCGGGCAAGGTGCCGCTGCCGATCGACGCGGTGACCGCCAAGGAATTCAAGGCGACCGCTGCGCCCACGCTGAAAGCCATCGAGAACGTCGAGCCGGACGACCTCATCCTCGACATCGGGCCGACCTCGGTGTCGACCCTGAAGATGATCCTCGCCAGGGCGGGGACCATCGTGTGGAACGGCCCGGTGGGGGTGTTCGAGTTCGACGCCTTCGCCGGCGGGACGAAGGCGGTGGCGGAAGCGATCGCGGCGAGCCCGGCATTCTCGATCGCCGGCGGCGGCGACACGGTCGCGGCGATCGAGAAGTTCGGGCTGGCCGATCGCGTCGGCTACATCTCCACCGGCGGCGGCGCTTTCCTCGAGTTCCTCGAGGGCAAGACGCTGCCCGCGGTGGCGGTCCTCGAGGAGCGCGCCTGACCCGCCGCGTGCCCTGCCGCGCCGCGCATTCGCGGCCGGCGCAGATTCCCGTAACATCGCCGGCGCACTGTCACGCCGCCGACAACAACGAAAGACTCCAAAGCGATGCGCTCCACCAAGATCGTTGCGACTCTCGGGCCGGCATGCACGTCGGCCGCCGTGATGTCGCGCATGCTGGCCGCGGGCGTGGACGTGGTGCGCCTCAACTTCTCGCACGGCTCCGCCGCGGATCACATCGAGCGTGCGCACACGGTGCGCGACTGCGCGCAGAAGCTGGGCCGCGAGGTGGGCATCATGGCCGACCTGCAGGGTCCCAAGATCCGCGTCGGCAAGTTCCCCAACGGGCATGTGGACCTCGTCGCGGGGCAGGACTTCATCCTCGACGCCGAAGCCGAGGCGGGTGACGACACGCGGGCGAGCCTCGACTACAAGGAGCTGCCGCGCGACGTCGGGCCGGGCGCCCTGCTGCTCCTCAACGACGGCCTGATCCAGCTCTCCGTCGAGTCGGTCGACGGTCCGCGCATCCACACCAGGGTGGTGATGGGGGGCAGGCTCTCGAACAACAAGGGCATCAACCGCATGGGCGGCGGTCTCACGGCTCCGGCGCTCACCGCCAAGGACATGGACGACGTGAAGACGGCGGCGCGGATCGACGCCGACTACCTCGCCGTGTCTTTCCCCAAGAACAAGGAAGACATGTACATGGCGCGCCAGCTCATGCGCGCCGCCGGCGGCCGTGCGCTGCTGATCGCCAAGATCGAGCGCGCCGAAGCCATCACGTACCTCGATGAGATCATCGAGTCTTCCGACGGCATCATGGTGGCGCGCGGCGACCTCGCGGTCGAGGTCGGCAACGCCGCCGTGCCGGGCCTCCAGAAGCGCATGATCAAGCTCGCACGGGAACGGAACAAGGTCACCATCACCGCCACGCAGATGATGGAGTCGATGATCCATGCTCCGGTGCCCACGCGCGCCGAAGTCTCCGACGTGGCCAACGCCGTGCTCGACGGCACGGACGCCGTGATGCTCTCCGCGGAGACCGCCACCGGCAAGTACCCCGTGGAGACCGTCGAGAACATGGCGCAGATCTGCGTCGAGGCCGAGAAATCCGACCCGGTGCAGCTCGACCGCGATTTCCTCAACAGCACCTTCACGCGCGTTGACCAGTCGGTCGCGATGGCGACGCTGTTCACCGCGTTCCACCTGAAGGCCAGGGCGATCGCCTCGCTCACCGATTCGGGGTCGACGGCGCTGTGGATGTCGCGTCACACCGGCGGCTGCCCCATCTTCGCGCTCACGCCCAAGGTGGAGTCGCAGCGCAGGATGGCGCTCTACCGCAACGTGCACCCGCTCTATCTCGAGCAGAGCGCCGATCGCGACGCGGTGCTCCTCGCTGCCGAGGCGCTGCTCGTCGCCAAGGGCGAGGTCAAGCCCGGCGACTTCATCGTCCTCACCATCGGCGAGCCCATGGGCAAGCCCGGCGGCACCAACACCATGAAGATCGTCAGGGTCGCCGAGCACCGGGCCTGACGATCCCCGTGTTCGCCGGGCGGCTGGCGATCCACGACTCTCCGGCGAAGGCGAGCGTCATCGGCACCCGCGAGGTGCGCACTGCGCCCGCCGCTCACCCTCCGAACAGCGCCACCGGCGTGCCGCGCACGCCTGGTGCCATCTCGAAGACACTGCCGGACAGGGGAGCGGAGGCGAGCGCGTCGGGTCCGAGGCGCACGCGCGCGGTCGTCACGTAGAGCCGGTCGAGGCTCCGCCCGCCGAACGCCACGCTCGTGGGGCGCGGCACGGGAAGGCGGACCGTGCGCAGGAGCCTGCCGTCGTGCGACCAGCGCTCCACCCGCCAGCCGTCCCAGATCGCCACCCACACGCCCCCCTCCTCGTCGACCGCGATGCCATCCGGCTTGACGCCTTCGGGCCACGCGACGAAGGTGCGGCGGCGCGAAGCGGCGCCGCGGCGCAGGTCGAGGTCGTAGGCGAACAGCGTGCGGCCGGCAGACTCCGCGAAATAGAGCGTGCGGCCATCGGGCGCGAAGCCGATGCCGTTGGCTACCGTGAAGCCGGTGTCGATGCGCTCGTGCGTGCCGTCGGGATCGACGCGCAGCAAGCTCCCCCGCCCCGGCTGCCCCGTGGGATCGAGCGTGCCGATCCACAGCCTTCCGCGCGGGTCGCACTTGCCATCGTTGTAGCGGTTGCCCGGACGCGAGGCCTCGGGGTGCACGAAGGGCTCGTCCTGTCCGCGCTCATGATCGACGAGACGCAGGCCCGACGGCTGCGCGAGCAGGAAGCCTCCGCCCCGCCTGGGAACGGCGAGGCTCGTGAGCCGCGGCATCGGCCAGGACTCGACGGCAGCGCCAGGCATGCCGCCCGACGCGGCGCCCGGCGCAGGACTCCAGCGCTGGATCGACGGGCCGAGCATGTCGACCCAGGTCAGGGCCTGGTCGCGGCCCGACCAGTAGGGCGCCTCGCCCAGGAGCGCGCTCGCCTCCACCACGCAGCGGATACCGCTCGCCGCGCGCCCCGGGGCGCGGGCCGGCACGAGCGACATCACGGTGCCGCCCGCGTTGTGCGAGAGCCGCCGCGCCGACTCCATCAGCATCGGGGCGAGCGCGTGCAGGCGCGATTCGTCCTGGCGGAAGGCCGGCCCGACCACGGCGATCGCGGCCACGGCGACGCCGCGGTAGTCGAGGATGGGTGCCGCCAGCGCGCTCGTTCCGGCCGCGTCCGGGCCGTGGACGAAGTATCCGCGTCCCCGGGCAAGCTCGAGGCGCGGCGCGAGGACCGCGCGCAGGTCGTCGTCGAGCCCGGCCAGGAGCGCGCCCGCGGCCGCCGGTTCGAGCCACGCCACGATCGCGCAGCCGAGCGGACTCGTCTGCCACGGATCGCGCTGCCCCACGTCGGCGGCAAGGCGGATCGCCTGGCGGCCCGGTGCAGCCTCCGCGATCACGCAGCTGTCGCCGTCGAGCACGCCGAAGAGCGCCGTCTCGGCGGTGGCGTCGCGGATCGCCGCGAGCTCGGGCGCCGCGGAAGCACGCAGGTCGAGGTCGGACCAGGCGCCGTGGGCGAGCTCGAGCAGCCGATAGCCGGGGCGCCACGTGCGGTTCACCGGATCGCGGCGCACCAGGCCGCGCGACGCGAGCGCGGTCAGCAGCCGGTGCAACGTGGACTTGGGAAGTGGCGAGTGCGTCAGCAATTCCGCGAAGGTCGCCGCCGGCGTGGTGGAGGCGACGAGGTCGAGGACGTCGAGCGCCTTGTCAAGGACGGAGGTGCCGTTGTCGGGGTCTGCCGGCGCGCTACGCGGGACGCGCGCCCTGGCGGATGCCTTGCCTGCCATCTCTGCTTGCCTCCACCTGCTTGTCTCCAACTTGACGCGCGGACGGACACGGTCGACACTGTTCCCGAAGAATAGCACTTCGTTCCCATCCAATGGGAACGACGACACCCGGGAGCATCCGACCCATGCCGAACCCATCCGCGCGCCTGCACGGCGTGTACCCGGTACTTGCAACACCTTTCCGCGGCGACGGCAGCGTCGACGAGGCAGCCCTCGGCCGGCTGGTCGACTTCGTCGTGCGCGGCGGCGCCGACGGCGTCGTCTTTCCCGGCGTCGCGAGCGAGTTCGAATCCCTCGACCCCGCCGAGCGCCGCCAACTCGTCGACCTCGTCGCGCGCCGCGTGAACGGCCGCATGCCGTTCGTGGCCGGCGTGTCGGCGACGGACGCGGACGCCGCGGCGGCGCTCGCGCGGCACGCACGCGACGCGGGCGCCACCGCGCTGATGGCCGTGGCACCCGCATCGCTCAAGGGCAATGCGGCGGGCGTGACCGACTACTACGCGCGCATCGCCGGCGCGGGCGTGCCGATCATCCTGCAGAACGCCCCCGCGCCCGCCGGGTGCGCGCTGTCGCCCGCGGAAGTGGTCGCCCTCGCGCGCGCCAATGCGACGATCCGCTACGTGAAGGAAGAGGCGGCGCCCTGCGGCCAGCGCATCACGCAGATCCTCGCCGCCCGCGTCGCATCGCTCGACGGCGTGTTCGGCGGTGCCGGCGGACGCTACATCACCGACGAGCTCGCGCGCGGTGCCTGCGGGACGATGCCCGCGTGCGAGCTCACCGACCTCCACGCCCGTCAGTTCGCGCTGCACCGCGCCGGCGACGCGGCTGGCGTGCGGCGACTCTTCGACCGCATGCTGCCGCTGCTCAACTTCCAGGCCGTGTTCCGCATGGCGATGACGAAGGAAGTGCTGCGCCGCCGCGGCATCCTCACGTCGACCCATGTGCGTGCCGCCGGGCCGCGACTCGATGCCGGCGACATGGCGGAGCTCGCCGCCATCCTCGCGGGCCTCACCGATCTCGTGCCCGACCTCGCGGCGCCAGTCGCGGCGCAGGACGGGACGAGCCATCCCGTGCCGTCCGCATCTCCGGCATCCGCTGCCGCGTGAGCGGCGACGAGCGGCCGCGCCATCCACCGCAACAGGAGGAAATCATGAAGCCCGTCGTGAAGTCCGTCAGCAGGCTCGCCGCAGCGCTCGGCGCGGCGCTCGCTCTCGCCACCGCCGCCATTCCCGCGTCGGCGCAGACCGTTCTCGAGTTCCCCACCTGGCAGGCCGAGGAACCCGGCATCTCCACGTGGTGGAAGAACCTGATCGCCGCCTACGAGAAGAAGCATCCGGACGTGAAGATCAACCTGCAACAGATCCCGTTCGCGCAGTACGTGAAGCAGATGACGGTGCGTTTCGCCGCCGGTACGCCCCCCGACATCGTGCACCTGCCTGCGCGCGACTTCGCGAGCTTCGCCGACCAGGGCTGGCTCGATCCCCTCGACGAACGCCTCAAGGCGACCGACATCCCGGCCAACTGGCCGCCGCTGCAATCCGACATGCAGTGGAACGGCAAGACGCAGGGCGTGCTCCTGATGGGCTACGGCGGCATGCTCTTCTACAACGAGAAGCGCCTCAAGGAGGCCGGCGTCGCGCTGCCGAAGACGGGCGACGAGTGGCTCGCCGCGATGAAGGCGACGACGATGCCCGACAAGGGACTCTTCGGCCTCTCCACGATCACCGCCGAGCATCCGAACATGGTGGTCGAGATGGCGTCGTGGGTCATCGGCTCGGGTGCCGACTGGCTGAAGGGTGGCAAGTACAACTTCACCGACCCCGCGGTGGTCAAGGCGATCGAGAACTGGCGCACCTCGGTGGGCTACGCACCCAAGGGCACCAATTCGGCGACCGCGCGGCAGCTCTTCATCGACGGCAAGACCGCGTTCCTGAGGGACGGGCCGTGGGTGTGGGGCGCGCTCGCCAAGGCACCGGCCGACGTGCGGCCCGACCTCAAGGTGGCGGGACTGCCGTTCCCGACCGTGCCCGGGGGCGCGTCGAACAGCATCCACATGGCGGCGAAGACGGATGCGAAGAAGAAGGACGCCGTGTGGAACTTCATCGTGATGGCGGCGAGTCCCGAGTGGCAGCGCGCCTACGCCCTCACCGGCTCGCCGGCGCCGCGCAAGAACGTGCTCACGGCCGCCGACTTCGCCGCGCACCCGCAGCTCAAGGTCATCAACGACGAGGCGGCCAGGGCGCACAACCTCTTTCCGTCGGTTCCCGCGGTGCGCGCGAACTACAACGACTTCGCCACGCAGGTGACCAAGGCGGCGATGCGCATGATCTCCACGCAGGAGCCGACCGCGAAGGTGCTCGCCGACCTGCAGAAGGAGCTCGAGCGTGCCGTGCCGCTGAAGTGATGCGCGGTCTCGCGCGCGTGCCGGGCGGCGACCGCACCGCGAGGGGCTGATCCTGTTCCGCTGGCTCCCTGCGCTGCGCCCGCGGCTGCCCGGCCGCGAGCGCAGGCTCGCCTACGCGCTGCTCGCCCCGGCGTTCCTCGCCGTCGCGCTGCTCGTGGCGTGGCCGCTGTGGGTGATCCTGCAGATGAGCCTGCGGCCGGGCCGCGCGCTCGAGCTCACGAAGCTCATGTCGCAGCCGCTCGGACTCGCCAACTTCGAGCGCGTGCTGGGGCACGAGGCGACCTGGCAGGCGTTCCTGAATTCGTTCGTCTATACGGTGGGAACGCTGGTGCCGGCGTTCCTGCTCGGCCTCGTCGCCGCGCTGCTCTTCAACAAGGCGTTTCCTGCGCGCCGCTGGCTGCGCAGCCTGCTGCTCATGCCGTGGGCGGTGCCCGGCGTGATCGTCTCCATCAACTTCCTGTGGATGTTCGACGCGTCCTACGGCGTGGTGAACTCGGTCCTGCGCCGCCTGGGGCTCATCTCGACGGACATCGCCTGGTTCGTCGATGCCGACACCGCGATGATCGCGGTGATCCTGCCCACCGTGTGGAAGAGCTTTCCCTTCTTCGCGATCACGATGCTCGCCGCGCTGCAGTCGATTTCCCTGCACCTGTACGAGGCGGCGCGCGTCGACGGCGCCAATGCGTGGCAGCAGTTCCGCTACGTCACCTGGCCGGGCATCCGCGGCCCGGCAATGCTCGCCGTGCTGCTGAACGCGCTGTGGACCTTCCGCGAGTTCGACATCATCTACGCGTCCACCGGCGGCGGACCGGCCGGCGCCACCGAGACGCTAGGCATCCTCCTCTACCGCGAGGCCTTCGCGAGCTTCCGCTTCGGAACGGCGGCCGCCATCGGCGTGCTGATGCTCGTGACGGCGGCGATCGTGGTGATCGTGGGCTCGCGGTGGCTGAAGGAGGAGAAGCAGTGACACCGATGGGCCGCCGCGAGCGCGAGCGGACCCCGGAGCGCGTCGGCGCGCAGGGCCGGTCCGGATGCCCGACGGGCCGCCCCGAGGGCGAGCGAGGCCCGGGCGCGTCGGCGTGCGAGGCAGCCTCGTGAAATCCCGCTGGCGCCGCCACGTCTTCCTCGCGCTGGCCATCGCGCTCGTCGCGTTCGTGCTCTTCCCGGTGTACTGGATGCTCGTGACCTCGGTGCTGCCGTCGTCGGTGGTGCTGTCGCGGCAGCCTCCCCTCCTGCCGCCCCCCGACCAGATGTCGTTCGCCGCCTACGTGGAGGTGTTCCGGCGGCGGCCGGTGCTGTCGTGGATCTTCAACAGCGCCATGGTGGTCGCGGGCAGCACGCTCGTGAGCCTCGCCATCGCCACGCTCGCCGGCTACAGCCTGTCGCGCTTCCACACGCCGGCGCAGCGCGCGGCCGGCGCCACGCTGCTGCTGTCGAAGATGCTGCCGGGCAGCCTCATCGTGATCCCGTTCTTCGTGATGTTCACGACGCTCCACCTCACCGACACCGTGGCCGGACTCGTGCTCGCCAACGTGTCGGTCGGCGTGCCGTTCGCCACGTGGATGATGAAGGGCTTCTTCGACACCCTCCCGCGCGAGCTCGAGCAGGCCGCGAGGATCGACGGCTGCACGCACCTGCAGGCGCTGTGGCTCATCGTGCTCCCGCTCGCGCGCCCAGGGCTCGCGGCCTGCGGCATCTACCTCGCCATCGTGTCGTGGTCGGAGTTCGTGTTTGCGCGCACGCTGATGACCAAGCCGGAGAACTGGCTGGTGACCGTCGGCCTGCAGTCGTTCGTAGGGGAATATCTCGTCGAATGGCCGGCGCTGATGGCCGCAGGCGTCGTGTCGCTGGTCCCGATGCTCGTGCTCTTCCTGCTGCTCGAGCCGTTCCTGGTGAGCGGGATGACGTCGGGGGCGGTGAAGCAATAGCGCGGCCGGTCTGCCCCGGAGCGTTCGCCGCGGTGAGGCACGCGAGCGCGCCCCGCCGGCATCGGCGATTCACGCATCGACCCTACGTCAGCAGCGCCACCGCTCCGGAAAAGGTGAGGAATGCGAGCGCGGTGGTGATGAGGATGATGCGTGCGATGCGTCCGCTGTCCGCGCCGAAACGCTCGGCCAGCACCACGACGTTGCTGGCGGTCGGGAGCGCGGCCACGAGCGTGAGCACCGTCAGCACGAATGCCGAGAGCGGCACGCCGAGGCCGATCGCCACGCGGCCGGCGCCGTACACGAGGAGCGGATGCAGGACCAGCTTGGCGAGGGCGAGCGGGACCTCGTCGGGCGCATGACGGTGGCTCCCCGGTGCGCTCGCCGCGGCGGCCTGCGACCGGGCGAGCACCGCGCCGATGGTGAAGAGCGCCACCGGCGAGGCGGCATCCGCGAGCAGGGCCAGCGTCCGGTCCACCGGCCCCCACAGCCGCAGCCCGACGGCCGACGACACGGCGCCCAGCACGATGGCCCAGGGCATCGGATTGGCGAGCACGCCGCGCAGCGCGTGGCGCGCGGCGATCGCCGCACCGTGGCTCCCCGCGCTGCCGAGCCTCGACATCGCGATGCACGCCGACACCGTGAAGAGGAGGTCGATGAGAATCGTCAGGATCACCGGTCCCGCTGCGCCGTCGCCGAGCAGGGCCACGAGCAGCGGTACGCCCATGTAGCCCGTGTTGGGAAACGACGCCGCAAGGGCGCCGAACGCAGCGTCGTTCCATCCCCTGCGGCGCACCGAAGCGGCGGCGGGGATGGCGACCATCGCCACCGCGCACAGGAAATAGATTCCGATCAGAGCAGGATCGGCGAACTGGGCCACCGGCGTCGACGCGCCGAAGCGGTACAGCAGGCACGGCAGCGCGAAGTACAGCACGAACGCGTTGAGCCCGGGAATCGCCGCGTGCGGCAGCATCCCGGTCCGCGCCGCAACGTAGCCGCAGAGGACGAGCGCGAAGAACGGAAAGGTGACGAGCAGGACGGCGAGCACCGGACGATTGTCGCAGACGCCGCGACAGGGCCCGGCCGCGCGCTACGACAGGGGTGCGACCTCCCACCGTTCGCCATGACGACGGATGGCGAGCGGATAGTTCGCCTGCGCATCGGCGAACAGGGTGCCGATGAGCTCCGCGTAGTCGGCGTCCTCGACGAACGGGGCGCATTCGCCGAGCAGCGCCAGCGCGCGCAGGTAGCGAACGTAGAGCTCGGCCTCGCGTGGCGTCATCTCCCTGCCGGCACGAAGCAGCGCCACGACGCCGCCATCGGGCGGCGGCAATGCACCACGTGCGTCGGGCGCGCGCGCGGCGTCGGGCGCGCGCGCGGCGTCGGCCGCCGGCGCGTACTCGCGCTCCTTCGCCGTGCTCATGCCGGCACCTTGAGGTGGCGCGCCGCCACGAGTGCAGCTTCGACGCGGCTTCGAACCTGCAGCTTCTGCAGGATGTTGGTGACGTAGTGCTTGATGGTCTTCTCCGTGAGTCCCAGGTGCTCGCCGATGGTGCGGTTGGTGAGCCCCTTGCCGATGAGCGCCAGGATCTCGCGCTCGCGCTCGGTGAGTTCCTGCAGCGGGTCCGGCGCGTTCCCGCGGGTGAGGAGCACGAGCATCTCGGCGGCCAGGGTAGGCGACACGTAGGTCTCGCCCGACACGGCGCCGCGAATCACCTTCACGAGCTCGTGCACCGCGACGCCCTTCAGCACGTAACCGCAGGCGCCGGCCTTGAGCGCGCCGAGCAACTTGTCCTGGTCGTCGGAGGCGGTGAGCATCACGATCGCGCACGCCGGACAGGCGGTGGCGATCCGCTCCGCGGTCACGAGTCCGTCCCAACCAGGCATGCTGACGTCGAGCAGGACGACGTCGGGGAGGCGCTCGCGGGCGAGGCGCAAGGCCTCCTCGCCCGATGCCGCCTCGCCGGCGACCGTGATCCCGGGTTCCGCCGCGAGCGCGTGCACCACGCCCGCGCGAAAGAGCGGGTGGTCGTCGACGACGAGCACGCTGACGGCCTCAATCATCGCCAGCCTCGGCCAGTCGCGTGGGCAGCCGGACGCGTACCGCCGTTCCTTCCCGGGGCGAGGAACCGACCTCGAACGTGCCGCCGAGCGCGCGCACGCGCTCCCGCATTCCGGCAAGGCCGCCCTGCGGGCGCGAGCCCGCAGTCGCTGCATCGAATCCCCTCCCGCCGTCGCGCACTTCGACCTCGAGCTCGTCCTCCGTCATGCGCAATCGCGCACGCTGGTCGACGGCGCCGCCGTGACGGTACCCGTTGGCGAGCGCCTCCTGCAGCACTCGGTACAGGGTGATGCGGATCGGCAGCGGAACCTCGGACGTCCCGCCCTCGACGTCGAGCGCCACCGCAACCCCGGTCTTGCGCTCGAAGTCCCGCACGGCGCGAGCCGCGACCTCCCTGGCCGACAGTGCATCGAGATCCGGAAGCTGCAGCCCGGCGCAGATCGCGCGCAGGTCGGCCATCGCGAGATCGAGCGCCGAACTTACCGAATCGAGGTCGGCGCGCGCGACCTGCGGTGCGCCCGCTTCCGGGGTGGGCCGGTCCACCATCGAGCGGATGCGCATCTGCGCGAAGCCCAGGTCCTGGGCCGGCCCGTCGTGCAGGTCGGCCGCGATGCGGCGCAGCGACGCCTCGTTCAGCGCTGCCGTCCGCGCCGCGGCGCCTCGCACCTTGGCAGCGAGGTTCGAGTTGGTCCGCGCGAGCGCCGACAGCTCGGCGACCCGCTGCGTGAGCTCGGCGCGCTGCGCGACGATGGTCGCGCTCGCGCGGCGCACCAGCGCGAAGAGGACGAGGTACATCAGCAGCGTCGTTGCCAGCACCACGCCCCAGCTGCGCATCCGGGCGTCCCGCATCGCCTGGTCGAGCTCGGCAGTCGTCAGGTAGAACTCGGCAGCTCCGACTACCTTTCCCAGTGGCGCCGCGCGAATCGGGGCGTAGGTCTCGATGAGGCGGTCGGGCCACCTCGCGGTCGCATACGGGTGCGGCGGCGAGCGGCGATCGATCACCTTGGCGTCGACATGGCCGCCGAGGGCGGCGCGCAGGCCCCTCCCGATCGGCACCTGCCGTCCTATCAGCTCGGACTCGTTGCTGTACAGGATGCGGCCGTCGGGCTGCCAGATGAGGAAGGCGACGATCTTCCTCCCCAGAGGCGTATCGACGAAGAGCGTATCGAGGGCGGCCTTCTGCTTCGCGTCGAGGACGCCGTAACCGAAGAGATCGTCCACGTGGGGGGCGACGAGGCTGTCGACGTACAGGCTCTGCACCTCCGAGATGCGGGAGACGACGTCCCGCTCGATCTCGCGCTCGACCCACAGGCCGATCGTGAGCGAGCCCACGAGCAGCACGGGAAAGCTCGCGACGAGGAACTGCCGCGAGAGGGTCAGCCGATCGAGCCAGCGCATGCGTTGCCATCCTCCCCGCAGCCTAGCAGCGGGCAATGCGCATGAACATGGACCAAGGTCGGACGCCGTCCCGGACCTTCGGCGAGGCGATCCGGGCGCGTCAGCCGCTCGTGGCGTGGTGCCACAGGTCGTCCCGCGGCGTCACGCCGAGTCCCGGTCCCGTCGGCAGGGTGTAGCGCCCCTCGGCACAGCCCATCGCCGTGTCGACGAACGCGAGGTTGCGGTCGAACACCGAGTGCTGGTACTCGTGGTACGGGCAATGCTCGAGGGCCGCGGATGCATGCAGGCTCGCCGCCATGAAGATGCCGACGCCGATGGTCGCGTGCGGGATCACGGCCATCCCGCGCGCCCGGGCCATGGCGCCGATCGCCATGAACTGCGACACCCCGGTGTGCGCCATCTCCGGCTGGACGTAGGCGAGCGGCGCACTGTCGAGGCGCTGCTGCGCTTCGTGCAGGTTGTGCCATTCCTCGCCCGCCGCCACCGGCAGGCCCGACTCGCGGGCCACGCGAGCGAGCCCGCCGATGTCCTCCGGTGCGCAGGGCGCCTCGATGAAGTACGGCCGTGCCGGTGAAAGGTCGCGAGCCAGGGCAAGCGCGGCATCGGCGTCGTAGCCCCAGTGCAGGTCCACCATGAGGTCGGCTTCGGGACCGAGCCCCGCACGCAACGCGTGCATCTCCTCGGCCACGCCCTCGCGGGAGACGACGGCTGCGTACTTCACGCCCCGGAAGCCACGCGCGCGCCACGCCTGCGCGAGCGCGACGCGCTCGGTGAGCGTGGCCTTGGGCAACCCCGACACGTATGCCGGGATGCTGTCGCGCCGCCGTCCTCCGAGCGCCTGGGCGAGCGGGACCCCGGCCGCCTTGGCCTCGAGATCCCACAACGCGATGTCGAGGGCCGCCAGCGCGTCCCCGTAGAAGCCGGCCGATCCGCCGCGCACGCGCATCAGATCGTAGAGTTCGCGGTAGAGCGCGGCCGGCTCAGAGACGGCGCGGCCTTCGACGAATGGCGCGAAGATGTCGTGCAGGATCTCCTGGACCACGCGCGGCGCCACGATGCCGTAGGTCTCGCCCCAGCCCACCGTGCCGTCAGCGGCGGTGACCTTCACGATCACGCTGCGATCGACCGTGGGATACAGCGTGCCGTTGCCCTTGCGGACGAGATAGCCGCGCGCATTGACGCGCTCCCCGGGACCGAGCGGGCCGAGGTAAGGCGTGTCGCGAGGCAGGGTGACGACGAACGATTCGACGCGCTGGACGACGGGCACGATGCGGCAGGGCTTTGGCGGTGCGGCCGCACATGCGGCCGCAGCAGTATAGCGGCCGGCGCGTACGGACCGGGTGCACGGCGATGGCGTTGCGGCGCGCGTCGGAAGCGGCCGGCCGGCGTCGAGAGCGGCCGGCGTCGAGAGCGGCGGCATTGCGCCGCCGTCAGGCCGGCGCGCACATGATCGTCGCATCCGGCCCGTAGCCTTCGGCAACGTAACCCCTCGCAAGCATCGCCGCCTTCACGCCTGCGTCGGTCGTGTAGCGATGGTTCGAGTCCGTGCGATGGTTCCACAGGCGATAGACCGGGACGGTGCCCCCTGCGCACGCCCCCGTCACGGTGTCCGGCAGCGCGACATGCATCACCGCGTCCGACTCGTGGACGAACCCGGGAAACTTCGCTCGCACCTCCGCGCATTCCGCGGGTGAGGCCGAGTAGAAGTGCGAATCGCCGTTACCGGGCGGCAGGTAGAAGCGGCAGACGGGGCTCGCGCCGGCCGCGGGTTCGAGATAGGCGCCGAAAGCCTGCCCGGTGCGCACCCATCCCGCGAGCGCACCCGAGTCGAGTGCCTCGATGTCGGCCGCGAGCGCGCTCACGAAGTAGTGGTCGAGGGTTGCGTTGTAGTACTCCACCACCTGCGCCTTGGGCGGGGCAGGCTTCGCCAGCACGGCGAGGTAGGTCATGGACGCCAGCCTGGAGGGGTCGGAGGCGACGAGCACACCCTTGCGCGCCCCGGTGACGGGATCGTGCCGGCCGATGGAGTCCCCGTCCACGACGAGGAGGTCGCCGTCGACCGCGTACGCGAGGCCCGTGGGCGAGAGGAGGCCGGAGGCCAGCACCGCGAGGGTGCCGGTGGCGAGGTCGAGCCGATACAGCGCGCCGGAGCCCTCACCGGTCACGAAGAGCGCGTTCTCGTCGCGCACCGGCAGCAACCCGCGGGTGCTGCCGAGACCTGCGGTCCCGCGCGCCACGATCGCGGTGGTCCCGCCCGTGCGTGGGTCGTGACGAATGACGCTGCTCGAGTAGTAGCCCGGCACGTAGAGGTTGCCATCGGGGGCGAAGGTGATGCCGTTGTCGGGGCCGTCGAGTCCGGCGACGCGTGCGGGCACGGGCACGTCGAGCGCCGTGCCGGCGGGCGAGAGCCTGCGCACGTCGTCGGTCCTGAATGCGGCGACGTACACGTCGCCGTTCGGGGCGAAGTCGAATCCGGTGGGGTCGGCGCCTGGCAAGGTCGCGAACACGTCGACGAACTCCAGCGTGTCGTTGCGGTACCTTAGAATCTGCTGCGACATCTCGCTCGTGACGTAGACGAGCCCGTCGGGACCGAGTCTCACCGCCTGCGCGCCACGGATCCGGCCCGAGGGGTCGAGGTCGCGCAGCCAGACCCCGGTGCAGGCGTCGTAGACGTGGACCGTGGCGAAGTAGACGCTCACGAACAGGCGCGACGGGCAGGCCTGGGCAAAGGCGGTTGCGGCGGCGAAGCAGGCAACGAGGAAGACGACGATCCTGGACATGCGGGTTCCCAAGGTGGGCCTCTCGGCGACCCGCGAAGGGTGTGTTGCGCAGCGTGCGACGTCCTGAGCTCCGTCTCCCTTTTTTCTCCCTTTCTTCTTTCTCCTTCTCCGTCGAGGACTTGCCCGCGATGCCGAGCGCCGACCTGCCCTCCTGGCGAGTCCGCGAACCGCTGCGCGTCGGCGACGTCGAGGTGCGGCCGGCGTCGAACGAGATCGTCGCGGGCGGAACGATCGTTCGCATCAAGCCGCGCCTCATGGACCTGCTCCTCCGTCTCGCGGCAGCGCCCGGCGAGGTCGTGCCGCGCGACCTGCTGCTGGCCGACGCCTGGCCGCGCCGCATCGTGAACGATGAGGTCCTGTCGCGTGCGATCGCCGACCTGCGCGCGGCGCTCGGTGACGATGCGCGCGAACCGCGTTACATCGAGACGCTGCCCAAAGCGGGCTACCGGCTGCTCACGCCGGTGACACGGGCGGCGCCAGTGGCGGCGGATGCCGCTGCCCTGGATGCCGCTGCCCTGGATGCCGCTGCCCCGGATGCCGCTGCCCCGGATGCCGCTGCCCCGGATGCCGTCACGCCCGTCGCCCGGCCGCGCGCTGCGTTTCGCCTCCGCCCCGCGCTTGCGGCACTCGTGGCGATCGGCGTGGTCGCCGCGGTCGCGATCTCGTTGCAGGCCGCGTGGCGCGGAGCCGATGACGCCGACGGTGACGTCGCCCGGCTCGTCCGCCAGCTCGCGCATGCGGAGCCCTTCTCGTCCGGCCCCGACCTCGAGGTCGCGCCGCGGTTTTCTCCGGACGGCAGCAAGGTCGCCTTCGCCTCGGGTCGCGGAACGCGATCGCAGATCGAGGTGCGCGATGTCGCCACGGGAGAGCGCCTCACGCTGGGTGATCCGCAAGAGGCGAGCCTGTCGCCCACCTTCTTTCCCGGCGGCCGCCGCATCGCCTTCTTTCGCGCCACGCCGGCGGGCGATTGCGGCATCGTGGCGCACGACCTCACCTCGGGAGCGCAGCAGCAACTGCTCGACTGCACGCGCCGGCCGCGTTCGCGCTTCGACCTCGCTCCCGACGGCGCCACGCTCGTCTATGCGGGGAACGTGCGCGAGGGCTTTCCGGCCGCGCTCGTGCTGCGCACGCTCGCCACCGGGGAGGAGCGCGTGCTGACCGCACCGGTACCCGATGCCGGCGACGACCTGCTGCCGCGATTCTCCCCCGACGGCCTGCGCATCGCCTTCTTCCGCGGCACGCAATCGCATCGGGAGCTGTGGCTCGTGGAGGCGAAGGCGGGCGGCACCTGCACCGCGGGCGGCGAATGCGGCGCGGGCAGCGAGCGCAGTGTCCGCGGACCGCGCGGCCTCGCCTATGGCGCCGCGTGGCTCGGTAACGCCGGGCCGCTGCTGGTGGCTGCCGACTGGTTCGGACTGCGCTCGCTCAACGTCATCGATCCGGCGACAGGCCACGCGCAGCCGGTAGGCGCGCGCGGCGCCCGTTCTCCGGATGTGGACCGCCACGGCAACATCGTCTTCGAGAACGCCGTCTACTCGGCCAACCTCTTTCTCGTCGGCGTGAACGACCCCGCCGGGCCCCCGCGCGAGTTGTGGCCGTCCACGCGTTACACGAACCAGCCCGAGTTCTCCCCCGACGGAACGCGCGTGGCGTTCATCTCCAACCGCGACGGTGCCGCCGGGGTGTACGTCGCCCCGATCGGCGGCGAGCCCGCGCGTCTTGCGGTCACCGACGAGCACGTGTACATGCGGCCGCATTGGGCCGCCGACGGACGCGCGGTCTACGCGATTCGGGTGAGCCGGCGCGCCGACGGCGGCAGGTCGCAGCACGCGGTGCGCATCGACGTGGATACCCGCAGCACCGAGGTGCTCGCGGCGCTCGGCAGCGAGGTGTTCGACCTGCGCCCGGCCGGCGACGGCGCGGGCTGGATCGTGGGCGAGGTCACCGGCAACGCGGCGCGCCTGATGCGCACGACGAGCCTCGATGCCCCGCCCACGCGCCTGCCGCTGCCCGTGGCTGCCGAGTACCAGGTCGCCGGCGGACGCATCGCCATGCTGCAACCCGCCCTCGACGGCCTCACGCTGTGCGAGCTCGCGACGCTGAAATGTGAGCCGCTCGCACTGCCGATCGGTGACGCGAGCCGCTTCGACTGGCTGCTGACGCGAGACGCCGTGTATTACCGTCCCGCCGGTAGCAGTGAGCTCGTGCGCTTCGATCTCGCGCGGCGCGGCGTGAGCTGGTCACGCGACTTCGGACCCACCGCCACGGGCCTCGCCATCGCCAGTGCGCCCGACGGTGCATCGCTCATCGTGGCGCGCGAGGCGCCGCTCGCGATCGACCTCATGCTGGCCCCGCGCCGAATGCGATAGGCGCCGGCGCATCGCCCTTCATCGCACCGCAGCATCGACAGGGCGAGGCGAACGCAGCTTGCGATCAGGCCGACTATCTGGTTAACGTTCGCCCATGGCCGAAGAAACGATCCGACCCGTCCGAGCGACCGGCGCGCCCGCGAAGACCCGACGAATCCTCCGGAGCGCCGCATGAAGAAGCTGCTGCTGTCGCCGTGGACGCGGCCGATCCTTTTGATCCTGCTGCTGCTCGTCATCTGGGATCTCGCCATCCGCGTGTTCCGGATCCCGCCCTACCTCATTCCCTCGCCTTGGTCGGTCGTCCTGCAGCTGGTCGCGGAATGGCCGAAGCTCTGGCGCGAAGGACTCGTGACCACCTACGCGACCCTCGGTGGCTTCGGCCTGTCGATCCTCTTCGGGATCCCCATGGCGCTCGCCATCGCCTATTCGCGGACCATCGAGAGCTTCGTCTATCCGCTGCTCGTGTTCTCGCAGAGCGTGCCCAAGGTCGCCATCGCGCCGCTGTTCGTGGTGTGGTTCGGCTTCGGCATCTTTCCCAAGGTCATCTGCGCCTTCATGCTCGGCTTCTTTCCGATCGTGGTCTCGACCGTAATGGGCTTCAAGTCGGTCGAGCCGGACATGATCGACCTCGCGCGTTCGATGAAGGCGAGCAAGCTCGCCACCTTCGCGCGCATCCGCTTCCCGCAGGCGCTGCCGTCGATCTTCGCGGGGCTCAAGGTGTCGGTCACGCTCGCCGTCGTCGGAGCCGTGGTCGGCGAGTTCGTCGGCTCGAACTCCGGGATCGGCTATCTGCTGCAGATCGCCAACGGCAACTTCGACCTGCCGCTCATGTTCGCGGGCCTGACGGTGCTGTCGGGCATCGGCGTGCTGCTGTTCGTGGCCGTGGACGTCGTGGAACGGCTGTTGATCCCGTGGCATGCATCGCACCGCAACGAGTTCGCCGCGACCGCGTAACGCGATCCGGCGCGGTTTCACCCAACGAAGGAGGAGGAAGCATGTTCAAGCGATTGGCATTCATCGCCGCGGCTGCGGCGTTCGCCCTGGCAAGCCAGGGTGCGCTCGCCCAGGCGAAGGGCAAGGACAAGGTCACGCTGATGCTCAACTGGTACACGTACAGCGAGCACGCCCCGCTGTATCTCGGCCTTGCCCGGGGGTACTTCGCCGACGAGGGCATCGACCTCGACATCCAGGAGGGACGCGGCTCCGGCGTCACGGTCCAGGCGGTCGCCGCCGGAACCGCCAACATCGGCTACGCGGACATTGCGACCATGATCAAGGCGGCCGCGAAAGGGGCTCCGGTGATCGCCGTCGGCATCGCGCTGCAGACGTCGCCGATGTCGGCGATGGGTTTCGCCGACAAGAACATCCGGAAGCCGGCCGACATCAAGGGCAAGACGGTCGTGATCACGCCTGGCGACTCGATGTCGCAGGTCTGGCCGCTCTTCCTCAAGAAGACCGGCCTGAAGGACACCGACTTCAAGACCCTGTCCGGTGACGCGCAGACCAAGCTGAACGCGGTGATGACCGGACAGGCCGACCTCCTCCTCGGCTACGTGATGGACCAGGCCATCAAGCTCCAGGACGCGACCCAGAAGACCGTCTATCCGATCCGCTTCGCCGATTACGGCGTGAACATGGTGAGCTCGGGCTTCGTCGTGCAGAAGGACTATCTCGCCAAGAATCCCGACCTCGTCAAGCGCTTCCTGCGCGCGGCCACGCGGTCGCTCGAGGCAGGCGCCAAGGATCCGGCGGCCGCCGTCGACGCGATGATCGCGGCGCGTCCCAAGTCCGGGGTGAGGGACACGGCCATCGTCGGCATGAAGGCGACGGCCCAGCTCTACGAGGGGCCGGACAATCCGAAGGACCGGCCGTTGCGCGTGGGGGCGAAGAACATGCAGGACACGCTGGCGCTGCTCGTCGAGTACGGCGGCCTCGACAAGGCGACGGCTGGAAAGGCGGAGGACTACTACACCAACGCCTACCTGCCGTAGTGCAGCGGGCCGACGAAAGCACGCTGGCGCCGTTCATCCGCATCGACGGCGTCAGCAAGACCTACCGGACCGTCGACGGCCCGGTGCCCTCGCTCACGCCGATCACCTTCGACATTCGCGCAGGGGAGTTCCTCACGATCGTCGGGCCATCGGGTTGCGGCAAGTCCACGCTGCTCAAGATGGTGGCGGGACTGCTGCCGCCCACGTCAGGCAACATCACGCTCGGCGGGAAGGCGGTCGACGGGCCACCCGACGACGTGGGCATCGTGTTCCAGAGCCCGGTCCTCCTGGGCTGGCGCAGCGTGCTCGACAACGTGATGCTGCAGATCGAGATGCGCAAGCTGCCGCGGGCCGAGTACCTGCCCAAGGCGCGCAAGCTCCTCGAGACCACGGGCCTCGCCGGCTTCGAGCGCAAGTATCCCTGGCAGCTGTCGGGGGGCATGCAGCAGCGCGCGTCGATCTGCCGCGCGCTGGTGCACGATCCCGACGTGCTGCTGATGGACGAGCCTTTCGGCGCCCTCGATGCGATGACGCGCGAGCGCATGAACCTCGAGCTGCAGCGCATCTGGGCCGCCACCGGCAAGACCGTGCTCTTCATCACGCACAGCATTCCCGAGGCCGTTTTCCTCGCCGACCGCGTGCTGGTCATGAGCGAGCGCCCCGGCTCGATCGCGGCCATCTATGACGTCGACCTGCCGCGACCGCGCACGCTCGAGATCATGGGCGACCCGCGGTTCACGGGCCTGACGCAGCGGATCCGCAAGCACTTCTACTCGCAGGGCTCGCTCGACGCCTGACCCGCCATGCAAATCGATGCACCGCGCTTCGCGATCCGCCGCGTCGATCTCTTCGAGCGGCCGACGCCGCTGCGGATGCCGTTCCGCTTCGGATCCACCACGATGTGGACGGCGCCGCAGGCCTTCGTCCGGGTCGAGCTTGGCTTTCCCGACGGAACCCGCGCGCAGGGCGTGACCGCCGAGCTCATGGTGCCGAAATGGTTCGACAAGGACCCGGCGCTCGACAACGAAGCCACTATCGCGCAACTGCGCCGTTCGCTCGCGCTCGCCGCCGACGCATACCGCGACGATACGCAGCCGCGGACCGCGTTCGGACACGCCGCGCAGCGGCTGCCGGAGATCGTTGCCGCAGGCGCGCGGCTCGCAATGCCCCCGCTCGCGGCGGGCTTCGGCGCTGCCGAGATCGACAAGGCGATCGCCGACGCCCTGTGCTCGCATTTGCGGATCTCCTTCTTCGACGCCGTGCGCGGCAACGCCCTCGGCCTCAGTTCAGCGCTCGTCGCGTCCGTGGCCCCCGACCTCGTAGGCATCGATCCCGACGCCGCGCTCGCCACGCTCGTGCCGCGCACCACGCTGGCCTGCCGGCACACGGTAGGCATGGCCGACGCCCTGGACGCCGGTGAAGCCACGCTCGACGACGGCCTGCCGGTGTCCTTGAGCGAGGTGATCGCCGTCTACGGCTCCTCCTGGTTCAAGCTGAAGCTCGGAGGCGACGTCGATGCCGATCTCGCACGCCTCGTTCGTGTCGCGGCGGTGCTCGATCGGTTGCCGGAGTACCGCGTGACGCTCGATGCCAACGAGCAATACACGCCCGATGCGCTCACGGTGCTGGTCGATCGGCTGTACGCTGTTCCGGCGCTCGCGCGACTGGCGGGCGCCGTCGCGTGGGTCGAGCAGCCGGTGTCGCGCGCGGACACGTTCGCCACCGACGTCGCGGCGATCGCCCGCCGCGTTCCCTTGATGATCGACGAGGCCGACGACCGCTACGGCGCATTCGTCGATGCGCAGAAGCTGGGCTACACGGGAGTGTCCAGCAAGAGCTGCAAGGGGCTCTACAAGTCGCTCGTGAACCGCCTTCGTGTCGCGCGGGCGAACGCGGCCGGCACGCGCCTGTTCGTGTCGGCCGAGGACCTGACGGCGCAGGCGGGCCTTGCCGTGCAACAGGACAGCGCACTCGCCGCCGTTCTCGGCTGCACGCATGCCGAGCGCAACGGCCATCACTACGCCTTCGGCATGGCGGCGGCGCCGGCCGCCGAATCCGCGGATTTCCTCGCCGCCCACGGCGACCTCTACCGCGACATCGGTGGCGTGGCGTGCCTCGACGTGCGCCGCGGCGCGATCGGCCTCGACTCGCTCGCAGCGCCCGGCTTCGCCCACCGCGCCTGCCCGGACCTGTCGGCCATGCCGCCCATGCGCAACGTGGCGGCGACGACGCCCGCGGCGCATTGACCGAAACCTCCTTCGACGGCATAGCCATGGAAACGATCCGGCTCGGCATCATCATGAACGGCGTCACCGGGCGCATGGGCACCAACCAGCACCTCGTGCGCTCGATCAACGCGATCCGTACGCAGGGCGGCGTGCCACTGCCCGACGGCCGGCGCATCGTGCCCGACCCGATCCTCGTCGGCCGCAACGGCGCCAAGGTCGAGGCGCTCGCCAAGGAGCACGGCATTGCGCGCTGGACCACCGACCTCGATGCCGCGCTCGCCAATGGCGACGATGCGATCTACTTCGATTCGGCGTCCACCGGCTTGCGGCCCGAGCTCATCCGCAAGGCGATCGCGGCGGGCAAGCACATCTACACCGAGAAGCCCGTCGCCCCCACGGTGGCCGATGCCCTCGACCTGTACCGGCGTGCGGAGGCGGCAGGCGTGCGCCACGGCGTGGTGCAGGACAAGCTCTGGCTACCCGGACTCCAGAAGCTCGCGATGCTGATCGAATCCGGCTTCTTCGGCAGGATCCTGTCGGTACGCGGCGAGTTCGGCTACTGGGTCTTCGAGGGCGACTGGCAGCCGGCGCAGCGCCCGTCGTGGAACTACCGCAAGGAGGATGACGGCGGGATCATCGTCGACATGCTGTGCCATTGGCGCTACGTGCTCGACAACCTCTTCGGCGACGTGAAGGCCGTGAGCTGCCTCGGCGCGACGCACATTCCCCGGCGATGGGACGAGGAGGGCCGGCCGTACACGGCCACGGCCGACGACGCGGCGTACGCCACCTTCGAGCTCGCGGGTCGCGACGGCCCGGTGATCGCGCACATCAACAGCTCGTGGTGCACGCGCGTGCGCCGCGACGATCTGCTGACTCTCCACGTCGACGGCACGCTCGGCTCGGCGGTGGCCGGCCTCACGGGGTGCGTCATCCAGCCGCGCGCCGCCACGCCGAAGCCCGTGTGGAACCCCGACATCCCGCAAACGCTCGATTTCTTCGGGACCTGGCAGCAGGTTCCCGCCAACCGCGCCTGCGACAACGCCTTCAAGGTGGAGTGGGAGCTCTTCCTCGCGCACGTGGTCGCAGGCGGCCCATTCCGCTGGAATCTCCTCGAAGGCGCGAAGGGCGTGCAGCTCGCCGAGCTCGGCCTCCGGAGCTGGCGCGAGCGGCGCTTCGTCGACGTGCCACCGCTCGTCGCGTGACGACGCGCCCCTGCCCCCGAGCCGCCCGGAAACGATCGCATGACACCGCGCGTTGCGCTGAGCAAGCCCCAGAGCAAAGGACCACGCCATGACCACCGTCCGCCTGCCCGCCGCCGACGGGAGCCTCGCCGCCTACACGTTGCGCACCGTCGCCCCCTGGCCCGTCCCCGCCACGAAGCCGGCATGGAATCGCGTCGCCTTCGCCGCCGCCCACGTGGTGTCCGATCCGCTCGCGGCCATCGACCCGTGGCTCGATGTCGCCATCGACTGGGACGCGACGCTCGCCTATCGCCATCACCTGTGGCAACTCGGCTTCGGCGTGGCCGAGGCCATGGACACCGCGCAACGCGGCATGGGCCTCGACTGGACGAACTCGCTCGACCTCATTCGCCGCAGCGTCGCCGAGGCGCGCACCGTCCCCGGCGCAGTCGTCTTCTCCGGGGCCGGCACCGATCACCTCTTGCCCACGCCCTCCACCACGATCGACGACGTGGTCGCGGCCTACGAGATGCAGTGCGCCTCGGTCGAAGCCGCCGGCGGACGCATCATCCTGATGGCGAGTCGCGCGCTCGCCGCCTGCGCGCACTCTCCCGACGACTACGTCCGCGTCTACGATCGCATCCTCTCGCAGGTGCGCGAGCCGGTGATCCTGCACTGGCTCGGGGAGATGTTCGATCCTGCGCTCGCCGGTTACTGGATCGGGGCCGGGGGCCTCGCCAGTGATCCCGACCACCAACGCGCCACCGAGGTCTGCGCGCGCGTGATCCGCGCCAACGCCCGGAACGTGGACGGCGTGAAGGTCTCCCTGCTTGCCGCGCAGAAGGAGATCGCGCTCCGGAGCCTGCTGCCGCCGGGCGTGAGGATGTACACCGGCGACGACTTCAACTTCGCGGCCCTGATCGGCGGCGACGGCAGCGGCCACTCCGACGCGCTCCTCGGCATCTTCGACAGCATCGGCCCGGCGGCCTCGGCCGCGCTGACCGCGCTCGCCCAAGGCGACCGTGCGCGCTTCGACGGCATCCTCGCGCCGACAGTCCCGCTGTCGCGGCACATCTTCGCGGCGCCGACGCGCTTCTACAAGACCGGCGTGGTGTTCATGGCATGGCTCAACGGCCACCAGTCGCACTTCACGATGGTCGGCGGGCAGCAGAGCGCCCGCAGCCTCGTGCATCTGGCTGAGGTCTTTCGCCTCGCCGACCAGGCGGGCCTCCTGCGCGATCCGTCGCTCGCCGCTGCCCGCATGCGAACGTTCCTCGCCGTCAACGGCGTGGACGGCTGACCGAAGGTCGATCCGTTCGACGTCGCCCGCGTATAACATCGCCGGGTCCCTCGGCCAGTCCCCGGCATGCCCGCCCCCGATTCCTCCCTGCTCTCGCTCAATACCGCGACCGTGCGTACGCAATGGTCGCTGCAGCAGATCGTGGCCGGCTGCGTGCGTCACGGCATCCGCGGCATCTCGCCGTGGCGCGATCAGGTCGCCGCCGCCGGGCTCGACGAAGCCGCCGCACGCATCCGCGACGCCGGCCTCGTCGTCACCGGCTACTGCCGGGGCGGCATGTTTCCCGCCGCCGACGCCGAGGGACGACGCGCGGCCCTCGACGACAACCGGCGCGCCGTCGACGAGGCGCTCGCCGTGGGCGCGCGCTGCCTCATCCTCGTGGTGGGCGGCCTGCCCGCCAGCGGGAACGGCATCCGGAGCAAGGACCTCGCAGGCGCCCGCGAGATGATCCGCGACGGCATCGCGCGCACGCTCGAGTACGCGCGCCCGGCCGGCATGCCGCTCGCCATCGAACCGCTGCATCCGATGTACGCCGCCGACCGTGCGTGCGTGAACACGATGGCGCACGCCAACGACCTCTGCGACGAACTCGGCGAGGGTGTCGGCATTGCCGTCGACGCCTACCACGTCTGGTGGGATCCGCGCCTGCAGCAGGAGATCGCGCGGGCGGGCGCGGCTTCGCCATCGCGTCTCCTCGCGTATCACATCTGCGACTGGCTCGTGCCGACCACCGACCTCCTCACCGACCGCGGGATGATGGGCGACGGCGTCATCGACCTGCCGCGCCTGCGCTCGTGGATGGAGGCCGCGGGTTATCGCGGCATGCACGAGGTCGAGATATTCTCGTCCGGCAACTGGTGGAAGCGCGATCCCGACGAGGTGCTGGACGTCTGCAAGGCCCGGCACCGCGAGTTCAGCTGACGGGACACCTGCCTCGGCCGTCTCCATGCTGCCGCGCGACCCGCACGAACGCGAGTGGACGAGCACGCTACTGCTCGTCCTCGTCATCGCCTTCCTCGCCGGTGCGCTCTTCGGCTACGACCAGGGCGTGATCTCGGGCGCGCTCGCGGGACTGCAGCGCGCACTCTCGCTCACGCCCTTCGAGGTGGAGGTGGTGACGAGCTGGGTCACGCTCGGCGCGCTGGGAGGATCGCTCGCCGCCGGCGAGCTCGCCGATCGCCTGGGGCGCAGGCGCGCCCTGCTCGCCGCAGCGCTGCTCTTCGCCGTGGGCGCCGCGACGAGGCCCGCGCGAGCCTCGCGCGCACGCGCCCGGCCGCCGACGCGGCAAGGGAGATCGCGCAGATCGAGGCATCGCTGCACGCGGAGGCCGCCAGTGCATCGTGGCGCGACGTATTCGCCCGCGCCTGGCGACGGTTCGTGACGCTCGCCGCGCTCGTCGTGTTCATCGTGTCCTTCGCCTTCTCCCTCGGACCGGTGACGTGGACCGTGATCAACGAGGTCTTTCCCGGATCGATCCGCGGCCGGGCCGTGGCCGTGGCCACCGCCGTGAACTGGGGCGCGGCATTCCTCGTGAGCCAGTTCTTCCTGACGCTGGTGGAGGTCATCGGCGAGCCGTCGACGTTCGGGCTCTTCGCCGCATGCTGCGTGGCGGGCGCGCTGTGGGTATGGCGGCACGTTCCGGAGACGCGCGGCAGGTCGCTCGAGGAGATCGAATCGTTCTGGGTCGCGGGTACGCCACCACCTGCGACCGCCGCAGGTCAGGAAGCGCCTGCGCCCACGCCGCGCTGATCGCGCGTCCTCAGCGCAGGCAATCACCGCGATCGCGCGGCAGGCGCAGCGCCTGCGCTGCAGCGAGCGCACGACGTGATCGTGCACGAGGCGCACGCCATGGTTCTCGCCTGCCTTCACGCCGGTCGCCAGTGCGTTGCCGACGTAGGCAGCCGGGCCTGCACGCGATCGCGTGCTAGCATGGCAACGGCCGGCACACCTCGAGAACACAGGGAGGAAAAGGAGATGAGCATCCTCGGCATCATCAGCATGATCATCGTGGGCTTCATCGTGGGCCTCGTCGCCCGCTTCTTCTATCCCGGTGCCGTCGACCTGGGCTTCTGGATGACGACGGCACTCGGCGTGGCCGGGTCGCTCGTCGGCGGCGTCCTGTCGAGCCTCCTGTGGCGCTCTCCCGATGGCAAGTTCCGGCCGGCCGGCTGGATCATGTCGATCATCGGCTCGATGGTCCTCATCTGGGCGTACCTCACCTTCGGCCGCTGACTTACCCGCGCCGTGGGCGTGCGGCGCGTGCAGGCGCCGGACACGCGATCGCTCGCCTACTCGTACAGTCCGCGCGCCCCCAGCCACTCCAGCGTGATGTCGATCGCCCGATCCATGAGTTCGGGCTGCCCCACGTAGTAATGCGTGGCGCCATGGATGACGTGAAACGCCTTGTCCTTGCTCGCCGCTGCATCGAAGATGCGGCGCGTGTGCGGCTGCGGCACCGCATCGTCGGCCGAGTTCTCGATGGCGAGCAGCGGCGCGTGCACCCGCGCGGCGCAGCGTTCGCCGTGCGCGTGGGTGTCGTCGATCGACCATTGCGACAGCCACGCGCGCAGCGTCGAGAAACGTCCGATGCCGACGGGCCCGGAGTTCACCGTCTCCGGATTGCCGAGGTAGCAGGAGCCGATGGGCCGGTCGTTCGGGTCGAGCGCGGCATCGAGAAAGCGCGGATCGGCGAGCGTCCGATGCGTGACGAAGCCGCGCTCCACCTCGCCGCCGCCCTTCTCACGCAGCCGCGCGAGCATACCCTTGACCCACGCGGTGCGGCGTCGCAGCCGCGCGAGCTGCGCCGCACGGAAGCGGGCGACGTACTCCGGCGAGTACGGCGGGCGATTCGGATTGCGAGGATCGTAGAGGTCGAGTTCGACGTCGCGATCGTCGGGATCGTCCTCGTCGCGCACTGAAGGATCGATCATCTCGGCGAGCATCACGGCGCGCGACACGTGCGCCGCCTGGAAGATCGTCGCGTCGGCAGGGACGAGCTTCGCCCCCGCCACGTCGACGGCGTCGCCCGCGGGCGTGTGCGTGATCGTGGGCCGCTCGGCCTCCGCCTGGTAGAGAAGCGACAGCGATCCCCCGCCGGACCAGCCCGCGAGCACCACCTTCCGGTAACCCCAGTGCTCCCTGGCATGCCGCAGGTACGCGCCGAGATCGAGGATCACCTTCTCCATGATGAGCGGCGTGTCGTTGCGCGCATAGCGGCTCCCGGCGCACAGCACGTGCGCGCCGCGCGCGGCCAGCGCTCGCGGCACCGGTAGCAGTTGCAGCGTGGAAGAGGGATGCATGAACACGAAGAGCGTGTGCGCGGGCCGGCCCTTGGGCAGGAAGCGGATGCCCTCGAGGTTGACCATGTTCTGCGCGCTCGCAAACCCGTACACCTCGCGGAACGACGCCTCCTCGCCGTACTGGAGGTGCACCCACTCGGCGGCAACCTCGTACCGATCGTGCTTCATCGGTGACTCCTTTCGCGCACTCACTCGGGCCTGATGCCAACCTCCGCCATGAGCTTGCCCCAGTGCGCAAGCTCGCTCCTCACGAATGCCGCGCACTCGTCGGGCTTCGATGCGATGAGGTCCGCGCCGAGTGAGGCGAAGCGCTTCTTCATCTGCGGATCGCTCACCGCTTCGTTGATGCCGGTGTTGAGCTTCGCGACGATCGACGCGGGAGTGCCCGCCGGCGCCACGATGGCGTACCACACCACGAACTCGTAGCTCGGGTACCCCGACTCCGCCACGGTCGGCACGTCCGGCAGGTCGGCGAAACGAGTCTTGCTGGTGACCGCGAGCGGGCGCACCCTGCCGGCCTGGATCTGCGGTATCGACGTCTGCACCGGATCGAAGAGCACCTGGATGTTGCCCGCGATGAGGTCCTGCATCGCGAGCGCGTTGCCCTTGTACGGGACGTGGACCATCTCGATCCCGGTGGCGCGCTTGAAGAGCTCGGCCGACAGGTGCGCCGAGTTGCCCATGCCGGCCGACCCGAAGTTGAGCTTGCCGGGGTTGGCCTTGGCGTATGCCACGAGCTCCTGCACGTTCTTCACGGGCAACGACGGGTGCACGTCGAGCACGAAGGGCGTGGTCCCCGGACACGCGAGATAGGCGAAGTCCTTCGTAGGGTCGTAGGACAGGTTCTTGATCTGGTGCGGTGCCAGCACCAACGGCGAGGTGCCGGACATGCCGATGGTGTAGCCGTCGGGCGGCGCCGTAGCGATCAGCTGGTGCGCGATCGAGCCGTTGGCGCCGACGCGGTTGTCGGCGACGACGGGCTGGCCGAGCGACGCGCTGAGCTTCTCCGCCACCGCGCGTCCGAGCACGTCGACCGATCCGCCGGCAGGGTAAGGCACGATCATGCGGATGCTATGCGTGGGGTAGGTCTGGGCGCCGGCGGCGGTCGCGCCAAGGCACGTTGCCAGGACGACGATCAGGGAGAGCGTCTGCGCGACGGCGAGCGTGTGTCGGACGGGCATGGGTCCTCCGGATGGATGGCGGCCGAAGCTCGATGGTTGCCTCGGCCGATCTGCCTTGCTATCGGGCAACAAGACTACATCAGACCGACGCCGGCTTGCGTGCGCCGCCGTTCCTCGCGGTGGTCGACGGGCGCATCCGGGTCGCACTTGACCTGACGCGTCGCAATACGTCACATTGGCGGCCTTGGGACGCGCCTGCGGACTGCGCGCCCGGCTGCTCGAGAAGAAAGACCACCCCCGCGGATCGATGATCCGCCCCGCTGCCGGCGTGCACCGCCCCTTTTTCCACACGGAGGAATGCATGAAGAGACTGTCCCGGACCGTCGTCGCCGCCATGGCGCTCGCCGCTCCGCTCCTGCTGTCCACCCCGGCCGGCGCGCAGGCGCCGGTCAAGATCTACAGCATCGTCGAGCTTTCGGGTACGGGCGCCACCGCCGGCACCAATTTCGACAACGGGCTCAAGCTCGCCTTCAAGGAGATCAACGCGGCCGGCGGCATCCTGGGCCGCAAGATCGACGTGATCTCGGTCGACACCCAGAGCAACCCCGGCATCGCCAAGGCGCTCACGCAGAAGGCGATCGATGACGGCACCTACGTCATCATGGGCCCGGTGTTCTCCGGCTCGATCATCGTCTCCATGGAGGAGAGCCGGCGCGCCGAGATCCCCAACTTCACCGGCGGCGAGGCGGCCAGCATCACGCAGAAGGGCAACCCCTACGTCTTCCGCACGTCGTTCACGCAGGCCACCGCGATGCCCAAGGTCGCCAAGTACCTGAAGGACAACGTCAAGGCGAAGACGGTCGCGCTCATGTGGGTCAACAACGACTTCGGCAAGGGCGGCCGCGACTCGATCATGAAGGCGCTCGAAGCGCAGGGGCTCAAGGTCGTCGCCGACATCTCCACCGATCCGGGTCAGGTCGACTTCTCCGGCGCCGTGCTCAAGGCCAAGCAGTCCAACGCCGACGCGCTCTTCGTGTACACCAACGAGGAGGAATCGGCGCGCGCGCTGCGCGAGTTGCGCAAGCAGGGCTACGACAAGCCGATGATCGGCGAGACCACGCTCACCGGCCAGAAGGTGATCGAGCTCGCGGGTGACTCGGCGAACGGTGCCATCGCGCACGTGGGCCTCACCGCCGACGCCCCGCAGCCTGCCGTGAAGGCGTTCGACGCCAAGTTCCAGAAGGAATACAACTACAAGAGCGACCACAACGGGATGAAGGGCTACAGCGCGGCGTACGTCGTGAAGGCCATCACCGAGAAGAACAAGAAGTTCGACAGCAAGGAATTCGCCAAGGCTTTGCATGGCGCGACCATCCTCGTCAAGGACTATCCTGGCGTGCTGCTCGACGTGTCGTTCGACGACAAGGGGGACCTCGACCGCGAGAGCTTCCTCGTCAAGGTGGTCAACGGCAAGCAGGTCGTGACCGACACGCTGCCGCCGGCGGGCGCGAAGTAACTGCCGCTGCCGTACCTTGCCGGTGACGGGGCGCCGCAACAGGCCGTCCCGTCTGCCGGCAGGCTCGTTGCAGCACAGGAGCGCTGAAGAGCCCCCTCCGCATGGGCGATTTCATCCAGCTGATCGTCTCCGGCACCGCCACCGGCGCGATCTATGCGCTCGCCGCACTCGGCTTCACGCTGCTCTGGCAGGCGGCCGGTGTCATCAACTTCGCCCAGGGTGAGTTCGTGATGCTGCCCGCCTTCGCGATGCTGCTTTGGCTCGCGATGGGCGCGCCGTTGTGGCTCGCCTTCCTCCTGGCCTGTGCGATGTCGATGCTGGTGCTGGGCTACGGCTTCAAGAAGCTGCTCGTGGATCCGCTGATCAGGCACGGCGTGATCCCGCTCGTGATCGCGACCCTGGGTCTCGCCATCGCGGTGAAGGCTGCCGTCCGTGCCGGCTACAGCGCGGAAGCGCACGCCTTCCCCAGTCCCTTTCCGGCGGGGCAACTCGCGCTCGCCGGCATCAACGTGTCCTACGCCGACATCGGCACGCTGGTCCTCGCCGGCGCGATCGTGATCGGCCTGCAGGCGTTTCTCAACCGCACCGTGACCGGTCGCGCGATGCAGGCGGTGGCGCAGAACACCGAGGCCGCCCGGGTGCTCGGCATCGACGTCGGCCGCATGGTGCTCTATGTCTTCCTCATCAACGCCGTCCTGGCGGCGGTCGCCGCGCTGCTGATCACGCCCACGTACCTCGCGAAGTTCGACATGGGCGAATCGATGGGGCTGAAGGCCTTCTTCGCCGCGATCATCGGCGGCTTCAACCAGACCCGCGGCGCGCTGCTCGGCGGCGTGCTGATCGGCGTCCTCGAGAACGTGGTCGGCTTCTATTTCTCGCCTGCCTACAAGGAGGGCGTGGCGCTCGTGCTCTTCCTGCTCGTCATCCTCTTGCGGCCCGAGGGACTGCTCGGCAAGGCGGAGGAACGCAAGGTATGACGCGCAACCTCCTTCGTCCCGTCGCCGTCGTCTCGATCCTCGCGGCTCTCGTGGTGGCGGCGCTGTTCATGAAGCGCAGCGACGTCTACCTCCTCACGCTGTGCAGCGTCTACCTCATGGCCACCTTCGGCCTCAACCTCACGGTCGGCTACGCGGGGCAGATGTCGCTCGGCCAGGCGGCATTCTTCGGCATCGGCGCCTACATCGCCGCCATCGCGCTCAAGGCGGGCTGGCCGTTCCTCGTCGTGCTGCCGGTGGCAGCGGTGGCATGCTTCTTCGTCGGTCTCGCGCTGGGCTTTCCGGCGCTTCGCGTGCAGCACCACTATCTCGCGTTCGCGACACTCGGTTTCAACGTGCTCGTCTTTCTCGTCATGCGCAACGAGCAGGAGATCACCGGCGGCACGTTCGGCATCTCCGGCATCCCGCGGCCCACCATTCTCGGCGTGTCGACCAGCGGCCACATCGCATTCTTCAACTTCACGCTGGCCTCGCTCGTGGTGCTGGCGCTGCTCCTCTGGTGGCTCCTGCGCTCGCCGTGGGGACGCGCGTTCGCCGCGCTGCGCGACAATCCGATCCGCGCCGAGAGCCTGGGCGTGAACATCACAGCGTACACGCTGCTCGCCTTCGCGATCGGCGCCGCCTGTGCCGGCGTCGGCGGCGTGTATTACGCCTCGCTCGTGGAGTTCATCGAGCCGGGCCCGTTCCACTTCTCGACGTCGCTCATGATGCTGCTGGCGGTGATCGTGGGCGGCTCGGGACGCTTCTTCGGCCCCGTGGTCGGCACCATCATCATCGTCCTGCTCCCGGAAGCGTTGCGCGCCTCGAACGTGGAAGCGCTGAAGTTCATGCAGAAGTGGTACCTCGTGTTCTTCGGCGTGGCGGTGATGGCGCTCATGGTGTGGCTGCCGGGCGGCATCCTCTCCATCGCCGACCGCTGGAAGAAGACGCCGGAGGCGACGAAGTGAGCGGCGGCGGCGCCGCGTCGCAGGCGGCTCCTTCCCGGCAAGCCGCGGCGCGCGGCGCAGGCACGCCCTTCCTCGAGGTGAAGGACGTCCGCAAGCAGTACGGCGCCATCAAGGCCGTCGACGGCGTGAGCTTCACCGTCGGCCCGGGCGAGATCGTGGGCGTGATCGGGCCCAACGGCTCCGGCAAGACGACGCTCTTCAACAGCATTCTCGGCCAGATCAAGCCCACGTCGGGGCACGTGGCCTTCTGCGGCGAGGACATCACCGGCGTGCCACCGCTCGAGCTTGCGCGCCGCGGGGTGGGCCGCACCTTCCAGACGCTGCAGGTGTTCGGCAAGCTGTCGGTGCGCGACAACCTCATCGTCGCCGCCCAGGAGTTCCGCGGCTCGCTCGCCTCCCGCCTGTTCGCGCCGCCCGACGCCGGCCTCGGCGACGCGGCCGACCGGATGATCGCCCTCTTCCGCTTGCAGCACGTCGCGCACCTCGACGCCGGAACGCTTTCCTACGGCCAGCAGAAGCTCATCGACATCGCGATGGCCTTCATGCGCAAGCCGCGTCTCGTTCTCCTCGACGAGCCCTGTGCCGGCGTGAATCCGAGTCTCGTCGACCAGTTGCGCGAGCTTCTCGTCACGCTCAACCGCGAGCAGGGCGGCAGCTTCGTGGTCATCGAGCACAATATGGATTTCATCATGCGGCTATGCCCGCATGTGATCTGCATGGTCGAGGGCAAGGTGCTGGCGGAAGGCGCGCCGCAGGAGGTGCAGGGCAATCGCGAGGTTCTGGAGGCGTATCTTGGCAACTGAACCGGCAACCGGACCCGCGACCGGAATGGCACCGGGCACCCACGCTCCCGCGAGGATCATCGAGTTCGACCGCGTCGTCGCCGGCTACACCCCGAGCCTCACGATCCTCGACGGCACGACGTTCGACGTGCGCCGCGGCGAGATCACGCTGCTCATCGGGCCCAACGGCGCCGGCAAGTCCACCGTTCTGAAGACGCTCTTCGGGCTGCTCACTCCCCGTTCCGGCGAGGTGCGCTTCGAGGGCAAAGTGATCAACGGCGCCTCGCAGCGCGAGCTGCTCGCCCGCGGCATCGCCTTCGTGCCGCAGGGACGCAACCTCTTCGGCTCGCTCTCGGTGCGCCACAACCTCGAGCTCGGCGGCATCACGCTGCCCCGCGGCGAGCTCGCCGGACGCATCGAGGAAGTGCTGGCGCGCTTCCCGCGCATCCGTGAACGCATCGACAACCAGGCGTCAACGCTGTCGGGAGGCGAGCAGAAGCAGCTCGAGGTCGGACGCGCGCTGTTGCTCCGGCCGCGCGTGCTCCTCATCGACGAGCCATCCATCGGCCTGTCGCCAAAGCTCGTGCAGGACGTGATGACGCTCCTGCGCCAGCTCGCCGACGACGGCGTCACGGTGCTCATGGTCGAGCAGAACGTGCGAACGGCACTCAAGTACTCCAATCGCGCCCTCGTGCTCGAGATGGGCCGCCTGGCGCTCGACCGTCCCGCCTCCGAGCTCCTGCAGGATCCCGATCTCAACCGGCTCTTCCTGGGTGGCCATGCCAGGAAGAGCGCGGCCTGACGCACGCGATGGACGCGCATCCCGGCGGGCATCCTCGATGCCGTCCCATGCCCATCGGCGTCGTCGACAGGATCGTCGCCCGGTGCGCCTGTCCCGTCACCGCCGTGGCTGCGTGAACCGCATCCGCCATCGCCTGCCCGTCTTTCATCCGCAAAGGAAGTCCACGATGTCCGAAGCCTTAATCTGCGACGCCATCCGCACGCCGATCGGGCGTTACGGCGGCGCGCTCTCGACGATCCGCACCGACGACCTCGCGGCGCTGCCCATCGCCGCGCTGATGCAGCGCAATCCCGGCGTCGACTGGAACGCCGTCGACGACGTGATCTACGGCTGCGCCAATCAGGCCGGCGAGGACAATCGCAACGTGGCGCGCATGGCCCTGCTGCTCGCGGGCCTGCCGCCGGAGGTGCCCGGCGCGACCCTCAACCGGCTGTGCGGTTCGAGCCTCGACGCCATCGCGGTGGCGGCGCGCGCCCTCAGGTCTGGCGAGGTCGATCTCATGATCGCCGGAGGTGTCGAGAGCATGACCCGCGCACCCTTCGTGATGGGCAAGGCCGACAGCGCCTTCTCCCGCAGCGCGAGCGTTCACGACACGACGATCGGCTGGCGCTTCGTCAATCCGCTGATGAAGGGCAAGTACGGGGTCGACTCGATGCCCGAGACCGCGGAGAACGTGGCGGTCGACTTCAAGGTCGGCCGCAGTGACCAGGATGCCTTCGCCCTGCGCAGCCAGGAACGCGCCGCCGCCGCCATCGCCGCGGGACGTCTCGCGGAGGAGATCGTGCCGGTGACCGTCCCCGCGCGAAAGGGCGATCCGGTGGTGTTCAGGCAGGACGAGCATCCACGCGCCACGACCCTCGAGGCGCTCGGCAAGCTGAAAGGCGTGGTGAAGCCCGACGGCACCGTGACCGCCGGCAACGCCTCCGGCGTGAACGACGGCGCGTGCGCGGTGCTGCTCGCCTCCGAGGCGGCGGCGGCGAAGTACGGCTTGAAACGCCGCGCCCGCGTGGTCGCCAGCGCGGTCGCCGGCGTGCCGCCGAGGATCATGGGCTTCGGCCCGGCGCCCGCCACGAAGAAGCTCCTCGCGAGGACGGGTCTGAGGATCGGCGACATGAGCGTGATCGAGCTCAACGAGGCATTTGCCGCCCAGGCGCTCGCCGTCACCCGCGATCTCGGCCTGCCCGACGACGCGCCGCAGGTCAACCCCAACGGCGGCGCGATCGCGCTCGGGCATCCACTCGGCGCCTCCGGTGCACGCCTCGTCACGACCGCCTTGTACCAGTTGGAGCGCACGGGCGGCCGCTACGGGCTCGCGACCATGTGCATCGGCGTGGGCCAGGGGATCGCGCTCGCGATCGAGCGTGTGTAAAAGGACCTCATGAACCGACGCCGGACCGTCGCCGCCATGGTGCATCGGCACCCCGCGCCGCGCTCCTCGCCACGATGGGCGACCGCTTGCCCATGAGCCGCATCTTCTCGCTCTCCGCACTGACCGTGCTCGAGCTGTCGCCGCCGGACATGGTCACCTGCGCGCGCGACGCCGGCTACTCGCACGTCGGGTTGCGCCTGATCCCGGCCACGCCGACCGAGGTGCGCTGGGACACGATCGGCGACACGCCGCTCATCCGCGAGATGCTCGCGCGCCTGCGCGACACCGGCATCGGCGTGCTCGACATCGAGATCCTGCGCCTGACACCCGAGACCGTGGCGCGGGACTTCGAGGCCGTATTCGCGACCGCGGCCCGGCTGGGCGCCCGCCATGCGCTCATTGCCGACAACGATCCCGATGCGCAGCGCTTCATCGACACCTTCGCGGCCACCTGCGATCTCGCCGCTTCGTATGGCATCGTGCCCAACCTCGAGCCCATGCCGTGGACGGAGGCGAAGAGCTTCGCGCAAGGCGTCGATCTCGTGCGCCGCGCGAACCGCGGCAACTCGGGGGTGCTCATCGATCCGCTGCATTTCGATCGCGGCGGGAGCACCGCCGCCGAGATCGCGGGCGCGCCGCGCGAGCTCATCCGCTACGTCCAGATGTGCGACGCGCCGGCGGAGCGGCCCACCGAGGTTGCCGAGCTCTTGCGGCAGGCGCGGGCGGATCGCCTGCTGCCCGGCGAGGGAGGCCTCGATCTGCGCGGCATCCTGCGCAACGTCCCTGCCGACACGCCCGTCAGCATGGAGATCCCGCAGGAAGCGCTGGTCGGATCGGTGCCGGCCGTCGAGCGGGCTCGCCGCGCCCTCGCGGCCACGAGAACCCTCATCGCGACGCTGGACTGATCGGAGCCCCACCCTCGGCGATGCCGCGGAAAGGCGGGCGATGCGAGCCGCATCGTGCGGCCCGCCCTAGAATGTGGGATCGCTCGCACGAAGGTCCATGGCCATGCCCACCCTCACCGACATCGAAACCGCCGCCGGCCACGTCTACGCCGCGATGGCGCCCACGCCGCAATACGCGTGGCCCCTCCTCGCCAGGCGCGCCGGCTGCGAGGTCTTCGTCAAGCACGAGAACCATACCCCCATCGGCGCCTTCAAGGTCCGCGGCGGACTCAACCTCATGGCGCAGCTCGCTGCCGCCACGCCGCGCGTGCCGGGCGTGATCAGCGCCACCCGTGGCAATCACGGCCAGAGCCTCGCCTACGCGGCGCAAAGACACGGCATGCGCTGCCACATCGTCGTTCCCGAAGGCAACTCACGCAGCAAGAACGCGGCGATGGAGGCGCTCGGCGCGAAGCTCACGGTCCACGGTGCCGACTTCGATGCAGCGCGCGTGCATGCCTCCGAGCTCGCGCAGCGCGAGGGGCTGCGCCTCGTGGGGCCGTTCGAGCCCGAGCTCGTGGCCGGGGTCGCGACCTACGCGCTCGAGCTCTTTCGCGCGGTGCCGGACATCGACAGCGTATTCGCGCCGATCGGTTGCGGCTCCGGCATCTGCGGTCTCATCGCCGCGCGCGATGCGCTCGGCCTGCGCACGCGGATCGTGGGGGTGGTGTCATCCAGCGCCAACGCCTATGCGCGGTCGTTCAAGGCGGGACGCCCGATCGAGACAGCGACCGCCACCACCATCGCCGACGGCATGGCCGTGCGCGTGCCGGTGCCCGCCGCGCTCGACGTCATTCGTCGCGGCGCACACGACGTGGTCGAAGTGAGCGACCACGACGTCGAGGGCGCGATGCGCGCGTTCTTCGACGACACGCGGCAAGTGGTGGAGGGCGCCGGTGCCGCCGGTCTCGCCGCCCTCCTGCATGCGCGCGACCGTCACGGCAAGCGCCATGCGGTGATCGCCAGTGGCGGCAACGTGGACCGCGACGTGTACACGCGCGTGCTGGCGGGATTGGGCGAACGGCATCCGGAGGCGTAGGCAGCGGCCAGGGTGACTGGGGCACCATGGCGGCTGCACAGCACCGCAGCCTCACATTCCGGCGGTGCCGCACACGCGACCACTTGCATGTGAGCAACATGCAAGTACACTAATCGCGTGTCAACGATGATCCAGCTCCGCCACGTCCCGGACGATCTCCATCGCAAGCTGAAGGCCCGCGCGGCCTTGGCCGGCATGTCGCTGTCCGACTACCTCCTGCGCGAAATCGAGCGTATCGCGGAACGTCCGACGGTCGCCGAGTTGCGCGCGCGCCTTGCGAGTCGCACCCCGGTGCGCCCGGTACCCGCTCCCGCCAAGGCGGTTCGCGCGGAGCGCGACGGGCGTTGATCGTCGTCGATGCATCTCGGCACACCCATGTCGGCAGATCCATTGACATCTGATGCGTGATGCAGAAGCATCATGGCATGCGAACCACCCTCGACATCGCCGACGATGTTCTCCAGGCCGTCAGGGAGCGTGCACGTCGCGAGGGCAAGACCGCCGGCGAGGTGATCAGTGCGCTCGCGCGCAGTGCGTTACTGGCCGCGACGCCACAGGTTGCGGGCGAGCCGGCGAGCCGCTACGGCTTTCAGCCCTTTCCCCAGCGCGGAACGGTGGTCACCAACGAGATCATCGACAAGCTGCGTAACCACGACGCCTGTTGAGCCGCGGCATCTCCTGGCCCTGTAGATCCAGGTGGGTCGTCGGCCGGCGCCCCGCGCATCGGGCGGGACGAACCGCAGGGGCCGTCGTGCGTCGCGATGCGGACGGCGCCGAGTCGACGATGCCCCTTACGCCGCCACCGCCCGCATCTCGGCGAACAGATCCGCCTTGCCCTCGAAGCCGATGCCCGGCAACGGCGGCAGGTCGACATGCCCGTCGACCACGCGCACGCCGTCGGGAAATCCGCCGTAGGGCTGGAAGAGGTCCGGATAGCTCTCGTTGCCGCCGAGCCCCAATCCCGCGGCGATGGCGAGCGACATCTGGTGGCCGCCATGCGGGATGCAGCGGCGCGGCGACCAGCCGTGCTCGCGCAGCATGTCGAGCGTGCGCAGGTATTCGACGAGGCCATACGAGAGCGCGCAATCGAACTGCAGCCAGTCGCGGTCGGGACGCATGCCGCCGTAGCGGATAAGGTTGCGCGCATCCTGCATCGAGAAGAGATTCTCGCCGGTCGCGAGCGGACCCGCGTACGCCTTCCCGAGTTCCGCCTGCAACGCATAGTCGAGCGGATCGCCCGCCTCCTCGTACCAGAAGAGGGGGTATTGCGCCAGCGCGCGGCCGTAGGCGAGCGCGGTGTCGAGATCGAAGCGGCCGTTGGCATCGACCGCGAGCTGCCGCCCCGGGCCCAGGAGCGCGAGTACCGACTCGATGCGCGCGCAATCCTCGGCGAGCGTCGCGCCGCCGATCTTCATCTTCACGACCGTGTAGCCACGTTCGAGATAACCCGTCATCTCGCGACGCAGGCCGTCGAGATCCTTGCCGGGATAGTAGTAGCCGCCCGCGGCATAGACGAATACGCGTGGATCGGGCGTACCGTCGCCGTAACGCTCGGCCAGGAGCTCGAAGAGCGGCTTGCCGGCGATCTTGGCCACCGCATCCCATACCGCCATATCGATGGTGCCGACCGCAACCGAACGCTCGCCGTGCCCGCCCGGCTTCTCGTTGGTCATCATCCGCGCCCAGATGCGCTGCGGATCGAGGTTCTCGCCGGTGTCGTCCAGAAGCGAGGCGGGCTCGGCTTCGACGAGGCGCGGGGCGAAACGCTCGCGGATGAGGCCGCCCTGGCCATAGCGGCCATTGGAATTGAAACCGTAGCCCACCACGCGACGGCCGTCGCGGATCACGTCGGTCACGACGGCCACGAGGGAGAGCGTCATCCTCGTGAAGTCGATGTAGGCGTTGCGGATGTCGGAGCCGATGGGTCGCGTGGATTCGACGATGTCGACGATCTTCATGGCGATTCGTGATCAGGAGGACAGCGAGGCGCCGCCGCAGATGACGATGTCCTGTCCGGTGATCGCCGCGGCGGCGGGCGACAGGAGGAAGGCGGCGAGTTCCGCGACCTCGCCGGGGTCGATCAGGCGTCCGAGCGGCGGAACGCGAGGGGGACTCGCGGCGCGCGCAGGATCTTCGAGCATCCCCGTCGCGGTCGCGCTGGGCGATATGACGTTCACCGTCACCCCGCGGGCGGCGACCTCGCCCGCCCAACTCCTGGCGAGTGCAATCTGCGCCGCCTTGACTGCCGCGTACTGGCTGCGTCCCGGCACGCCTTGCGCAACGCGGCTTCCCACCAGCACGACGCGCCCGCGGCCACGCGTGACCATCGCCGGCACCAGCCGATTCGCGAGCCGCGTGACGGCGTCGACATGAACGCGCCACATTTGCTCGCCGCCTGCCGCGTCGATCGCACCGAGCGCTGCGGCGCGCATGCGCCCGGCCGCGTGCACCAGCGCGTCGGCCGATGGGAGCGCGCCCGCCGCGGCATCGACGGCACCGCCGTCGGCCAGGTCCAGCGCCACCGGATGAAATCGCGCGCCCGTGAGCGTTGCCGGCGCGAGGTCGATGCCGTCGACCGTCGCTCCGAGTGCCAGCGCGCGCGCGGCGATGGCGCGGCCGATGCCCGCGCTGCTACCGGTGACCGCGACCCTCAGGCCGTCGAGCGTGCCGGCAGCGAGCACTTCACTCGACACGTATGTTGCCGGCCGTGACGATCTTCTGCGCCTGCGCCATGTCGTCGTGCTGGAACTTCACGAAGTCCTCGCTGCTGCCCGGCGTGAGCAGCAGGCCCTGCGGCGTGAACTTGTCGCGCAGATCCGGCGAGGCGAGCGCCTTGTTGACCTCGGCGTTGAGGCGCGCGCGGATGTCGTCGGGAAGCTTCGCCGGGCCCCACAGGCCGTACCAGCTGTAGAACTCGTAACCCGGAAGCGTCTCCGCGACCGTGGGCACGTCGGGCAGGTTCGGCGTGCGCGCGGCCGAGGTCACCGCGATCACCCGCAACTGCCCCGCCTTGTGATACTGCAGCGAACCCAGGATCGGATCGATGAAGCCGTCGATGCGGCCGCCCAAGAGGTCCTGGAACGCCGGCGCGGTCCCCTTGTAGGGCACCACGGTGTAATCCATGCCGCCGGTGCGCTTCAGCAACTCGGTGGCAAGGTGCCCCGCAGAGCCGATCGAGCCTACCGCGAAAGTCGTCTTGTTCCCGTTGGCCTTGGCGTAGGCGATCAGCGACTTGATGTCGGTCACCGGCAGGTCCTTGGCGATCGCCACGGATAGCGGCGCCTTGGCCACCAGCGCGATCGGCACGAAGTCCTTGTCCACGGCATAGGGAACGTGCTTCATCGTCATCGGCGCCGTCACGAACGTGGAGGCATTGAAGAGGAGCGTGTATCCGTCGGGGGCTGCCTTGGCCACCATGTCGGCGCCGATCGTGCCGTTGCCACCGGGACGGTTCTCGACCACGAAGGTCTGCCCCATCTGCTCGCCGAGCTTCTGCGCGAGCGCGCGGCCCAGCGTGTCGAGGGTTCCACCTGGAGGGAATGGGATGATCACGCGCACCGGACGGGTGGGATACGACTGCGCCGCAACGCCCGTCACGGCGAGCGCGGCCAGCGCGGCGATGGCAAGACGCAGGAATGTGGATCGCTGCACGATGTCCTCCTTCGGGGTGATGGTGTCGTTGTCTGCCTGTGCTATCGCGCGAGCAGGCCGGCTTGCTGCACGGCCGCCCGCAGCGTCTCCATCTCGCGCGCATCCGGCGCCTCGGTGGGCGGCCGCACCGTGCCGTGCTCGAGCACGCCCGCGAGCACCATGCCGGCCTTCATTCGCGCGTGCGCCTCGCCCGTGGGCTCGCCGCCGCCGTACACGGCATCCTTGAGCGGCGTGATCACGGCCTGGATCGCCATCGCCCTGGCGAGGTCGCCCGCCCTGACGGCCTCCCACAGGTCCGCGATGAGCTTCGGGATGAAGGTCGCGAAGCCCACCAGCGCACCGTCCACGCCCTGCACCATCGACGCCAGCAGGTACTCGTCGTGGCAGGTGAGAATGGCCTTGGAGGCATCGGCCTCGCGGATCGCGGCGATGTCGCGGGCGTACTTGTTCATGTCGCGCTGGCCCACCTTGAAGGCCTGCACGTGCGGCAGACGCGCGAGGTCGGCCAGAAGCTGCGAGGAGTACGCCGCGCGCGTCCAGGCGGGATAGACGTGGCACACGAGGTCGAGTCCCGGTGTGGCGCGGTGGATCGCGTCGAAGTACGCGAGCGCGTGCCGGGGCGTGCAGCCGAAGCGCAGCCAGTGGTGCGGCGGCATCACGTCGAGGGCGACTGCACCCGCCTCCTGCGCCATGCGCGCGTGTTCCGCGGCGTCGGCGAGACCCTCGCAGACGATCGACGAGATCACCGGCAGGCGCCCGCGCAGCTCGTCGGCCACGATGCGCGTGACGCTCGCGCGCTCGCTGGCCGTGAGCGAAAAGACCTCGCCCGTGTGCCCGTTGGTCATCACCGCGACCACGCCGGCGTGTCCTGCCAGCCACGAGGCGAGCCGCCGGAGCGCGGGCTCGTCGATGCGGTGATCCTTCGTGAACGGACAGGCGATGGCGGGGACGATCCCCCGGTAGTTGCCGATCGTGGCCATGGACGACGTTCTCCTCGCGGGTACGGTCGCCATGATTGCCGCCTGCGCGGCAGCCGGTCCAATACTAAAATCGCATGAATCTATTCGCACCCGGCCGAACCCTCGTGAGCTCCGAAAACCGTCCGCTCGACCTCGCATGGATCGAGGATTTCGTGGCGCTCGCCGAGAGCGGCGGCTTCTCGCGGGCGGCGGACGCGCGCGCCATCGCCCAGCCGGCCCTCTCGCGGCACATCCGGTCGCTCGAGGAGTGGGTGGGCGCCGACCTCGTCGACCGGAGCGCGCACCCCGTTGAGTTGACCGAGGCCGGGCGCAGGCTCCTGCCGCTCGTGCGCGAGGTGCTGGCGAGCCTCGAAGCGGCGCGCATCAAGGCGCGTCTCGCGCAAGGAGATGCCGCGGCGAGCCTGCGCTTTGCCGTCACGCATTCGCTGTCGATCACCTTCTTTCCGCGCTGGCTCGGTGCGCTGGAGACACGCCTGCGCCATGGGCCGGTGCAGACCTTCGCCGATCACTCGCGCGCCTGCGAGGACCACATGGCGCAGCGGCGCGTGCAGTTCGTGCTGTGTCACGGGCATCCGGAGGTCCCGGGACGACTCGACGACGGACGCTATCCGGTGACGATTCTCGGTGACGACGCGCTCGTTCCCGTATGCGCTCCCGCGTTCGACGGCTCGCCGCAGCACGATCTCGACGGTGGCGACGCGGTGGCCACGCTCGACTACAGCGACGCCTCCGGCCTGGGCCGCATCCTGCGCTCGCGCCTGCGCGATCGCCTCGCCGCGGCAGGGAGTGGGGAGCAGCAGCGGATCAGCGCCGTGTTCACCGCTCACAACGCATTCCTGCTGAAGACCATGGCGCTCGCCGGACGTGGTGCCGCCTGGCTGCCCGCGTCACTGGTGGCGGACGAACTCCGGCGGAAGGAGCTCGTCCCTGCCGGGCGGGAGAGCGCCTGGCGGGTGCCGGTCGACATCCGCCTGTACCGCCAGCACGCGACCATGGCACCTGCCGCGGAGGAACTGTGGCGCTTGAGCAGCGGATAGAACGCGCCCTCACGCGGCTCGACGCACGCGCGGGTGGCGAGGTCGAATTGCCTGCACGATTTCCGGCGGCACGGCGCGCGCGACAGGACTAGGATGACGTCCATGAACACCGAAGCCACTCTCCCAGGCGCGTTGCACGCGCATCCCGCCGCGGTTCCTCCGGCGCACCCCCGCGCGTCGCAACCGGCGGATCCCGCGGCACGCGCCGCCACTCACCTCGCCCGTCGCCTGCCCTCCCCCGGCACCATGTACCGCGCCTTCACCCGCCGCGATCCTGCCTACGAAGGCGTGTTCTGGCTCGGGGTGCGCACCACCGGAATCTTCTGCCGCCCCACCTGCCGGGCGCGCCAGCCCAAGCGCGAGAACGTCGAGTTCTTCGCCACGCCGTCGGAGGCGCTGCACGCGGGCTACCGTCCGTGCATGAAGTGCCGTCCGCTCGACCATGGCCGGGCGCCGCCGCCGCTCGTGGCCAGGCTCCTGTCCGAGGTGGAGCGCGAGCCGTCGCACCGTTTCCGCGACAGCGAGCTCGCCGATCTCGGCATCGACCCATCCACCGCGCGCCGCCAGTTCAAACGCTACTGCGGCATGACCTTCCAGGCCTATCACCGCGCCCGGCGCATGGGCCTCGCACTCCTCGACATCAGAAAGGGCAAGACCGTGCTCGACTCGCAACTCGACCAGGGCTTCGAATCAGGAAGCGGCTTCCGCGAAGCCTTCACCCGCCTCGTGGGCGCCGCACCGTCGCGCGTGGCCGACCTTGGCGTGCTGCACGCGCGCTGGCTGGAGACGCCGCTCGGCCCCATGCTCGCGGTGGCCGACGATCGCGGCTTGCACCTTCTCGACTTCGTCGACCGCCGCGGGCTCGAGCGCGCGCTGGCGATGCTGCAGAAGCGCCTCAGGGCCCGCGTGTTGCCGGGCACGCATCGCCATCTCGACCGGATCGAATCCGAGTTGCGCGAGTATTTCGCCGGCTCGCGCACCACGTTCGTCACCCCGGTCGCGCTCACCGGATCCGAGTTCCAGCAGCGCGTGTGGCGCGCACTCCTCGCCATCCCGGCGGGCGAGACGCGCTCGTACGCCGCGCTCGCCGCGGACATCGGCGCGCCCAAGGCAGTACGCGCGGTAGGACGCGCCAACGGAGACAATCGGCTGTCGATCATCGTGCCTTGCCACCGGGTGATCGGCAGCAACGGCGAACTCACCGGCTACGGTGGCGGCCTTGCGCGCAAGCAGAAACTCCTCGACCTCGAGCGCGGCGTGGCGGCCGGCTGACGCTGTCGCATCGTCGCCACGCGATCGCCCCGACGTCGCTGCGTGATCGTCGCCATCGTCGCTATGTGATCACCGACGCTGCCACGTGATTCCCGACGCTGCCACGTGATCACCGACGCCGCAGCCGCGCGTCCGGTCGCCATGGGCGCACGTCCTCCTGCAACGGGCTACTAGCGCAGGTTACCGCCCCCATGTCGCCTGCATCGCTCGCGCTGCTGGTGTTGCTGGCAGCGCTATGGGGCGGCGCGTTCGTATTCATGCGCGTGGCAGCTCCCGCGCTGGGTCCGCTTCCGCTCGCCTACGCGCGCGTCGCCCTCGCGGCAATGGCGCTGCTGCTCCTCGCCTTTGCGCAGCGGCGCGTTCCGCCCTTTCGAACGCGCTGGCGCGAGTTCGCGGTGCTGGGCGTCGTCAACTCGGCGCTGCCGTTCGCGCTCTTCAGCTTTGCAATGCTCCACGTGCCGGCATCCACGGGGGCGATCCTCAATGCCACCAGCCCGTTCTTTGCCGCGATCGCCGCCGCGCATTGGCTCCGGGAAGCGCTCACCTGGCGCAAGGTCGCCGGCATGGCCCTCGGTCTTGCGGGCGTCACGACCCTCGTTGGCTGGCACCCGGAAGCGGTCACCGCCGACGTCGCGCTCGCTCTCGCGGCCTGCCTCGGCGCCGCGCTCTGCTACGCGCTCGGCGGCGTGTATGCCAAGCACCGGCTGGGCGACGTGCCGAGCTTCGCCATTGCCTGTGCGAGCCAGGTGACGGCGGCGATCGCGCTGATGCCCCTGCTGCCATTCGCCCGCATCCCCGGTCCCGTGACGGTGCTCGTCGCGGCGAACGTCGCCGCGCTGGCGCTCGCGTCCACGGCACTTGCCTACCTCATCTACTTCAGGCTCATCGCCGTCGCCGGCCCGCAGCGCGCGCTGACGGTGACGTTCCTGATCCCGCTCTTCGGGGTGTCGTGGGGCGCCTTGTTCCTCGGCGAGCCGATCACGGCGACCATGCTCGCCGGTGGCGGCCTCGTGGTGGCCGGCACCGCGCTGGCGTTGCGCGGGTGACCCGGAAGACAGGACCGCGCGACTGGCTGCGCCCACGCGGGCGCGCGCCGGCGCGCCCCGAACCGGCCGCTACTGCACGATGTCCGCCGCCGGCCCCAGGATCTGCTCGCGCAGTTCGCGATAGCGCGGCAATTGCGGCGGATACACGCAGATGTACTTCACCTGCGCCGCCTGCAGGCAACGCTGCTTGATGACCTCGAGCTTCTGGTCGCGCGGATTGACCACCTGGTCGGGCTCCTTGGAATCCACGATGGCGAGGATCGTCATGTCGCGATCGCAGACCACGAAGCCCACGTGCTGGTTGGCGATCTTGCGGAACGCGCGCAGGCGCTCCATCCCCTGCGGGCCGATCTTCACCTGCAGCACATCGGACAGGCGCACCCGGGGGAATATCTCGTTGCGTGGAAATGCCGCCTTGAGCAGGAGATAGACGACGCTCTCGGCCTTGGTCAGGAACCGCGGACGGAGAAGGTAAAGGCCCGGCAGTTCCGCTGATGAAAGGAGCCGGGTGGTCTCCCCTTCGGTCCACTGCGCGACCGTGTGCGGGGACTCCCCGGAGCCCCCCGAACCGCCGCGCGTGGCGCGGTTGCGGCGGACGAAGCCCCAGACGACCACCCCGATGAGGACGGCCATCACGAGCGCGAACAGGACTCCCGAATTGATCACGCGTCTTCCCGGGCGGTGGGCCAGCCGCCAATTGTCTGTTCTGGTTCAGCAAAGGCCGCTAATTACTTGTAGTGTAAAGCATGTCGGCTGCCGAAAGACAACTGAAAGACGGTCTCGCCCCGCACCGGCCAGCGGGCAGTCGGCCGGCATGGGCATGGCCGTTCGGGAGCCCGGGCGTACCGCGAAGCGAAAAGCCCGGCACGAAGCCGGGCTTTTCCGTCCTGCGAGGGCCTCGGCCCGGCGAACTCGTCGTTCCCCGGACCTCCGCCCCATGCCTGATACCTGAAAATCACATGTCCATGTCGCCCATGCCACCCATGCCGCCGCCGGGGCCACCCATGGGCTTCTCGTCCTTGGGCAGTTCCGCGACCATGGCATCGGTCGTGAGCATCAGCGACGCCACCGAGGCAGCGTTCTGCAGCGCGAAGCGGGTCACCTTGGTCGGATCGAGCACGCCCATCTCGACCAGGTCGCCGTACTCGCCGGTGGCCGCGTTGAAGCCGTAGTTGCCCTTGCCTTCGACGACCTTGTTGACGACGACGGACGGCTCGTCACCGGCGTTGGCGACGATCATCCGCAGCGGCTCCTCGATCGCGCGAAGCACGATCTTGATGCCGGCGTCCTGGTCGGCGTTGGCGCCCTTGAGGCTCTTGACGTTGCTGCGCGCGCGGATGTATGCCACGCCGCCGCCCGGCACGATGCCTTCTTCCACCGCCGCACGCGTGGCGTGCAGGGCGTCTTCGACACGCGCCTTCTTTTCCTTCATCTCGACTTCGGTGGCGGCGCCGACCTTGATCACCGCAACGCCGCCGGCGAGCTTCGCCACGCGCTCCTGCAGCTTTTCCTTGTCGTAGTCGCTGGTGGCTTCCTCGACCTGCTTGCGGATGTTCTTCACGCGCGCTTCGATGGCGGCCTTCTCACCGGCACCGTCGATGATCGTGGTGTCTTCCTTGCCCACTTCGACCTTCTTCGCGCGGCCGAGATCCTTGAGCGAGGCGTTCTCGAGCTTCAGGCCCAGCTCTTCGGCGATCACGGTGCCGCCGGTGAGGATGGCGATGTCTTCGAGCATAGCCTTGCGACGATCGCCGAAGCCCGGCGCCTTGACGGCGGTGGTCTTCAGGATGCCGCGGATGTTGTTCACGACCAGCGTCGCGAGCGCTTCGCCGTCGACGTCTTCGGCGATGATGAGCAGCGGCTTCCCGGCCTTGGCGACCTGCTCGAGCAGCGGCAGGAGATCGCGGATGTTGCTGATCTTCTTGTCGTGCAGGAGGATGTACGGGTCGTCCAGCCCAGCGGCCTGCTTGTCGGGATTGTTGATGAAGTACGGCGAGATGTAGCCGCGGTCGAACTGCATGCCCTCGACCAGGTCGAGCTCGTTCTCGAGGCCCTTGCCGTCTTCGACGGTGATGACGCCTTCCTTGCCGACCTTGTCCATCGCTTCGGCGATCGTCTTGCCGATCGATTCGTCGGCGTTGGCCGAGATCGAGCCGACTTGCGCGATTTCCTTGCTGGTCGAGCAGGGCTTGCTGATCTTCTTGAGCTCGTCGACGATGGCGACGACCGCCTTGTCGATGCCGCGCTTCAGGTCCATCGGGTTCATCCCGGCGGCGACGAACTTCATGCCTTCGGAGACGATCGACTGCGCGAGCACGGTGGCCGTCGTGGTGCCGTCACCGGCCACGTCGGAGGTCTTGGACGCGACTTCCTTCACCATCTGCGCGCCCATGTTCTCGAACTTGTCCTTGAGCTCGACTTCCTTGGCCACCGACACACCGTCCTTGGTGATCGTGGGGGCGCCGAAGCTGCGCTCGAGAACGACATTGCGGCCCTTGGGGCCGAGGGTGATCTTCACGGCGTTGGCGAGAACGTTCACGCCATTCACCATGCGGTTGCGGGCGCTCTCGCCGAAGCGGACGTCTTTGGCTGCCATAGTTGAATTCTCCTGATGCCTGATCTAGGTAACTAAGCTGTGGGATGCGGATCAGCCGACGATGCCGATGATGTCGTCTTCGCGCATGTGCAGGTAGTCGGCGCCGTCCATCTTGAATTCCTGGCCCGAGTACTTGCCGAAGAGGATCTTGTCGCCGGCCTTGACGCCGACGGGGACGAGCTTGCCGTTGTCGTCGGTCTTGCCCGGACCCACGGCGATGACTTCGCCCATGGACGGCTTTTCCGCCGCGGTGTCGGGGATCACGATCCCGCCGGCCGATTTACGCTCTTCCTCGAGGCGCTTGACGATCACGCGGTCGTGCAGGGGACGCAGTTTCATGTTAGTGCTCACTCCTTGTGGCGGGGTTGATTGACGCGCGGTCTGGCACTGACCGACGCCCGGGTAAGACCCCGCATCGGTAGTGCCTGGCCGGTTGGAGCAGTGCGCGATCCGAAAGCGATCGCCCGCCTGCCTGCACCGGCTTTCCGCGCAGCAAGAATGGATGCCTGGCTTGGGTTTTGGCGCCGAACCTGCCGGTCGAACGGGCAGGTCGGCGTTGCTAGCACTCAGCCGCGACGAGTGCTAATAGTATGTCGTCGCTGGGGAGATTTCAAGATCCCGGACGACTACTCCGGCAAGCACATCACCACGGCATCCGGACCATAGCCCTCGAGGGTCCAAAGCGGCGGATAGTCCGGGCTGCTCCAGGCCGTCGCTTCGGCCCTGGTCAGCGCGTAGCGGTGATTGGCGTCGGTTCGATTGTTGAACGCGCGATGCAGCGGCCGGGTCCCGGCCGGGCACACGCCACTTCCACGGTCAGGCAGGATCACGGCGAACGCGTCGCGGGTCTCCAGCATCCACGATTGCCCGAAGCGGGCCTCCACGGCCGCACACTCCTCCGCGTCCGCCGAGAAGAAGTGGGAATCGAGCCCTGCTTCGGGCCGTCCGTAGAAGCGGCACACCTGACTCGTTCCCGAACGGCTGCCCGGAGAATGGGCCATGAACACCGCCCCGGTCCTGTCCCACACGCCGCTGTTGTCGAGCTTGGCCGCCTCCGCCTGGTCACCCGTCATGAAGAAGTGAGCGCGCGGCGTCTGCCCCACATGGAACTGTCGCACGAACTCGAATACCGGGTAGTCCGGGAACGACGACGTCGCTGGCTGGTTGTAGAACGCGAATGTCGCGACCGAGGACGTACGTAACCCCTGGCTCAACGTCGCCCGATACTGGAAGGCTCCCGGAATCTCGTTGGCGGCCGCCGCCAGGACCGCCACCCCATCCTGTCCCGTGGTCAGCGTTCGATAGTACGGATCTCCTTCCATATCGGGACGAGGCGCATTGGTCCCCGACTCGATGGACGAATTGATGCGCGAGACATGCAATGTCCAGTTCGGAACCGGGTTTCCATGAGCGTCCTTGACCAGGAGGCGAATCGCCTGCGGGTAGGGTTGGCCGGTCCGGGCGGAGGCGAACGCAGGTCCGACAATCTCGACAGACGAGGCCGCGCAGGTCGGGGGCACGGCATGGACCTCGAACTGACGTGACTCGACCCGTTGCTCCGGCAGGAGCGTCGCGGGGTCACCTCCTGGGCGAAAGTCGGGTTGCCACCGCAAGAAGAACTGGAGCTGGTATTTGCCTATGGGCAGCGGCGGGATGACCCCTCGCACTTCGGTCGCCGGCGGGAGGGCGAATCCGGAGTCGTATGCCTGCGCAACCAGCTTGACCGCGTTGCCGGTCACCTCCAGGGAGAGAGGCTGGCGTGCCACCGTCCCCGCAGAGGCAATGACCTCGATGGCATCGTCCGGCCCAGGACAATCGGGCACCGTGATGATCGAAGCCATGGCCATCGACGCTGCCATGAAGGTGGCGAGTCCGAACGAGCACCGGAGGGCCATCGGGATGACAGGGGGTCCTTGCATTCGGCGGGCGACCGGGTGCGGAATCGGTGAAGTGTACCTGTCGCTCACCGATCTCCTGGATGTGTGCCGAACGCTGTGGACCCCGCGGAATCACCGTCCTCATGCCGGCGTTCCAGTCCTATCGCTTCGCGGGTTGCACGTTGCGGCACTCGGGCAGGTCGCTCGCCTGCCGCAGGTAGGCGATGAGGTCGCCGCGATCCTTCGCGTCGGGAACACCGTCGTAGGTCATCGCCGTGCCCGGCACCACCTGCACAGGGTGCGCGAGGAAACGATCGAGCGTCTTCTCGTCCCAGATGAGGCGCGACTCCTTCATGGCTTTCGAATAGGCGAAGCCAGGTACGCTGCCCGCCTGTCGTCCCAGCAAGCCGCAGTGGCGCGGCCCGACGCGATCGTAGGCGAGCGCATGGCAGGCCAGGCATCGCGCGTAGACTCGCTCGCCGCGCCGGGCGTCGGCCGCCGCGTGCACGGTGCCGGCGAGCAGGAACGCGAGCACACCCGCGAGCCACGGGCAGCGTGTGGTCATGACATGAAGGCCGACGGCACCGGCACCTCGCCCAGCGCCTGGCGCAGGATCGCCCAATGCATGGCTTCGTCCCCCAGGATGCTGGCCGCGGCCTTGGCCAGATCGCGGTTGTCGAACAAGGGGACTGCGCCGAGGTAGGCGCTTACGGCGCCCTGTTCCAGCTTCGCTGCGAAACGAAGCACATCGGCCTGCGACTTCAGCTGGTCGGACGGAAAGTGGTAGTCGGCCTTGGCGGAAACCGGCATCCCGCCGAGCGTCTCCACCGTCTTCGCCAGTATGTCTGCATGCTCCTTGTGGTGACCCTGGAAGGTGACGGCGAGCTTCAGCACGGAAGCCTGCAGCAGCTTGCTCTGCGCCCCCAACTGATACGCCGCGATGGCCTCGAGTTCGGCGCCGAGCGCCGTGTTCAGGATCTGGATGTCCTGTGTCGCGCCGCCACCGGCTTGCGCGGCGAGCGCGTCCTTCCCTGCGAGCAAGGCAACGGCTGCGCCGGAAAGCGCGAAGGTGGCACGGCCGAGAAAGTGGCGGCGAGCCGCGGCGGGACGAGGCATCTGCAGGAATGACATGACGGTCTCCAAGTGGGCGTTGGTCGTGACGGCCGGGGAATCCGACCTGTCGCTGCCCATTCGATGAAGCGTCTGTCAGTCACGTTCCCGCGGTTGCGCGGAGGCTTCGGCAAGTCCCGCCAGCACCGACGCGACGATGCGATCGCAGCGCTCGCCGTCGAAGGAGAACGCATCGCCCATCGCCACATCGACGTCGCGCGACAGCCCTTCGCGCATCAGGCTGCGCGCGCGGAAATACCGCGTGCGCACGGTGGCCTCGGGAATCGCCAGCGCCTGCGCGACCTCTTCCACGCTCAGCTCCTCCACCGCGCGCAGCACGAACACGCTGCGGAACGCATCCGGAAGCATGTCGATGCGCGCCTCGATGAGCTTGCGCATCTCCGCGCGCATGGCAAGGCGGTCCGGCTGCCGGTCTGACTCGTCCTGCAGCCATCCCTGAGCTTCCGGCGAATCCGGCACGTCCGCTTCGATCGTTCCCATCACGGCATCCAGGGGAATGGCCTGCACATCCCGCTTGCGCAGCCGACGCAGCGATTCGTTGACGACGATGCGCACGAGCCAGGTCGAGAGCCTGGCGTCGGCCCGGAAGCCGGCGAGTGCTCGCCACGCCCGCAAGTAGGCCTCCTGCAGGGCATCCTCCGCTTCGGCGTCGCTCTTGAGGATCCCGCGCGCCGTGCGGAACAGGAGGCGGTTGTGGCGTCGCATGATGGCCTCGAAAGCCGCCTGGTCTCCGTTGGCCGCGCGCAGCGCGAGTTGGGGATCCGGGACGTTCTCCGAAACGAGCACCGGTGTGCGCTTGTGTGTGTTCTGCATGCGACCTCCGCCCATTGGATGACGCCTGATGCGCGGGCGTTCCCGCGATCTGCACGGTCCGGAGCGGACCCGGTCGCGCCGGCGCGGCGGACGCGGCGCGGCGGACTACGTGATCTCGATGGTGAGAAGGGGATCGAAGGCCGCGTTCTCGTTGACGCCACCCCTGGCATAGCCGCGAGGATTGCAGACGACGCGCGTCCCGTTGCACCGATAGTCGAAGCTGTCGTGGGTGTGGCCATGGATCCAGAGGTTCACGCGGCTGCCGTCCAGGAGGTCCTCCGCTTCGGAGACGAAGCAGGCATTCAGCAGGGAATCCGCGAATCGCGGGTGGATGCTCCGCGGAGAAGGCGCGTGATGGGTGATCACCACCGTCGGCCCGGGGTGCGGCGTCGCGAGTTCCTCGCGCAGCCACGCGGCATTGCGGATGAAGAGGTCCACGGTGTCCTGCGGAGTGAGGGCCGCACTCCCGGGTGACGCGTCGATCCGGATGCGGATGAAGTCGCGAATGAAGCGCTGCGCCTCGGCCATGGCCTGCACCTGCCGCTCCCCATCCCCGTAGAGCCCGAAGTCAGTCCACAGCGTGGTGCCGAGGAAGCGGACACCTCCGACCACGCGCGAAGCGTTGTCCAGCACGTGGACACGCGTCCCTTCGCACAGCCTCGACAGCTCGCGCGTCGTCTCGCGGATGCTGCCACCGTAGAACTCGTGATTGCCGGCGACGTAGAGCACCGGCTTGTCGAAGCCGAGTGCCCAGGCGACCGCTTCCGGCGGTCGGTGAATGTCCCCGGCCAGGATCACCACGTCGGCATCGGTGCGAGGTCTTTCCATGGCCTCCACGCTCAAATGCAGGTCGGACAGGATGTGCAGCTTCATGGCGGGGGTCATGCTCAATGTGGTTCGTCAAGGATAGCCTCACCGGCGGATCCGTGGGGAACGGAGCGTGCACGCACCGGCGTCGGGCGTCACCTCGGAAACGCTTCTTGTGCTCGCGTCATCCAACGGCACGTACGGCCAACGCTGGCCACTTCCCAACGGACCGGGCGATCGTCGTGAAGCACGGTGAACGGATGCAACCCGCAGGGCTCAGGTGCCGGCCGGGACAGGGAGTCGCTTCGCGCGGCGAAGCAGGTAACGTGCTTCGCCGACGCACCCTGCACCGGAGCGAGCTCGGCCATGTCGAGGACTTCAGCGCGCCGGGCGAGTGCCCCGCACCGCGCGGACACTCTCCCGAATACCAGCTCGTCCTTCCCTACGCGGGCGCGTTCGAGTGGCACGCCGGGGCGAGAACCGCGTTCCTCGACACGACCCGGGTGCTCTTCGTCTGCGCGGGAGAAGACTACGCCGACACGCACGTTGCGCACGACGGACACCACAGCATCATCATCACCCCGCACCTGTCCGTGCTGCAGGAGTTGTGCGGACACGCCGTGCCGGCGGCGCATCCCGCCTTCCGGCGTGTCGCGAGACCCGCGACACCGCGCATGAGCTTGCGCGGACATCGTCTCCTGCACCTCGCCGGCCCGGACGCCGATCGCTTGCCCGCCGACGAGTTGATGATCGACCTGCTGCGCGAAGCCATGGCACCTTGGCAAGGCGCGGCCCGGACCGGATCGCTGCGCGTGGTGGACCTGGCGAAGCAGTTCCTGCATGCCCATTTCCGAGAACCCATCTCGCTCGATGGAATCGCGCGGGCGGTCGAGGTATCCGGCGCATACCTCACCGACGCCTTCGCGCGGTCGGAAGGCGTGTCGCTGTGCCGCTACCGCACACGCTTGCGACTCAACCGCGCGCTCGTCGACCTGCCGGCGTGTGGTGACATCACGAGGCTGGCCCTCGATCTCGGATTCTCGAGTCACGGCCACTTCAGCAATGCCTTCAGGTCGCGGTTCGGCATGCAGCCGTCCTCCTTCCGGGCGGAGATGGGACGTCGTTCGCACGATCCGGCTCGCCGCGCCACCGCCTCACCCGCGTTCGCCTGGGACATGGCGCAGCGATACCCAAAGAACGTGTAAGCGGCAGCCGTTCCGCTTCGGCAAGATGCTCCTGCCGAATCACATCCGGAAACGAAGACGATCATGAGACGAGAGGCAGAACCCATGAGCACATGCATGCGCAAGACGTGGCTGCCGGCGGTGCTGTTCATCGCGCTCGGCGCAAGCCTTGCCGGTTGCGGAGGCGGCAGCGGCGGCGATGGGCCGGCCAGCGAAGTGCCGCAACTGCCGCTCGACCCGCAACTGGTGGCCACCGGCCAGCAAACGTTTCGCTACGACACGTTCGGCGACGAGACGTACTGGACCGGCACGTTGAAGATGAACGAGGTGATCGAGTCGGCGGTGGATCCACTCACTGCGGCATCGGTGGGACTGAAGATCGACGCTGCCGCGCTGCCGGCAGCCGTCGTCGCAGGCATCACCGACGGCAGCATACCGCTCGACGATCCGCAAACGACGCTGGCCTTGCTGAGCCTGAACGCCGTCGTCGGCGTGAAGGGGCAGGTCAGCACGGGAAGCGACGGCAAGCTGCACCTGGATCGCGTCGGCATCACCTGTGCGCTGTGCCACTCCACCGTATCCCGGGACGTGCAGGTGAGCGCACCCGGCGCGGCCGGCGCCCGAATCAACCTCGCGGGGATCGTCGGCGAGCGCCTGGACGGCTGGCCCAATCGCGACCTGCAACCCGGCACCATCATCTCGCTGTCGCCGGCGCTCACGCCGGGCCAGAAGGCCGAGTACGCTTCATGGGCGAAGCGCTACGGGCCCGGCTTCTACGACCCGCGCATCGACGTGAACACGTCCCCGGACAGCAATCCTGCAGTCGGCCCCGACATCGATGCCAACATCGCGGCGTACAAGGCGGCGGGTGGCACTCCGGTGGTCATACCCCCGGCATTCGGCCTGGCCGGCTTGGGCAAGTCCACCTTCACCGGCGATGGCGACACTGCCCACGAGCCGGTCGGGCCGGTGTCCTACTGGAACCGCTATGTCGGCGTCGTGGAGATGCACGGTCACGGCGCGTTCTTCGACGAACGACTCGTCATCAACGGCAAGCCGCTCGACGTCGATCGCCGCATGGGGGACGACCTCATCACTCCCATCCTGCCTCGACTGGAGGCCTACCAATGGTCGATCGCGGCGCCGGCGCTGGCCAGGGACGGCGCGAGATGGGGCGTCGCGCCCGACCTCGATGGCCCGGCGGCCGCCCGCGGCAAGGCCGTCTTCGAAGGACAGGCGAAGTGCGCGAGCTGCCACAGCGGGGCGTCGTTCACCGACGTGGACAGCGTTGGCCTGCACCCGCCGAGTGCCAGCGTCGCGCTCGACAAACAGTACCTGAAATTCTCGGCGACGAAACAATGGCGCGTGACGCCGCTCAAGGGCATCTGGGCCCATCCGCCCTACTTCCACGATGGCTCGGGCGCGCTTGATCCCGCCACCGGCAAGTGCATGGATGGATCCGACATCGGCAGCCTGGCGGGCGCCAAGGACCGGGTGCGACAGGACCTGGCGTGCGTGGTGAACCGTTACTCGGCCGAGTTCAGGCTTGGCTTGACGGACGCGCAGCGCGTCGACCTCGTGGAGTACCTGAAGACGCTTTGATCACTTGCCGATCCGGGCGACGCGCGCATCCGCCATGGCCCCGCGGATCGGGCCCGGAGTTTCGCCCGGCGACAGCAAGACGACGACTGCGCTAGCATCGCTGCCTTCGCATCCGGAAGGGAACGATGACATGGCAGCGTCGATGATGGGCGATCCGCGGGTCTTCTTCGCAGCCGAGCGCACCCTGCTCGCGTGGGTGCGCACGGGACTCACGATCATGGCCTTCGGCTTCGTGGTGGCGCGCTTCGGCCTCTTCCTGCGCCTCGTCGCCGTGCAGCTCGGCCACGGCACGCCGGATGCGGAGCTGCACAATCGTCTGTCCAACGCCGTCGGCATCGGGCTCGTGCTGATCGGCGTGGCGTGCATGATCCTTGGCGCGATCCAGCATCGCAGCTACGTCGCCACCCTGCCGGCCGGGGACGTGCCGCGCTCGCACGCCGCGATCTATCCGATCACCCTCGCGATCGTGCTCGCGCTGCTCGGACTCTTCCTCGCCATCTATCTCGCGATCTAGCGAGCGCCGGAGGGCCGCTCCCGCGCTGGCGCCCTTCGGGCTTCCTTCGCGCTCCCTTCACACGGCGGGCGCCCCCATGGGACGACCCTCCACGCCCACGGTCCGTGAGCGTCCGCGTCCGGGGCCGCGTGGCGCGCGTCGCCGCTCGCAGCGCTCCACGCACCGTTCGTAAGCCCGGGCACCACGGTCTGGTGTCGGGGCATTACCTTGCGAGCGCGTGCACGTTCCGCTGCACAGGCGACGCATCCACGACCCGAACCATGCTAGAGCCGGCCAACGTCCGTCACCTCGCGATGCTGCGCTCCCTGATCCGCCAGGGAGCGCAGGAAGGCAGCTTCGATCGCGCGCTCGCCGCGCCCACGCCCGAGGCCGAGGCGTTCTTCGCCAGGCTCAAGCGCGCGCTCGTCACGGGCTACTTCGTCGAGGAAGGACGTTCGGGCAAGATCGACACCGTGGCGGTGCCGGGCTACGTCTTCTGGCCCGACGGCTCGCACGGCACCGGACAGCCCGCAGGCTTCGGCCTCTTTCGCGCCATCGAGTCAGGCTACGAGCTATGGCTCGCCGGCCTCGACCTCGGCGTGCGCGGCGACGGCCACGGCCGGGAGCTGCTCACGGCTCTCCTCGCCACGCCGCAGGGACAGAAGACATGGATCGTGCGCATGCAGCGCGGTTCGCGCTACGCACCCGCGATCGCGCACCTCCTCGGAGGGTTCGGCTTCCGGTTCGTCGGCGACACGGCACGCCTGCGCTGGTTCCTGCGCAAGGACTCGCCGGCCGACCTCGCCTCGCGCGTGCGCGATGCCGTCGACGCCCACGGCACGTTAAACTAGCCGCACTTCTTCCACATGATCCGCGCGCCGCGTACGCGCGACTGCATTCCATGGCCGCTTCGCGCGACGATGCGTTGAACGTTCTGGGCGGACCTCTCGCGCCTTGCAGCGAGACGCCCCGCGCGGGATTCTTCCGCAACGGCTGCTGCGACACCGGCCCCGAGGACACCGGCATGCACACGGTGTGCGCGGTGATGACCGATGCGTTCCTCGTCTTCTCGCGGCTGTCCGGCAACGACCTCAGCACACCCCGGCCCGAGTACGGCTTCCCGGGACTGCGCGCCGGCGACCGCTGGTGCCTGTGCGTGGGACGCTGGCGGGAGGCGCTCGACGCAGGCGTGGCGCCGCCGGTGGTGCTCGCCGCCACGCACGAGGAGGCGCTCGCGGTCGTCACCTACGACGATCTCGAGCGGCACGCTGTCGAATCAACCTGACGACAAGGGACAACAGGCATGGAGAATCCGATCGGGGAGCCGCGCGTCGTCGACGCGGGAAGGGGTGCGTCGTGGTGGGCCGGGGGCTGGCGAATCTTCACGTCCAACGTGTTCACGTGGATCGGGATCGTGCTCATCTACTACATCATCTCGATCATCCTGAACTTCATCCCCATCGTCGGCAGCGTGGGTCAGGCGCTGCTGACCCCCGTGTTCATGGGCGGCATCATGCTGGGATGCCGCTCGATCGATCGCGACGGCAGCCTGCGCGTCGCTCACCTCTTCGAGGGCTTCCAGGGCGCGTACTTCGTGCCGCTCATGATCATCGGCGCAGTGAACATCGCGTTCTTCGTGGGACTCGCCCTGATCGGTACCGCGGGCGCGTTCGGGACCTTCGGTCTCGCGAACCTCATGACGCCGGGCATGGATCCCATGGACGCATTCGCCGGGTCCTTGCGCGCGATGACCGGCACCGGGCTCCTCATGGGTCTCGTGATACTCGTGGCCGCCGCGGTGTTCGCGATGCTCAACTGGTTCGCGCCGGCCCTGGTGGCGCTGCGCGGCGCCGGCGGCTGGCAGGCGATGAAGGCGTCGTTCGTCGCCTGCCTGCGCAACTGGGTGCCTTTCCTCGTCTACGGACTCATCGCGCTGGCCGTGGGGATCGCGGTCACGGGCATCGTGGTCGTGGCGGGTTTCACGCTCTTCGCCACGGCGTTCAGCGGCACCGACCATGGCGTGGCCTTCATGATCGCGGCACTTGGCATCTTCGCCGTGGCTTGTGCGGTGGCCGGGCTCGTCGTGGGGCCGATCGTCTTCGGCTCGACGTATTCGGGGTACGCGGACATGTTCGCCGATGCCGACGATCACCTGCCGAATCCGGCGTATCGCGCGCTGCCGTAAGCACGCGATGGCCGCCGTCAACCGTCGAACCCGCCTTCCGAAGCGAGATCGCGCCAGCCCGAAGTTCCTTCCAGGCTAGTGCAAGGCTAGTGCGCCTCGTCCCAGTTGCGGCCGGCACCGACCTCGACCACCAGCGGCACCGAGAGTGCGGCCACGCCGGTCATGAGCTGCGGCAGCTCGGCGCGCACTCGTGCGAGCTCGTCGTCGGGCACCTCGAGAACGAGCTCGTCGTGCACCTGCAGCAGCAGCATCGTGGCTAGCCGCTCGCGTTCGATCCACCCCTGCACGGCGATCATCGCAAGCTTGATGAGATCGGCGGCGGTGCCCTGCATCGGCGCGTTGATGGCTGCCCGCTCCGCGGCCGATCGCCGCGGCCCGCCGCCCGCCTTGATGTCGGGCAGCCACAGCCGACGGCCGAATACCGTCTCGACGTAGCCACGCTCGCGCGCGCTCTCGCGCGTACGCTGCATGTACTGCGCGACACCCGGATAGCGCGCGAAATACCGGTCGATGAACTGCTGCGCGGCGCCGCGCTCGATGTCGAGCTGCTGCGCGAGGCCGAAGGCGCTCATGCCGTAGATGAGCCCGAAGTTCACCGCCTTGATGTAGCGGCGCTGGTCGGACGTGACCGCGTCGGGTGCGACGCCGAAGATCTCGGCCGCCGTCGCCCGATGGATGTCGCGGCCCTCGTGGAAGGCCGCCACGAGCGCCGGGTCCCCGGACAGGTGCGCCATGATGCGCAGCTCGATCTGCGAGTAGTCCGCCGACACGAGCGCGCGCCCGGGCGGCGCGATGAACGCCTCCCGGATGCGGCGCCCCTCCGCCGTGCGCACGGGGATGTTCTGGAGGTTGGGATCGTTGGAGGCGAGCCGGCCGGTCACCGCCGTGGCCTGGCCGAAGGTCGTGTGCACGCGGCCGGTCCTCGCGTTCACCATCAGCGGCAGCTTGTCGGTGTAGGTGGACTTGAGCTTGGCGAGCGCGCGGTGCTCGAGCAGGAGCTTGGGCAGCGGGTAGTCGGCGGCGAGCTCCTGCAGGACCTCCTCGTCGGTCGAGGGCTGTCCGGTCGCGGTCTTCTTGAGCACCGGCAGCTTCATGCGCTCGAAGAGAATCTCGCTGATCTGCCGGGGCGAGCCCAGGTTGAACGGTCCACCCGCGAGCTGGTGCGCCTGCTGCTCGAGTGCGAGCACCCGCTCGCCCAACTCCCTGCCGTGCCTTGCGAGGAGCGTGGTGTCGATCAGGATGCCGTTGCGCTCCATGCGGAATAGGACGTCGCGCACCGGCAGCTCGATGTGGGCGTAGATGTAGTCGAGCCTGGCATCGGCCGCGATCGCCGGATAGAGGCAGCGGTGCAGCCGGAGCGTGACGTCGGCGTCCTCGGCGGCATACTCGGTGGCCCGGTCCACCGCGACCTGCTCGAACGGGATGCGCTGCGCGCCCTTGCCGGTGACGTCGTCGTAGGCGATCGTCTTCACGTCGAGGTGTCGCAACGCAAGGCTGTCCATGTCGTGCGGCTTGTGCGATTCGAGGACATAGGACTCGAGCAGCGTGTCGTGCGCGACTCCGCCGAGCACGAGCCCTTCGTTGGCGAGCGCGTGCTCGTCGTACTTCAGGTTCTGGCCGAGCTTCTTCTTCCCGGGATCGGCGAGCCACGGCGCGAGACGCGCCAAGGTGGCGGCCCGGTCGAGCTGCGGCGGCGCACCCGCGTAGCGATGGTCGAGCGGGATGTAGCAGGCACGTCCCGGCTCGACCGCGAGCGACACGCCCACGATGCGCGCCTGCATCGGATCGAGGCTCGATGCCTCGGTGTCGAACGCGGTCACTTCCGCACGGTCGATGGCGTCGAGCCAGCGCGCGAGCGAGGCGTCGTCGGCGACGGTCTCGTAGTGGATGGTCTCCGGCTTCGGCGGGGCGGCCGTCGCGGGTGCGGGCGGCGCGGCGGCATCCCAGCGCCTGCCGGCAGGGTCGGTCGCGGCCTTCCTGGCGATCGCGCCGGCGACGTCGGGCATCGCCGCATCGCCCCCCTCCTTGAGCCAGGCCTTGAATTCGAAGCGCTCGTACAGTGCCTTCAGCGCTGCAGCGTCGGCGGGCGCGAGCGCGAGATCGGCAAGCTCGACGTCGAGCGCGCAGTCGGTGCGCACCGTCAGCAGCCGCTTGCCCTGCGGCAGCCAGGGAATGGCCTCGCGCAGGTTGTTGCCCACCACGCCGCCGATCTCGCCAGCGTGCGCGACGATGTTGTCGAGCGTGCCGTACTGGGCAAGCCACTTCGCGGCCGTCTTGGGACCGACCTTGGCGACACCGGGCACGTTGTCGACGGCGTCGCCCGTGAGCGTCAGGAGGTCGAGCACCTGGTCGGGGCGCACGTCGAACCTGGCGAGCACGCCGGCCTCATCGAAGGTCTCGTTGCTCATCGTGTTCACCATCTTCACGCCTGGCCGCACGAGTTGCGTGAGGTCCTTGTCGGACGACGAGATCAGCGTGTCGACACCGGCCGCGAGCGCCTTGGCCGAGAGCGTGCCGATCACGTCGTCGGCTTCCACGCCCTGCACCACGAGGAGCGGCCAGCCGTTGGCGCGCACGAGCTCGTGCAACGGCGCGATCTGCCGGACGAGGTCGTCGGGCATCGGCGGACGATTCGCCTTGTACTGCGGGTACCAGTCGTCGCGGAAGGTCTTGCCGGGCGCGTCGAACACGACGGCGAAGTAATCCGGCTTGCCGTCGGCGACCAGTCGGCGCAGCATCGACAGCACGCCCTTCAGCGCACCGGTAGGCTCGCCGCTTTTCGTTCTAAGATCGGGAAGCGCGTGATACGCGCGATACAGGTACGACGACCCATCCACCAGCACGAGCGTAGGCATGCGTCAGACCCACAAGATTCCGGAACTCATCGATCCGACCGCGCCGTACTCGACCAACGGCCAGGAAGCGTGGCGGCTGCTGGGAATTATGGCAGAGTTCGCGCTCGCAGCCGAAAGGCTGCGCGGCATCCGTCCCGCCGTCAGCATGTTCGGCAGCGCGCGCATCGAGGCGGGTCATCCCTACTTCGAGAAGACACGCCGCATCGCGCGGCTCCTCTCCGACGCCGGCTTCTCGGTGATCTCCGGCGGCGGCCCCGGCCTGATGCGCGCGGCGAACGAAGGTGCGAACGAGGGTCCTTCGCCCGCCGTGGGACTCAACATCCAGCTGCCATTCGAGCAGACCGGCAACGAATTCCAGGACGTGTCGGTCGACTTCCGTTATTTCTTTACGCGCAAGATGATGTTCGTGCGCTTCGCGTCGGCGTACGTGATTCTGCCGGGAGGCTTCGGCACGCTCGACGAACTCGGCGAAGTCCTGACGCTCGTGCAAACCGGCAAGAGCCGGCGCATTCCCGTGATCCTCGTCGGCGGCGCCTTCTGGCAGGGCCTGCTCGCCTGGATGGAGGACAAGCTCGTGGGCGAGCGCATGATCGGCGCCGACGACATGAAGCTCATGCAGGTGATCGACGAGCCGCAGGCGGTGGTCGACGCGATCTTCGCGTTCTACGATAGCAAGGGCTTCGTTCCCACGCGCGAGGAGCGCGAGAAGATGCTCAACCTGTAGCGAAAATGCCACGGGGGCGCCCGCTTCCGGCGAGTGCACGCCGCGCGCGAAACGGAGACGCAAGCGCAAGGTAGAATGTGCTCATGTTCCGACCGTCTTCCGTGCCGGCATCGAAGCTCCCGTCCGCGATGGCGCTGCTGCTCGCGGCGAGCGCGGCCGCCGTAGCGCAGACGGCCCCCGTCGTGCCGCCTCCGCCACCCCCGCTCACCGCGCAGCCGCAGGACGCCGCTCCACCGCCGCCTGCGGCGGATCCTGCCGTGCCGGTCGATCCCGACCTCGAGCCGCAGGTCACCATCACGCGCCGCGGTACCGATACCGTGGAAGAGGTGCGCGTGGGCGGACGGATCAGCTACCTCAAGGTCACGCCGCGCATCGGCCGGCCGTACTATCTCGTTCCGACCAGCAGCGGCACGCAGTTCCTGCGCTACGACTCCCTGGATTTCGGGCTGCGTCCGCCGATGTGGCAGCTGTTTTCGTGGTGATCCCTGCAACCTGTTGATGTCGTGAGCCTTGCCGTGGCACCGCGTGCGTCGCGGCGATGCGCCGTACCGTCACGCGTGTCCGCCGCAATGCATCCGGCCGTGCGCACGCCGCCGTAACGCCGCCCGTCCATGTCCGTCTATACCCCGGTTACGACCGTCGACCTCGACGCCTGGCTCACGCGCTACGCCATCGGCGGGCTCGACGAACTCGCCCCCATCGCGTCCGGCATCGAGAACACGAACTACTTCGTCACCACCGACCGCGGCCGCTACGTCCTGACGCTCTACGAGCGCCTTCCGGCAGCCGAGCTGCCGTTCTATCTCAACCTGATGGCGCACCTCGCGCGCTCGGGTGTGGAGGTGCCCGCGCCGATCCCGGATCGCACCGGCGCGCTCTTCTCGCTCCTCAACGGCAAGCCTGCCGGGCTCGTCGTGCGCGTGGAGGGCGTGCCCATCGCCACGGTCGATGCCGCGCATTGCGCCGAAGTGGGCGCCGCACTCGCGCGCCTGCACGTCGCGTCGCAGACCTACCGGACGCGGCTGACGAACCGCCGCGGGCCGGCGTGGTGGCGGCAGGCCGCACGCGCCGTGCGCCCGTTCCTCGCTCCGGACCAGGCAGCGTTGCTCGAGGCGGAGATCCGCTTCCAGACGGGTTTCGGCCGCGGCAAGCTCCCCAAGGGCGCGATCCACGGCGACCTCTTCTGCGACAACGTGCTCTTCGCCGGTCCGAGCGTCGCCGGCATCATCGACTTCGGTTTCGCCGCCACCGATTTCTTCGCCTACGACCTTGCCATCACGGTGAACGACTGGTGCGTCGACGACGCCGGTGCGCTCGATCCCGATCTCACGCACGCCATGCTGCACGCGTACGATGTGCTTCGACCGCTCACCGCAGACGAGCGCGACGCGTGGCCTTCGCTGCTGCGCGCGGCGGCGCTGCGCTTCTGGCTGTCGCGTCTGTACGACCTTCACCTGCCGCGGCCGGGCGAACTCGTTCACGCGCACGATCCCGCTCACTTCGAGCGTATCCTGCGCTTGCGGGTCGCGCATCCCGAACGCTGGCCCGCGCCGGTGCCTCGCCATGGCTAGTGCAGACATCGCTTTCGCGCGTCACCCTGCCGCCTACGGCGTGGCGTGGCTGCGCCGGGCCTTCGCCATGTTCGGACAGCATCGCCTGCCCTGGATGCTGCTGTTCTGCGGCTATTTCGCGACGCTGTTCGTCGTGAACCTGATCCCGTTCGTGGGATCTTTCGCCGTGTTCGTGGTCAAGCCCGTCCTCGCCGTGGGCATGCTCGCCGCGGCCTGGAACCAGGAGCGCGGCGGCAAGCCGACGATGCAGCAGCTCTTCCATGGCCTGCGCAGCAACGTGTGGGCACTGCTCGCGATCGGTGTCTTCTTCGTGATCGGCATGGCCCTCGCGCTGCAGGCGTCGGCGCTGGTGGACGGCGGGAAGCTGCGCGACCTGACGTCGGGACACACCTCGCTCACCGAGGAACAGGCGCGCGAGACTTTCGCCGACCCACGGCTGCAGTTCGCGATGCTCTTCTCCGCGCTGCTTGCCATCCCCGTGCTGCTCGCGACGTGGTGGGCCCCCGCGCTCGTGGTGTTCCAGGATGCGGGCGCGGGCGCGGCGCTCGCCGCCAGCCTGCGCGCCGCACTCGCGAACTGGCGGGCGCTCGCCACCTACGTGCTGGCGATATTCTTCTTCTGCCTCATGCTGCCGATGATGCTGCTCACGCTCCTCGCGGTGCTGCTCCCCGCCTCGGCCCTGCAGGTGCTCGTGCTGCTCGTCATGCTGCCGTACTCGATCGTGCTCACGGTCACGCTGCACATCAGCGACTACGTGAGTTACCGCGACGTGTTCCACGCCAACGAAGCGCTCTCGCCGCTGTCTCCTGGACCCGGCACCGGCTAGAGGCCATGCCACCGCCGACCACCCGGGTGCCCACTGCGCTGCAGCGCTGGTGTCCCGGACTCGTGCAGATCCTGTCCTATCCGCGCGGGGCGTTCCGCGGCGACTTCGTGGCGGCACTGTCGGTGAGCGTGGTGATGATTCCGTCGGTGCTGGCCTACGCCGAGCTCGCCGGAGTGTCGCCGCAGGCGGGCTTGTACGCCGCGCTCGGCTCGATGGTCGCATTCGCGATCTTCACGTCCACGCGGCGCGTGATCATCGGCCCGGACACGACGATCGCGCTCCTCGCCGGCGCGGTGATCTCGCCGCTCGCCAACAACGACGCCGCGCGCGCCGGGGACCTCGCCGCCCTGCTCGCGATCCTGACCGGGTTGCTCCTCGTGCTCGGCAGCCGCCTGCGGCTCGGCGGCATCGCCGACCTGCTGTCCACTCCGGTGCTCGTGGGATACGCCGCCGGTGCCGCGCTGATCCTCGTGGGAACGCAACTCCCCGTGCTGCTGGGCGTTCCACTGCCCCGCGACGCGTTCTTCCTGCGCGTGTACGACGCGGCACGGGCCTTTCCCGATGCCAGCATGCGCGCACTCGGACTCGGCCTCGTGCTGATCGTGACGATCCTGCTTCTCGCGCGACTGGGACCGCGCCTCCCCGCCGCGCTCATTGCCTGCCTCGCCGCGATCGCGGCCTCGCAGGCCTTCGACCTTCGCGCGGCGGGCGTTGCGCACCTCCCGCCACTGTCGGCGGCACTGCCGGTTCCCACGCTGCCCGACGTCGCCTTCGCCGACATCCAGGCACTGGCGCCGGGCGCCATCGCGCTCGCGCTGCTCGTCTTCGCGGAAGGCATCCTCATGGCGCGCACGCTGGCGGCCAGGCGGCGCGAGCCGGTCGAGGCCGACGCCGAGCTCGCGGCACTCGGTGCCGGCAACGTCGCAGCCGGGATGGTGAGCGGACTCCCCGTGGGCGCGAGCACCTCGCGCTCGGTGACGGCGGACGCGTCCGGCATGAGCACGCAGCTCGCGCAACTCATCGCCGCGGGACTCCTGGCGCTCTTCGTGGTTTTCCTCGCGCCCTCCCTCTCCCTGCTTCCGCGCGTGGCGCTGTCGTCGATCCTGGTCGCGGCCGGCATTCGCCTCGTCGACGTCGCGCAGTGGCGGACGCTGTACCGCCTCGATGGCCGCGCGTTCCTGCTGGCCCTTGCGGTCACGGCGGGCGTGCTGGTCTTCGGCGTGCTGCCCGGCGTGCTCCTCGGTGTGGTGCTCTCGCTCGCGCGCGTACTCGGCGACGTCGCACGGCCGCGCGACGCGGTGCTGCGGCGCCTGCCGGTCGATCGTCGCTTCCACGACCTCGACGACGACGAGGGAGGCGCCGCGACACCCGGCGTGCTCGTCTATCGCCTCTACGCGCCGCTCGTCTTCGCCAACGCCCGCCACGTGGCCGAGCGCATACGCGAGCTCGTGGCGCTCGAAGTTCCCGCGGTGCGCTGCGTCGTGCTCGACCTGCAGGCGGTCGCAGGCATCGACGTCACCGCCCTCGAGGTCCTGCGCGACCTCTACGACGAGCTCGAGACGAACGGCATCGACGTCCGCTTCGCGCGAGGCAACCGGCCGTTGCGCGAGCAGCTCGCGCGCTGGATCGGCGGCGAGCGGCTCGGGCAGGAGCGCTTCTTCGCGTCCGCTTCGGCAGCGGTCGACGATTTCATCGCCACTCATCCGGTAGCGCGATAACGCGTGACCGGGGCCACGCGTGGCCGCGCCACGCCGTCAGGCAGCTTCGAGCTTCGCGTAGTCGAGCGCCAGCCACTTCACGCCGGCATCGCGGAAGTTGACCTGGACGCGGGCGTCGTGGCCGCGTCCCTCGGCGTCGATGATGACGCCCACCCCGAACTTCGCATGACGCACGCTCTGGCCGATGCGCCACGGCGACGACGCGGGCGTGGCCTGCGGCGCCTTCGTCACGCGGTCCCACTCGTCGTCGTCGACGTCGATCGAGCGCCGCCGGAACGGCGAGAGCCACTGCACGAGCTCCGGCGGCAGCTCGTTGACGAAGCGCGACGGGATGCCGTAGCGCATCTGCCCGTGCAACATGCGCTGCTGCGCCTGCGTGAGGTAGAGCCGGCGGCGGGCGCGCGTGATCGCGACGTACATGAGCCGGCGCTCCTCCTCGAGGCCGTCGGCCTCCGACAAGCTGTTCTCGTGCGGGAACAGCCCCTCCTCGAGGCCGGTGACGAACACCGTGTGGAACTCGAGGCCCTTCGCCGAGTGCACCGTCATGAGCTGCAGCGCGGCCTTGCCCTCGTCCGCCTGCGTGTCGCCCGCTTCGAGCGCCGCGTGCGCGAGGAAGGCCGCGAGCGGATCGGTAGCGCCCTCGTTCTCGCCATCCGGGGGTGACTCGGCATCGGGCGTCACGCGCGGCGAGAGCATCGGCGCGTCGGTGGCGAGCTCGGACTCGCGCACGAAGGCGTCGGCGGCCGTCACCAGCTCGGTCAGGTTGTCGACACGATCCTGACCGTCTTTCTCCGCGACATAGTGCGGCACGAGCCCGGACTTCTCGATGACGTGCTCCACCGCCTCGGGCAGCGGCAGCGATCGCGTATCCTCGCGCAGCTTCTCGATCAGGCGGCAGAACGCCGCAAGCGCCGTCCCCGCCTTGCCGGTCGCCGCACCCGAAGCCGCAACCTGCCACAGCGACGTGCCGTGACCCTGCGCCGACGCCTGCAACTGCTCGAGCGTGCGCGCGCCGATGCCGCGCGGCGGAAAGTTCACCACCCGCAGGAAGGCGCCGTCGTCGCCGGGCGCCGCGATCAGGCGCAGGTACGCGAGCGCGTGCTTGACCTCCGCGCGCTCGAAGAAGCGCATGCCCCCGTACACGCGATACGGCAGGCCGGCGCCGAAGAGCGCGTGCTCGAGCACGCGCGACTGCGCATTGGACCGGTACAGCAGCGCGATCTCGTCCAGCGGCACGCCGTCCGCGGCGAGCCCGCGCACCACGTCGACCACGAACGCGGCCTCGTCGTTGTCCGAGGATGCGGCGAACGCGCGCACGGGCTCGCCCTTCCCTTCGCTCGTCCACAGGTTCTTGCCCAAGCGCGCGTGATTGTGGCGGATGAGCGCGTTGGCGGCATCGAGGATGTGGCCGTGCGACCGGTAGTTCTGCTCTAGGCGGATCAGCTTGACCGGGCGCTCCGGGGTGGCGAAGTCGCGCTCGAACTGCTGCATGTTGGCGACCTTGGCGCCGCGGAACGCATAGATCGACTGGTCGTCGTCACCCACGGCGAAGACGGCCGCATCGCGACCGGTGAGGCAACGCAGCCAGCGATACTGCAGCGTATTGGTGTCCTGGAACTCGTCGACGAGGATGTGCGAGAAGCGCCGCCGGTAGTGCTCGCGCAGGGCGTCGTTGCCGACCAGGAGCTCGAAGCTGCGCAGGAGGAGCTCCGCGAAGTCGACCACGCCCTCGCGCTGGCACATCTCGTCGTACAGCGCGTAGTGCTCGACCTGGCGGCGCGTGAAGTCGTCGCCGGCCTCGACCGCGCCCGGGCGCTGCCCCTCCTCCTTGGCCGCGGCGATGAACCACTGCAGCTGGCGCACCGGATAGCGGTCGTCGTCGATGTTCTGCGCCTTGTACAGGCGCTTGAGCAGCGAGAGCTGGTCCTGGGTGTCGAGTATCTGGAAGAGCTGCGGCAGCTTCGCCTCGCGGTGATGCGCGCGCAGCATGCGGTTGCACAGCCCATGGAAGGTGCCCACCCACATGCCGCGCGTGCTCATCGGCGTGAGCGCCGAGAGCCGCAGCAGCATCTCGCGCGCCGCCTTGTTGGTGAAGGTGACGGCGAGCACCGACTGCGGGGTCGCCTGGCCGCTGGCGAGAAGCCACGCGATGCGCGTGGTGAGCACGCGCGTCTTGCCGCTGCCGGCGCCGGCGAGGATGAGCGCCGACGCATGCGGAAGCGTGACTGCGGCGAGTTGCTCTGGATTGAGGTTTTCGAGGAGTTTCGACGACATCGGCGCGACCGGCGAAAGATGAATGATAGCCGAGCGACGGAGGGGCCCCGACCCGGTGTGCGGAACCCGGTGTGCGGAACTTGCGCGCGGTTCTCCGCATCCGCCGCCGCACCTCGGCGGGCCGCGCCCGGAGCGCCGCGCTGCCGGTGGCAACGCGGCTATAATCGCGCGCACCCGCACCAGCCTCTTCATGCCCACCGCCCCCGAAAACCCGCCCGCCGCGAACTCGGCGACGATGCGCTCTTTCGTGCATCTCATCCGCTCCGCGGCGCCCTACGTGCACGCCTTCCGCGGCAAGACCTTCGTGATCGCCTTCGGCGGAGAGGTCGTCGCCGACGAGCAGTTCCTCGGCGTCATCCACGATCTCAACCTCCTGCACAGCCTCGGCATCCGTCTCGTGGTGGTGCACGGCTTCCGTCCGCAGATCGAGGCGATCCTGGCGGCGCAGCGGATCCCGAGCCGCTATGCCCACGGCATGCGCATCACCGACATGGATGCGATGGACTGCGCGCTCGAGGCCGCGGGCCAGGTGCGCGCACGCATCGAGGCCCTGCTCTCGCTCGGCCTCGCGAATTCGCCGATGGCCGGCGCGCGCAATCGCGTTTCCACCGGCAACTACCTCACCGCGAAGCCGATGGGCATCGTCGACGGGGTCGACATGCAGCTCACGGGCGAAGTGCGCCGGGTGGACACCGAGGCGATGCAGCAGCGCCTGGACGACAGCGACATTGTGCTCATCTCGCCGATCGGCTACTCGCCTACCGGCGAGATCTTCAACCTTACCGTGGAAGAAGTGGCGACACAGGTCGCGGTTCGCCTCGAAGCCACCAAGCTCATCTTCCTCATGGACGCCGACGGCGTGCGCAATGCCCGCCGCCAGCTCCTGACCGACCTCTCCACCACCGACGCCGAGGCGCTGCTCGCCAGGGCCGACAAGCTCGCCCCCGACGTACGCACCTACCTGCCCGCCGCCATCCGCGCCTGCAACAACGGCGTCCGGCGTGCGCACCTCATCTCGCGACGCTTGGACGGCGCGCTGCTGCTCGAGCTCTTCACGCGCGACGGCGTGGGCACCATGGTGGCGTCCACCGCGCTCGCGCACATCAGGAGCGCCACGATCGACGACGTGGGCGGCATCCTGCAGGTGATCGGACCCCTGGAGGAGCAGGGCGTGCTCGTGCGGCGTTCGCGCGAGCGTCTCGAGAGCGAGATCGAGCGCTTCGTGGTGGCCGAGTACGACAGCCAGGTCGTCGGCTGCGCGGCGCTGTATGCCTTCATGGACGAGAAGGTCGGCGAGCTCGCGGCGCTTGCCGTGCAGCCCGACTTCCGTCGCGAGGGCTACGGCGAGGCGTTGATGCGCGAGATCGAGGCGCGTGCGCGAAAGCTCAAGCTCGCCGAGCTCTTCGTGCTCACGACGCGGACGTCGCACTGGTTCCTCGAGCGCGGCTTTCGCACCGCCAGCGTTGCCGATCTGCCGCAGCAGAAGCAGGCGCTCTACAATTACCAGCGCAAGTCGCTCGTCTACCGCAAGACATTGTAGGGTGAGGCACGCCGCGCCAAGGCGCCGCGCCCCGCCCGGAGGATCGTCCGCATGGCTCGCATGATTCACTGCGTCAAGCTCGACCGCGAGGCCGAAGGCCTCGACTTCCCGCCCTACCCCGGCGAGCTGGGCAAGCGCATCTACGACAACGTCTCGAAGGAAGCGTGGGCGCAGTGGCTGCGCCACCAGACGATGCTCGTCAACGAGAATCGGCTCAACCTCGCCGACGCCCGCGCCCGCAAGTGGCTCGCCGGCGAGATGGAGAAGCACTTCTTCGGCGGCGGTGCGGCGCTGCCTCCCGGCTACGTGCCGCCGTCGTCCTGACGGGAGCCGCCCGACGGCGCATCGCGACAGCGGCAGGACGCTCCATCGGTCCATCGCACGGTGCGCCCCGCGCGCGACGCGGATGCCGGGCATGGCGTGCGCATCCACGACAAGGAGGAAATGACGACATGACTGCCATCAGCCGCTACCCCGTCCCGGAGCTCGGAAACCTGCCCGACGACGTTCGCTCGCGCATCCTCGCCGTGCAGGAGAAGGCCGGCTTCGTGCCCAACGTGTTCCTCGCGCTCGCGCACCGCCCCGACGAGTTCCGCGCCTTCTTCGCGTATCACGACGCGCTCATGGAGAAGGAGGGCGGCCTGAGCAAGGCCGAGCGCGAGATGATCGTGGTGGCAACCTCGGGCGCCAACGGCTGCCTCTACTGCATCGTGGCGCACGGCGCGATCCTGCGCATCTACGCGAAGAATCCGCTGGTGGCCGATCAGGTGGCGGTGGACTATCGCCACGCCGACATCACGCCGCGGCAGAAGGCGATGCTCGCCTTCGCGATGAAGGTGGCAACCCACAGCCGCGACATCGGCGACGACGACTTCGCCGCGCTGCGCGCGCACGGGTTCGGCGACGAGGAGATCTGGGACATCGGCGGCATCGCATCCTTCTTCGCGCTGTCGAACCGCATGGCGCATCTCGTCGCCATGCGCCCCAACGACGAGTTCTACCTGATGGGACGCGTGCCGCGCGCGCCTCGTGCGTAGGCCGCATCGGTCACGGTCGGATGTCCGGAGCTCTCGCCCAGGCGTGGCGGGGGCGCGCAGGCTCTCGAAGTGCTCGCCGGGGTGCAAGCGCAGCTTGCGTGCCGTGACGCTCGCTACAGGTTGAGCTTGAACCAGGCGATCATCTTCGCCCACGCCTCCTCGGCCTGCACCTTCCGATAGGACGGCCGGTAGTCGGCATTGAAGCCGTGCGGGGTGTCGGGATAGATCGTGAACTCCGAGCGCGGGCTCCTGCCGGCCTTGAGCGACGCGAACATCTTCTCCACGGACTCCGCGGGGATGCCCTGGTCGGCGCCCCCGTACAGGCCGAGGATCGGTGCGCTGATCTGCCCCGCCACCTCCTGCGCCGCCTTGTCGCCCGGAATGAAGCTCCTGGCGACCGTCCCGTACCACGCGACGCCTGCCTTGACCGCCGGGTTGTGGGCGGCATACATGTACACGATGCGCCCGCCCCAGCAGAAGCCGGTGATGCCGAGGCGCGTCGTTTCCGCCTTGCCGGTCGACTTGGCGTAGGCGACCGTCGCGTCGAGGTCGGCCAGCACCTGCGCGTCGTGGACCTTCGACACGACTTCCGAGATGAGCTTGGGGATCTCGGTGTACTTGGAGGGATCCCCCTGCCGTGCGTAGAGCTCCGGCGCGATGGCGAAGAAACCCTGCCTGGCGATCCGGCGGCAGATGTCCTTGATGTGCTCGTGCACGCCGAAGATCTCCTGCACGACGAGGATCGTCGGAAAGTCGCTCCCCGTGGCCGGCATGGCGCGGTAGGCCGGCATCTCGCCGTCTTTCGTCCTTACCTTCACCTCGCCCGCCACGAGTCCTTCGGCCGACGTGGTGATCGTCTGCGCCGAGACGGGAAGCACCGACAGCGCGAAGCCGGCGCCGAGCGAGGTGACCACGAAGGCACGGCGGTCGACCTTGCGCGGATCGACGAGGCTTGCGACGTGCGATTCGATGCTGTCGTTCAAGACCAACTCCCTTCCAGTGAGATGTGACCGTGAGGACGCGCGCAGGCGGGATCAGGCCTGGTGGACGACCTGCCCGGCGACGAGCGTGTATCGCACGCGTCCGGCAACCTCGATGCCGAGGAATGGTGTGTGCTTGCCCTGGCTGCGCAGGGCGCTGCGCTCGACCGTCCACCACGCCTCCGGATCGAGGATGCACAGGTCGGCCGGCGCGTCCACGGCAAGCGACGCGTCCGCACCGAGGAGCTTCGCGGGGGCCGCGGTGATCTTCGCGAGCGCGGCGGCGAGGCTCACCCCCTCCTCCGCGGCCCACTTCAGCGTGAGCGGCAGCAGGAGCTCGAGTCCGGTCACGCCGGGCTCCGCCTCGCCGAAGGGAAGCTGCTTGCCGTCGTCGTCGACCGGCGCGTGATCGGAGCACACGATGTCGATGGTGCCGTCGGCCACGCCGGCGCGCAGCGCCGCGCGATCGCGCGTCGAGCGGAACGGCGGCACCACGCGGGCGTTGCTGTCGAACCAGCCGATGTCCACGTCGCACAGGTGCAGATGATGCACAGCGACGTCGCAGGTGACGGGAAGGCCCTGCGCCTTCGCCTCGCGGACCATCGCCACGCTCTCGGCGCACGACAGGCGGCACAGGTGCAGCCGCACGCCGCACTCGCGGGCGAGCGCGAGGATCGCGGCGAGCGCGATGGTCTCCGCGGCCGCGGGAATGCCGGCGAGCCCCAGACGCGTGGCGACTTCGCCGTCGTGTGCAACGCCGTTGCGTCCGAGCCAGGGATCGATCGGACGCAGCCACAGCGGGTAGCCGAACGTGGCGGCGTACTGCATCGCGCGGCGCAGGAGCTCGGTATCGGCGAGCGCGACGTCGGCCTGCGAGAACGCCACGCAGCCGGCCCGCGTCAGCTCGCCCATCTCGGTGAGCGCGGTGCCCTTCAGGCCCACGGTGAGCGCGCCCACGGGATACACGTGCGCGAGGTTGCGCAGGCGCGCGCGGTGCTTGAGCATCTCCACGAGACCGGGCTCGTCGAGCGGTGGATCGGTGTCCGGCGGACAGGCGAGGCTCGTCACGCCGCCCGCGACCGCGGCCGCCATCTCCGACTCGAGCGTGGCCTTGTACTCGAGCCCGGGCTCGCGCAGGCGCACGGCGATGTCGACGAGGCCGGGGGCGACCACGAGCCCGCGCGCGTCGATCACGCGATCGGCGCGAAAGCCCGCCGGCGGCGCGCCGACTGCGGCGATGCGCCCGTCGGCCACGTAGAGCGTCCCCGCGCGCTCACCCGCGGCATCGATCAGGCGTCCATCGACGATCTCGATCCTCATCGGGCCCCCGCGATGATGCTCATCACCGCCATGCGCACGGCGATGCCGAAGGTCACCTGCGGCAGGATCACCGAGCGCTCGCCGTCGGCGACCGGCGAGTCGATCTCCACGCCGCGATTCATCGGTCCCGGATGCATCACGATCGCGTCGGCCTTGGCGAGCGCGAGCTTGTCCTGCGTGAGGCCGTAGTGCCTGAAGTACTCGCCCGCCGACGGCAGCAGCGTACCGTTCATCCGCTCGTTCTGCAGCCGCAGCATCACCACGGCATCGCAGCCGCGCAGGCCCTCGCGCATGTCGTGGAACACGCGCACGCCGAGGGCCTCCGCCTTCGTCGGCAGGAGCGTCTGCGGGCCGATCACGCGCACGTCGGGCGTGCCGAGCGTGGTGAGGCCGTGGATGAGCGAGCGCGCCACGCGCGAATGCAGGACGTCGCCCACGATGGCCACGGTGAGTCCGTGGAAGTCCTTCTTGTAGTGGCGGATCGTGTACAGGTCGAGCAGCCCCTGGGTGGGATGCGCGTGGCGTCCGTCGCCGGCGTTCACCACGTGCACGTGCGACTTGCCGAGGCGGTTCAGGTGACCGGCGATGAGATGCGGCGCGCCCGATTGCGAATGCCGCACGACGAACACGTCGGCGTCCATCGCGACGAGGTTGTCGATGGTGTCGAGCAGCGTCTCGCCCTTGCTCGTCGACGATACGCCGATGTTGAGGTTGATGACGTCCGCCGACAGGCGCTTCGCCGCGATCTCGAAGGTGGTGCGGGTGCGGGTCGAGTTCTCGAAGAAGAGGTTGAAGACCGCCTTTCCGCGCAGGAGCGGGACCTTCTTCACCTCACGCTCGCCGATGGAGACGAAGGGCTCCGCCGTGTCGAGGATCGAGCCGATCACATCGGGCGGCAGCCCCTCCAGCGTCAGGAGATGCGTGAGCTCGCCGTGCGCGTTGAGCTGCGGATTGCGCATCAGCTCATCCGCTCCACGGCGAGTGCCAGCACGCCCTCGTCGCGCGAGAGCACGATCGACAGGTCGCTCGCCACCGCGAGGCGGGCGCCGCAATACGTGGGCTCGACCGGCAGCTCGCGGCCGCCGCGATCCACGAGCACCGCGAGCTCGATGCGCGCCGGGCGCCCGAAGTCGAACAGCTCGTTGATGGCGGCGCGCACGCTGCGTCCGGTGTAGAGCACGTCGTCGATGAGCACGATGTTCGCGCCGTTCACGTCGAACGGCAGCGACGTGCGCTTGCTGCCGCCCTTGAGGCCCGTGCGCGAGTAGTCGTCGCGATAGAAGGAGACGTCGATGAAGCCGACCGGGTGTTCTCCGGGCACGAGCGCGGGGAGGCGCTCGGCGAGCCATGCGCCTCCGGAGTAGATGCCGACGAACGCCGCGTCGTGCGCGACGGCGCCGCGCATGCGCTCGGCGAGCGCCAGCAACGCCTGTTCGGCGTCGGGGAGGCCTTCACCGACGGGCATCGAGCCAACCCTGGAGGATGAGCTGCGCGGCCACCGCATCGCGCGTGGCGCGGCCGCGGCGCCCGGCACGGTCCGCGTCCAGGCGGTCCTGCGCGAGCGCGGTGGTGTGCCGCTCGTCGGCATGCTCCACCGGGACCGCGATGCGTGCGGCGAGATCGCGGGCGAAGGCCGCCGCCCGTCGCGTCATCGCATGCGGCGTGCCGTCCGCGTGCACGGGGATGCCCACGATCACGCGGCCGGGCTGCCACTCGGCGACCAGCGCCGCGGCGTCGGCGATCCGCGCCTGCCCCGCTGCCGCATCGAGGACCGTGAGCGGCCGTGCGCTCCGCGTGAGGGTGTTGCCGACGGCCACGCCGATGCGCCGGGTGCCGAAGTCGAAAGCGAGCACGGTGATGGACCCGGTGATTGAGGTGGGGTTGGACGGGACCACGTAAGGCGGCGTGGCGACGCTCACGGCGTCAGGCGTGACCGACATCCTCGGACAGGCGCGAGAAATCGATGCCCAGGAGCCGCATCGCGGCCGGCAGGCGCTGTTCCGCCGGCATCGTGAAGAGGAGGTCGGCATCCGCCTCGACCGTGAGCCAGGCGTTCTGCCCCAGCTCGTGCTCGAGCTGGCCCGCCGACCATCCGGCGTAGCCGAGCGAGACGAAGACATCGTGCGGCCCGTCACCGCGGCCGAGCGCTTCGAGCACGTCCTTGCTCGTCGTGAGACCCAGATCGTCGCTCACCGCCAGCGTGGAGCTCCAGTTGCCGAGCGGACGATGCAGCACGAAGCCGCGATCGACCTGAACCGGCCCACCGTAGTGAACCGGCGCCACGCGCAGCACGTCGTCGGCGAGCGGCACCTCGATCTGCTCGAAGAGCGCAGACAGCTTCATGTCGATGGGCCGATTGACGACCAGCCCGAGGGCGCCGTCCTTGCCGTGATTGCAGACGTAGGTCAGCGTGCGCGAGAAGTTGGGATCGGCCATGGCAGGCATGGCGATCAGGAAGTGATGGGTGAGATTCACGTAGCGCGTGCCGATCCGGACCATTGTAAACGGACCGCCGGCAGGTCAGGCGCGAGCGGTGCAACTGCCTGTTTCGCGTCTAGCTTTCGTCCTCGTGCCGGCGATGCTTCGCGTAGTCGGCAGCAAGCTGCTGCTGCAGCGTGGGCGGCGCCTGCTCGTAGTGGGACAGCGCCATCGTCCAGCCGCCCTGCCCCCCGGTCATGGACTTCAGACGCGCCGCGTAGCCGTCGAGTTCCACGAGCGGGGCGAGTCCGACCACGGCCAGCGAGCCGGCCTGCAGCGTCCGGGTGCCGGTGACCTGGCCGCGCCGCGACGACAGGTCGCCCGCCACGTCGCCCATGCTCGCGGCCGGGCAACTGATCTCCACGCCGACCACCGGCTCGAGCACGATCGGCTTCGCCTTGGCGATGGCGTCGAGGAAGGCCTTCTTGCCGGCGGCGACGAACGCGACTTCCTTCGAGTCCACGGGATGGAACTTCCCGTCGTACACATTCACGCGCACGTCCTGCAGCGGAAAGCCGGCGACGGGCCCCTCCGCGAGCACCTGCTCGACGCCCTTCTGCACCGCCGGGATCAGCGCGGTGGGAATCGCGCCGCCCTTGACCGTGTTGACGAACTCGAAGCCTCCGCCGCGCGGCAGCGGCTCGATCTTGAGGTACACCTCACCGAACTGCCCCGCACCGCCCGTCTGCTTCTTGTGCCGGTGATGGCCCTCGGCGGATGCGGTGATCGTCTCGCGATACGGGATGCGCGGCGGCCGCGTGCTCACCTCGAGCTTGAACTGGCTCGCCATGCGCTCCAGCACCGAGCGCAGGTGCAGTTCGCCCAGGCCCCAGAGCACCGTCTCGTTGAGATTGGTGTCGTGCTCGACCTTGAGGGTGGGATCCTCGGCCGTCATCCGTCCGAGGACGTCGGAGATGCGTCCCTCGTCGCCGCGCCGCTTGGGCTCGATCGCCACGCCATGCATGGGCGTGGGGAAGGTGAGCGGCTCCATGTGGATGTGGTCCTCGTCATGCGAGTCGTGGAGGACGCAGTCGAAGACGATCTCGTCGACCTTGGCCACCGCGGCGAGATCGCCCGGGACGGCACGCTCGATCTCCACGTTCTTGCCTCCCTGCAGCATGAAGAGGTGGCCGATCTTGAACGGCTTGCGGCCCTCGCCCACGAAGAGCTGGGTGTCGCGGGTGACGGTGCCCTGGTGCACGCGGAAGATGCCGAGCTTGCCCACGAACGGGTCCATCACGACCTTGAACACGTGCGCGAGCACGTGCTTGCCGGGATCGGGCTCGGAGTGGAACTCGACGGCGGCATCGCCCTCGCCCTTGGTGAATCGGGGCGGGTTGCCCTCGGCCGGGTTCGGCAGCAGCTTGACGAACACATCGAGGAGCTCGGCCACGCCGGCGCCCGTGCGCGCCGAAACGAAGCACACGGGGACGAGATGCCCCTCGCGCAGTGCCTTCTCGAACGGCGCGTGCAACTGCGCGGGTTCGATGTCGCCCTGCTCGAGGTAGAGCGACATGAGTTCCTCGTCGACCTCCACGACCTGGTCCACGAGCGCGCGGTGCGCGGCCTCCACCGAGGAGAAATCCGACTCCCCCGACGGATTGAAGAAGCAGTCGACGACGCGCTTGCCGCCGTCGGCAGGCAGGTTGATCGGCAGGCATTCCTTGCCGAACGCCGCCTGGATCGCCGCCAGCACACCCGCAGGATCGGCGTTCTCGCCGTCGATCCTGTTCACGATCAAGAGACGGCAGAGCTTGCGCTCGGCGGCCCACGCCATCATGCGCGAGGTGATCATCTCGATGCCCGCCTGGGCGTTGACCACGACCGCGGCGGTCTCCACCGCATCGAGCGCACCGATGGCCTGGCCGATGAAGTCGGGGAAGCCCGGGGTATCGATGAGGTGGATGCGCGTGTCGGCGGTGTCGCAGTGCAGGAGCGACGCGCGCAGCGAGTGCAGGTACTGCTTCTCGAGAGGATCGAAGTCGGAGACCGTGGTCCCCCGCTCGACGCTGCCGGCTGCCGGCTGCGCGCCGCTCTTCACGAGCAGTGCCTCGGCCAGCGTCGTCTTGCCTGCCGCGCCGTGCCCCACCAGCGCCACCGTACGGATCTGCTCCGTGGCGTAGCTCGCCATCGCCCCTCCTCAGGATCGCCGCCGGACCAAGCGGCCGTCACCGGGGAATCTATCGCATTTCGGCAGGGGGCGCGCCGTGCGGCGCAACAGGCTGGCCGCACGACGATGCCCGAACCGCATGCATCAGAGCGCGGCGGCTCCCGTCATCTCGCGCAGGTGACCCAGGAGTTCCTCTTCCTGATACGGCTTGCCCAGGAAGAGGTCCACGCCGAGCTCGGCCGCGCGATTGCGATGCTTCTCGGCGGTGCGCGACGTGATCATGATGATCGGGATGCCCTGGTATCGCGGATCGCCCTTGATCGTCTTGGCGAACTCGAAGCCGTCCATGCGCGGCATCTCGATGTCGAGCAGGATCACGTCGGGCACCTGCTCGGCCAGGACCTGGAGCGCATCCACACCGTCGCGGGCAGTGGCCACCGCGAAGCCTTCGCGCACGAGCGTGCGGCTCGTGATCTTGCGCACCGTGAGCGAGTCGTCGACGATCATCACCAGAGGTTGCGTGGAGACCGGCGCGACGGGCGCGCGGGGCCGGTCGGCGATGGCGCGATCGTCCACTCGCGGCTCGACCTTGGGCACCTCGGTGCGCGCCGCCAGCAGCACCGGATTGATGATGAGGACGATCTCGCCGGTGCCGAGCACCGTGGCGCCCGAGATCCCGGACACGCGGGCGAGTTGCGGCCCGATGTTCTTCACCACGAGTTCCTGGTTGCCGACCATCTCGTCGACGTGGATCGCCGCGTGGCTCTGGCCGCTGCGCAGCAAAAGAATCGGGTTGTAGCGCTTCGTCTCCGGATTGTGCGCCGTATCGCCCAGGAGGCGCGGCAGGTAGTGGAACGGATACGATCGTCCCTGCCATTCGACCTTGCGCTCGATGTAGATGTCGAGCAGCGCCTGCGCCTTGACCTGCTGCACCTGCTCCACCATCGGTGCCGGCAGCGCCCACAGGCGGGCGCCGGCGCGCACGAGCACCGCCTGGGCCACGGCAAGCGTGAGCGGCAGGGTGAGCACGAAGCGCGTCCCCTTGCCGGCTTCCGACAATACCTCGACGCGGCCGCCGAGGGCGCCGATCTCGCTGCGCACGACGTCCATGCCGATGCCGCGTCCCGAAATCTGCGTGACCCTCGAGGCCGTCGAGAAGCCGGGGGCGAAGAGGAGTTCGAGGAGCCGGGCGTCGGTGGGCTGCGCGTCGGCATCGAGCAGCCCGAGGCTTCGCGCCCGATCGGCCACGCGCGCCAGGTCCACGCCGCTGCCGTCGTCGCCGAGCTCGATCAGGATTTCGTTGCCGACCTGGCGCACCGTCAGGCGGATCTCGCCCGTTTCCGACTTGCCTGCGGCGCGGCGCGCGTCGCGCGACTCGATGCCGTGGTCGAGCGCATTGCGCAGGAGGTGCTCGAGCGGGCCCACGAGCTTCTCCAGCACCGAACGGTCGAGCTCCACCTGGCCGCCCACGATCTCGAGGTTGGCACGCTTGTCGAGCTCGCGCGCCGTCGCACGCAGGATGCGATAGAGCCGCGCGGAGACGCTGCCGAACGGCACCGTGCGGATCGAGAACAGCCGCTGCTGCACGTCGCGCGACAGCCGCGCCTGCGCGAGCAGCGCCGCGTCGGCGTCGTCCAGGTTCTTGAGCAGGGACTGCTGGACGGTCGACACGTCGTTGATGCCCTCGGCGAGCGAGCGCGTGAGCTCCTGGAAGCGCGTGTAGCGGTCGAACTCGAGCGGATCGAAGTCCGCCTGATGCTCGAGCGTCTGCGACTGGATCTGCGACTCGGCCTGGATCTCGATCTCGCGCATCTGCGCGCGCAGGCGGATCACGCTGCTGGTGAGCTCGAGAAGGTTCGACTTCAGCGCGCGCAGCTCGCCCTCGACTCGCGCACGGGCGATCGCCACCTCGCCTGCCTCGTTGACGAGACGGTCGATCACGTCGGCGCGCACCCGCAACTGCGCACGCGCCCCGGCCTCGAGCTCGGGGATCGCCTCGGCGCGCGCGGCGGCCGGCGGCACCGGGGCCTGCGCGGGCACGACCAGGGGCGCATGCGGCGCCAGGGGCACCACCACGGAACGCTCGGACGCCGCCGGCCGTTCCACGACCGGCGACGGTGCATCGGTACCCTTGGCATCGGGCGCGGACGGGGCGTCTGCTGCCGCGGCCTCCACGGCCGCGGGCTCCACTGCCGTGGGCTCCACTGCCGTGGGCTCCACTGCCGTGGACTCCGCTTCCCGGGGCTCCACCGCCGCGGATTCCGCTTCCGCGGCCGCCGCTTCCGCGGTCTCCGCCTCGCCAGCCTCCGGATCCGGGATCACGGGCACGGCAGCCGCGCCGTCCGGCAACGGCGCGTCGGCGGCGTCATCCGTCGGCGGCACCGCCTGCTCGCGCGCCAGCGCGGCCACCCACGGCAGGGGCACGTCGACCTCGCCGCGGCGCAATGCATCGAGCACGAAAGCGATGTGGTCGAGGTCCTCGTCGAGCGTCTCGAAGAGCGGCGCCGATGCTTCCACCGCGTCTTCCTCGAGCCGCGTCTCCATGAGATGCGCGAGCTGGCCGAGGCGCATCGCACCGGCCATCCGCGCACTCCCCTTGAACGTGTGCAGCGTGCGCCGGAGGCGCGCCACCGACGAGGTGTCCTCGGGCGTGCGCCGCCAGCCGCGCAAGTCCTCGCTCGCCTGCGCAAAGAGGTCGCCGGCCTCGTCGAGGAAGATGGGCAGCACCTGCTGGTCGACATCGTCGCTCACGTCGGCGAGCGGATCGACTCGCGGCGGCGGGACGACCGACTCCGGCTCCGGCTCCGGAGTGGGTCCGGCCGCTGCCTGCGTCGTGCCCGATGCGAACTGGAGCAGCTCCGGCTCCGACGCAGGATGCACGAGCTCGAGCAGCGCTCGCGGACGGTGCGCCGAAGGCGTGGCGGCCATCGGGACTTCATCCGCGATGGAAGGAAACGACTCGACCCTCTCCTGCGGCTCGCCGGGGCCGGTGGCCGGCCCCTCGGCTGGCGTTGACGCCTCGGCAGCGCCCGACGCCGCGACGGGCGTGTGGGATCCTTCGATGATCGAGGGGTGCCAGGCCGGTCCCGCGTCGGCGTCGTCGAGGTCCGCCACGAGGCGCGCGGCAGCTTCAGCGTCGCCGGCGATCTGCGACGAGGCCGCACGCAACTCGTCGAGCTCGCCCTGGATCGCCTCCGCTTCGGCCACGTCGTGCGCCGAGAACGCCTCCGCGGCCTTGACGCGGCCCGCGAAGAGGTCGAGCCCGGCGATGGCCCGCGCCAGCACGGGATAGGCCACGCTCGCCATGGGCGGGCCCTTCTGCTCGAGGGCCGTCAGCGTCGTCTCGAGCGCCTTGGCGGTGGTGGCGACGAGAGGGAAGCCGCCCGTGCGGTGGATCCCGCACATCGTGTGGCTCGCGCGCACCATCGGCGCGGGTGGCACGGCATGCGGATCGAACTGCAGGAGCGACAGCTCGTGCGCGAGGGTGGCCAGATGCTGGTCCGCCTCGTCGCACAGGATGCTCCACAGCGAGCGCGACAGGGTCACGTCGCCCACGACGATGTCATCGGAACCCGCGGTCTCCGCGGCGACGGGGGCCGCAGCTTCCGGCGAGGGGGATCGTGCGCCGGCATCCGTTTCCGTCGCATCCGTTTCCGTCGCATTCGCTTCCGTCGCATCCGCCGCGACCGCCGGCACCTCGCCGGACACTTCCGCGTGCGGGCCGTCGGACGGCGTCACGACATCGGCGATCGCCTCGCCGGCGGTGGTGGATGCCGCGCGCAGCAGTTCGCGCCACGCCGCCTCGTCGGGCGCGTGCGCCTCCGCCGCAGGCGCGTCGGCCATGGCAGGGTCTTCGGCGGCGACGCCCAGAAAGTGCAGGACGCAGGCCGTGTGCGTGGAAGGCGACGCTTCCTGTCCCGTGGCGTCGACCGCGCACGAGGCGTCGTCTTCACCCGCGCCGATGCCTTGGACGTCGGCCGGCGCAGCCGCTTCGGCAGCGAGCGAGGCACGCTTCTCCGGCAGCGACGGCGACGCCAAGTGCATTCCCGAATCGACCGCCGAATGCGCGTCGTCGACCTCGATGGGTGCGAGGACGTGCTCGCGCCCGTCGCCGCCGGGCAACATTGGCATCTCGATCGTCTCGGTGAAACCCTGATCGGCATCGACGACCGCTTCACCGTGCGTTTCACCACCGGCGCCCAGTTCTGGCAACTCGAGGAGCTCGAGCTCCGGCGTCACCGGTGGCAGTGGCGCGGGCGCGTTAGGGATTCGCCGGTCGGGAGCCTCCACCGGCAGCGCGTGCGACGCGCGGGGCAACTCGATCACGTTCGACGGCGGCGCGACGGGGTCGGGTTCGTGCCCCGGGAGCTCGCGCTCCACAGCCGCGATGGCCGACCGCAAGGGACGCGGATCGGCAATGACACGCCCCTGGTTCGTGAGCGCATCGACCCATCCGCGGAAACTCTCCTGCGCGATCCCGACCAGCGCCGAAACCGCCGGCGTGACGGGACGCTCTTCCTCGAGGAGGCGATTGAAGATGCGCTCCGCGTCGTAGGCGTACTCGCCGACCTCGGTGAGCCCGACCATCCGCCCGCTGCCCTTCAGGGTGTGGAAGCCGCGCCTCACCACGCGCAGGGCCTCGCGATCGCCAGGGTTGTCGAGCAGCGTCTGATGATTCGCCTTGATGCCTTCGAGCACCTCGGTGGCTTCGAAGAGGAAGATCTCGAGGAGCTCGCGGTCGAGACTGCTCGCATCGGTGGCGAGCAGGCGTTGCGTCTCGTCGGAAATCTCGGGTGCGGGCGCCGTGGTGTCGGCGATGGCATCGGCCGCGGCAGCCAGGCGCGCCGCGTCGCCGGCATCGAGATCGCCGAGGATCCCCTTGACCTGTGCCACGAGGTCGGCGTCGCCGATGAGGTCGGCGTCGTCGCGCATGCTGGTGAGCTTGCGGCGGAGCGTCTCGCGCGCGGCGGCGTCGGCCGGCGCGGCCTGCACCTCCAGGACGAGCCGCGGCAACGCGGCGCGAAGCTCGGCCACCGCCGCCTCTGCGGAGTCGGTCTGCGCCGGCACCGGCGCCGGCGCCTCGCCCATGCGGCGGGCGATGAGCGGGGCGATCAGGCGGTCACGATCGGGCCGCTGCTGCTCGACGGCCTCGATGTAGAAGCCGAGGCCCGAGAGCGATTCGGCGAGCAGCTCGAGGTCGTCGTTGTCGACGGGTCCGTCCGGGTCGGCATAGGTCGCGATCTGCTGCTCACAAAGCTCGAGCAGGCGATCGGCCTCGTCGAGGCCGAGGATGCGCAATGCGCCGCGAATCTGCGTGCTGTCCTTGGCGAGCGTGGCGAGTTCGGCGCGCTTGCCGTTGTCGCGGAAGAAGGCGTCGAGCACCTGCTCCATGTGGCGCAGGTTCACCTGGATCTCGCGGCCGACCTGCGCCAGCAGAACGCGCTCCTGCGCGCGCTTGCTCATCTCGTCGAGCATCGGCGCGCCGGCGGTCGTGGCTGCGCGGCCCTGGTGGACCGCGTCGAGCCGCGAGAGCATCGCGTCGACCTGCCTCGGAAAATCGGGCGACAGCGACGAGTAGTTCTCGAAGGCGCTATCGGCGAGCAGCAGCGCCGTGGCGTACTCCATCGCCATCGGTTCCGACACGCCGGCGCTGGGCATGCGGTCGAGCCGCTCCACCAGCGCTGCGGTGAGCTTCATCAGCGCGCCATTGTGGATGTCGGCGGCCTTGGCGTGCACCGTCGCCAGCGTCTGCTTGAGCTTGGGCAGGTTCTCGGCGCGTCCGGACGCGGCCTTGAGCCACGAGTCCTTGGCCCCGGCGAGCTGCTCGCGCGCCTCGCGCAGGATCGGCTGCAGGCGAACGACGTCGGCCGACAGCACTTCCGCCGACGGGATGAGCCCGGACAGCCTGAACGCACGCTGCACCGCTTGCACCTGGGGGCCCGCCGGTGCGCTGATCGCCACGAAATACAGCACTTCGCGACGGAGGCGATCGGAGACCTTGGCACTGCCTTCGGCCACGCGGCGGATCTGGAGGTCGACGCGGGCGGCGAGCTGCTTGACGCCGAAGCCGGCGTCGAGCCCCTTCTCGACCAGCGCCTCGAGCAGCGCACCCACGGTCCACCAGAACGCGCGCAGGCTGCCCTGCGTGGTCACGTCCTCGATCCCGGCGACGGCGTCGCGCATCATCGACGCCCCCGCTTCGTCACCGTGCAGCCACGCGAGCAGGCCGCGTTGGTACAGGCGGCGCTGCTTCACGACGTGCGACGGCAGACGGCTGCCCGGAATCACCTCGCGCTGGGTCAGTCGCGGCGCGCGCGCCGACAGGTCGGGGTAGAACAGGTCGGTGGGCGCTGCGGCCTTCACGCCACGCGCGGACTGCATGGCTTCGTATTCGGGATACAGCTTGAGCGGCACCGGCGCCGCACCGTTGACGAGCTCGTCGAGAAAGATCCGAAGCTTGCGGCAGGCGCGATCGATGACGTCGCACTGCATGGCCGCTTCCGCGGGCGGCAGCTCCTCGAGACGGGCGAGCTGGCGCTCGAGCTCGTCGGTGAAGGCCACCACGGCGTCGAGTCCCACCATCTGGATCGCACCGGCCGCCTGGTGCACGTGCGAGCGCGCATGCTTCAGCGCGTTGCCTTCGGCGGGCGCCGCGTGAAACTGCGCAAGCGACTCGAGGCCGCGCGTGAGCGCCTGGTCGATCTCGCCCTGCACCCAGGACAGCGGGCCCAGGTCGAGCTCCGGTGCGGTATCGGTAGTCATCGGTATCGACGTCACACCTTGAAGCCGGCCACCGACGACCGCAGCTCCTGCGCGAGCTTGGTGAGCTGGCCGATCGACACGTTGGTCTGCTTGGTGCCTTCGGTCGTCTCCTCGGTGATCTTCAGGATGCCCTGCATGCCGCGCGTCACGTCCGTGACCGACGTCGACTGCATCTGCGTCTGCGTGGAGATCCGCGAGATGAGATCGGCGAGGTCGCGCGACACGTTCTGGATCTCCGCGAGCGCCTGGCCCGCGGCGTCGGAGAGCTTGGTTCCCTCCACCACGCCGACGGTCGACTTCTCCATGGCGGCCACGGCGTCCTGCGTGTCCGCCTGAATGGTCTTCACGATCGCCTCGATCTGCTTCGTGGCCTCGCCGGAGCGTTCGGCGAGTCGTTGCACTTCTTCCGCAACCACGGTGAAGCCGCGTCCCGCCTCGCCAGCGGAGGCCGCCTGGATGGCGGCGTTGAGCGCCAGCACGTTCGTCTGCTCGGTGATGTCCGAGATCAGTTCCACGATCTCGCCGATCTCCATCGACGACTCGCCGAGGCGCTTGATCCGCTTGGACGTGTCCTGGATCTGCGTGCGGATCTCGTTCATCCCCTCGATCTGGTTCTGCACCACGGTGCCGCCCTTCTCGGCGGCCGCCAGCGACTGCTGGGCCACCCGGGCGGACTGGTTCGCGGTCTGCGACACCTCGTTGATCGACTGCGCCATCTGCAGCACGGACGCCGACGCCTGCTGGATCTCGCGGTTCTGCCGCTGCGACGCCTCGTAGAGGCGGTTCGAGATGGCCTGCGTTTCCTGCGTGGCCTTGGTCACCTGGTCGGTCGCCGAGTTGATGCCGCGCACCAGCGTGCGCAGTTCCTCGATCGTGAAGTTGATGGAGTCGGCGATGGCACCCGTCACGTCCTCGGTCACCGAGGCCTGCACCGTGAGGTCGCCGTCGGCGAGATTGCCCATCTCGTTCAGCAGCCGGAGAATCGCCTCCTGGTTGCGCTTGTTCTCGCCTTCGCTGTCCATCGCGCGCAGGCGGGCGTCGTCGAGGAAGACCTTGCCGAGCAGGACGAGGGCCGCGAGGGCGAGGGCCGCGAACAGGATGGCGGCCACGAGCGTCCACGTGCGCGCGGGGCGGTCCGCATACGATTCGGCGAGCTTCGTCGTGTCGGCCAGCAGCGCGTCAGACTCGGTGTTGATGCTGCGCGCCGCCTGCTTGGCGACCACCAGACGTGGCATGTTGGCGAGAATCGCGCTCGAGCCGGCCTCGTAGGTGGTGAATCGCTTCTGCAGTTCGGCGAGCGTGGCGCGCGCCTCGTCGCCGCGCACGGCGGGCAGGCGCAGCGCATCGCTGCCGCGGAGGAGTCCCGCCAGGATGTCGCGGAAGGTGCGGCTGTCCTTGCCGAGCAGGAACGCCACCTCGGGATCGATCTCGTCGGACAGCGCGAGCGCGTTCGCGTTCTTGGCGATGCGCTGCGACAGTACCGAGAGCTGGTTCGCGTAGTCGATCTCGCGCATGCTGCCGCCGGACTGCGCGATCTGCGCGGTAGCCTGCTGCGAAAGGTCGAGCAGCGCACTGTTGTCGGCATTGAGTGCGTCGAGACCCTTGGCGAGGTTGGTCAGGCTCCCCTCGTTCTCGACGAGGGCGGTGGCCGACTTGTCCACGCGTTCCCAGCGCGCCTTGACCTCGTTGAGGATCTGCACGGTGGCCGCGTCCTGCGGGGCGTCGAGGCTCACGCCGCGCGAGGTGCCGCCCGTCATCAACGCCTCGAAGTCCGTCTTGAACTTCTCGCGGCTGTCCTTGACGGCGGCGAAGCCCGCCGACTGGCCTTGCGCCGCGAGCGCGCTGCCGCGGGCGAGGCGCTGCGACAGCATCTGCATCTCGGTAGCGGTCGCCGTCGCGGCGGACGTCTGGGTGGATTGCCGAGAATCGAGGAACACCATGAGGGCGGCGAGGAGCAGGAACGCGACCATCAGCACGCCCAGCGCCTGGAACTGCTTGACCACTGGCAGGTTGCCTATGATCGGCAGCCGCCTGGGCTGGGACGCGGGCGCTGCGCTGGTGCGCAACTGCTCCATGATCGTCACCGACCCCAGCGGATCGTAGCCCGCCTGCGCGGCCCCGCCCGCCATCTTGACCTGGGTGGTGGGAATCTCGAGCTCCTCGTCGAGGCCCTTGACCTTGTCGCTGCCGAAGAGGTTTCCGAATTTGAGTGCCATGTGCGTCTGTCTCCCGCCGCGGACCGATGCGCCCCGCAGCCTTCTCCCTAGAGTCCCACCTGCAGGAAGGCAGGATCCCGCGCGAGCATCGCGAGGTCGATCTCCTGCCACGCATGACCGTCGCCATCCATCCAGCGCTGGCCATACCACCCCGGCGCACCTTGCGGCGGAGCCGCCGGCGCCAGTTCAGAAACGTTGCGCAATCCAAGCACGCGCGTGACCATCAATCCGGCATTGATGTCTCCAGCGCGCGGTCCGAACAGAACGAGGCGCGACTGGTTTCCGATCGGCGCATCCTCACGCGAGAGGAAGCGCGCGAAATCGACGACGCTGTAGAGATTCCCGCGGATGTTGGCGACACCCAGGTACCACGGCCGGGTCAGCGGAACCGGCACGATTTCCGGCAGCGCGACCACCTCGCCGGCATCCGCGAGACGGATGAGCCAGCGATCGCCGCCGCAGGCAAGGCCAAGCCGCGACGACTCGACCTGCGCCGCCGTCTTGGTGGCAAGCCGGGCGGCGAGTTCCCGCTGGAACGTGCGCAGGTCGACCTTCGCGGCGCGGGCCATGGCGGTTTCCCCTCGGGATCAGCCGATTGCGGCGATCTTCTCGAGAAGCTCGTCGCGATCGACGGGCTTCACGATGTAGTCGCGGGCACCCTGGCGCATGCCCCAGATCTTGTCCGTCTCCTGGCTCTTGGACGTGCACAGGATGATCGGAATGGTGCGCGTCTCCGGGTCGCGGCTGATCGCCCGCGTGGCCTGGAAGCCGTTGAGCCCCGGCATCACCACGTCCATCACGATGAGGTCGGGCTTGAGCAGCTTCGCCTTCAGGATCGCGTCCTCGCCGTTGTCGCTGGTCATGACCTCGTAGCCTGACTTCGTGAGCATGTCGTTCAGCACGTGCCGCTCGGTGGGCGAATCGTCGACGACGAGAATGCGCTTCGACGCACCCTTGGCGACACCCTTGCGCGAGCCCACGACTTCGGCCGCCGTGACCGGCGCCCGCATTTCCTCTGCCTGCTTGCTGCTGTTCGGCACTCTGGCGTCCCCTGCTGCTGTTGACGAATGTCCCCGCGACGGCGCGACCCGATTCCGGGGCCGCCTCCTGCTACGCCGCTGCCCGGTTCACGTGCGCCGCCACCGCCTTCAACAGGCTCTCCTTGGTGAACGGCTTGGTCAGGTACTGGTCCGACCCCACCATGCGGCCGCGGGCGCGGTCGAACAGACCGTCCTTCGACGACAGCATGATCACCGGCGTATCCCGGAAATGGGTGTTCTTCTTGATCAGCGCGCACGTCTGGTAGCCGTCCAGGCGCGGCATCATGATGTCCACGAAGATCACGTTCGGGTGGTGGTCGGCGATCTTGGCGAGCGCGTCGAATCCGTCCTCGGCGAGGATGACCGTGCATCCCGCCTGCAGCAGGAAAATCTCCGCGCTGCGGCGAATCGTGTTCGAGTCGTCGATCACCATCACCTTCACGCCCTGCAAAGGATTCTGGTCTGCCACTGCGTCGAGCTCCTTCGGCCCTGATGCGACTGCAACGCGACGCAGCCGGCCTTGCGTGCACTACATGCTGTCCGGTACCGCGCCTCACCGCCGGCCGCACATAGTTGTCGTGTTCAAGTCTGCCACGGCGCCAGCCTACTGCCTAGAGCATAAAGCTTGCCGGAAACGGGTCGGCGGGCGAAAAAAGTCGGAAACGCAACACGGCGGCAATTTATCGCCGGGCCACGTGACGCCCCGCGGCAGTCAATGCCGTGGGCGGGCGAGCCTTGGCCCCGCGGTCAGCGGCCGAGAAACATCCGGTACGCCGGGTTCGCGGTCTCGTCCACGAAGGCGTAGCCAAGATGGTCGAGAAAACGTCGAAAATCGGCCTTGTCCGTGGGGGGCACCTGCATTCCGACCAGGACGCGCCCATAGTCCGCGCCGTGATTGCGGTAGTGGAAGAGGCTGATGTTCCATCCGGCGCTCATGCTGTCCAGGAAGCGCAGCAGGGCGCCCGGGCGCTCGGGAAACTCGAAGCGATACAGGAGCTCGTGCTCGGCCGCCGGCGCGTGCCCGCCCACGAGGTAGCGGACGTGCAGCTTGGCCATTTCGTTGTCCGACAGGTCGTAGGCTTCGATGCGGTGCTTGTGCAGAAGCGCCAGGAGCTCGGAGGTGGCCCTGCGTCCTGCGACCTCCACGCCCACGAAGAGGTGCGCCCGCACCGGATCGGCATAGCGGTAGTTGAACTCGGTGATGCTGCGGTTGCCGAGCAGCGAGCAGAAGGCGCGGAAGCTTCCCGGCCGCTCCGGGATCGTCACCGCGAACACCGCCTCGCGCGCCTCGCCGAGCTCCGCCCGCTCGGCGACGAAGCGCAGGCGATCGAAGTTCATGTTGGCGCCGCAGGCGATGGCCACGTAGGTGCGCCCCTCTCCGCGGTGTCGCCCGCAGTACGCCTTGATGCCCGCCACCGCGAGCGCGCCCGCGGGTTCGAGGATCGAGCGCGTATCCTCGAAGACGTCCTTGATGGCAGCGCAGATCGCGTCGGTGTCGACCGTGATCATCCCGTCGACGAGGTCGCGGGCGAGACGGAACGTCTCCTTGCCGACCTCCTTGACCGCCACACCGTCGGCGAACAGGCCCACGTTCGGCAGGCGCACGCGACGGCCGGCCGCGATCGACTGCGCCATCGCGTCGGAGTCCACGGGCTGCACGCCGATCACCTTCACCTCCGGGCGCACGCGCTTGACGTAGGCCGCGATGCCGGAGATGAGCCCGCCGCCGCCCACGGCCACGAAGATCGCGTCGAGCGGACCCTGGCACTGGCGCAGGATCTCCATGCCGATGGTGCCCTGCCCCGCGATCACGTCGGGATCGTCGTAGGGATGGACGAAGGTCGCGCCGGACTCCTTCTGCAGACGCTGCGCCTCGTCGTAGGCGTCGGAGTACGAATCGCCGTGCAGCAGCACCGTCGCGCCGCGCGCCTCGACGGCGGCGATCTTGATGTGCGGGGTGGTGACGGGCATCACGATCGTCGCCGCGCAGCCGAGGCGCTGCGCGGCCAGCGCGACACCCTGGGCGTGGTTCCCCGCCGAGGCGGCGATCACGCCCTTCGCACGCGCCGCCGGCGACAGGTGCGCCATCTTGTTGTAGGCCCCGCGCAGCTTGAACGAGAACACCGGCTGTTCGTCCTCGCGCTTCAAGAGGATCCGGTTGCCGAGGCGGCGCGAGAGGGTGACCGCCTCGTCGAGCGGTGACTCCATCGCCACGTCGTAGACCTTGGCGGTGAGGATCTTCTGGAGGTAATCGATGGGCATGGCGACGCAACCGAGAATGCAGACGAACCGGTGAGGTTAGCAGGCCGCCCGGGGAAGGGCAGCGCTGCCTGCGAGGATGTGCCTGCCCGCGGCGACCCGCCCGCGAGTCGCCCGGCAGCCGGGACGGCGTCCTCCCGGGTACCGGGCCGTCCGGTCGCGACGGCGGCATCTGCTAGGCTTCGCGCCTGCAACGCAGCCGAAACCGAACGCAGTCCGATGCCCCGCCCCCTCGCGCGATTCACGTCCCTCGCCCGTCCGGCGACCCTCGCCGTGGTCGATCTGGGCAGCAACAGCTTTCGCCTCGAGATCGGACGCGTCGAAGGCAACCAGATCTTCCGCCTCGACACCTGGCGCGAGACGATACGCTTCGGCGCGGGCCTCGACGGCAAGGGCAACCTGACGCTGGCCGCACGCAGGGCCGCGCTGGCGTGCCTCGCACGCTTCCGTGAGCGGCTGTCGGGCCTGCACCCTTCGGCCGTGCGCGCGGTGGCGACCAACACCTTCCGCGTCGCACGCAATGCCGGCAGCTTCCTGCCGCAGGCCGAGGCCGCGCTCGGCTTTCCCATCGACATCATCGGCGGGCACGAGGAAGCGCGGCTCATCTACCTCGGCGTGGCGCACGTGCTGCCGGCGTCGAATGCGCCGCGCCTGGTCATCGACATCGGCGGCGGCTCGACCGAGTTCATCATCGGTCGCGGCATGACACCCGAACGCCTCGAGTCGCTCAAGCTCGGCTGCGTGAGCATGACCACCGCGTTCTTTCCCACGGGCATCCTGCGCCCCGCGGCATTTCGCGCCGCGGAGACGCACGCCCGTGCCGAGATCGAGGCGATCGCCCGCGAGTTCGGTCCCGAGCACTGGAAGGATGCGTTCGCATCCTCGGGAACCGCGCTCGCCCTGGCCGCCATACTCGAGGAGAACGGCTTCTCCGCCGGCGGCATCACGCCGGACGGCCTCGCCCGCCTCCGGCGCAAGATGATCCAGGCCGGAAGCGTCGATCGCCTCGCGCAGCTCGGGGTCAAGCTCGAGCGGGCGCCGGTGCTCGCCGGCGGCCTCGCCGTGATGGCCGCCGCCGTCTCCGAACTCGGCGTCGCGCGCATCAACCCCGTGGGCGGCGCGCTGCGGCTCGGGGTGCTGTACGACCTCCTGGGCCGCACCGAGCAGCGCGACAGCCGCGCGGTGACGGTGGAGAGCCTGTCGGAGCGCTACCACATCGATCGTCCGCATGCGAAGCGCGTGGCGACGATGGCCAAAGCGCTCTACCTCGCGGCCTCCCCCACGCCGGACCCGCAATATGCCCAGCTCGTGGAGTGGGCGGCGCTCCTCCACGAGATCGGCTACACCGTGTCGCACATCGGCTTCCACAAGCACGGCGCGTACATCCTCGAGAACGCCGACATGCCCGGCTTCTCGGCACAGGAGCAGCGCTACCTCGCCACGCTGGTGCTGGGCTGCCGCGGCGGACTGTCGAAGATGCCGCAGGTGGCGGTGCATGCCGATTTCGCGGCACAGGTGCTGGCGCTGCGGCTCGCGGTGCTGTTCCACCACGCGCGGCGCGCGGTCGCCACGCCGCGCATCAGCACGCGCGTCGGCAAGACCATCCGCTTTCGCGTCGCCAAGCGCTGGCTGAAGGACCACCCGTTGACCGCGCACTTGCTCGACGTGGAGCGCGCGGAGTGGCGCACGGCGGGCCGGCCGTGGAAGGCCTGAGGCGGCGGCCCGGCTAGAGAAGAAAATCGGGCGAGAGCATCGCCTTCAGCACGACGGCGGCGCCGCTTTCGCGCGCGCGATTGGACAGCCACCATACGGCGCTCTTGCGCACGGACCAGTAGGTCTCGGTCCCGGAGAGCAGGAACGACGCGACCATGCCCAGCGTGGGCTGATGTCCCACCACGAGCACGGGCTCGCGCGCGTCGGGCCAGTTGGCGGCGGCAAGGACGGCGGCAACGCTCGCCCCGGGCGCCACGTCCTCCACCGTGCGGAACTTGCGCTGCAGCGCCAGCGCGGTCTGCTGCGCGCGGTCGGCCGGCGACACCAGGATGCGACAGGTATCGGGCAGGTGCGCGTCGAGCCACAGCGCCATTCGCTCGGCCTGCTTCACGCCCTTCGGCGTGAGCCGCCGGCCGAGGTCCGGTTCGCCCGCCTCCGCTTCAGCGTGGCGCCAGAGGATCAAGTCCATGACGATGCCTCTCTGAAGGAATGGCTGCGCCGACGCGTCACGACGCCGCCTCCCCGGGTGCGCGCAGGCGAGCGAGGAGGTTCGCCTGCGCGGAGCGTGCGCGTGCGCCGCGGCGCGGCTTCACGCGCGTCCAGGTGCCGCCGGCATCGAGCGTCCAGGCATCGCGATTGTCGGCAAGATAGACCATGAGGCCTTCCTCCACCACCCGCTTGCGCAGTTCCGGATCACGCACCGGAAACGCCACCTCGACGCGGCGGAACAGGTTGCGCCCCATCCAGTCCGCCGACGACAGCCACACGTCGGGCGCGCCGTCGTTGTCGAAGTACCACACGCGATGATGCTCGAGGAAACGTCCGAGGATGCAGCGCACGCGGATGTTCTCCGACACGCCGGGCACGCCCGGCCGCAGCGAACACGCGCCGCGCACGATGAGATCGATCGACACGCCGGCGGCAGAGGCGGCGTACAGCGCGCGGATCACGCCTTCCTCGACGAGCGCGTTCATCTTGGCCACGATCCGCGCCGGCCTGCCGTCGGCCGCATGGCGCATCTCGCGGCGGATCATCTCCAGCACGCGCCGGTGCATCGTGAACGGCGCGAGCAGCAGCTTGCGCATACGGCCGGCGCGGGCGAGGCTCGTGATGTGCAGGAACACCTCGTTCACGTCGCCGCACAGCGCCGGATCGGCGGTCAGGAGGCCGAAATCGGTATACAGCGCCGTGGTGCGCGGGTGGTAGTTGCCAGTGCCGAGGTGCGCGTAAGGCACGAGGCGCGCGCGGCCGCGACGGTCGCGCTCGCGCCGGATCACGAGCGCGAGCTTGGCGTGCGTCTTCAGGCCGAACACGCCGTACACGACCTGCGCGCCGGCGCGCTCGAGGCGCTCCGCCCAGTTCATGTTGGCCTGCTCGTCGAAGCGCGCCATGAGCTCCACGACCGCGGTGACTTCCTTGCCGCGGCGCGCGGCCTCGATGAGCGCATCCATCAGCACCGAGTTCACGCCGGTGCGGTAGACCGTCTGCTTGATGGCCACCACGTCGTCGTCCTCGGCCGCCGTGCGAATGAAATCGACCACCGGCTCGAAGGACTGGTACGGGTGGTGAAGCAGGACGTCCTGGGCGCGGATCGCCGAAAGGATGTCCGTGCTTTCATCGAGGCGCGCCGGAAGGCCCGGAACGAACGGCTCGTACTTGAGGGCGGCGATGTCCACCTGGTCCACGAGCGAGGACAGCCGCGCGATGTTGACCGGGCCGTCGCAGCGGTACAGGTCGGCTTCCGCGAGTCCGAACTGGCCCAGCAGGAACTGCGCGAGCGCCGGCGGACACTCCGCCGCGACCTCCAACCGCACCGCCGATCCGAACTGGCGCTGGGGGAGCTCGCCCTGCAGCGCCTGGCGCAGGTTCTTGACCTCTTCCTCGTCGATCCACAGGTCGGCGTCGCGCGTGACGCGAAACTGCGAGTAACCCACGACCTCGCGCCCCGGGAACATCTCCGCGATGTGCGCGTGCAGCACCGAGGAGAGCATCACGAAGGCCTGGTCCTCCCCAGCCACCTCCGGCGGGATGCGGATGACGCGCGGCAGCACCCGCGGCGCCTTGAGGATTGCGATGCCCGTGTCGCGGCCGAAGGCGTCCTTGCCCGACAGCTCGACCACGAAGTTGAGGCTCTTGTTGACGACCTGCGGAAACGGGTGCGCCGGATCGAGCCCGATGGGGGTGAGCAGCGGGCGCACCTCCTCGGCGAAGTAGCGCGCCGACCACTCCTGCTCCTCGCGGGTGAACTCGGTGCGGCGGATGAGGCGCACACCCGCGTCGGCCAGCGCCGGCAGCACCTGCTCGTTCAGCACCGCGTACTGACGTGCGATGAGCGCCCGCGCCTCGTCGCCGAGCCTTCCGGTGAGATCGCGCAACTCGGGCAGCGTGATGCCCGGCGGGGCCAGCCGCGCCCGCAACTGCTCCTTGACGCCGGCCACGCGGATCTCGAAGAACTCGTCGAGATTGCTCCCGACGATGCACAGGAAGCGCAGCCGCTCGAGGAGCGGCACGGCGGGGTCTTCGGCCAGCGCCAGCACGCGGCGGTTGAAGGCCAGGATCGACAGCTCGCGGTTGAGCGGCGGTGCAACAGGGGTCGTCATCATGCCTGCGCTCTGCGCACCCGCGCCGGCACGGAGCGAAGGCAGACGCGCGAATTCTTCGAAGGACTCCATGTACGCGTTGCAGATGACGGTTTGGTGACAGCCCACGGCCGGAGGATCAGGCGGCGGACCTCCACACGCAGCGCCCGCGCGATTCCCGGTCGAGCGCCTCGAGGTAGGCCTCGTGCGCCGCCAGTTCCTCCTCCGTGGGGAGGACGACCACGAGCGCGGGCCGCCCTTCCGCCGGCGCCGGGATGGCGAGCGTCGCGAGGCCGGCGCCTTCCCCCATGTCGATCGTCAGCGACTCCTGGCCGCGCGTCATCGCGAGGTACACCTCGGCCAGGAGCTGCGCGTCGAGCAGCGCCCCGTGCAGCGTCCGGTGCGCGTTCGACACGCCGAAGCGCTCGCACAGTGCATCGAGGTTGTTGCGCTTGCCGGGAAACATCTCGCGCGCCAGCGCCAGCGTGTCGATCACGCCGCCGTGAAGCGCGGTGCATCCCGCGTGCTGCAGGAGTCCGAATTCGTAATCGATGAACGCGATGTCGAAGGGCGCGTTGTGGATGATCCATTCGGCATCGCGCAGGAACTCGGCGATCTCCGTCGCGTGGTCGCGAAAGCGCGGCCTCCCCTTCAGGTCCTCCCACGTCTTGCCGTGCACCTCGGTGGCGCCGAGGTCGATCTCCCGTTCCGGATCGAAATGAAGGTGCAGCGACCGTCCCGTGGGACGGCGATCCACGAGCTCCAGCGCGGCGAATTCGATGATGCGGTGACCCCCCCGTGGATCGAGGCCGGTGGTCTCGGTGTCGATGATGAGCTGGCGCATCAGGGGACAGAAGACAGAGGACAGGGGACAGTTGCGGCGGCGTGTCCGGTGGCGGCGCATGAAAGCGCCGGTAATGGTCCGCAGTGACGGGGATAATGTGGCGTCGGCATCGGTCGGTGTTGCTGTTCTCTGTCTTCTGTCTTCTGTCTTCTGGTGCTCAGCGCCGATACTTCTGGATCGTCGACTGGATCTCCTCGATCGCGTGTTCGATCTCGTCGTCGGTCAGGTCGCGCTGCGTGCCCTTGCGGTCGGTGAGCGTGAGCGTCTTGTCGATCTGCGTCTGGAAGTCGCCGATGCCGAGCGACTCGGTGATCGTGGTCGTCTGCTCGTCGGTGAGGGTCTCGGGTCCCCACCGGACGACGATCGCCGACAGGTTGTCGCCGTCGGCGCCGCCGCGCTTCTCACCGTCGCGCATCATCTGCGGGGCGGCGGTGAGGATCGGTGTCGACGTGAGCCAGGTGGCGATCTCGCGCTGGTCCATCACGCTCCACAGGCCGTCGGTGCACAGCACGAGGATGTCGCCGTTGCGCAGCGGCGTGCGGCGCGAGAGATCGATCACCGGGTCCACGAGGCCGCCGAGGCAGCTGAAGATCTTGTTGCGGTCGGGATGCGCGGCTATCTCGTCGGCGCCGATGATGCCCTGGTCGACGAGATACTGCACCTTCGAATGGTCCTTGGTCGAGCCGATGAGCCCGCCCTGACGGAAGAGGTACAGTCGCGAGTCGCCGACGTGGCTCCAGTAGGCGTGCCCGCCCTGCACGATGCAGGCGACGCAGGTGGTGCGCGGCGTCTCCAGCATCGAGAACTGGTTGGCGTACGAGCCGAGCGCGGCATGCGCGCGCAGCATAGTGTCCTGCAGGAACTTGAGCGGATTGCGGAGGACGGGCTTCGCCTCCTGCTGGAAGCGCTCGATGAACAGGCGCGCGGCGATCTGCGCGGCGATCTCGCCTCCGGCATGCCCCCCCATCCCGTCAGCCACGACGAGCAGCAACGCATCGCGGCTGAAGGTGTAGGCGATGCGGTCCTGGTTGACCTTGCGCGAACCCTTGCGCGACTCCTGGAAGATCGTGAAGCGCATGCGTGAATCTTACGTCAGGGGCCGTTGCCTTCAGGCGCCGATCTCGGAGAAGAGCATCTTCTTGAGGTTGCCGAGGAAGGTGAGCTTGCGCTTGACCTGCGGGATGTCGCGGATCGCCTTCTGCAGCGCGAACACGCTCTGCGGGCGCTCGAGGGGATCGAGGCGCAGGCACCAGTCGATCACTTCCAGGATGTTGTCCGAATACTGTCCGGCCCAGATCTTCTTGGCCGACACGAGGTGGTCCTCCGCCATGCGCGCGTCGGCCGCCTGCGGCGCGAACGCGGCGAGGCAGGCGAACATCGAGGCGCCCACGCCATACACGTCGGTCCAGGGCCCGAGCCGGTCCGGGTCGCGGTACTGCTCCGGTGCGGCGAAGCCCGGCGTGTACATCGGGGCGAGCTTCGGCTTGGCGCTCGTGAGCGTCTGGCGCGCCGCGCCGAAGTCGAGCAGCACCGGGCTGCCGTCGGTGCGCAGGTAGATGTTGGCGGGCTTGATGTCGAGGTGCAGGAGCTTGTGCGTGTGCACCTCGCGCAGGCCGTTGAGAAGGTGCATGAACACGTGCCGCACCAGCCGTTCGGACATCTGGTCCTGCCGCATCTGGATCTGCTGCTGCAGCGTGCGGCCGCGCTCGTAGCGCATGACCATGTAGACGGTCTCGTTGGCGCGGAAGAAATTCAGCACGCGGACGACGTTCGGATGGTTGATCTTGGCGAGCGCCCTGCCCTCCTCGAAGAAGCACTTCATCCCGTAGCGGAACGAGGTGAGGTTCTCCGCCGAGCTCGCCCGGACGATATCTCCCTCGGTACGCAGGACCAGCGACGACGGCAGGTACTCCTTGATCGCCACCGGGCTGCCATCCTCGTCGAACGCACGATAGACGATCGAGAAGCCGCCCCGGCTGATCTGCCGGTCGATCCGGTAGTTCAGGAGCTGATAGCCGCCGGCCAGGGCCTGGTTGGTGACGGGCATGGGATGGGGGGTGCCGTTGCCGTGAACTGCCCGATGAACTCAAACTGCCGGACGGACTCAGTATCGGCGAAGACTGGGTGGCTCGAACGTCGGGGTCGCGAAAGGTAAGTCTCTGCGGCTGGATCCGGTATCTCGCAATTCGCATGCCAGACGCAGCGGGCTCGCTTGCGCGAGCGACCGATAACGCATACATTCTCGGCAACCTGACGGCCAAAGTAAAGGAACGCGCCGCGACGGTCTTTTTTTGCCAGGCGTGGCAATCCCGCCGCCGCGCTCGGGAACGCACGACATTTCCTGCCCAATCCGCCCCCGCCGCCCGGGGGCGCGCCCACGGAAAACTCCGATGATCACAAGCATGACCGGCTTTGCGGCCGTAACGGCCGAATTGCCAGGCCTTTCGCTCGCCGTCGACCTGCGCTCGGTCAACCATCGCTACCTCGATCTCACCCTCAAGCTGCCGGACGAACTGCGGGCGTCCGAGCCTGCCCTGCGCGAGTTGCTGTCCAGTGCGCTTCGCCGGGGCAAGGTCGAATGCCGCGTCTCCCTCAACCGTACGCTGCAGGGCAGCCCCGGGCTCGCCGTGGACGCCGGACGGGTCGCGGAGCTGGCCGCGGCCGCGTCCGAAGTGACGCGCGCCGTTCCTGCGGCCCGCCCCCTGTCGATCAACGAGATCCTGCGCTGGCCGGGCGTCCTCGCCGAGCCCGGCATGCCGCCGGCGGAGCTTGCCGAGCGCGCCAGCGGCCTCGTCCAGCAGGCCCTGCGCGACCTTCGCGCCGCGCGGCGGCGAGAAGGCGAGAAAACCGCCGCCGTCCTCGAAGCCTGCTGCGCCGGCATCGAGGCCCAGGTCGCGCGCGTGCAACCGCGCGTGCCGGCCATCCACGCCGCCTACACGGAGAAGCTCGCGGCCCGCCTGCGGGAGGCCGGCCTCGATCCCAACGAGGATCGCCTGAAGCAGGAGCTCGCGCTGTTCGCCACCAAGGTGGACGTGGCCGAGGAACTTGCCCGCCTCACGGCGCACGTCGTCGAAGTCCGGCGCGTGATCGCGGCCGACGGCAGCGCGGGCAAGCGGCTCGACTTCCTCGCCCAGGAGTTGCATCGCGAGGCCAACACGCTGGGCTCGAAGTCGGTGGACAGCGAGATCTCCCAAGCCTCGCTCGAACTCAAGGTGCTGATCGAGCAGATGCGCGAGCAGGTGCAGAACGTCGAGTAGGATTCCGTCGTGTGCGGAAAGGAACGAGTGGCCCTGCGGCGCTCGTTCCTTTCCGCACGCCGGACGCGTAGTTCACCAGCTGCCGTCGGCGTGGCTGAGGCCCGGCGTTTGATCTACATTCGCTCGATGGGCAAGCGGAACTGACGACGATGGCAGTCGAGCACCACGGCCTGGACCTGCTGCCGATCATCACGCTGCTGGCCGCGGGCGTGATCGGCGCGCCGCTGTTCAAGCGACTGGGCCTGGGGTCGGTGCTGGGCTACCTGGCGGGCGGCATCGCGATCGGCCCGTTCGGGCTACGGGTGTTCACCCACCCGGCCGAGATCCTGCAGGTGGCCGAGCTCGGCGTGGTGCTGTTCCTGTTCATCGTCGGCCTGGAGATGCGGCCGTCGCGGCTGTGGGGCATGCGCCATCAGATCTTCGGCTTGGGCATGGTGCAGGTGCTGGTGTGCGCGCTGCTGCTCACCGCGGTCGGCGTGTTCACCGGCTTCCCGGTCGTGCCTTCGTTCGTCGCCGGTGCCGGCTTCGTGCTCACCTCCACCGCCATCGTGATGCAGCTGCTGGAGGAGCGCGGTCAGCTGGGTTCGCCGGCGGGACAGCGCACCGTCTCGATCCTGCTCCTCGAAGACCTGCTCATCGTGCCGCTGCTGGCGCTGGTCGCTTTCCTGGCGCCGGTTGCCGCCGACCGGCCCGGCACGCACGCCGGCATCGACCCGGCCGCGATCGGCATCGGCCTCGCCTCGATCGCCGCCCTGATCCTGGCCGGACGCTACCTGCTCAACCCGCTGTTCGGGCTGCTGGCCAATGCCCGCGCGCGCGAGGTGCTCACCGCGGCGGCCCTGCTCGTCGTGCTGGGCGCTGCGTACGCGATCGAGAGCGGCGGGCTGTCGATGGCGATGGGCGCCTTCCTGGCCGGCGTGATGCTGTCGGAGTCCAGCTACCGCCACCAGCTGGAAGCCGACGTCGAGCCCTTCCGCGGCATCCTGCTCGGCCTCTTCTTCCTCGCCGTCGGCATGTCGCTGGATCTCGCGGTGGTCGCCGCCCACTGGCGCACGATCGTGTTCTACGTCATCGCCTACATGATCGTGAAGGCGCTCGGCATCTACGCCGTCGCCCGGCTGTTCCGCGCGGCGCACGGCGAGGCGCTCGATCGTGCGGTGGTGATGGCGCAGGGCGGCGAGTTCGCGTTCGTGCTGTATGCGGCAGCGACGAGCGTCCGCATCGTCAACGCCGAGCAGCATGCGATGCTGACGGCGACCATCATCCTGTCGATGGCACTGACGCCGCTGGCGATCGCGGGCTTGAAGCTCGTTCGCGGCAGGCCGGGCGCCCGCGCCGAAACGCGCGAGCCGCCCGACGGCTTGACGGGTGCGGCGCTGGTCATCGGCTTCGGCCGGGTCGGGCAGATCGTCTCGCAGTTCCTGCTGGCGCGCGGCCACGACATCTCCATCATCGACACCGACGTCGAGATGATCGACATCGCCCGCGAGCACGACTTCAACGTCTACTACGGCGATGGCACGCGGCTGGACGTGCTGCACGCCGCGGGCGCGGCGTCCGCGCGGGTCGTCGTCGTGTGCGTCGACGGGCCGGAGGCCGGCACGAGGATCGTCGAGCTGTTGAAGGCCGAGTTCCCCCACGCCCCGGTGCTGGCCCGCGCCCGCGATCGCGTGCACAGCCTGGCATTGATCCAGGCCGGAGCCGACGTGCAGGTGCGCGAGACCTTCGAGTCGGCGGTGTCGCTGGGCAGGCAGGCGTTGCACACGCTCGGCGCTTCCGACCGCGAAGTCGCCGACATCACCGAGCACTTCCGCAAGCGGGATCAGCAGCGACTGGAGTTGGAGATCGTCGGCGGCATCGCCGCCGGCAGCCCGCTCTTCAGCGGCCGCGCATTGGGTGGTGACCGCGTTGGGGCATCTCGTGAGTGAGGCCCGGGCACGTCGAACACTGCGATCGGCTGCAGAGCATCCCTCGGGCCGCTGCAGTCGGCTTCATCGTGTGGCCGCATCGACGAGGCTTTGACGGCCCCAGGCTTGCGCACGCCCTCTGGCATCCGGCTCGATGCTGGTGACGAGCGTGTTGTGGCCCCGCCCGCCCCCTTGCACGGCCAGGCCCGGTAGCACACGCGATCGCGGACACAGTTCCCTCAGCGTCCGCTCGGTGCCGGACAGGCCGCTCATCGCGTAGGTGCAGAACGGCGCCAGCGTCTTGCCGCCGAAATCCTGCTGGCGCAGGAACGGGTAGAGCAGCCGCGGCAGGTCCACCGCCCATATGGGGTAACCGAGGAACACGGTGTCGTAGCGGGCGAGGTCGGGGATCAGCCGCTGAACAGGCGGAAATTCGCCGGCCGCACGCTGGCGGCTGTTCAGGTCCACCGTGTCCTGGTAGGCGGCGGGGTACGGCGTCGCGGGGACGATCTCGAAGAGCTCGGCGCCGGCCGCCTCGACGATCGCCAACGCCACCTGCCGGGTGTGGCCGGTGCGCGAGTAGTAGGCGACGAGGGGGCGCGCGCCGCTGCCGCCGCGCTGGGCGTGGGTGCGGCCCGGGGCGAGCAGCGGCGGGACGGCGGCCGCGACAACGAGTGCGGCCCAGCGCCGAAGCTGCTGGCGACGATGGGGATTCGAGAGACTGGTCAGCGTCATTGGCCGTACTCCGTCAGGTTGAACAGGTTGCACCCATGCGCGGACGACCTGCCCGCCAACACGAGCCGCAGCCCGATGCTGATGCCGCGTTAGTCCGGATCGTAGTCGCGTCGCGCCGAAGATCGATGCAGAGCCATGCAGGCCGATCGATCTCCAGCCACCAGCCGGCGCGGCCTTGAACCCTGCTTTTGTCCGAGGGTCACATCACGCCTTGCCCATGTCGATGACGAAGCGGAACTTCACGTCCTTGCCGGTCACGCGCTCGAACGCCGCATTGATCTGGTCGGGCCGGATCAGCTCGACATCGGCGGTGATGCCGCGCGCCGCGCAGTAGTCGATGACCTCCTGCGTCTCGGCGATGCCGCCGATCATCGAGCCGGACAGGTTGCGCCGCGCGGTGTTGTTGAGCATCGCGTTGTAGCCGGGCAGCACTTCCAGCGCGCCGACATTGACCAGCGTGGCGTCGGTTTTCAGCAGGTTCATGAACGGCTGCACGTCGAAGGCCTTGGGGGTGGCGGCGATGATCAGGTCGAAGCTGGAGGCCAGGCGTTTGAAGGCGTCCTGGTCGTTCCACAACAGGGCCTCCTTCGCGCCCATGCGCAGCGCATCCGCTCGCTTGCCCGGGGAGGTGGTGAACACCGTGACGTCGGCGCCGCGCGCGACGGCCAGCTTGACGGCCATGTGTCCCAGGCCGCCCAGGCCGATGACGCCGATCTTCTGGCCGCGCGCGGCCTTCCAGTGCTGCAGCGGCGAGAAGGTGGTGACCCCGGCGCACAGCAGCGGCGCCATGCCGGCGAGGTGGGCGCCCGGCGGGACGCGGATGACGAACTTCTCGGTCACCACCACGCCGGTCGAGTAGCCGCCGTAGGTGACGCCACCCAAGATCTTGTCCGGGCTGGCGTAGGTCAGCGTCATGCCGTTCTGGCAGGCGTGTTCGCGGTCGTTCAGGCACTCGGTGCAGGTGCCACAGGAATCGACCATGCAGCCGACGCCGCCGATGTCTCCGACCTTGAATTTGGTGACCTTGCTGCCGACCGCGGTCACGCGGCCGATGATCTCGTGCCCGGGCACCATCGGGTAGGTGCCAGGGGACCAGTCGCTGTGCGCCATGTGGATGTCGGAATGGCAGATGCCGCAGTACAGGATCTGCATCTGCACGTCGTTCGGTCCGACTGCGCGGCGGCGGATATCCATCGCGGCGAAGCCACTGGTCGCGCTGCGCGCGGCCCAGGCACGCGCGGTGCTGGCTTCGAGGTTGCCGGCGCTTGCCGGGGCTGCAGGCACCGGCGCGGCGCTCTGCGCCTGCGCGGTCGCGGCGGTCAGCCCGGCGAGCAGAGGCGCGGCAGCGAGGCCCGCGCCCGCCCGTAGCAGGTCGCGGCGCCCTGCCAGCAAGCGCGTGCCAGCATCACGGTGGTCACGGTGGTTCTTGTCGTTGCAGTGTTCGCACATGTCAATGTCCTTCAGGAAAGAGAAGCGCGGCTTTGCGCAACGCGGACGCAGTGCCTCTTCGATGCATTCGAGTCTATTCATGGATCGAAACGGGGACTAGTCCGTAAAATATCAATGCGCTATTGAACAAGGGTCAACAATGGACAGGCGCAACGCCGGCGACATGCTCGCCTTCCTGGCCGTCGCGCGCGAGCAGAGCTTCACCAAGGCGGCCAACAAGCTGGGGCTGACGACATCGGCGCTGAGCCACACGATGCGCGCGCTGGAGGAGCGGCTGGGCGTGCGGCTGCTGACGCGCACGACGCGCAACGTCGCGCCCACCGAGGCCGGCGAGCGCCTGATGAACTCGCTCGGGCCGCTGTTCGACGAGATCGATGCACAGATCGAGGCGCTCGGTGCGCTCAGGGACAAGCCCGCCGGCAGCGTGCGCCTGACCTGCACCGACCACGTGAGCCATTACGTGCTGCGCGAGCGGCTGGCCGACGTGCTGCGCCGCTACCCGCAGATCAAGGTCGAGGTCCTGATCGACTATGGCCTGACCAATATCGTCGGCGACCGCATCGACGCCGGCATTCGCCTGGGCGAGATGGTCAGCAAGGACATGATCGCGGTGCGCATCGGCCCGGACTGGCGCTTCTCGCTGGTGGGCGCGCCGTCCTATTTCGAGCGCCATCCGGCGCCGCTGACGCCCTACGACCTCACCCGCCACAACTGCGCCTGCCTGCGGCTGACCTCCAGCGGCGGCCTGTGGGCCTGGGAATTCCAGAAAGGCGGCAAGGAGTTCAGCGTGCGCGTGGACGGACAACTCACCTACAACAGCATCATGCCGGGCTTCCATGCGGCCCTCGACGGGCTGTGCCTGGCCTACGTGCCCGATGACCTGAGCCGCCCGCACATCGAACGCGGCGAGCTGCGCGAGGTGCTTGCCGACTGGAGCCTGCGCTGCCAGGGCTTCCATCTCTACTACCCGAACCGCCGCCAGGCGTCGCCGGCTTTCTCCGTCCTTGTGGAAGCACTGCGGTATCCGTACAGGAAGGCCAGAGCGACAAGCGGAGACTCATGAAGCTCCTCCTCGTCGGATCGACCGGCCTCGTCGGCAGCCACGTGCTGCAACTGGCGCTGGCTGACCGCCGGGTCAGCGCCATCGTGGCACCCGCACGGCGCGCCCTGCCGGCGCATCCCAAGCTGCTTGCGCCCGTGGTGGACTTCGATGCGCTGCCGGCCCAGGCCGCGTGGTGGCGTGCCGATGCCGTCATCTGCACGCTGGGCACCACGATGCGCGAGGCGGGCTCCGAGGCGGCCTTTCGCCGCGTGGACTTCGACTACCCGCTGGCGGTGGCCCGGCTGGCCCACCAGCATGGCACGCCCGCCTATGTGCTGAACTCGGCGATCGGGGCCGACGCCGCGTCGCGCTTCTTCTACAACCGGGTCAAGGGCGAACTGGAGCAGGCGCTGGCGCGCGAAGGCTTCACCTCCCTGACCTGTGTGCGGCCCGGACTGATCGGCGGCCACCGCCAGACGTTCCGCGCGGGTGAACGGGTGGCGCAGCTCGCTGCGGACCTCGCCGGCCCCTTGCTGCCGCGCCGCTGGCGTCTCAACCCGGCCGAGCGCATCGCACAGGCCTTGATCGAGGCGGCGCTGCAGCCCAAGCCGGGCGTGCACCTCATCACCTCCGAGCAACTTTGCTGAGCGCATGGTGGTGGCTGCATCGACACGGCCGCCACTATCAGCCGCAGCTTGCGAATGCTTCAAGGCCCGGCCGCCTAGTGCGCGCGCGGGCAGATCCTTACAGTTCCGACATGCTGCAACCAATCCACAAGGACACCGCCATGACCACCCGCCTGCACTCGGCTGTGCTCGCGGTCGCACTCGCTGCCGCCGTCGCGGCCGCTACCGCCGCTACCGCGCAGACCGCCGAGCACACCAACAGCGTCGGCATGCGCTTCGTCCCCATCGCCGCCGGCAGCTTCACGATGGGCTCGCCCGACAGCGACCGCGAGGCCGATGCCGACGAGAAGCCCGCGCATCGCGTGACGATCAGCAAGCCCTTCCTGCTCGGCAAGTTCGAGGTCACGCAGGCGCAGTGGGAAGCGGTGATGGGATCAAGCCCCTACGAGCAGTCGAGCGGCGCGCGCTCCAACCCCTACTTCGACCTGCCCGGCATGGCCGAGCGTGTGCGCAAGCCCGACAACCCGGTCACCGTTTCGTGGAACGAAGCGCAGCAGTTCGTGCAGCGCCTGAACGAGAAGGAAGGCCACCGGCGCTACCGGCTGCCGACCGAGGCCGAGTGGGAGTACGCGGCACGCGCCGGCACGACCACGAGCTATTCGTTCGGCAACGACCGCGGCCAGCTCGGCCGCTACGCCTGGTTCGGCGAGGACTTCGCCACCGGTGCGCCGCACCCGGTGGGCGGTAAGCTGCCGAACCCCTGGGGCCTGCACGACGTGCACGGCAACGTGTGGGAGTGGGTGCAGGACAACTACGGCCGCTACGACGCGGCGGCAGTCACCGACCCGAAGGGACCGGCCAGCGGCTCCGGCAAGGTGGTGCGCGGCGGCAGCTGGCACGTCACGGCCGGCGGCTGGCGTTCGGCGCACCGCAAGGAGTACGCGGCCGATTACCGCGGCATCAGCATCGGCTTTCGCGTGCTGATGGAGACGCAAGGGGAAGCGAAATGACCGCGTCGTTGCGCATGCTGTGGCGCGCGGCGGTGGCTGTGCTCGCGCTCGGTGCCGTGGCGGTTGCCGCGGCGGCGGTCTACCTGCAACAGCCGAAGTTCGACGCGCCGCCCGACGGCGCGCACCTGGCCGCGTTCGCGCGCTCGCCGAACTACGCCGACGGCGAGTTCCGCAACCAGCTGCCATCACCGCTGTACACCGGGCCGCGGCAGAGCCGTATCGAGTCGCTGTGGCGCTTCCTCACCGCCGACGACGCAGGCCTGCGGCCGGATACGCCGGTCCCGGCGGTGAAGACCGACCTGCGTGCACTGGACCCGGCGCAGGACATCGTCGTCTGGCTCGGCCACTCGTCGTTCTTCGTTCAACTGGGCGGGCAGCGCATCCTGATCGACCCCGTCTTCAGCGTCGACGCGGCGCCGCTGCCCTGGGTGAACCGGGCCTTCGACGGCACCAGTGTCTATCACGCCGGCGACCTGCCCGACATCGACCTGCTGCTGATCACGCACGATCATTGGGACCACCTCGACCATCCGAGCATCGTCGCGGTCGAGCCCAAGGTGCGCAACGTGATCGTGCCGCTGGGCGTCGGTAGCTATTTCGAGCAGTGGGGTTACCCGCGAGACAAGCTGCGCGAGGCCGACTGGTACACCGCGCTGCAGGCCGCGCCGGGCTTGACGGTGCACGTGCTGCCGGCGCGCCACTTCTCGGGGCGACTGCTCGAACGCAACAAGACGCTGTGGGTGGCCTATGCGCTGGAGGCCAACGGCCGGCGCCTGTTTTTCAGCGGCGACACCGGCTTCGGCCCGCATTTCGAGGAGATCGCCCAGCGCATCGGCGCCGGCTTCGACCTCGTCGTCACCGACAACGGCCAGTACAACGAACGTTGGGCGCACGTGCACATGACGCCCGAGGAAGCCTTCGGCGCAGCGCAGATCCTCGGCGCGAAGGCCTGGCTGCCGGCGCACGTCGGCAAGTTCCGCCTGGCGCGGCATGCATGGAGCGAGCCGTTCGACCGCGCCGCCGCGGTCAGCGCCGGTCAGACCGCGGTGAGGCTCGCGACGCCGCTGATCGGCGAGCCGCTGCGGCTGGGCGACAGCGGCCAGGTCTTCGCGGCGTGGTGGCGGGGACCGCACGAATCGCGTCACCTTGCGGCGCGTCCTTGAAACGCACGGTGCCATGCGCCTGACTCCATGTTGGGCGCGAAGCCGAGAAGCTCGTCGAGCTGGTCGAACGTCTCGTCGTTCCAACTCGTGCTCCCGGAGTCGATCTCTGCGTCGAGCGCTTCCTTCGAGGGATAGAGGTCGTGCACGACGAGTAGCGTCTGCCCAGCTCGTTCCTCGAACGACACCGTGGTGACCTGCCCGTTGCCGCCCGCTTCTTCATTGGTCCAGACGAGACGCGAGGGCGGTGTCACTTCCAGGTACGTGCCGTGGAACGCCATGCCTTCCGAGGCGGCAGGGTGCCGGAACACGAGGCGGTACGCGCCGCCCACGCGAACGTCGAGCTCACAGGAAAGCAGCGTCAGGCCAAACGACTTCGGAACCCACCAGCGTTGAAACAGCTCGGCCCTGGTCCACGCCTCGAAGACGATGCGCGGCGGGGCATTGATGGTTCGCGTGACGACGAGCTCGCGCTCGGACGTCCGCTCCACCGACATTCGATTTTTCACGAAGCCTGGCTGACTACTTCCTCCTGCGTCCATCGACTCTCTCCTTGCGTTTCAAGTCCTCGACGACCTTGTCCAGCTCGTCGAAGCGTGCCTCCCAGAGCTGGCGGTACCTCTCGATCCACATCGCCTCGTCCTCCAGTCGACGCAGGCCGAGCTTGCAGTTCCGCACGCGCCCCACCTTCTCCGTGGTGACGAGCCCTGCCTGCTCCAGGACGCCGACGTGCTTCTTCATGCCCGTGAGGGTCATGCGGAACCTCTCGGCGAGGTCCGTGATGGAAGCGTCAGCGCGCCCGAGCTGCTCCAGCACGCCACGTCGGGTGGCGTCCGAGAGCGCGGAGAACGAGGTGTCGAGGCGGGTGCCTGTATACTGAACCATGTGGTTCACTATATCGCCCGCACCTGTCGATTGCAAGGAGAGCGTGCAGACATTTGAGCGGCACGCCGCAGCGCGAACCCCGAAGTGTGGTGCCGGCTTCTTGCGTAAGTCAGTGATTCCGCTTCGCCCACCCCAGGATGCTGCGCAAGTCGGGCTAAGCACCAATAGCGCACTCGACCGATGCGGCGATTGGCCGTCTCATTCTCCGCGTAGAGCGCGGAGAATGACTTGCGCTAGCGGCGAATTCCGTGTTCAATCTCCGCATGAGTAGCGGAGAAAAACTCTACATCTGGCAGGCCGCCGACTGGCCCGCCTGGCGTTACGACCTGACGGCGCTGGCCGGGCCGCTGACCGAAGTCAGCCGCGCCCAAGGCGTGCTGCTGGGCCGTCTGGCCGACGTGGGCAGGGCGCCGCGCGATCAGGCCAACCTTGCCGCACTGACGGAGGACGTGGTCAAGACCAGCGAAATCGAAGGTGAAGTGCTGAACGTGGAATCCGTGCGCTCTTCCATCGCCCGGCGTCTGGGCGTGGACATCGGCGCGGTCGCGCCGGTGGATCGGCACGTCGAAGGCGTCGTGGAGATGGTGCTCGACGCCACTTCGCGCAGCGCCGAACCCCTGACCGCCGAGCGCCTGTTCGGCTGGCACGCCGCCCTGTTCCCGACCGGCTACTCCGGCACGAACAGGATCACCATCGGCCAATGGCGCGACGATGCCGACGGGCCCATGCAGGTGGTGTCCGGCCCGGTCGGACGGCGCAAGGTGCACTTCCAGGCGCCGTCCGCCAACGCGCTGCCCACCGAGACGGCGCGGTTCCTGGCATGGGCCAACGAGAAAACGGGCGAGCCTGCGCTCGTCAAGGCCGGGCTGGCGCATCTTTGGTTCGTCACGCTACACCCGTTCGACGACGGCAACGGACGCATCGCCCGCGCCGTAGGCGATCTGTTCCTGGCCCGCGCCGACGGCAGCCCGCAACGCTTCTACAGCCTGTCGGCGCAAATCCAGCGCGAGCGCCGCGATTACTACAACGTGCTCGAACGCGCGCAGAAGGGCACGCTCGACGCCACCGGCTGGTTGTGGTGGTTCCTCGACACGCTGGGGCGCGCCGTCACCAGCGCGCAGTCCACACTGGACGCCGTGCTGGCTAAGGCGCGCTTCTGGCAACGCTGGGGGCTCATCGACCAGGGAAGGCCGTTGAACGAGCGGCAGGTGAAGCTGCTGAACCGTCTGCTCGACGGTCTCGAGGGCAAACTCACCAGCAGCAAGTGGGCGGCGATTGCCAAGTGCTCGCCCGACACCGCACTGCGCGACATCACGCAGTTGCTGGAACTGGGTGTGCTGAAGAAGTCGCGGGGCGGCGGGCGCAGCACCGGCTACGAGCTGGCAGGCCATTAGATCGGCGGGGTGGATCGAGGCGTGCATGAGGTCAGGGCGAACCCCCTGACTCGAAAGACTCGGGTTCGCACCGGAGCCCTTCATCGCGATCGGTGAGCACGGAGCGGAGGCGCCCCTCCGACCGATCAGCGGGCTCCGACAGATTCGCAACCTCGTCTTGACACAGCGTCAAGCGCCGCAAGGCTAGACCCTGCGTCGTGCATGCGGCCCAATGCGACGGCAAGCCCACTCCGGACCGTCCGGCCGCCGGCTTCTCATGAGAGGAACGTCCATGCCCCTTCGCCTCGACGTCAACGGCACCGTGCGCGAAGTCGATGCCGATCCGCACAGCCCCCTGCTGTGGGTGCTGCGCGATGACCTGAAACTGGTCGGCACCAAGTACGGCTGCGGTATCGGCCAGTGCAGTGCCTGCACCGTCCACCTGAACGGCGCGCCGGTGCCGTCGTGCCAGATACCGGCTGGCGCGGCGCAGGGCCAGGCTATCCGCACCATCGAGGGCCTCGCGCGCGGCGAGGTGCTGACGGCGGTGCAGAGCGCGTGGATCGAACACGACGTGGCGCAGTGCGGGTACTGCCAGGCCGGTCAGATCATGAGCGCCACCGCGCTGCTGGCCCAGACGCCGCGGCCGAGCGACCGCGAGATCGACGAATTCATGTCGCGCCACCTCTGCCGCTGCGGCACCTACACGCGCATCCGTGCCGCGATACGGTCCGCCGCGGGCCGGATCGGCGCCTCCGCCGGGAGCGCGTCATGAGCGCCGTCCGTCACGAAGCACCAGGCACCGCCATGCCGGAACTGGCAGACCTTCGCGAACTGGTCGAAGGCATCGAGCGGGCCGTCCCGCGCAACTCGCAAGCGCTGGCCGCGACGGGATTGTCGCGCCGCCGCTTCATGATCTTCGCCGCCGGCATCGGCGGCGGGCTGCTGTTCGCCGTCGGCGCTGGCGCACCTGCCGGCGCCAGAGCCCAGACGCCGCCACGCGCAGCGCAGCCGTTCAGCCCGGGGGCCTACGTGCGCATCGCGCCGGACGGGCGCATCACGCTGTACTCGAAGAACCCGGAGATCGGCCAGAACATCAAGACCGCGTTCGGACTGATCCTCGCCGAGGAGCTCGACGCGCGCTGGGCCGACGTGGTGGTGGAGCAGTCGCCGATCGACATGGTCTACGGCACGCAGTTCTCCGGCGGCTCGCTGTCGGTCCCGCAAGCCTGGATGACGCTGCGCCAGGCCGGCGCCGGCGCGCGGGCGATGCTGCTGGCGGCCGCCGCACAGCGCTGGAACGTGCCGGTGTCCGAACTCACGACCTCCGAAAGCACCGTTCACCACGCATCGAGCGGCCGCAGCCTGCGCTATGGCGAACTGGCGACCGAAGCCGCGGTCTTGCCGGTGCCGCAGGTGGAACAGCTCGAGCTGAAGGAGCGCAAGGACTGGCGCCTGCTCGGCCGGCGCCACCGCAATGTCGATGGCCGCGCCATCGTCACCGGCCAGCCGATGTACGGCATCGACGTGCAGCTGCCGGACATGCGGGTGGCCGTGTTCCAGAAGTGCCCGATGGTGTACGGCAAGGTCAAGTCGGCCAACCTCGACGAGATCCGGCGCCTGCCGGGCGTCGAGCAGGCCTTCATCGCCGAAGGCACCGGCCGGCCCACCGAGATGCTGGCCGGCGTGGTGATCATCGCGAAGAACACCTGGTCAGCGCTGGCCGCGCGGCGCAAGCTGGTCGTCGTGTGGGACGAGGCGCCGGCGTCCAAGGACAGCTGGACGCGCTACACCGAGCAGGCGCAGGTGCTGATGGGCAAGGCGGTGGGCGAACAGACCATCCAGGCCGGCAGCGGTGTGGACGAGGCACTGGCGGACCAGGCGGGGCGTCGGCGCGTGCAGGCCCGGTACACCTACGGCTTCGTCGCCCACGCCCAGCTCGAGCCGATGAACTGCACCGCCTGGTACCGGCGTGATGCGGCCGGCAACAGCCTGACGCTGTGGGCGCCGACGCAGACGCCCACCGCCGGCCGCGCACTCGTCGCCAGGCTGCTGCAGCTGCCGCTGGAGAAGGTGACGGTGCACCAGCAGCGCGTCGGCGGCGGCTTCGGCCGGCGTCTCGTCAACGACTACATGGTCGAGGCAGCGCTGATCTCGCGCCAGGCCGGCGGCATCCCCGTCAAGCTGATGTGGACGCGCGAAGACGACATGGAGCACGACTTCATGCGTCCGGGCGGCTTCATGGCGTTCCAGGGCACGCTCGACAGCCAGGGCCGGCTGGCGGCGTGGAACTCGCACCTGGTGCACTTCAACAGCGAAGGCGGCGCCGCCGTCACCGCGGCCAACTGGCAGCCCAACGAGTTCCCGGCGCTGCACCTGGCGCGCTACCGCGCATCGCAGACGCTGCTGCCGCTGAAGATGCCCACCGGATCGTTCCGCGCGCCCGGCGCCAACACGGCAGGCTGGGTGGTGCAGTCGTTCCTGCACGAGATGTCGGCCGCGGCCGGGCGCGACCACGTCGAGTTCCTGCTCGAGGTGATCAACAGCCGGCCCGACGTGCCGGTGACGCCGGCCTCATCACGGCCGTCGCTGGTGCCGGCGCGCGCCAGCGCGGTCGTGCGCGCGGTGGCCGAGCGCTCGGGCTGGGGCAAGCGCGCGCTGGCGCCGGGCCGCGGCCTTGGCATTGCGTTCCACTACAGCCACGGCGGGCATTTCGCCGAGGCGGTGGAGGTGAGCGTGGATGGCACCAGGCGCATCCAAGTCCACCAGGTCTGGGTGGTCGGCGACATCGGGCCGATCGTCGACCTGTCGTCGGCCGAAAACCAGTGCCAGGGCTGCATCGTCGATGCTTTGAGCACGATGATGCTCGAGGTGACGATGGAAGGCGGACAGATCGAGCAGAAGAACTTCGACCGCTATCCGATGGCGCGCATCGGCATCACCCCGCCGGTGGACGTGCACTTCCTGCCCACCGACTACCCGCCCACCGGCGTTGGCGAGCCGGCCTTTCCGCCGCTGGCGCCGGCCGTGTGCAACGCGGTGTTCGCCGCTACGGGCCAGCGCATCCGCACGCTGCCGGTGTCGCGGGAGGGGTATTCGATCGGGGCGTGAGCCGAACACGGGGTACGACTCCAGCTTCGCAACTTGCCTGTGTACGCAAGCACGACATCCTGCACGTTGAGCTATCGCAAGGTCGAAGCGTTCATCCACGAGTACCGTGACATTCATCCGGGTGCAGGGAGCGAGATTGGGCGCAGAAGGCTACGGGGCCGCCGCCGCGCGCACATGGCGCCTTGGCGCTTTGCAGGGCCTCGAGGGCACCGCGCTGCGCAGCGAGCTGGTGCGTTATGCAACGCTGGCACCGTCGAGCCACAACACGCAGTGCTGGAAGTTCGGGTTCGAGGACCAAGCCATCGTCATCGTGCCGGACTACTCGCGCCGGTGCCCGGTCGTCGACCCCGATGACCATCACGTGTTCGTCTCGCTCGGCTGCGCCGCGGAGAATCTCGTGCAGGCGGCGCTGGTGCATGGCTTCAATGCAGAGGCGACTTTCGACTCTGCGCGTGACGCGCTGCGCATCGCGTTGACACCGACGGCCGCTGCGCGATCGGCGTTGTTCGACGCGATCCCCCAGCGCCAATGCACGCGCGCCGAGTACGACGGCAAGCCGCTCACCGGCGAGGAACTGCGCCTGCTCGAAAGGGCGAGCAGCGGCACCGGCGGCACCAGCGTGCAGCTCTTGCTGCTGACCGACAGGGCCGCGATTGAGAAGGTGCTCGAATTCGTCGTTCAGGGCAACGCCGTGCAGTTGAAGGATCCCGCCTTCATCGGCGAATTGAAGTCGTGGATCCGGTTCAATACCCGCGATGCGGTACGCCTGGGCGATGGGCTGTCCGCGGCCTCCTCGGGCAATCCATCGGTGCCGGCATGGCTGGGCCGGATGGTCCTGGGCTTCCTGCTCACTCCCAAGGCCGAGAACGACAAGGTCACGCGCCAGGTGCGCAGCTCCGCGGGCATCGCGGTGTTCGTCGGGGCCGCCGCCGACAAGGCGAACTGGATCGAGGTCGGCCGCGCCTACGAGCGTTTCGCGTTGCAAGCGGCGGCGCTGGGCATTCGCCATGCGCATCTCAACCAGCCCGTGGAGGTGGCGTCGCTGCGGTCGTCGTTCGCCAATGCCCTCGGCCTGCCCGGGCGCCGCCCAGACCTGGTGCTGCGCTTCGGTCGCGGACCGACGCTGCCGCCTTCGTTGCGCCGGCCCGTCAAGGCGGTGCTGATCTGAGGCGCAGCTCGGCCCCGTGGAACGATGCCTGCCAGCCGCGCGCGACGGCATGACCGCCGTGCACCGCATGTGGTCCGGCGTTCCGGTGGCGCAGCAGACAAGGCTGCTGCCGGGTTTCGTACCCACCGGCAGCCTGATCGCCAGCGCGAACGACCTGGCGCGCTACCTGCGGCGTCCGCTGGCCCAGCACGATCTGATCGAACGATCAGCCCTGCGATGAACATGATCGACGCGTCCTTCGCGCGTGAGTTCCTGCAGCGCCTGCATGCTGCGGTGAACGCGCATGACGCACCGGCCATCGCGGCGCTGTGCTGCGACGGCGTCGTCTGGGAGGATCCCGCGGCGTCCGATACGCTGCACGGCCGCGATGCCGTGGTGCGGTTTCACCGAGACATGATGGGAGACTGCCGAGTTCTCGCGCATCGACAACGGCTTACTGGCTCGCCACACGTGGTCCTGAACATGCTCGACCTGGCCCGGCAGATCGGCGCGGTTCCAGAGGCCGATACGTTCGCGCGCGCGTTGGCATCTGGATGCAGCATGTTGCCGCCTACTGGGCACGTGCACGGAACGGGTGATTCGCCGCAATCGAGGTCGGACGAACGAAGTCCAGCGCGAGCAACTCGTCGGCCGGCGGCGCCGTTGCCAGCAGCGCATCCTGCTCGGCGCTGAGCGCCGGCATGCGCCAGCCGGACTGCGAAGAGATCACCACGCCCGCACCACCCTTGGCCATGACGCGGCCGAATTCGTCGAGCAGGACCGCGGTACCGTACAGGCCCACCTCGAGGATGCATCGATGGGCGCCTGGCTTGGCGAGATGCCGGCCGCCTGGATCAGCGCCTTGACCGGCCCCAACTCCTGCGCCTTTGCGCAACCAGCGGCGCCGAGCCGATCTCAGGGTCTGCGCGCCCGAGCCTTGCGTGGCCAGACGTGAAGCGGGCAGTGCTTCGCCGCAAGCACGAAGTCCTTGTCCGTCGACAACAGCGTCAGCTCGTGGCGGACACAGAGTTGTGCGAGCAAGGCATCGATCGTGCCGATCTGCACGCCAGAGCGCCGACAAGCATTGCGAATGCCTGCGGCACCAACGTGATCTTCCCGGTCCGGCTGGATCAAGGGCAGGGCGGTGAAGCGTTCGAGGATCTGGGCCTGTGCCTTCGGGCCAGAGAAGCCTTGCAGCAACTCCTGGAGAACCAGTCCGGTGGTGACGACGACATCGTCTCCCAGTAAAGCATTCTCGAGCGTCTTGACCTCGCGTTCGGTGGCCTCGGCGTCCCGCCGCAGCGCGAGAGACCAGACGCTGGTGTCGACGAGGAGCGTCATGCTCGGCGCGAACGCTCGGCCTTGTAGTCGAACGAGATGTCCCACTCGAGCTTGCCGAAAAGTTCGGCGACACGGCGCTGCTCGCGCCGGGCGATGAATTCCTGCAGAGCCTTGGTGACAGCCGCCTTCTTCGTGCGCTCGCCGCTGACCTGCACTGCTCGCTCGAGCAACTCCGGATCGATTGCGAGGTTCGTGGCCATGTGTGACTCCTTGTGCGGAAGGTTACACACTCGTTGCGACGATTGCCACCACCGGATTGATCCCGAGCGCAAGGAGGGCCGCGAACCCGGGGGCCTCACGCCTCGGGGATCGAGAGCTTCAGGAATCCGGGCTGGGGCTGATCGGGGTCGGGGCCACTGCGCTTGCCGGTGTCGAGCGCATCGATGGCGGCGATCTCCGCGTCGCTCAGCGCGAAGTCGAAGATGTCTAAGTTCTCGGCGATGCGCGCTGCGCGCGTCGACTTGGGAATGACCTGGCGGCCTTCCTGGATGTGCCAGCGCAGCATGACCTGGGCCGGTGTCTTGCCGTGGCGCTGACCGATGTCGACGAGGGTCGCGTCGGTGAACGTGCTGGTGGCCTGCGCGCCCTGGTAGTGGGTGATGCCGCCGATCGGCGACCAGGCCTGGGTGAGGATGCCGGCCGCGGTGTGAGCCGCCACGCTGGCGCGCTGGGTGAAGTAGGGGTGGAGCTCGATCTGGTTCACGGCCGGCACGACCTCGACCCGGGGCAGGAAGCGCGCCAGGATCGCGGGCGTGAAGTTGCTGACGCCGATGGCGCGCACACGGCCGTCGGCAAGCAGCTTCTGGAGCGCCTTGTAGGCCGCGATCGTGAGCTCGAAGTCCTCGACCCGCGGCTGGTGCAGGATCAGCAGGTCGATGACGTCGACGCCGAGCTTGGCGGCCGCCTTGTCGAAGGCGTGCAGGGCGGGGTCGTAGCCGTAGTCGGTGACCCACAGCTTGGTCTCGATGAAGACCTCGGCGCGCGGGATGCCGCTGCCGCGCAGGGCGGAGCCGACCTCGCGCTCGTTGCCGTAGGCCGCGGCGGTGTCGATGTGGCGATAGCCGGTCGCGAGCGCCGCGAGCACGGCCGCGGTCGTCTCGGCGGGCGGCGTCTGGAAGACGCCGAGCCCGATGACCGGGATCTGCACGCCATTGTTGAGGGTGAAGTGCGGGATGGTGGACGCGCTCATGGTGTTCGCCTTTGCTTGTTCAGCGGCTTGCCGGCGCAGCTTCGCGGCCGACCATCGCCAGTTGTGACGGCGCGTCGCGCTCGCCCTCGATGCCGACGGCCGTCATGAATGCCCCGCATCGGGCCCGTAGTAGAAGTTCGCCGTCGCCCCGCCATCGATCAGGAAATCGCTGCCGGTGATGAAGCCGCCCTCCGGCCCCATGATCAGCGCCGCCAGCGCCGCCACCTCGTCGGGGGTGCCGGCGCGACCGGCGGGCATCTTCTTCAGCATCGCCTGGTAGAACTCGGCGCGCTCGCCGTGCAGTTCGTCGTGCGCCAGCGGCGTCACGATGATGCCGGGACTGATCGCGTTGATCCGTGCGCCGCGCTTGGCCCAGTGGATCGCCTCGCCCCGCACGCGCAGCGAGTTGCAGCGCTTGGACATCTGATAGGCGTGCAGCGTGCTCTCGACGTTCTTCACGAAATCGAGCGCCAGCAACTCTTCCGCAGGCGCCGTGGCGAGCAGCGCATCCTGTTCGGCGGTCAGCGCGGGCATGCGGTAACCGGACTGCGACGAGATCACCACGCCCGAGCCGCCTTCCGCCATCACCTTGCCGAACTCTTCGAGCAGCATCGCGGTGCCGTACAGATCGACCTCGAGGATCGCCTCGATCGGCGCCTGCGAGGGCGACACGCCCGCTGCCTGCACCAGCGCCTTGATCGGCCCGAGTTCGCGGGCCTTGCCGATCACGGCCTGGATCGTGGCGCGGTCGGAGACATCGGCTCGCATGGCGGTGGTCTCGAAGCCGGCCTGTTCGAACAGCCTTGCCGCCGCATCGGCGGATTCCTGACGGTGATCGGCCAGCAGGACATGGCGGCCGCTGCTGATGCGGCGGGCGATCGCCTGGCCGATACCGCCCGCACCGATGACGACTGTCACGTCTCTCATTTCGGCACTCCTTCCGTCTGTCGAGGTCGCGAGGTGCTCATCCATCCACGCGCAGCATGGTCTTGATGGCGCGCCGTTCGTCCATCGCCTTGTAGCCCT
>CAYTOT010000010.1:0-133966 GCA_964439475.1 uncultured Alcaligenaceae bacterium
CACCCCCGCGACAAGATGACGCTACGCGCATCGAAAGTCCGACAGGCTGCTAGGGTGCCACCACCGCGGCGGCGCCGATCAGCCGCGCCCGATTCACGGCGGTCGCATCGGGGTGGCAGCCGTGGTCATCATATCGGACGGCTCCTGCACCGTTGCCGCGTCATACAATCGCTTCCTTTGCGAAGGGGCCCGGCATGTCCGATGCTGAGATCGCGGCGCGCGAGCTCGCGCCATCCGGTGCGCTGCGCGCCGCCATCAACTACGGCAATCCGGTCCTCGCGCGCCGCGATCCCGGTGACGTGCCGGGCGGCATCACGGCGGACCTCGCGCGCGAGCTCGCACGGCGTCTCGGCGTGTCCCTCGAGTTCATCACCTACGAGCAGGCCGGTCCGGTGTTCGCGGGCTTCGACCGCGACGAATGGGACGTGTGCTTCATGGCCATCGAGCCGGTTCGCGCGGCGAAGCTCGCCTTCACGGCACCGTACGTCCTGATCGAAGGCGTGTACGCCGTGCCGGAGCGTTCGCCGGCGCGGCAAACCGGCGACCTCGACCGCCCCGGAACGCGCATCGGCGTCGTGCAGGGCAGCGCGTACGATCTCTATCTCACCCGCGAGCTTGCGCACGCATCGCTCGTGCGTGTCGCGGTGGCGGCGGAGGTGCCCGCGCTGCTGCGCGAGGGCGAGGCCGATGCGGTGGCGGGCGTGAAGCCGTCGATCGAGGGCATCGTGCGTGCGCAGCCTGGAACACGGCTCGTCCCCGGCGCTTTCATGACCATCCGCCAAGCCATGGCCACGGCCCGCGTGCGCGAGGCCGGTGCCGCCTGGCTCGCGGCCTTCATCGACGACGTCAAGTCTTCCGGGCTCGTGCGCGAGCTCTTCGTGCGGAACGACGTGCGCGGCGGTACGCTCGCGCCGTGATCGCGAGGACGCTGCCGTGAGTGGCGCAGCGGACGCCAATCACCTCGACCGCGCGGTCGATGTTTCCTACGATCACGTGCTGGGGTCGCGCGCAGGCGACATCACGCTCGTGGAGTACGGTAGCTACGCCTGTCCCTATTGCCGCGCTGCCAACGAGGAGGTCGCGCGCCTGCGTGACCGCTTCGGCGATCGGCTGCGCTACGTCTTCCGCCAGCGCCCCATCACCGGCAGCGACATCGCGCGCCGCGCGGCCGACATCGTCGAGTCCGCACCCGACGAGGGAGCGTTCTGGGACGCCCACGTCGGACTCATGACGCGTTCGGCCACGCTCACCGAGGACGACCTCGCGGCCGTGGCGCGCACCCTCGGCGTGACGGGCGAGGACGGCACGCGCAAGGGGCGAACGCGCGTCGACCTCGATGTCGCGAGCTCGCGCGCGAGCGGCGTCCGCGTGACGCCCACCTTCTTCATCAATGGCCGCCGCTACGACGGCCCATGGGATGTGGTGTCGCTCTCGGAAGCGATGCTGGGCTCGCTCGGGCACCGGGTGCACACGGCAGCGGTCGACTTCGCGAGCTGGGCGCCGTCGACGGGCGCGCTCCTCCTCTTCATGTCGCTCGTGGCGGTCGCGCTCGTGAACTCGCCCATCGGTCCGGCGTTCGCCGCGTTCTGGGAGCTGCCGCTCGGCATCGAGCTCGGCGACGGCGCGTTCCGCATGTCGCTCACGCATTGGGTGAACGACGGACTCCTCACGATCTTCTTCCTGCTCGTCGGCCTCGAGATCAAGCGCGAGTTCACCGTAGGACGCCTCGCCAGCCCGCGCTCGGCCGCGTTTCCCATCGCGGCGGCGATCGGCGGCATGGCGGTGCCCGCCGGGTTGTACGCGTTCGCGATGCCGCCCGGGCCGTGGAGCCACGGCTGGGGCATCCCGATGGCGACCGATACCGCGTTCGCGGTGGCGCTCATCGTGATGATGGGACGGCGCGTGCCCGTCGAGCTGCGCGTGTTTCTCACCGCGGCGTCGATCGTCGACGATATCGGCTCGATCGTCGTGGTGGCGCTGTTCTACTCGGGCGCGCTGCACTGGGGCTATCTCGCGGCGGCGCTCGCGATCGTGGGCCTGCTCGCGTTGCTCAATCGCTGGGGCGTGTACCGTGCGATGCCGTACGGGCTGCTCGGTGTCGCGCTGTGGATCTGCGTGCACGCGGGAGGACTGCACGCCACGCTCGCAGGCGTCCTCCTCGCGCTCTTCGTTCCCACCCGTCCACCGCCGAACCTCAAGGCGTTGATGGCGCAGGCGAATGCCGTGCTGTCGTCCGAGACCGTGCGCGGGCAGGAGGTGCTCAGGCACGGCCCGTCGGTACCGGCATTGCGCGCGCTGGATGCCATCCACGATCGCCTGGAGTCGCCCGCCGACCGCACGCTGCGTGCGATCGAGCCCTGGTCGAGCTTCGTGGTGCTGCCCGTCTTCGCGCTGTGCAATGCCGGCGTGGAGCTCGCGTCCGGCGTGATCGCCGGCCACGGCACGCTGCTCACAGCGATCGCCCTGGGTCTCGTGATAGGCAAGCCGGCGGGCTTCGTGATCGCGCCGGCACTTGCGGTGTGGGCAGGCATCGCGACGAAGCCCGCAGGCTACTCGTGGCGGCAGCTCCTGGGCGCCGGCGCGCTCGCCGGCATCGGCTTCACGATGTCGCTCTTCATAGCGGGCCAGGCCATGCCCGGCCAGGAAGACTTCTCCGCCGCGAAGATCGCGGTGTTCGCGGCGTCGATCGTGTCGGCGTGCCTTGGTGCCGCGATCCTGTGGCGGCCGGGCCGGACGGAACCGTCGGAGCATGCCGCGGTCGACGCGAGCGAGGCGCACGCCGGGCCGGGGGCGCCGTACGGGCACACGCCTGCGGCCTGACCGGCCCTGGCACGCGCTGCTGCGCGCTGGTGCGGGTGCGCGCTGGTTGACGGTGGGCAACCCCGCCGGTAGACTGGACTGATAAACAGACCACTTTGCGCCGCCTTCGCGGGCCCCTCGTCGCGGCGTATCACGGGAGGCCGCGTTGAAGGAGCTCGAGTTCTATCGTGAGGGCACGCCCTTCACGGGCCGCATCGGCCGCACGGCATCCACCTCGGAACCCGCCTGGCCCCGGCCGCCTCGCGCGCGCGAAGGGGCACCCAACGTGCTCGTGTTCCTGCTCGACGACGTGGGCTTCGCGCAGCTCGGCTGTTACGGCTCCGACATCCGCACGCCCACGTTCGACCGGCTCGCCGCCAACGGCCTGCGCTACCGCGACTTCCACACCACGGCGATCTGCTCGCCGACGCGCGCGTGCCTGCTCACCGGGCGCAACCATCACAGCAACGGTGTCGGCATCATCCAGGAGATGGCCACCGGCTTTCCGGGCTACAACGGCATGGTGCCGCGCGAGAACGGCTTCCTGTCCGAGATGCTGCTGGGCCAGGGCTACGCCACGCTCGGGATCGGCAAGTGGCACCTGACGCTCGCGAGCGAGTACGCGTCGGGGGCGTCGAAGGCGCGCTGGCCGCTGTCGCGCGGCTTCGAGCGCTTCTACGGTTTCCTCGGCGGCAAGACCAACCAGTGGGTGCCGACCCTCGTGCACGACAGCCACTACGTCGACCCGCCCCGGCGGCCGGAGGAGGGCTACCACCTCAATGCCGACCTCGCCGATCACGCGATCGAGTACCTCACCGACCTGCGCACGGTGGCGCCCGCCAAGCCCTTCTTCATGTACTACTGCCTGGGCGCGGGGCACGCGCCGCATCACGTCGAGCCCGAGTGGAGCGACCGCTACCGCGGCCAGTTCGACCAGGGCTGGGACCGCTGGCGCGAGGAGGTGTTCGCGCGGCAGCTCGCGATGGGCATCGTGCCGGCGGGCACGAGGCTCTCCGCTCGCCCGCCGTGGGTCGCGGCCTGGGATTCGCTCTCCGACGACGCGCGCCGCCTGTACGCGCGGCAGATGGAGGTCTTCGCGGGCTTCATGGAGCAGACCGACCACCACGTCGGCCGCGTGCTCGATTTCCTGGAGCGGCTCGGCGAGCTCGACAACACGCTGATCCTCCTCGCCTCCGACAACGGCGCTTCCGCCGAGGGCGGCGAGCACGGATCGTTCAACGAGAACCAGTTCGTCAATCGGGTGGAGCCCACGGTCGAGGACAACCTCGCGCACCTTCACGAGTGGGGCGGCGTGCGCTCGTTTCCCAACTATTCGTGGGGCTGGGCGTGGGCAGGCAACACGCCGCTGCGGCGCTGGAAGCGCTACCTGCATCAGGGCGGCATGAGCGATCCGCTGATCGTGTCGTGGCCCAGGGGCATCGCCGCCCGCGGCGAGATCCGCAGCCAGTACACGCACGTCGTCGACTTCGTGCCCACGATCCTCGACGCGCTCGGCCTCGAGGCGCCGGCGACGCTCAACGGCGTGGCCCAGCGGCCCATCGAGGGCGTGAGCTTCGCGCACACGTTCGACGACGCGCAGGCGCCCACGAGGAAGCGCGTGCAGTACTACGAGATGATCGCCTCGCGCGCGCTCTGGGCCGACGGCTGGAAGGCCGTCGTGGAGCAGCCGCAGGGTGAGCCGCTCACCGAGGAGATGCTCGCGGCGCAGAAGTGGGAGCTCTACCACGTCGCCGAGGATTTCTCCGAGAGCGAGGACCTCGCGGGCAAGCATCCTGAGAAGCTCGCCGAGCTCGTCGAGCAGTGGTGGGTGGAGGCGGGCAAGTACAACGTGCTGCCCCTCGACTCGCGCATGCAGCTGCGCATGGGCGAGCGCAAGCCGGGCACGATCCCCGCCGGCAACCGGCGCGTCTTCTACCCGGGCGGTGCGCCGCAGTTCGAGTACACGGCGGTCAACGTCAAGGATCGCTCGCACACCATCACGGCGGAGGTCGAGATTCCCGCGGACGGCGCCGAAGGCGTGCTGCTCGCGCACGGCAGCTGGTTCTCCGGCTATTCGCTGTACGTGAAGGACGGCCATCTCGCCTACGTGCACAACTGCATGGGACTCGCGGAGCACCGCGTCGGGTCGGCCGAGACGGTGCCCCCGGGCCGGCACACGCTGGCGTTTCGCTTCACGCGCACGGGTCCGCATCGCGGCACCGGGGCGCTCTTCATCGACGGCCGCAAGGTGGGCGAGGGCGAGATTCCGCGCACCGTGCCGCACGTCATCGAGACGTCGGGGGAGGGGCTTTGCTGCGGCTACGACAGCGGCTTGCCTGTCACGCCGGACTACGTGGCGCCGTTCCGCTTCACCGGCCGCATCGATCAGGTGGTCGTCGAGGTCGACGATCCCACCCGTGAACCCGACCACGAGGCGCAGCTTCGCAATGCGCTCACCGACCAATAGCGAGGAGGATCCATGCACAAGCTTCTGGCCACCGTGATGATGGGCGCGGCGCTCGCCGCCGCGCCGCTTGCCGCGTCGGCGCAGGCGTTCCCCGACAAGCCCATCCGCTTCATCGTGCCGTATCCGGCAGGCGGCAACACCGACATCGTCTCGCGCCTGTATGCGCAGAAGCTCGCCGAGCGCCTGGGCCAGCCGGTGGTGATCGACAATCGCGGCGGCGCGGCCGGCACGCTCGGCGTCGGCCTCGCGAGCAGGGCGGCGCCCGACGGCTACACGGTCGTCGTGGGCGATATCGGCTCGATGATCATCGGGCCGCTGGCCCAGGGAAACGTGGGCTACACGTACAAGGATCTGGCGCCGATCGGGCTCATGGCCACCGTGTCGATCGTGATCTCGGCCAACCCCAAGTCGCCCGACAAGAGCATCGGCGACTTCCTCGCCCGCGCAAAAGCGCAGCCCGGCAAGCTGACCTACGCCACGAGCGGCCTGGGCTCGCCGAACCACCTCGCGATGGAGTACCTGAAGTCGATGACCGGCGTCGACATCCTGCACGTGCCCTTCAAGGGAGGCGCGGCCGCCGTCACCGCGCTGCTCGGCGAGCAGGTGGACGTCGTGGCCGACGGCGCCGCGATGGCCCAGGTCAAGGCGGGCAAGCTCAAGGCCCTCGCGGTGACCGGCCCCCGCCTGCCTGCGCTCCCCGACGTGCCCAGCATCGGCGAGACGGTGAAGGGCTTCAGCTTCACCAACTGGTGGGGCATGCTCGCGCCGCAGGGTACGCCGGCGGACGTGATCAAGCGTCTCAATACGGAGCTCAACGCGATCGCGGTCATGCCCGAGGTCAAGGACAAGCTGCGTGATCTGGGCCTTGCCGCGCAGAGCGACACGCCGCAGCAGTTCGGCGATCTGCTGCGCACGGAAGCCGAGAAGGTGGCGCAGATCGTGAAGACGGCGGGAATCAAGTTCGAGTGAGGCTGCCGGGGCGCCGGGGCCCCGCCGGCAACGACGCCAGCTCCGCGCGGTGCAGCGCAGCGAGCTTCGCGAGGCATGCCGCGCCGGCTCGCGTCAGCTGCACCTCCACGCGACGCCTGTCGTCGCGGCTTGCGCGGCGGCTGACGAGACCCGCCGCCTCGCAGCGCGAGACGAGCGACACCACGCCGTGATGCTTCGCCTGCAGGCGCTCGGCCAGCGTGCCGATCGTGGCGCGCTGTCCTGACGGCAGTCCCCTGATCTGGAGCAGGAGCTGGTATTGCAGGGCGGTGACGCCGTGCCGGCGCGTGGTCTCCTCGCTGAAGCGGAGGAAGCGGCGCAGTTCGTAGCGAAACTGCGCCAGCCGCGCGTAGTCGGCCTGCGTCATGCGCCGGGGCTTGCGCGCCTCGCGAGCCTTGATTGCATCAGCCTTGATTGCATCCACTGGCACAGCGTATCACGACGTGATATGTTCGACGCATCGTGCGAAGGTCGAGCGGCTCGTCGTTCCCTCCGCGTTGCCCGGACCGCGTCGGCGGTCGAGACGCGGCGTGCGGCGAGCGCTTGCCCGAGTCATGCCGAAAGGAGGGCTTGCAGTGGATCAGCCGATCTTTCCCGAAATTTCGAAGGAGCTCGTGCAGAAGCGGCGGGAGCTCGCCCCGGAGATCTACGGCGCATTCCGGACGTTCGGCCAGCGCGTCTTCGCCGATGGAGCGCTGCCGTCGAAGACGAAGCAGCTCATCGCGGTGGCGGTCGCCCACGTGACGCAGTGTCCGTATTGCATCCGCGGGCACACCGAGGAGGCGATGAAGGCCGGCGCGACGGAATCCGAGGTCATGGAGGCGATCTGGGTCGCCGCCGAGATGCGCGCCGGCGGCGCCTACGCGCATTCGCTGCTCGCGATCGAAGCGATGAATCACGCCGCTGGCCACGCCGGCACCGGCGACTGACCCCCCGGCCGGCCGGCGAGGCCGCCACAGGCCGCTCTCCCACCCGTGACGAGGTGCCATCATGGCGCTCCAACATGCCGCTCCGGGCACGATCATCGAAGTGCAGGCGCGCGACGAGGCATCCGGTTCCGCCGGTTCCCGGACGCTGGTGCGGACCGGGCATCTCGAGATCTTTCGCTATGCGCTGCCGGCCGGCAAGGTCGTCGATACTCACAGCGCTGCCGGGGTGATGGTGGTGCATTGCCTCGGAGGCACGGTCGATTTCACGGCGCTAGGCAGGACGCAGACGATGACGCCGGGAACGATGCTCTATCTTCAGGACCACGAGCCGCACTCGCTGACGGCCACGAGCGACGCGCTGTTGCTCATCACCATCCTGCTCAACCGGGCCTGATCCGCCGGCTGGCGCCGGGCGTGCCGGCACGCACATGACGGCCGATCGCGGCGCCGACTCGCCGAAGCCGGCGCGTGTCGCTGCGGGCGCCTGGTTCTATCCGGCGGCTGCCCTGCAGGCGGCGGTGGTGCTCCCGTGGTCGGTGCTGGCGCTCCTCGGTGCCGTCCCCGCGCCGGCATCCCTCGCGACGCCGTTCGGGCACGCGCACGAGATGCTCGCGGGCTTCGCGCTGGCAGTGGTCGCGGGCAACCAGCTGGGCGTGTTGCCGATACGACGCCTGCAGCTCCTGTTCGCTGCGTGGATCGTGGCGCGCGTGGCGTTTCTCGCACTTCCCGCCTTGGTCGCGCAGTTCTTCGACATCGTCTTCATCGCCGCGCTCGGCTTCCATGTCGCGCCGCGGCTGTTCCGCGCGGCGAAGAAGCTCCGGAACCAGGCGCTGCCGGCGATGCTCACCGCCTTGTGCATCACGGTGATCGCCTTCGACCTCGCTGTCATCGTGGCCGGGGTCGCGGCCGCGCACACCATCGTGACGGTGGTGGTCCTGCTCTTCGCCACGCTGATGCTGTTCATGGGTGGACGCATCATCGCGCCGATCGCAGCCGGCCAGCTCTATCGCCAGGGCACCACGCTCGAAGCGCGCGTGCAGCCCCGCATCGAGGCCGCGCTCATCGTGACGATGGCGATCGCCGTCGTGGCGGCGGCCGCAGCGCCGCAGGGATCCGTACTGCGCGTGGCCTGTCTCATCGCCGCGGTGCTCACCGTCGTCAGGCTGCTGCGCTGGCGGTTGTGGTCGTGCAAGGGGCGGCCCGACCTGCTGTGCCTCGCCGCCGGCTACGCCTGGCTCGCGGTCGGCCTTCTCGCCTTCGCGGCCGCCGAGTCGGGCGGCATGCGGACCGCCGCCGTGCACGTCGTGACCGTCGGCGCGCTCGGCACGCTCACGTTCAACGTGATGGCATTCGCCACGCTGTCGCGAGCGCGACTCGATCCGGCCCGCGACTCGCGCCTGGTCTGGGGCACGGTGCTGATCGGCCTGGCGACGGCCTGTCGCGTGGGCGCCGCGACGGCGACTGCGGGAGTGACCGGGTTGTACCTTGCGGCGGCGGCGTGCTGGTCGGTGGCGTTCCTGATCGCGGCCTGGCTGCTGGTGGCGGCGCTGCGGGCGTATGGGAGGCGCCCGATGAGCACGCCGCTGCGGGGCTGAATCCGCAGCGGCCTCGCCGATCGGGGCGTCCCGGCGGCGCAACAGGCGTCCCGTCGCTTGTCACTTCGTCTGAATGTCTATACATTGGACGCCATGCTCAGTGCGACGAGCTTCGCGTCCGAAGCGCAGGATGCATCCCTGCAGGCCGACGATGGCGAGGGCTTCACCCCGCGCCCGGGCACGGTCCTCCATCACCAGATCAAGGAGGACATGCTCCTGCACCTGCGCTCCGGCCGCTGGCCGCCGCGCTACGAACTGCCCACCGAGGAGGTCCTGTGCAGGCACTACGGCGTAAGTCGCGGCACGCTCCGGAGGGCGATCGCGGATCTCGTCGCGGAGGGCTACATCGAGCGCAGGCGGGGTCGCGGATCCTTCGTGAGCGAGCCCAAGCTCGAGAGCGGCATGGCGGGTGCGTACAGCCGCTTCCGCGTCGTCGGGCCACCGCTGGATGCCGGCGCGACCGTGCTGGCGTGCCAGCGCGTGCGTGCGGACAAGGACGTGGCGACGATGCTCGAGTTGCGAGCCGGCGCCGCGATCTGGCGTCTGGAGCGCGTACGCTTCACGCAGCGGCGGCCGATGGCGTTGCAGACGAGCTTCATCCCGGCCGACCTGTGTCCGCGGCTTGCCGCCCAGGACCTCGCCAACCTGCACCTCATCGACGTGCTTCGCGACGAGTACTCGATCGACCTCGTGCGCGCGGTCGAGTACGTCGATCCGACGGTCGCCGACGACCACGCGGCGAGACATCTCGGCATCCGCCTGCGCACGCCCCTGTTCAGGATCGAACGCCTGACCTATGCGATGCGCGATCGCGTCGTCGAGTATCGCCGCGCCCTCCTGCGCGGGGATGCGTACCGTTACCGCCTCGACCTTCGCTAGGGTGAAGCGGGTGCCGGCTTCCGAACTCGCGGAGGTGCTCACGCTGCAGCACGGGGGCGAGGTCTCGCGTGCGATCGGCGTCGAGTACGAGGGCCCCGCGCGGATGGTGGCGGGGTCGGTGGATCGCTGGTGCTTTCGCTTCGCCGCCCGCGCCGCCATCGGCGCCGGGGCACGTCTCGCGATCGCGCACCGGTGGCCCAGCGATTGGGGCAGGCCGCAGTCCCGCGACCGGCAGGCGGTGGACTTCGTCGAGGTCGTGCCGGGCGCGGATGCCGCGCTGCGGTGGTGGCCGGCGCGGCTGCATACCTGGCATCCGTTCGATCACGTCCTCTTCGTCGAGCTCGACGATGCGCTGCCCGCGGGGCACGGCGTGACGGTCGCCTTCGGCGGCGACCCGGGCGGCGCCGGATTCCGCGTCCAGTCCTTCCTCGAGGAAGGGTCGCCCTTCAGCGTGCGCGCCAGGTTGCGCGACGGCGAGCCGTGGACCGAGATCGCGCAGCATCGCATCGAGGTGGTGGGATCGTCACCGGCACGCATCGTCGCGACTGCGCCATCGCGCGTGAGCGAGGGGGCGGAGGTCACGCTGCGGGTCCGCATCGAGGACCTGTGGGGCAATCCCGCCACGCTGCCGGCGGCGGTGGCCGTCGAGATCCGTCGCGCGGACGCTCCGGCGCGGCAGGGAGAGGTCTTCGCCGGGTCGGCGTCGGCGATCGCGATCGGCGCAGTCCCGCGCGGCACGACGCGCGTGCACGTGGCGGCACCTTCGCTCGGGCTCGCCTGCACGAGCAATCCCATCGAGTGTGGCGTCGATGCCGCGGCGACGCCCGTGTACTGGGCCGACCTGCACGCGCAATCGGTGATCGGCTGCGGCGCGCGCAGCATCGATGCCTACTACGCTCACGCGCGCGATTTCGCCGCGCTCGACGCCTGCTCGCACCAGGCCAACTGCTTCCTCGTGTCCACGGCCGAATGGAGCGAGACTGCGCGCAGCAGCACGCGGCACCACCTTCCGCGCCGCTTCGTGACGCTGCTCGGTTTCGAGTGGTCGGCCGCCTCGGCGCTGGGCGGCGACCACAACGTCTATTTTCCCGGTGACGACGGGGAGCTTCGCCGCTGCAGCCACGAGTTCCTGCGCGACCGGCAGGACGTGGCGACGGATCTCCCGCACGTGGAGGACTTCCATCGGCACTATCGCGCCTTGCGGCCACTGGTCGCCGTCCACGTGGGCGGGCGTACCGCCAACCTGCAGTGGCACGAGCCCGTGCTCGAACGCCTGCTCGAGGTGCATTCGACGCACGCCACGTCGGAGTGGTTCCTGCACGAAGCGCTCTCGCGCGGCTATCGCATGGGGGTGATCGCCGGCAGCGACGGCGTCGACGGCCGGCCCGGGAGCTCGCATCCCGGGCACATGGGCGTGCGCAACCTGCGCGGCGGCCTGACCGCGATCCTCGCGTCGGAACTCACGCGCGAACACCTGTGGGACGCGCTCCAGCGCCGCCACTGCTACGCCACGACGGGCGCGCGCATCCTGCTCGACTTTCGTCACGGCGATGCCGTCATGGGCGACGATGTCGTCGTGGGGCGCGGAGCTTCCAGCCTGGGTGGTTTCACCGTGCATGTCGAGGGTACCGCCGGCGTCGAGCGCGTCGACTTCTTCCGTGACGATGCCTGCATCGATCACGTCGATCACTTCGCTGCGTCCCCTTCCGCGCGGCTGCGGGTGGCGTGGAACGGCACATCGGCGCCGGGCAACTGGCAGCGCGCCAGGATGCGCTGGGACGGCCTGTTACGAGTCGAAGGCGCGGTGATCGACAGGGTCGAGGGTTATGCATTCGATACGCCCGACGAGGGGATCACCGGGCACGACCGCGATCATGTGGCCTGGCGTTCGGTCACCGCGGGGGACTGGGACGGCGTGGTGCTCGACCTGTCGGCGCGCGAAGGTGTGCTCTCCTTCGTTTCCGAACCGCTCACCGCGCGCGTGCCGTTGTGCGAGATCGGAAGGACCGGACGGGAGATTGCGCTGACCGGTCCGGCGCGCCGCCTCGAGCTGCGCTGGCTGCCGCAGGAGCCGCCCCGGTGCCGAACGCAGGTCGCGTTCTGCGACGCGTCTCCGCTCCCGGGAACGCACGCGTACTGGGTTCGCGTGCGCCAGGCCGACGGCGAGTTCGCGTGGTCGTCGCCGATCTTCGTGACGATGACGGAGGCAGGCTCATGACGGTTCTCGACGGACGCACGAAAGGGCTGCCGCCCGGCGTCTCTGCCACCACGCGCCGCGCCATCGCGACGGCGGGCTACGACATGCTCCGCGAGGATCTGCCGCTACCGCTCGCGTTGCTGAAGGCGTCGTCGCTCGATCACAACGCCGAGTGGATGAAGAGATTCCTCGAGTTGACGGGCGCGTCGCTCGCACCGCATGCGAAGACCTCGATGAGCCCCGAGCTCATCGCGCGACAGCTCGCCGATGGCGCCTGGGCGATCACGGTGGCGACGGTCCAGCAGCTCCGGGTGTGCCGCGAGCATGGCATTTCGCGCCTGCTCCTCGCCAACCAGCTCGTCGGCAGGCAGGCGATCGCCTACGTGCTCGACGAGATCGAACGCGACCCCCGATTCGAGTTCTTCTGCCTCGTCGACTCGATGGCGGGAGTCGACATGCTGGCTTCCGCTGCGAAGGCGCGCGGGCTGGCGCGGCCCGTGGACCTGCTGCTCGAGTGCGGAGCGATGGGCGCCCGCACGGGCTGTCGCACGCTGGAATCCGCCATGGCGCTCGCCCGTCACGTGGCCGCGTCCGCCCCATGGGTGCGGCTCGCCGGCGTCGAAGGATACGAAGGCGCCATCCATGGCAAGGACGACCTCGACACCGAGAGGCGCGTCGCGATCTTCGTGGCATTCATGAGCGACGTGGCACGGCACTGCCAGAGGGAGGCGCTCTTCGGCCGGGACGAGATCGTATTGAGCGCCGGCGGTTCGGCGTACTTCGACCTCGCGGCGGGGCTTCCGCGCCAGGTCGGCGGACGTGCCGCCCGTGTCGTGCTCCGCGCCGGCTGCTATCTCACGCACGATTCCGGAGGCTACGCGAAGGCGGCGCGGCAGATGCGCAGGCGCTCGCCCGAGATCGTCGCGCTAGGGGCCGGGTTGCGCGACGCGATCGAGGTGTGGAGCTACGTGCAATCGCTTCCCGAGCCGGGACTCGCCATCCTGTCCATGGGCAAGCGCGACGTCGCGCACGATCTCGCGCTGCCGCTTCCGCAACTCGCGTTCCGCCCGGGGTTCGACCACACGCCGCGACCGTTGCCCGGGGGCGTGGCCATCACCGCGCTCAACGACCAGCACGCCTTCATGACGACGCCCATGGCACTCGCGGTCGGCGACATGATCGGCTGCACGATCTCGCATCCGTGCACCACCTTCGACAAGTGGCGCTTCCTGCCCGTGGTCGACGATGACTATCGGGTGATCGACGCCGTTACCACCTTCTTCTAGCCGGCAGGCGACCCGTGACGCCCAAGAACCTCCTCATCCTGATGTCCGACGAGCACAACCCGAAGATCATGGGCTGCGCGGGCAATCCGGTGATCGCGACGCCGAACCTCGACCACCTGGCGGCGCGCGGGACACGCTTCACCGCGGCCTACACGACCTGCCCCATCTGCGTGCCTGCAAGGGCCGGCTTCGCGACCGGCAAGTACGTGCACCAGATCGGCTACTGGGACAATGCCGATCCGTACGACGGGGCGATTCCGAGCTGGCACCATGTGTTGCGCGAGCAGGGTCATGAGGTGGTGTCGATCGGCAAGCTGCACTTTCGGGGGGCGCCGGGCGACGACCATGGCTTCTCGCAGGAGATCGTGCCGATGCATGTGGTCGACGCGATCGGCGACGTCAAGGGCCTCGTGCGGACCGCCATCCCCACCCGTCGCGGCGGCGACAAGATGGCGCGGCTCGCAGGACCGGGCGAATCGCAGTACACGGTCTACGATCGCGACATCGCGGCGAGGGCGCAGATCTGGCTGCACGAGTCCGGAGCGCGGAAGCATGCGAAGCCGTGGGTCCTGTTCGTCTCGTTCGTGGCGCCGCACTTTCCGCTCACCGCGCCGCCGGAGTGGTACTACCGCTACCATGCCGCCGATCTGCCGTGGCCCAAGCAGTACGACGAGGGCGAGCGCCCGCAGCATCCATACCTCGACGATTACGCGCGCGTCGTCGACTACGGCCGGCACTTCCGGACCCGCGACGACGTGAAGCGCGCGCTCGCCGGCTATTACGGACTCGTCAGCACGACCGACCAGCACATCGGCAACATCCTCGCCGCACTCGACGCCGCAGGTCTCGCGCAGAGCACGCGCGTGCTGTACACGAGCGACCATGGGGACAATCTCGGCGCACGCGGCCTGTGGGGCAAGTCCACCCTCTACGAGGAGTCCGCGGGCGTTCCGCTGATCGTGGCGGGCGAGGACATTCCCGTTGCCGTGCGGAGCACGCCGGCAAGTCACGTGGACGTGTTTCCGTTCGTGCTCGACGCCGTGGGGGCCGCGAGTCCAAGGGACGCGCATCGTCCCGGCATCTCGCTCGCCGCGCTCGCCAGCGGGGCGATGCCCGATCGCGGCGTCGTGAGCGAGTACCACGCCACGACGTCGGTGGCCGGTGCGTTTATGCTGCGCCTCGGAGCGCTCAAGTACGTCCACTACGTGGCCTATCCGCCGCAGCTCTTCGATCTGGCGCGCGACCCGGAGGAACTGACCGACGTCGCCGCGCGCCCGGAGTACGCCGAAAGCCTCGCGCGCTGCCGCGCCCGCCTGCTGGCGATGCTCGATCCCGACGAGGTCGATCGGCGCGCGAAGGTGCGGCAGGCAGCGCTCCTCGAAAGCTACGGCGGCCGCGACGCCGCGCTCGCCCGCGGCGATCTCGGCTTCTCACCCGCGCCCGGCGCCCGCGCCGAGATCGACTGACCGGATTCGTTCAACCATTGGGCCCCGTCGCGCCCACGTCGAGGAGGAGAAGACCATGTTCCGCATTGCCGTTGCTTTCACGCTGCTGCTGGCGACCGTTGGCGCGGGCGCGCAGGGCTTTCCGACGCGACCCATCAAGCTCGTGGTGGCCGATTCCGCGGGTGGCTCGCCGGATCAACTTGCGCGTCTCGTGGCCGAGAAGCTCTCGACGGGGCTCGGCCAGGCCGTGGTGGTGGACAATCGCGCCGGCGCGAGCGGGGCGCTCGGCGCCGAACTCGTGGCCAAGTCGCCGGCCGATGGGTACACCCTGCTGATGACCACGAGCGCCATCTACGCGCTGCTGCCCAACCTGCGCAAGAACCTGCCCTACGACCCGGTCAAGGACTTCACGTCGATCTCGCGCATTGCCACGGCGTCGAACGTGCTGGTGGTCGGCGCCACGCTGCCCGTCAACGACATTCCTTCGCTCATCAAGCTCGCGAAGGAGAAGCCGGGGCAGCTCAACTATGCGTCGGCGGGCGTGGGCACGCCCGCGCACCTGGCCGGCGAGATGCTCAACCTGCTCGCCGACATCAAGGTCACGCACGTTCCCTACAAGGGCGCGGCACCCGCGCTCCTCGACGTGATCGCCGGCAACGCGCAGTACCTCATCACGTCCCCGATTGCCGCCAGTGCCCACCTGAATGCGGGGCGGGTGCGGCCCATCGCGACCACCGGCGCCCAGCGCAGCCCCGCCCTGCCGGACCTGCCCACCATCGGGGAGAGCGTGCCTGGCTACGAGATCACGCAGTCATGGGGGCTCGTGGCGCCGGCGGGGACGCCGCCTGCGGTCGTCGCGAGGCTCGCCGACGAGGTGGCGAAGGTCATGCAAATGCCCGACGTGAAGGAGAAGCTGCGGGCGACGGGGGCGCTTCCCGGCGGGGATGGGCCCGCCGCACTCGATGCGTCGATGGCGGCAGAGCGTAAGCGGATGGGCGACGTGATCGCGAGGAGCGGGATCGAGTTGAAGGATTGAGGGCGCCGGCGTGGGCCACCGTCGATGCGCTCGCCGTGGCGTCGAAGCACGCCGACGATCCTGTGTACTCGCGCGGTTGATTGTCCTGGGGTGCGTGCAGATGCGCACGACGGAACTCAATGCTTTGGGCGACGCGCACCCGAGCGCCCGCACGCCGCTATGGCACCCCGGGATAGTCGACTCGCGTCCGCTCCGGCGTGACAAACCCCATCGCGATGTCGTGTGCGAGCGCTTCCGCCGATCGTCGCGCCGGATCGCCATAGCCGCCACCGCCTGCCTCGAGCGTCGTGAGCCGATCGCCCGGGGCGAGGAGGTAGCGCCCTTTGGGGTCGGCCGTGACGCCGTTGACGCGCACCTCGCGCAGCCCGCCGGCGCGCCCGCCGCGCACACCCGCGGGCGGAAACTCCGTACGCCCGGCGAGGAAGGCGATCGACATCTCGTGCCCGCTGTCGTTCACGAACTCGATGCGCTGGCCGAGGCCGCCGCGAAACTGTCCAGGGCCACCACTGTCGGGCAGCAGCGCCTTCGACTCGATGAACATGCCGGTCAGGTCCTCCCAGATCTCGATCGAACTGCCCGTCATGTTCGACGGCGACGGCGTCGTCGGGGCGCCGTCTTGCCCCGCGAGCGCGCCGAAGCCGCCGGATGCGAAGAAGATGCTCGACACGCCACGGCCGTCGCGCGTGGCGCCCTGCACGTTGATGAGATTGAGCATTCCCGAATCGGCCTGCACGCGATCCGGCACGACGTCGGCGAGCGCGCCGAAGATGAGGGGAACTACGAAGTGACCCACGATATGCCGGCCGCCGGTCGGCGAGGGCGGCTGCGCGTTGAGGAGACATCCCGGCGGCGCGATGAGCCGGATCGGCCGCACGCTGCCCTCGTTGTTCGGAATGCGCGGCGTGGTGAGGCACTTGATCGCGTAGCACGTCATGGCGCGCGTGTAGCAGAGCGGCACGTTGATGGCGTACTTGATGGCGTGACTCGTTCCGCTGAAGTCGGCCATCACTTCGCCATCGGCAATGGTGACCGCGACCGCAAGCGTCAATGGGCCCCCCTGGGCCTCGATCCGGATCTCGTTGCGATAGACACCGGCGGGCAGTCGCGCGAGTTCCTCGCGGATGGCGCGCTCCGACTGCTCGAGGATCGCGTCCGCGAGCGGATCGATGGAATCGAGGCCGTACTCGTCCATGAACTCGTTGAGCATGCGCGCGCCTACCGTCGTGCAGGCGACGTTGGCGAGAAGGTCGCCGACGGTCTGTTCCGGCACGCGCACGTTCGTGCGCACGAGTTCGAGCAGTACCTGGTCGACGTTGCCTTCGCGCGCGAAGAGACACGGCGGCAGGCGCAGACCCTCTTCGTATACCTCGCGGGCGGCGGCCGAATAGCCGGCGCCGCCGATGTCGGGCAGGTGAGTGATGCTCATCGCATAGCCGACGATGCGCCCCTCGCGGAACACCGGCTGCATGACGTTGATGTCGAAGAGGTGACCCGTGCCGATCCACGGATCGTTGGTCATCACCACATCGCCCGCGCGCAGCGTATCGGGCGGAAAGCGCTCGAGCATGGCCGCGAGCGTCGCCGGCGCGGTCCCTGTGAACGACGGCACGCTGTAGGCGCCTTGCGCGATCGCGCGACCGCGGCTGTCGAACACCACGCACGACAGGTCGTAGCTCTCCCGCACGTTGGTGGAAAAGGACGAGCGCACGAGCGAGTTGATGATCTCGTCGGCGATCGAGATGAGGCGGTCCCACTGGATGCCGAGGCTGATGGGGTCGATGACCATGGTCAGGCTTCCTGGAGGGCGGGCATGGAGGCGGGTGCGACCGCGCCGACCCCGATGTCGATCACAAGATGTCCCGCGGCGTTGACCTGTGCACGGTCACCCGGACCCACCACGCAGGTCGATTCGGTTTCCTCGACGAGGGCGGGGCCGTCGATCGCCGTGCCGGGCACGAGCCGATAGCGGTCGTACACCGGACACGAGACCGTGCCGCCGAGCTCGGGGAAGTACGCGGGACGATGCCCCCGCAGGGCGTCGCCGCCCGAGCCCGGCGTGCGCAGGCGGTATGTCGCACCGCCACCCGGCACCGCGCCTTGTACCTCGACCTTCCAGGCGACGATCTCGACTTCGCGATCGAAGCTCATTCCGAAGATGGCGGCATACGCGGACGCGAAGCGCGTTGCGAGGGTTGCCAGCGCAGCCGCGTGATCGCCGTGAGGCAGAAGCACCTCGACCTCGTAGCCCTGACCCACATAGCGCATGTCGAGTCGCAGCAGCACGCGCGCGTCGCTCGTGTCGCCGCCGGCCGAGACGAGCTGCTCGCGCACTCGCGCCTCGAGTTCGTGCACGATCTCGCCGAACCGCACGGGCGTCATCGTCGCGAGGGGCGCGCGCAGCGACTGGACGACCTCGAAGCCCACCGGACTCGAAAGCAGGCCGAAGGCCGACATCACGCCGGCACCGCTCGGACACACCACTCGCGGGATGCGCAGCTTGCGCGCGATCCGTGCCCCGTGGATCGGACCCGAGCCGCCGAACACGACCATGCTACAGCGGCGATAGTCCACACCGCGCTCCGAGGCGTGGACGCGAAACGCCTTGGCGACGTCCTCATTGATGACCTCGTGCACGCCCCACGCGGCGCGCTCGGCGTCCACGCCCAGTGCGGCGCCCAGTCCCTTCGCGAGCGCGTGTCGCGCGGCGTCGGCGTCGAGGCGCATCTTGCCGCCCAGGAACGACGCCGAATCGAGATACCCCAGCACGAGGTTCGCGTCGGTCAGCGTGGGCTCGCGGCCGCCGCGACCGTAGCACGCGGGACCCGGGTCCGCACCTGCACTGCGCGGTCCCACGCGAATCACCCCGCGCGGATCGAGATCGGCGAGGCTACCGCCTCCCGATCCAATCTCGATCATGTCGATCACCGGAATCTTGATCGGCAGGCCGCTGCCGCGCTTGAACTCGTGCACGCGCGCCACCTCGAACTCGTAGCGCTTGAGCGGCACATGGTCGCGCACCACGCAACCCTTGGCCGTGGTGCCGCCCATGTCGAAGGACAGGACCTGCGCAGCGTCGAGGCTCACGCTGTGCCGTGCCGACATGAGCGCACCTGCGGCGGGCCCCGATTCGAGCAGCCGCACGGGGTAACGCCGCGCCATCTGCGGTGTGAGCGTGCTTCCCGACGAGCTCATGATGAGAAAGCGGCCCCGGAAGCCCACGGCGTCCAGTCCGCGTTCCAGCCGCTCGACATAGGCATCGACGAGCGGCTGCACGTAGGCATTGAGGCAGGCGGTGGTCCAGCGCTGGTACTCGCGCGCGAACGGGAACACCACCGACGACGCCGACACGTGCAGATTCGGAAAACGGTCATGCAGCCACTCGAGCACGGCGAGCTCGTGCGCCGGGTTGACGTACGAGTGGAGGAAGCACACTGCCACGGCACGCACGCCCTGCACCTGCACCGCGTCGCGAAGCCTGGGCTCCAGCGCGCCGATGGCGTCCGGATGCAGCGGCAGCAGCACCGAGCCGTCGGCCTTGACCCGTTCGCGAACCTCGAGACGGAGGGGCCGCGGCACGAGCGGCGCCGGAAACCGGATGCGCAGGTCGAAGAGGTCGTAGCGCTGCTCCATCGCGATGTCGAGTACGTCACGGAAGCCCTCGGTCACGATCATCGCGGTAGGCGTGCCGCGACGCTCGATCACGGCGTTCGTCACGAGCGTGGTTCCGTGCACGATCATCGACACCTCGGACGGCGCGATGCCTGCCTGCGCGGTCACCGCAAGCACACCGTCGAGCACCGCCTGTGCCGGCGCCTTTGGCGTGGTGAGGGCCTTGTGCGTGACGATCTCGCGGCGCGCGTCGTCGAAGAGAGCGAAATCGGTGAACGTCCCGCCAATGTCGATCCCGATGCGATAGCTCATCTGCCTGGCTTCCTTTCGTTGCGGCCGGTGCCGGTTCGCTGCGGATTCACGCGGCGGATCCTCGCAGGACGTCGCTCAGCGCGTCGACCGCCCGCGAGATGTGATCTTCGGTGATGCCGCGGTAGGTGACGAAGCGCACCTGGTCGTCCGCCACCGGGAGTGCGAGAATGCCGAGCGCGGCGAGGCGGTCGCATAGGCGCGCAGCGCTCCACGGTGTGGTGAGACGGGCGATGACGATGTTGGTCTGATGCGGGGGCCACTCCGCGGCGGCAAACGGGATCGTCGCCAACGCTTCCCGCAAGCGTGCAGCGAGCGCGTGGCATTGGGCGAGATGCGCGAGATCGTCGAGTCCAGCGAGGGATGCCGCCGCCGCGGCGCCCGTCGGGCGCAGGCCGCCGCCCAGCCGCTGGCGAAGCGTGAGCGCGCGCTCGATGTGCGCCGCACTCGCGGCGAGCGCCGCCGCGATCGGTGCGCCGAACGTCTTGTTGAGGCTGACCGCCACCGTATCGAAGCCGGCGGCCAGCGTGGCCGGCGTGACCTCGAGCGCGCATGCGGCGTAGAACAGGCGCGAACCGTCGAGATGAAGGGCACAACCCCTGCTTCGCGAGAGCTTCACCACCTCGGTCACGTAGTCGGGGGCCAGCGCTACGCCACCGGTGCGCGTGTGCGTGTTCTCCAGTACCACGAGCGCCACGCGCGAGCGTTGCGCATCCGGAGCCGTTTGCAGGGCCCGCTGCCACGAGGCCAGCGGCGGCTGGGCGCCAGGCGTGTCTACGGCGCTCATCCACAAGCCGCCCAGTGCCGCTCCGGCATTCGCCTCCGAAACGAGGACATGCGCACCCTGTTGCGCGACCACCGTGGCACCGTGCTCGGCGCCGAGCATGAGTCCCACGGTATTGGCCATCGTGCACGTCGGGAAGACGAGCGCGTCTTCCTTGCCGAGCAACTGCGCGAGGCGCTGCTCCAATTTGCGCTGCCACGGATCCTCACGCAGCCCGAACTGCCGCGAGCCGACGGCGTCGCGTGCGGCAGCGTCCATCGCTGGCGTGGCATGGCACAGGAAGTCGCTGCGCAGGTCGACGATCTTCATCCGGATCAGGTCTTCATCGTGCCCACGAGCCAGAGCGCGAGGTCGGGAAAGAAGAACAGGAGGTATGACAGTGCGCAGAGCATGAGCGCGTACGGTAGCGACGCCCAGGCGATCGTTCCGAGCGACACATCCCGGGCGATCGACTGCACCGCGAAGAGGTTGAGTCCGATTGGCGGAGAAAGCTGAGCGAGCTCGGCCTGGATCACGAGGATGACGCCGAACCACACCTCGGACAGGCCCATGGCCTTGAGCGCAGGGTAGAGCACCGGCACGGTGAGCATCATCATCGATATGCCGTCGAGGAAGGTGCCGAGCACGAGGTATAGCAGGAACAGCGCGGTGAAGAAGAGGAGCGGCGAGAGGTTCTGCGCGGCAAGGGACTGCGCCATCTCGCGTCCGATACCGGCCTGCACCACGGTGAAGTTGAGGATCTGTCCCGCGACGATGATGAGCATCACCACGCTGCTGATCGCGACGCTCGTGATGAGCGACGTCTGGAACTTCTTCCACGTGAGCTCACGGTAGAAGGCTCCGAGGATCAGCGCTACCACGCAGCCGAAGCCCGCGGCTTCCGTCGGAGTGACGACCCCGAAGTACATGCCACCGATGATGGCGAGGATGAGCAAGGTGACCGGAACGCACTGCCACACCGCGACGAGCACTTCCGTCCAGGAATGCCTCGGCGCCCGCACTGGCACGAGCGACGGATTGCGCAGCGCGCGCCAGCCGACGTAGGACATGAACATCGCCACGGCGATGATGCCGGGGACGATCGTAGCCACGAAGAGGTCGATTACCGACTCCTGCACCACTGCCGCGTACACGAGGAGGAAAATCGATGGGGGGATGAGGTTGCCGAGCGCACCGCCCCCGGTCAGCGTCCCGAGCGTAAGCGCGTCGTCGTAGCCACGCTTGCGCATCTCCGGCAGCGCCACGGTGCCGATGGTGAGAGCGGTGGCCGTCGAGGATCCGGAGATGGCCGAGAACAGGGCGCAGGCCATGATGTTGGCCTGTGCGAGCCGGCCCGGCATGCGCGAGAGCAGGACCGACACGCCCTGGTAGAAGCGGCTCGACGCGCCGCTGCGCAGGATGATCTCGCCCATCAGCACGAACAGCGGCACCGCCGTGAGCGTGAACGAGTTGATGGTATTCCACACGATGTCGCCCAGGCTCGGCCAGAGTTGCGTACCCGTGAGGATCGTGATGCCCACGATGCCCACGAGGCTCATGGTGGCGACCACGGGTACGCCGCACACCAGGCACACGCCGAGCAGCACGCAATAGAGGGCGAGCGAGACCTGCCAGGTCACGATAGGCTCACCTCGATGTCGTCGTCCTCGCGACGTGGCGGGAGGCCGCGCACCCGGCGGGCGATCTCCTCGAGGTAGGCGATGCACAGCAGCGCGTAGCCGACCGGCATGATGAGTTGCGGCCACAGGAGCGGCGTCGCGGAGGGCTGGATGGAGCGCGTTCCGAAACGTGCCGTATCACCCACGAGCACGCTCGTCGCGTAGAGCAGGACGATGCTGATGGCGAGGCCGATCAGTGCAGCCACGACGCCGGCCACGTTCTGCCCGCGCGGCGGCAGACGGTCGACGAGCGCCGTCATGGTGAGATGACGATCAGCGCGCAGGATGTGCACCGCGCCCAGCATCGTCATCCATGCCATGAGGTAGCCGCCGTACTCGTCGGCGATCAGCGTGGAGGTGTTGAGCACGTACCGCGCGACGACCTCCACGTTGATCAGCGCGAGGAGCGCGATCAGCAGAAAGCCCGCGAGGCGGCCGAGTGCTGACTCGACCGCCGCGAGGATGCGGCCCAGGCGTCTCATGGTGGGCGGACACCCGCCGCGGACCGCGGCGGGAGGCGTGGTCGTTGAAGGGCTATGCCGCGCCGCAGGCCTTCGCCGCGGCGTCAAGCAGTGACTTGCCAGTGGCACCGTTCCTGGTGGCCCACTGGTCCCATGCCGGTCGCATGAGCTGCTGCGCCTTCTTGAGGTCCGCGGCGGTCGGGTCCACGAGCGTCACCTTGTGCGCCGCGAGATTGGCGCGGGCCTCCTGGTCTCCCCCCTCGGACATGGCGCGGTACTTGGGCGCCCACTCCGCGGCCTTGGCGAGGAACGTCTTGCGCACGTCGGGCGGGAGCTTCGCGAGCGCCTCGCCGTTGACCATCATCACCTGGTGACCCATCGTCATGTTGAGCATGTAGCCGGTCTTGATGATCTCGTATGCACGCCAGTCGTTCGCCGACAGGGCGGAGGTAATGGCGCCGTCGATGACCTTGCGCTCGAGCGACGGCACGACCTCGGCCGACGTTATGCTCACGGCCGATCCGCCTAGCGCCTTCATCATGTCGACCTGCTCTGGGTTCCAGGCGCGCACCTTCATGCCCTTGAGATCGTCGATCGCCTTCACCGACTTGTTCGCCCACAAGTTCTGCGGCGGCATCGTCCAATGGATCACGGTGTCGACGTTGAACTTCTTCTTCAGCACCTCGTTCGCCACCGGCGCCACTGCCGGGATCGCCTTGTCGAACTGCTCGTAGGACGTGCACAGGAACGGCAAGCCGAGCACGTTGAGTTCAGGTACGTCGCCGGCCGCGAAGCCGACCGCCACGTCGCCCACCTGCACCTGGTTGGTCGCGACCACCTTTACCACGTCGGCCGCCTTGTAGGGTAGTTCGCCCGCGGCGAGCACGGTGATCTTGAGCTTGCCGTCCGTGGCCTTGGCTACGTCCTCGGCGAAAGCCCTATTCAGTTGTGCAGGCTTGTCGTTGGGCGGGAAGTAGGTGAAGAACTTCCACTCGGTCGCCTGGCCGAATGCGCTTCCCGTGGTCAGCGCCACTGCCAGCACGGCACTGCGCAGGAAGGTGATGCGGGTTCCATGTCCATCGTGCATGCGTCGCTCCCGATTCGAACGCTGCAGGTGCAGCGGCGCATGGATGCTACGTTCGAACCCGAGTGCGCGGCAATCGCACAAATTGCCGGCGATTCGTCGGCAAGGATATGCGGGGCGTCAGGTTCCGCTCGCAGCTAGCGCTTGGTGTGCACCGGTGGCGCCTTCGGCCTCGACGCGGTGGCTGCCGTGGCGAACCGCCCCGCCTGGTCGTACATGGCCGTCATCATCCGCAGGAATCCCGCAGCCTCGGTGACGGCGCCGTTGCGCCCGCTGACCCACGTAAGGCTCGGCACGAGAAAATTCTCGCGAACCTTCCGGTATTCGAGGCAGGCGCGCTCGCCGTTCTCCGTGGTCTCGTAGTGGCGCTCCCGGCCTTGCGGTCTCACGAGGACGAGGTCCGCTGCGGCAAGCTTCTTGAGCGCGTAGGTCACGAGATGCATGTCGTCGATGTTGAGCACCATGCAGATCTCGGCGAGTCGCTTGCCGCGCGCACGGTGGTTGACGGCGTGCAGCACCAGGATGTCGAGCGCATTGAGTCCATTCACGTTGGCGGCGGCCATGCAGTTCTGCACCCAGCGCTGGAAGCCGTAGGTGAGGATGATCAAGCCGTACTCGAACTCGCTCAGATCCTGGCTCGATACGCTCGGTACGAAGGGCGTCCCGGTGTCCTCACCCGGCGTCGGATACATGCCCTGCACCACCGACGGCGGGGCCCCGGCCGCAGCACCGCGCGGCGTTCCCACCGCCCCGTCGTCCCCGGGAGCCGGATCGCGCCGGCGATTCCCGTGCGCCACCGGTGCACGGCCCCTCGCCTTCCGCGCGCTACTGCCCAAGCTTCACCGCCGCGCCGCTCGTCGTATCCCACGCCGATCCGTCGACGAGGCTGATGCGGTAGAACTCGCGCAGGACATTGCCCATGAACCCGATCTCCACGATCGAGATGTCCTTGAACTGCGTGCTGATGCCGTTGGGCAGGATGCGATTCATCTCGTCGGCGACCGGCTTCATCGCCGCCTGAATGCGCGCATCGAACGGCGTCATGCTGTAGACGAGGGTGTTGTGCGGGTTGTGCGCACTGGTCGGCTTGCCGTCCTTCATGACGTTGACGCCGCTCACGCCCACCGTGCGCACGAGCTCTCGGCCGGCCTCGCTCATCTTGGCGTAGACCGGGCCCGTGACGCGCGGCAGCGGCCCGTCGCGCAGTGGCGCGAGTGCCGCGGTGGCAACGACGCTGTAGGCCATCATCGCGTCGTAGCCCTGGCCGCTCTTGACCACGCCGAGGTCGAACCACCACGGCGCGCCGGCGCCCGCTGCGGCTTCGGTGAGATAGAAGTTCTTGAGCGTGAGGTTCAGCACGGGCGGCACGCTCTTCAGGGCGGCGAGCATCTTGCGCGGCGTGGTCGGGTCGGCGTTGTGGATGTGGACGACCGTGACGTGCTGCAGGTTGAAGGTCCGCGCCTCGGCCACGAGGCCGTTGGCGATCAGGCGCTCGTGCAGCGGCGGGTAGATCTTGCTGTCGAGAACGCTGGTGACATCCGGCGGCAAGCGATAGACGAGACCGTAGGTCGCGCGATGCTCGCGAAATGCCGGCTGTCCGATCGACGAGTTGTCGATGGCCGTGCCGCCAGGAGCCGCCGTGGTGGCGCAGCCGGTCAGTCCGATCAGGGTCGCCGTCAGGGCGGCAAGGACGATGCGTGATGAAGTCATGAGCGCCTCTCGTTTGCGGGTTGGAGCTGCGGTTGGAGTCGGGTGGTGTTCGTCAGCGCCACGTCGTCGGGACGCGCGGCGCAGTGATCGTACACGGGATGTGCGCCTCGCGAGGATGACGAGAACGCTTCCACCAGCATGTCGATGAACGCACGCGTGCGAGACGGCATCAGGCGACGGCCGGGAAACACCGCCCATGCGTCGATGCGCGGTCCCGCCCATCCATCCAGGAGCGGCACCAGCTCGCCCGCGGACAGGTACGGCAGTGCAAAGTGATCCTTGACCAGCGCGATGCCGGTCCCGGCGCGCGCGAGCCGGATGAGGAGGTCGGGCGAGTTGGCGGTCGCGCGCGTGGGCGGGGCGCCGCGCCAGCGCTCGTCGCCGCGGTGGAGTACCCAGGGATCGGCGTCGCCGGCGCGATTGAGCAGGCGCAACGTCTCGTGCGCGTGCAGGTCGTCGGGCTGTTCGGGCCGGCCCTTGCGCGCGAGGTAGGACGGGGCGGCGTACAGGCTCGACGTCCAAGTGGCGAGGCGGCGGGCGGCAAGCGACGCATCGTTGCCGAGATCGCCCATCCGCACTGCCACGTCGAAGTTCTCTCCGTGAAGGTCGACGCGCCGCGGGGTGAGGTCGAGCTCGAGGTCGATGCGCGGATGGCGGGCGAGGAAGGCGGACAGCATTTCCGCCAGCACCAGGCTGGCGAGATCCCCCGGCATCGAAACGCGCAGCCGCCCTCTCGGTTCGGCCGACCGCATCTCGGCCAGCGCCGCCGTCGCGGTCACCTCGTCGGCCACGTGGCGGGCGTGGTCGAGGACACTGCGTCCGAAGTCGGTCAAGCTGCATTTTCTGGTCGTGCGCAGAAGTAAGCGCTCACCTAGCGTTTCCTCCAGCGCCGCAAGCCGCCGGGACACCGTCGACTTCGGGAGACCGAGGACCTGGGCGGCCTTGGTCAGGCTTCCCGCATCGGCGACGCGAGCGAAAAGGAGGAGATCGTTCGGCTCGATGGTCACGCCTGGCTCCAGAGTTCCACGGATGGAACAATCTTATCCATTATAGCCACTATGTTCGTTCATGGGCAACAAATATATTCGCATGACCCCAGACACCCGGAGGAACAGCACCATGCGGATACTGCAGATCAACTCCAGCGCTCGTGGCGATGCGTCGCACTCCACGCGACTGGCCAACCATCTCGTGCGCCGGTTGCGCGAGGCCGATCCGGCCGCCACGCTCGTCGTGCGCGATCTCGCGGCCACGCCGCATCCGGTGCTCGACGACGCGGCGCTCGGTGCCCTTTCCACGCCCCCCGCGCAGCGCACCCCGCAGCAGCGCGCCCGCGTCGCGCAGGACGACGCCTTGATCGCACAGGTGCAGGCCGCAGATATCCTGGTGCTGGGCGTGCCGATGTACAACTTCGGCGTGCCGGCGCAGCTCAAGAACTGGATCGACGCGCTCGCGCGCGCCGGCGTGACGTTCCGCTATACCGCGCAGGGCCCCGAGGGACTCCTCCGAGGCAAGAAGGCATACGTCATCCTCACGCGCGGCGGACGCTATCGTGACACGCCGGCCGACACGCAGGCGCCGTACCTGTCGACCGTCCTTGGCTTCCTCGGCATGACCGACGTGCGCTTCGTCTACGCCGAGGGACTGAACCTGGGCGCGGATGCGGAACGCGAGGCGTTGCGCGCCGCCTATGATGAACTGGACGAGCCGGTCGCCGCCGGCTCCGGCGAGATCGAAGTGGCGCTTGCCGCCTGACCACCCACGGAGAACGGGAACATGACCATGACGCTTCCTCCCACCACGACCGATATCGTCGCCAACTCACGCACGGTGGAACGCGTGATCGCCGGCCAGCCGACCTCCGACGGCGCCGGCGTGAAGCTCACGCGCGTGCTCACGCAGCCGCTGCAGCGCCGCCTCGACCCGTTCCTCATGCTCGACGCATTCGGCACCGACGATCCGCAGGACTACATCGGGGGCTTCCCCAACCATCCGCACCGCGGCTTCGAGACCGTCACGTACATGATCGCCGGCCGGATGCGTCATCGCGACAACGCGGGTCACGAGGGATTGCTCACCAACGGCAGCGTGCAGTGGATGACCGCCGGCCGCGGCGTGATCCACTCGGAACTGCCCGAGCAGGAGGACGGCCGCATGGAAGGCTTCCAGCTCTGGCTGAACCTCGCGGCGAAGGACAAGATGCGCGCGCCGTGGTATCGCGACATCGCGCCGGCGGAGATTCCCGGATTCACCACGGCCGAGGGCGTGGACGTGAAGGTGATCGCCGGCGCGAGCCATGGCGTGACGGGTGCGATGCAGCGTGAGATCACCGAACCCGTCTATCTCGACGTGACGCTGCCGGCAGGCGGACGCTTCCGGCAGGCGCTGCCGCCCGGGCACAATGCGTTCGTCTACGTGTATCGCGGCGGCGTGCAGATCGCCGGCACCGACGTGTCGGCACAGCGCATGGCCATCCTGCGCAACGACCCCGATGCCGACGGCGTGGAGATCGTGGCGCCGGCGGCATCGAAGGTGCTCGTCATCGCGGGCAAGCCGCTGAACGAGCCGATCGCCCAGTACGGCCCGTTCGTGATGAACACCCACGACGAGATCGCCCAGACGGTGCGGGACTACCAGGCCGGAAAGTTCGGGCCCGACGCGCGCTGATCCTGGCGCTCGACGCGCGTCGGCCGGGGCGCCGGTGGCGTGCGGGCCGGAAACCGCTCCCGCACCTGCGCCGGAGCCGTCACGACTTCCAGCAATATCGCGCGTCGGCCCCGTTGTGGGTGCGCGTGTCCCTCAACTTGTCCACGTTGGCGGGCACCGCGAGGTAGTCGCGCTCGCGCTTGACCAGCGCGAGTAGGTCGGCGAGGCCCTTCTGGTAGTTCTGTCGGCGCTCGCCGAACTGCGCCGGTACCTCCGGCATCAGCAATGCCTCGTACGCGTGGCGCGTGGTCCAGTCCGCAGCCTTCAGAGCGATCTCGCGCTGCCTGTCGACATCGCAGAACGCGTAGCCGTTGATCGCGGGACCGGCGAGGCGTACGAACGCGTTCATTGCCTTGGCGACCGATGCAAGCTCGGGCGCCTTCATGTCCGCGACCCGCGTCAGCATGTAGTAGCGATTCTTGGCAGCGTAGAACCAGAACACCGCGTCGTCGCGCAGGCCCACGTCGTAGAGACGGATCGCGAGCACCATCATCGTCATCGGCGTGATGCGCGCGGGGTCGCGGGCGATCTCGTCGCGCGCGCGACGGATGTCGTCGGCGCGCGTGGATTCGAGCAGCCTGTCGTAGCGCGTCGCCACCGCGATGAGCGGTGGATCGTCGGGATGGCGGGCCGCCTGGTAATACGGCAGGACCTGGATGGGGATGCGCCTGACGGCGTCGGCGGCGTGCGCTGCGGCACTCACGCAGGCGAAGCACAGGACGAGGAACGGGAGTTCGTAGCGGAAACGGCGCTGCATGGTGACGTGGGAGCGGGCGCGAACGTGCAGTTTGCCAGAGTCGGGTGGCCGACCGGGCTTCGGGGGAATGGCCGGGTCGTGGCGGCCGACGTGCGCGGTCCGCGCGCGGCGCGCATGCCGCTGCGCGGGCGAATCACCAGCAGCCGGACCGGGTCGCGACAGGGTTGACCCGAGGTGCGCGCGCGATGCGGGTAAGATCGTCCTACGTCAACGCGCCGCTGGCGCACGTCCCATGAGCGATTCGACCCACTGGTCCTTTCCGTCGCAGATGCAGCCGGCGCCCGCCGAACTGGATTTCGATCTTTCGCGGGCTCTGGGCGCCGTGGTGCGGTTGTCCGCCCGCATTCCCGAGGACGGCTATACGGCACAGGTCCTGGGCACCGAGCGCACCGGCAACGGCGTGGTCATTCGCGACGACGGCCTCATCGTGACGATCGGCTATCTCATCACCGAGGCCGAGGCGATCTGGATCACGACCAACGATGGCCGCGTCGTGGCGGGCCATCCTCTCGCCTTCGACTTTCCGACGGGCATGGGGCTCGTGCTGCCGCTCGCGCCGCTCGATATCGCGCCCGTGGCGTTCGGCACGTCGTCGAGCGTGGCGGTCGGCGACGAGGTGTACGTGATCGGCCACGGCGGACGGGCGCATTCGCTGAAGGCCGAGGTCTTCGCGCGGCGCGAGTTCGCCGGCTATTGGGAGTATCTCCTCGACGTCGCGCTCTTCACGTCGCCGCCGCACCCGGAGTGGAGCGGCGCGGCGCTGCTCGACCGCGACGGCCGCCTCATCGGGATCGGCTCGCTCTTCGTGCAGGAAGCCGATGGCAGCGACATCCGCAAGGGCAACATGTTCGTGCCCATCGACGTGCTCCTCCCCATCCTCGACGACCTCGCGAGGACCGGTCGCTCCGGTCGCCCTTCGCGGCCCTGGCTCGGCCTGTATGCGAGCGAGGACAACCACAGGATCGTGGTCGGTGGCCTGGCCGAAGGCGGACCTGCGGAGCGCGCCGGCGTGAAGCAGGGGGACCAGATCGTCGAGGTCGCAGGCCGGCGCGTGGCCACGCTCGCCGAGTTCTATCGCGGCGTGTGGAATCTGGGACCGTCGGGCACGGTGATTCCCATGACCGTCACGCGCCGCGGCACCGCGGTGCCGGTGAAGGTGAAGTCGGCCGACCGCGGCGACTTCCTCAAGAAGCCGTCGCTGCAGTAGCTCCGCTACGCGGCGTCACTGCGCGGTACGCCGTACTTCCAGGGTGACGCCCGCGCCGTCACGGGTGTCGAAGTACGCGAACCCCGAGCCGTCGGCGCGCCGACCGCTGGCCGTGACGCTCACGCCGGCGCCCCGCACGCTTGCTTCCGCGCGCCGATCGGCCGAATCCGTCGAAGGTTCCCGGCAAGTCGGCGGAGACCCGCTGACCTGCCGTCACGCGATCGTCGTCGACTCGCTGCGCTGACGGGCCGCCGACGACGCTCGCTCGCTGTCGTATCCATCAACTCCGACGCACGTCTCCGATCCCCGATTCCCGACCCTGGAGCCTCGCATGTCCACCCCCCTGCGTTCGCTGTCGTTCGCCCTCGTCGCCGCGTTCGCCCTTCCCGCGACGCTGCTCGCCCAGACCAAGCCCATGCCCGCGGACGTGGTCGCCGCCATCCCCGCCGAGATCAAGTCGCGGGGCACGATCCGCGTCGGGTCGCAGCAGACCTTTCCGCCTGTCGAGTTCCGTGAAGCCGGCAAGAGCGAGGTGGTCGGCGTGTCGCGGGACCTCCTGGACGAAATCGCGAAGCGGCTCGGCCTCAAGATCGAGTACATCCAGGCGGAGTACGCCGCGCTGATCCCGGGCGTGGAAGCCGATCGCTTCGACGTCGCCTCCGGCGGCATCAGCGACACCGAGGAACGCGAGCAGAAGCTCGACTTCGTCAACTACATGGTCTCCGGCGGCAGCCTGCTCACGCTGTCCACCAACACCGACAAGCTCGCGACCATCGACGATTTCTGCGGCAAGAGCGTGGCCACGATGCTCGGCAGCCGCACGATCATGGCCGCCGTCGAGGCCGCATCCGAGCGGTGCAAGAAGGCAGGCAAGCAGCCCATCCGCGCCGAGCAGCTGCCGTCGGCGCCCGATGCCCGCATGCAGGTGGACCTGAAGCGCGTCGATGCCTACATCGGCGACCTGCCCGCGCTCGCCTACATGCGCACGCAGTTCCCCGGCAAGTACAACATCGTGGGCGAGGGCTACATCCTCACGCCGTACATCACGTCGTGGGGCTACGCGAAGAACCGCCAGGGGTTGCGCGACGGCATGCAGAAGGCGTTGCAAAGCATGGTCGACGACGGCACGTACAAGAAGATCCTCGACAAGTGGGGCATGGGCGGCGGCGCCCTGCCCAAGATCACGATCAACCTGCCTGCATCCAAGCGCAGCTGATGCGCCGACGCGCGGCGTCCGCCCTGCCGGGCGCCGCGACCACCGCCACGACCACGCAACGGATCAGTGAACGCCGATCCGCGCGCCCGGTGCCACCGATGAACGCCTTCCGGTGCTCCCGATGAGCACGTCCCGCCGCTGCCGGCAGGCGCGCTGCGCGCAGGACGCCGGATGCGGCTGGCCCGCGCGATGAGCGAGATCGTCACCGGCGCCCCTGCACAGTTGCGGCGCCAGCGCGTCGTGCATCGGCGCAACTGGCTCGCGTGGAGCTTCGGCGTCGTGGTGCTGGTCCTGCTTGCGTTCCTCGTCAACGCCGCGATCCGCTCCAAGGTCGTCAACGTCCAGGTCGTCGCGGAGTACTTCGCGAGCCCGCGCATCCTCGAGGGTGCGCTCAATTCGCTGCTGCTCGGCACCGTCGCGCTCCTCATCGCCGTCGCCATCGGGCTCGCCGTCGCCCTGATGCGCGTGTCGGGCAATCCGATCCTGGTCGCCTTCTCGTCGACGTACGTGTACCTCTTCCGCGGCACGCCGATGCTGATCCAGCTCATCTTCTGGTTCAACGCCTTCCCGATCATGTTTCCGCAGCTCCGGATCGGGATTCCGTTCACCGACATCGTGCTGGTGAGCGAGGCGATGACCAAGCTCGTCACCCCCTGGCTCGCCGCGCTGCTCGGGCTCTCTCTGGCCGAGGGAGCGTACATGGCGGAGATCGTTCGTGGAGGGATTCTCGCCGTCGACGCAGGCCAGCGCGACGCCGCGCGCTCGCTCGGCATGACGAGCCTCGGCGTGATGCGCCGCATCGTGGTGCCGCAGGCCGCGCGCATCATCGTGCCCGCCACCGGCAACCAGTACATCATGTTGCTCAAGTCGACGTCGCTCGCCTCGACGATCGGCTACCTCGAGCTGCTGCGCGTGGCGACCGACATCTACGCCACCAACTTCTTCGTGGTCGAGCTGCTGGTGGTCGCCGGCTTCTGGTACCTCGTGATGACGGCGTTCGCCACCGCGTTGCAGACCGTGCTCGAGAAGAAGTTTCCGTACCGCTAGCCGATGACCGCGCCGCCGTCACCCGCTGCCGCCTCCGAGGCGATGATCCGCATCGAAGGCGTAACGAAGTACCGCGGCGCCGTCGCGGTGCTGCAGGATGTGACCCTCGACGTCCCGCGCGGCCAGGTGGTGGCCGTGCTGGGGCCCTCGGGCGCGGGCAAGTCCACCCTTTTGCGCTGCGTGAACCACCTCGATACCATCGACGCCGGCCGCATCTGGGTGGAGGGCCGGATGATCGGGTATCGTGAGCACGATGGCGTCCTGCACGAGTTGCCCGACGCCGAGATTGCCCGGCAGCGAACCCGCATCGGCATGGTCTTCCAGAGCTTCAACCTGTTCCGCCACCTGAAGGTGCTCGACAACGTGATCGCCGGCCCGGTCAACGTGCTCCACATGCCGCGCGGCGACGCGATCGCGCTCGGGCGCAGGCTTCTCGGACAGGTCGGCCTCGAGGGGCGCGAGTCGTCGTATCCTAACCAGCTCTCCGGAGGACAGCAGCAGCGCGTGGCGATCGCGCGGGCGCTCGCGATGTCGCCGTCGGTGATGCTCCTCGACGAGCCGACGAGCGTGCTCGACCCCGAGCTGTCGCAGGAGGTGATCAGCGCCATCCGTGCCCTCGCCGACGGCGGCCTCACGCTGATGATCGCCACGCACGAGATGGCGATCGCCCGCGGCTTCGCCGATCGCGTCGTCTTCATGGTGGCGGGGCGCGTCGTCGAGGATGCCCCGGCGAAGCGTTTCTTTGCCGATCCGCAGCACGAGCGTGCCCGCCAGTTCGTACGCACCCATGACTGAGCATGTCCATCCGTTCGTCCGCGCCCATGCCTGAGCGTGCACGCCAACCGCAGGCGGTCGAGCCGGTCGAAGGCGACGTGCACTACCGGCTGCGCAGCAAGATCCTGACGCTGGAGCTCAAGCCCGGGGCGCGTCTGATCGAGGAGGAGGTTTGCGCACTCCTGGGCGCCGGCCGCACTCCCGTGCGGGAGGCGCTGCTGCGGCTCGAGGGCGAGCGCCTCGTGAGCCGCGACCGCGGCTGGATGGTGCAGGGCGCGGACCCGGGGGCTTTCAAGTCGATCTTCGAGGCGCGCATGGCGATCGAGGGCTATGCCACCCGGCTGGCGGCCGCGAACGTCACCGATGCCGATCTCGTGCGGCTGACCGCGATGGTCGAAGAGATGGACAAGGCCGACGTGCTGCCACGGTCGGAGATCAATCGCATCAATCGCGCCTTCCATCAGGCGATCGTCGCGCTGTCGGGCAACGAGTTCTTCATCGCCACGCACGAGCGCACGCAGTTCAACTACTGGAACCTGCGCTTCCCCGTGGTGTTCATCAAGGAGCAGCTCGCGCACTCCGCGGCACAGCACCGGCGCATCCTGGCGGCGCTCGTCGCCCGTGATGGCGACGAGGCCGAAGCCGCGGCGCGCGAGCACATCAGCGCGACCATGCGCATCGTTGCCGAGGCGCTCGAGGACTGACGGTGTCGAACTCCGACGCGCGCGGCGTCTGGCGTCTGGCGGCCGCGAGCACGCACCTCTACCCCGGGGCGAGCGTCGTCACGCGCGACGGCCACGACGCGCCGCATCGCGGCAGCATCCTGGCGATCGAGTTCGACGACGGAGCGGTGACCTCCGGCACGGTCAAGGAGGCGACCGCCACCGCGGTCGTCGTCGAGGTCGCTCCCTATCGCACGGCACGCGGCACCGCCATCGCCCGCAAGGTCTGGACGCTCGGGCGCGAGAGCGCCGCGTCGGCGGCGTGGAAGGTGACCGCGAAGGGCGCCGCCGGCGCCGGACCACGGCGCGAGTGCTGACGTCCAGCCTTCCCGTGAACACCAGCCTCATCGTCACGCCGGCCCGCACGCCCGGCGCCGCGATCGCGATGATCGTGGGGGCCATGGCGTGCTTCTCGGTTTCCGACGCACTCGCCAAGTACCTCACCGGCTTCCTGCCGATCGCCGTCATCGTGTGGATCCGCTACCTCGCTTTCGTGGTCACGCTCTCGCCGCTCCTGCGCCGCGGCCGCACGGTCTTACGCACGAACCGACCCTGGCTCCACCTCGTCCGCGCCGTCGCGCTCGCCCTGTCCGCCGCGTTCTTCATCCTCGCGCTGCGCGTACTGCCGATGGCCGAGGCCACGGCGCTCGTCTTCGCATCTCCGCTCTTCGTCACGCTGCTGTCGGCGTGGCTGCTGCGCGAGCGGGCGGACCGTGTGCAGTGGCTCCTCGTGATGGTCGGTTTTGCAGGTGTGCTGGCGGTCATGCGTCCGGGAACGGCGGCGTTCCATCCCGGCGCCTTGTTTCCTGTCTGCTCGTCGATCGCATGGGCCGTATCGGTGATCTGCACGCGCAAGCTCACCGCGCACGACGGCGTCGATACCACGCTCGTCTACTCCGGTCTGTTCGGGTTCGCGCTGCTCACGGTGATCGCGCTGCCGCAGTTCGTGGTGCCGCCACCGGAGGCGCTGGCCGCCGCCGCGGGAATGGCCGTCGTGTGGAGCGCTGCGCAGTGGCTGTCGGTGCACGCTTACCACCGCGGCAACATCGCAGTGCTGGCGCCGTTTTCGTACAGCCAGCCCCTGTGGTCGACGCTCATCGGGGTGATCGTCTTCCGGCATGTTCCCGACACGCCGACGTTCATCGGCATCGTGACGATCCTTGCCTGCGGCGTGGTGGCGGTGTGGTGGGGCACGCGCGACGCGGCCGAGCCGGAGCGGCCGGGCTGACGCGTCCCCGCCGGCCGGGCAGCCGTCCGGGCGCGCAACGCATCGCCGATCTCCCTGGAGCTTGGCCAGGAGAGGATCCGCGTGCGCAGACCGGGCGGGCCAGACCCGAGTGAACCTGGGAAGCCCGCGTCGCGCCCGCCGCTTCGACGGATGCACCGCTACAATGCCGCCCGTGTCCCCCTACCCACACCTCCTCGCGCCGCTCGACCTCGGCTTCACCCGGCTCCCCAACCGGATCCTGATGGGCTCGATGCACACCGGCCTCGAGGAAGCTCCCGACGGCTTCGCCCGCATGGCGGCGTTCTACGCCGAGCGTGCGCGCGGCGGCGTGGCGCTCATGGTGACCGGCGGCATCGCTCCCAATCTCGTGGGACGGCTCGAGCCCAAGGCCTCGCAACTCTCCTGGCCGTGGCAGGTGAGCCGGCACCGCCTCATCACCGACGCCGTGCACACCGAAGGCGGGCGGATCGCGATGCAGATCCTGCACGCCGGCCGCTACGCCTATCACCCCCTGGCGGTCGCGCCGTCGACATCGAAGGCGCCGATCATTCCCTTCCGCGCGCGGGGGCTGACGGCATGGGGCGTGCGCCGCACGATCGCCGCCTACGTGCGCTGCGCGCGGCTCGCGCGCGAGGCGGGCTACGACGGCGTCGAGATCATGGGCTCCGAGGGTTACCTCATCAACCAGTTCGTGGCCCCGCAGACCAATCACCGTGACGACGAATGGGGCGGCGACTTCGCCAACCGGATCCGCTTTCCGCTCGAGATCGTGCGGCAGACGCGGCAGGCGGTGGGCCGCGACTTCATCATCATCTTCCGGCTGTCGATGCTCGACCTGGTCGAGGGCGGCAGCTCCTGGGACGAGGTCGTACGCCTCGCCAAGGCGATCGAGGCCGCGGGCGCCACGCTGATCAACACGGGCGTGGGCTGGCACGAGGCGCGCATTCCCACCATCGCCACGATGGTGCCGCGCGGCGCCTTCGCGTGGGTCACGCGCCGGCTGCGCGGCGAGGTCGCGATTCCGCTTATCACGACCAACCGGATCAACGACCCCGCCACCGGCGAGGCGATCCTCGCTCGCGGCGACGCCGACATGGTGTCGATGGCGCGACCGTTCCTCGCCGACCCGGCCTTCGTGCGCAAGGCGGCTGCCGGACGCGCCGCCGAGATCAATAGCTGCATCGCCTGCAACCAGGCCTGCCTCGATCGCATCTTCGCGCGCGAGATCGCGTCCTGCCTCGTGAATCCGTTCGCCTGCAACGAGACGGTGCTCAAGGTCGAGCGCGCGGTCGCGCCCCGCCGGGTCGCAGTGGTGGGCGCCGGCCCGGCGGGGCTCGCCGCGGCGACCACGGCGGCCGAGCGCGGCCACGCGGTCACGCTCTTCGATGCCGCCGAGGAGATCGGCGGCCAGTTCAACCTCGCGCGACGCATCCCCGGCAAGGAGGAGTTCGCGGAGACACTGCGCTACTTCCGCACGCGTCTTGCCGAGCTCGGCGTCGCGCAGCGCCTCGGTGCGCGTGCGCGCGCGGCCGACCTCGACGGCTTCGACGAGGTGCTGCTCGCCACCGGCATCGTGCCCCGCGTGCCGGCGATACCGGGCATCGACCATCCCAAGGTCGCGGGCTACGTCGACATCGTGAGCGGGCGCCGGGTCGCGGGTGCGACCGTCGCGATCATCGGCGCCGGCGGCATCGGCTTCGACGTCGCCGAACTCTTGAGCGCCGGCGATCTCCCCGACGGCCATGCGAGCGACGGGGCAGCGAACGATCCTGCCGTCGCCGCCTTCCGCGCGGAGTGGGGCATCGATGCGAGCTACGCGGCGCGCGGGGGGCTGGGCCCGTCGAGCGAGGCGCCGCCGCCGCGCAAGCTCTGGCTCCTGCAGCGCAAGGAGGAGAAGGTGGGCGCCGGGCTGGCCAAGACCACGGGATGGATCCGCCGTGCGGTGCTGAAGCGCCGCGGGGTGACGATGGTCGCAGGCGTGGACTACGTCAAGATCGACGATGCCGGCCTGCACGTGAAGGTCGAAGGCGGCGAGCAGTTGCTTGCCGTGGACACCGTGGTGGTGTGCGCGGGGCAGGAGCCCCAACGCGAGCTTGCCGCCGATCTCGACGCGCAGAAGATTCCGTATCGCCTCATCGGCGGCGCCGACGTGGCCGTGGAACTCGACGCCTGCCGCGCCATCGAGCAGGGCACGCGCGTGGCGCTCGCGCTGTAGCGTGGCGCGCGTCACCGCCGACGCACCTTCACGAGGAGAAAGAACCGATGTGCCATGCCTGTGGTGACACCGAGCACCATCCTTCACCGACGCGACGCGGCTTTCTCGCGATGGCGGGCGCTGCCGCGGCGCTGGGCGCGTTCGGCGCAGGCGGCGCGATTGCCGCCGACCCACCCAAGCCCGGAACGCCGCCGCCGGCCAACGCGATCGCACCCGCCGCCGCGCTCGAGCGTCTCAAGCAAGGCAACATCCGCTACGCGATGAACAAGCCCGCTCATCGCGACTTCTCTGCGGGACGCGCGGCGCGCGTTCAGGGACAGTGGCCGATCGCCGCGGTGCTCTCCTGTGCCGACTCGCGCGTGGCCCCCGAGCTCCTGTTCGACCAGGCTCCCGGCGATCTCTTCGTGGTGCGCGTGGCCGGCAACGTCGTCGACACCGATCTCCTGGCCTCGCTCGAGTACGGCGTGCAGTTCCTCGGCATCCCGCTCATCGTGGTGCTCGGGCATTCGGGCTGCGGTGCGGTGGACGCCGCCATCAAGGTGGTCAAGGCCAACGCGCAGTTGCCCGGACACCTGCCCGAACTCATCGCCGCGATCAAGCCGGCGGCGGTGATCGCCGGACGTCTCGCGCCCAACGACACGCTCGGCTACGCCATCGCCGAGAACGTGCGCCGGCAGGTGACGCGCCTCGAGGCGTCGCCGCCCATCGTGCAGAAGCTCCACCGCGAGAAGAAGATCGACATCGTCGGCGGCGTGTACGACATCGGCACGGGCAAGGTCGCGATGGTGTAGCGGCCGCCGCGCATCTTCCTCCCATGGCCTTGCGGATGGCTGCTGCGGAGTTCGCGCGGGTCACTCGCCCTTCGCCATCACCTCGATGGTGAGGCGGAGGAGGCGGGCGAGCGCGTCGGTATCGGGAATGGCATCCTCGGTCACGCCGATCGCCCGCAGGTAGGTGGCCCCGGCGCGCAGCGCCCGCGCGCGCGTTTCCATCGGCACGGCGGCGTACTTCGATCCGTACGCCACGCGCAGCGCGTCGGCGAGCGCGAGCGAGAGCTTCTCCTGGAGCAGCGAGCCGGCGGGCTCCTCCAGGCGCATCACGCCTTGTCCGGTAAGGAGCCAGTGCAGGTTGATGCGGCGGACCTCGGCGATGCGCAGGAGATAGTCCTGCGTGGCGGAGTTGCGCCGCTCCGCGTTGGCCACGGTGTTCTCGTGCACGCCCAGGACGTCGGCAAAGGCCTTCTGGGTTTCCGAGCCGCGCACGAGGCGTAGCCGTTCGCCGAGGGTCATGGCGCCGGCCTGCGGAACGCGAAGTCGCGCCGATGCGGATGACGCGAACCGCGGAGGTGGCGCGGTGGCGTGGGGATGGCGCCGGGGACTCGCCCGCGAGCGCCGGCCGTCGCCATCGACCCGTCAGATCGTGTGTGTTGCAATTTCGTCACGCGACCTCCCGCCATGTTGAATTTTCCGCTTGCGCCGCGGCGCGTGCGAAGCCTATCATCGCACCACTGAATCTCCCGAGGGCGTACCCGCTTTTTCCCGATGAACCTTGCGATCCGACAACCCGAAGGCATCTCCCAGGCGCGAATGGCGTCGGGCGGGGCCATTCGTGTCGCGATTGCGGGCAAGGCATCGCATTGGGGCAAACGCGGGACCGCCTGCGGAGTCGTCAACGTATTCAACGATGCGCCGGTCGCCGCCGGCGCGCTGACGACGCCGTAATCCGTCCGGCCGGAGGCTGTTCCGCCGGAAGGAGAGGCGGAACAGTCGGAAGGTCGCAAGCAGTACCGATCCCTCCTGATTGTTGCGCCGCCCGCGTGAGGCCGTTCGCACGCGCATGCCCGCTCGGGCGTGCGTCCCGACAGGAAAGGAGCGTGACCGCATGATGATTCGAAACCCGAACACCGCCGCCACCGGGATGGCGCGCGTGCTCGATCGCGTGGGCTTCCCGCATGTGAGCGAATGCGGCAGCGGCCGGCCCGACTCGGCTTGGGGCAGCCGGCCGCGAAGCGTTCGATCGCACGGACAACGGGATACGAGCGGCTCGCCGGCCTCCGTCGCGGGAGATGCGATCGCTTGAGACGCAGCGCCTGCCATCGGACGCCACGACCCCGCCGGGTCACAGGCATTGTTGCCATGAGTCATAAGAGCTGACCGTAATGAGGCACAAGAAATGGCAAGCCACGAATTGTTGGAAGAGTTTCGCCGTCCCTACGGGCGGGAGCATTGGGAGCTCGTGAAATCGGGCCGGGAGGGAGCGTACTGGCAGGCGGCCGACGGTCTCGTCGTCCGCCTTGCGGTGGCGGAGTCGGTGCGTGAGGCCGATGGCATCGGCCGGCAGTTGCTGGATCTGGCGGTGCAGTACGCCGCCGGGAAGTAGGGATGGCAGGAATCTGCGGCGCGAGCCTTCGGGAGCCCGAACCCGGGTCCCGGGACCGTCGCTGTGGAGGCAGGACCGGTGCGCCATGTGGTGCGCCGGAACGCAATAGTGAAACGGATGCCGGATGCGGCGCGCCGACGGGCTCCCTCGGGAGCTCCACACGATGCTCGTCCCCATCCGCCGCCGGAGCGAGGCGGGGAGGTGCAGCCATGAATGCATCAGGAGAACGGTGCTAGCACCGGGCAGCAGCGGCGATTTCGAAGGCTGTGCGCGGCCTTCCCAACCGACCATCGGGATCGCCGCCCCTCCGGGCCTTCGGGCCTGCGGGGGGTCACGCGTTACGGACAACCCGGCGGGAAACCCCGCCGGGCCGTGACGAGAATGCAGTGGCCGGCGCGGTTGCCTCGCACTCGCGTTTCCCCGATGACGAGAATCGCGCCGTTGATGCATACTTCGTGCCATCGCGGCGCAGCGCGCGTAAGCTTCACTTTCGCATGGATCCCCTCGTCCTGACCGTCGACATGGCCGGCCTCCCGCAAGCGTGGGTGGCGCTGGAAGAGGCCATCACCTACCACGCGAGGCAGATGGTGGCGTGGTCGATCGGCCGCGAGGTGCGCGAGTTTCGCGGTGGATGGCAGCGCAACGGCGAGCGCTCGCGCATCGCCACCAAGTCGATCCTCGCGATCAAGGGCACCGGCGCGGGCACGCACATCCATGCGCCGAGCCTCACCAACCTGATGCTCTTCGCGCGCGATCGTCAGCTCTGCGCGTACTGCGGCAGGCGATTCCTGTTGCGCGACCTGTCGCGCGACCACGTGGTCCCGGTGTCCCGTGGCGGGCGCGATTCATGGACGAACACGGTGACCGCGTGCCGGAGCTGCAACACGCGAAAGGGCGGACGCTCGCCCGAGCAGGCGCACATGCCCCTGCTGTACGTGCCCTACGTGCCCAACCGGCACGAGCACTTCATCCTGCGCAACCGGCGCATCCTTGCCGACCAGATGGAGTACCTGCTGGCAGGCGTGCCGCGCAGCAGTCGCCTGCACGGGCTCAAGGCGCTCGAAGACGGCGCAACGATGCCGCTGGCGAGTTGAGGGTCACGCCCGTCGTTGCGGCGCTGTCGGGCCCGCCATTTCGCGACCTGCAACCTCGCAACCTTCCATTGAGCACGGCCGCCTTCCGTCGTAGCATGCGCCTGCACCGCGGCAGCCCGCCGTCCGGGTGTCTGGAAAGACGCCAGTCCAGGACGGTCGGGCCGATGTCGTGCCGGTAGCCGACTCACTTTCTCCCAGGGGATCCCTCGATGCTGATTAGACGCGCATTTCTCTCCGGCTGCGCCGCGCTGGCGGGCCTCGCCCTCGCGACGCCATTCGCGCAGGCGCAGGACAAGATCAAGGTGGCGGCGGTCTATACGGTTCCCATCGAGCAGCAGTGGGTGAGCCGCATCCACAAGGCGCTCAATGCGGCGAAGGACCGCGGCGAGATCGAGTACGTGTTCTCGGAGAAGGTCGCCAACGCCGACTACGAGCGCGTGATGCGCGAATACGCCGAGAAGGGCAACACGCTGATCGTGGGCGAGTCGTTCGCCGTCGAGGCCGCGGCGCGCAAGGTCGCCAAGGATTATCCGAAGGTGTCGTTCCTCATGGGCTCCTCGGGCAGGCCGCAGGCCCCCAATTTCTCGGTGTTCGACAACTACATCCAGGAGTCGGCGTATCTCACCGGCATGGTGGCGGGCGGGATGAGCAAGACGAACAAGATCGGCATGGTCGGCGGCTATCCGATCCCCGAGGTCAACCGGCTGATGCACGCCTTCATGGCCGGCGCCAGGGAGACCAATCCCAAGGTCGGTTTCTACGTCACCTTCATCGGCTCGTGGTTCGATCCGCCCAAGGCCAAGGAGGCCGCGTTCGCGATGATCGAGAAGGGCGCCGACGTCATGTACGCGGAGCGCTTCGGCGTCTCGGATGCGGCCAAGGAGAAGGGCAAGCTCGCCATCGGCAACGTGATCGACACCCAGGCGCAGTATCCCGACACCGTCGTGGTCTCCGCGCTGTGGGCGATGGAACCCACGATCGACGCCGCGCTCAAGAACGTGAAGGCGGGCAAGTTCAAGGCCGAGGACTACGGCCAGTACTCGCTCATGAAGTACAAGGGCAACGAGATGTCGAAGTACGGCACCTTCGACGGCAAGGTTCCCGCCGACCTCAAGGCCAGGGTCGCGGCGAAGGAGAAGGACATCCGCGACGGCAAGTTCAAGGTCGCGGTGGTGGAGACGGAGCCCAAGTCGACCATCAAGTGATGGCAGGCTCACCGTACCCATGAGCAGCGCCGCAGCGGGCGACGGCCGGACGCCCGCTGCCGCCCCCGTCCTTCGCCTCACCGGCATCACCAAGCGCTTCGGCGCGCTGACGGCCAACGACGGCATTTCGCTGGCGCTGGGCCGAGGCGAAGTGCTGGCGTTGCTCGGCGAGAACGGCGCCGGCAAGTCGACGCTCGTCTCGATCCTCTTCGGGCACTACGTCCCGGACGAGGGGACGGTCGAAGCCTTCGGCGCGCCGCTGCCGCCGGGCGACCCGGCCGCCGCACTCGCCGCGGGCATCGGGATGGTGCACCAGCACTTCACGCTGGCCGACAACCTGTCGGTGCTCGACAACGTGATGCTCGGCACCGAGCCGCCGTGGCGCCTGCGCTCGCGCCGGCGCGAGGCGCGTGCGAGGCTTCTCGCCACCGCGCAGCGCTTCGGACTCGAGGTCGACCCTGCGGCGCGGGTGGGTGCGCTGGCGGTCGGACAGCGCCAGCGCGTGGAGATCCTGAAGGCACTGTACCGCGACGCGCGCGTGCTGATCCTCGACGAGCCCACGGCGGTGCTCACGCCGCAGGAGTCGGAGTCGCTCTTCGCCACGCTGAAGGAACTCGTTGCCGAAGGCCTGTCGATCATCTTCATCAGCCACAAGCTCCCCGAGGTGCTGCGCGTGTCGGATCGCATCGCCGTGCTGCGCGCCGGCGCGCTCGTGGCCACGCTGGATGCGCGCGCGGCGAATCGCGAGCAGCTCGCGCTCCTCATGGTAGGCCGCGAGGTGCCGCCGCCGGTGGCGAGGCCGCACGAGGCCGGCGACGACGTCTGCGTGGTGCACAACGTGACGGTGGCGGGCGCCCTTCACGACGTCTCGCTCACCGTGCGCGCAGGGGAGGTCGCGGCGATCGCCGGCGTGTCGGGCAACGGCCAGCAGGTGCTCGCCGACGTCCTCTGCGGCGTGCAGCAGATCGCTTCGGGTCGCGTCACCGTGGCCGGCCGGGTGCTTCCTGCCGATCCGCGCGCATGGATCGCGGCGCGCGTGGCGCGCATTCCGGAGGATCGTCATGCGGTCGGCGTGATCGGCGACCTGCCGTTGTGGGAGAACGCGCTCGCCGAGCACTATCGCACGCGATTCGCGAAGCGCGGCGTGATCCGCCGCGGCGCGGCGCGGCGCTTCGCGCGCGGGATCACGGAGCGCTTCGACGTGCGTGCCGGCAACGGCATCGATACGCCGGCGCGGTTCCTGTCCGGAGGCAACATGCAGAAGCTGATCCTGGGCCGGGCGCTCGCGGGCGAGGCCGCGGCCAGCGGGCCGGACCGGGCGCCTGTCCTCATCGTCGCGAGCCAGCCCACCTGGGGCCTGGACATCGGCGCGGTGGCCTTCGTCCACCAGCAGCTCCTCGACGCATGCGCGCGCGGTGCCGCCGTGCTGCTGATCTCCGACGATCTCGACGAGATCTTCGCGCTCGCCGACCGCGTGGCGGTGATGCACGCAGGCAGGCTCTCCGCGGCGCGCCCCGCGTCGGGCTGGGATCGCGCGACCATCGGTCTCGCGATGGCAGGCGCAGCGGCGACGGAGAGCGGACATCGCGCCGTGCGCACGCCACCCGAAGCCGCACCCGGTGCCGGGCGCGGCGCACCATCGGGTGCGCCAGCCGATCCGGCAGCCGGCGCGAGCGGAGGCATCGATGCGGCTTGAGGCGCGGCGCGAGGTATCGCGCGTGATGGCGGTGGCAGCGCCGTTCGCCGCGATCGCCTTCACGCTGGTGCTGTCGTCGCTCTTCGTGGCGTGGGCGGGTGCGCCGCTCTGGCGCACCTACGGCCTCATCTTCGAGGGCGGGTTCGGATCGCGTTTCGCATGGAGCGAGACGCTTACGCGCGCCACGCCGCTCATCCTCACCGGACTCGCCGCTGCCGTCGCCTTCCGCGCGCGCTTCTACAACATCGGCGCCGAGGGGCAGCTCTACGTGGGGGCGCTCGCCGCGGTGGCGGTGGGCACGTACCTGACCGAGGCGGAAGTCGCACCGCTCGTGGCCTTCGTCTCGATGATGGCGGCGGCGATGGCCGCCGGCGCCCTGCTGCTGCTCGGTCCGGCACTCCTGCGTGCGCGCCTGGGCGTGGACGAGGTGGTGACCACGCTGCTGCTCAACTTCATCGCGCTGCTCTTCGTGTCGATGCTGCTCGACGGCCCGATGAAGGATCCCACCGCGATGGGCTGGCCGCAGAGTCCCGCACTTGCCGACGCGCTGCAGCTTGGCAAGCTCGTCGAGCGCACGCGCGTCCACACCGGTCTCCTGTGGGCGATCGGGCTCGCGGCCGCCCTGTGGGCGCTCCTCAAGTACACGACGTTCGGCTTCGCGGTGCGCGCCGTCGGCGCCAATGCGCGCGCTGCGGCGTTCGTGGGCGTGCCGGTGCTGCGCACCATGGTCATGGTCGCGCTGCTGTCGGGGGCGCTCGCCGGCCTCGCCGGAGCCATCGAGGTCGCCGGACGCACGTCCTACGTGACGCTCGACATGTCGCCGGGCTACGGCTACAGCGGCATCGTGATCGCGATGCTCGCCGCGCTCAATCCGCTCGGCGTGGTGGCGGCGGCGATCTTCGTGGCGGGCGTGCTGGTGGGCGCCGACAGCATGAGCCGCGGCGTGGCGGTGCCCACGTACATCGCCGACGTGATCGTGGCGGTGTCCCTCATCTCGATGCTGGTGGCCACCGCCTTCGCGCGCTACCGGTTGCGGTGGCGATGATGCTCGCCGATGTCGCGACGATGCTCGGCAACGTGGACTTCTGGGCAGCGGTGCTGCGCATCGCCACGCCGCTCATCCTGGGCACCCTGGGCGTGCTGCTGTGCGAGCGATCCGGCGTGCTCAACCTCGGCATCGAGGGGATCATGGTGGCGGGCGCTCTCGCCGGCTGGCTCGCGGTGTACCTCGGCGCGGGGCTGTGGACGGGGGTGTTCGCGGCGGCGCTCACCGGCGCGGCGTTCGGACTCCTGCACGCGCTGCTCACGGTGCCGCTCGCCCTGTCGCAGCACGTGGCGGGGCTCGCGATCACGCTCTTCGCGACCTCGGTGTCGTACTACGCGTATCGGGTGAGCTTCCCCGCCGTCACCACGCCCCCGACGATCCAGCCCTTCACCGAGATGAGCTGGCTGCCGATCCCGGTCCTCGCGCAGCAGACGCCGATGACGCTGGCCGCACTCCTCGCCGTGCCGGCGCTGACGTGGATCCTCTATCGCACCCCGGCAGGACTCGCGATCCGGATGGTGGGCGAGAACCCCGCGGCGGCGGAGGGCCAGGGCCTGAGCGTCACCGCTGTGCGCACCGGCGCCATCTGCGCGGGCTCGGCGCTGATGGGTGTGGCGGGCGCGTTCCTCACCTTGTCTGCGTTCAACGCGTTCTTCTTCAACATGGTCAACGGCCGCGGCTGGATCTGCGTGGCGCTCGTGGTATTCGCCAGCTGGCGTCCGGGCAAGGCGCTCGCCGGCGCGCTGCTCTTTGCATTCTTCGACGCGATGCAGCTTCGCCTGCAGCAGACGGGCGGCGGTGGCGTGCCCTACCAGGTGTACCTCATGCTGCCGTACCTGCTGTCGATCCTGGCGCTGGTGCTCGTCGCGCGCCGCGCGACGTACCCGCAGGCGCTGATGAAGCCGTATCGGAAGGGCGAGCGCTGAAGGCGCTTCCTTCGGTTTATAGTGAGACCGCCATGAGCATCGAGACGCAACCTGGCAAGCACATCCGCCTGACGTCGCACCCGGTCGGGGAGGGCGACGGCACGCCCTCGATCCGGTGGGGCGCGCCGGATCCGCACGAGCGCGGCCCCGTGATCGGCAGCACGTCGAACCGCAGCCAGCGCAACGTGATCGGCACCCACAGCGGTTCGTACGGCGTGTATCGCGCGCTGGCGGTGGCGGCCGGCGCGCTCACCCGCGGCCACAAGCCCGACCTCACCGATACGCTGCCCACCGATCCCGTCGGACCGTATCCCGCCTGGGGCGATCCCGACAGGATCGTCTCCATGGATCCGTGGGGCGCGGTGGTCGCCGACGTGTTCCGCGACGAGATCGCCAGGGGCTTCGACATCCGGCCCACGATCGCCGTCACCAAGGCGCACATCGACCTTCCCGAGGTCCGCGAAGCGGTGGCCGCGAAGCGACTCGTGCCGGACGGCCGGATCCTGCTCGCCAATGGCTCGGCGGTGGTGACGAAGGCCGCGATCGAGCCCGTGTGGTGGCTGCCGGGGGTGGCGAAGCGCTTCGGCTGCACGGAGACGGACCTCCGCCGCGCGCTCTTCGAGGAGACGGGCGGGATGTATCCCGAACTCGTCACGCGCGGCGACCTCACCGTGTTCCTGCCGCCGATCGGCGGCCAGACCGTCTACGTGTTCGGAGACGCGCACCGCCTCGCCGACCGCAGCGTCACGCTGACGGCGCGCGTGCACGACGAGTGCAACGGCTCCGACGTGTTCGGCTCCGACATCTGCACCTGCCGGCCGTATCTCACGCATGCGATCGAGGAGTGCATCCGCGGCGCGCAGGCCGGCGGCGTGGGCCTCGTGGTGTATTGCCGCAAGGAGGGCCGCGCGCTCGGCGAGGTGACCAAGTTCCTCGTCTACAACGCGCGCAAGCGCCAGCAGGGAGGCGACTCCGCGACGAACTACTTCCTGCGCACCGAGTGCGTGGCGGGCGTGCAGGACATGCGCTTCCAGGAGTTGATGCCCGATGTCCTGCATTGGCTCGGCATCACGCGTATCCATCGTCTCGTGTCCATGAGCAATCTGAAGTACGACGCGATCACGGGTTCGGGCATCGCGGTGGACGAGCGTATCAAGATTCCCGATGGACTGATTCCCGCCGACGCGCGCGTGGAGATGGATGCCAAGAAGGCCGCAGGGTACTTCGCCGACGGCGATGTTCCCGACGCCGAGCGGCTTGCCCACACCAAGGGCCGCGGCCTGTGACGGGCGGCGGCGCGGCTCCGGCATCAGCCGCGGCGGCTCCGGCGACGGGCGCGGCGTCGTCGCCTCCGGGGGTTCCCGCCGAAGCGGCCGACCCGGCAGCGGCGTCCGCGTCCGCCCTCCTGTCCCCGGCGGCGGTGCGCGCCCGTTGCGCGAACGTGGCGGCGGCAGTCACCTCCGGCGACTCGCGCTGGTTTCGCATCGACCGCGCGCGGCTTCCCTCGGTGGCTGCCCGCGTCGCCGCAGTCACCCGACGGCGCTACCCCGGTCTCGCGATTCCGTATCACAGCCGCTGGCGCCATTTCGAGGCGGGCGGGGTGGGCCGCTTGGCGCGTCTTGCGACGGCGCTCGACGGACGATCCGCGGCCGATGCGGCGCGAGCGCGCATCGACCTCGCGGTGACGAGCGTGCTGCTCGACGCCGGCGCCGGCGCCGCGTGGGGCTATGTCGAGCCCGGCAGCAGCGTGCGCTACACACGCTCCGAAGGCTTGGGGGTGGCGAGCTTCGATGCCTTCGCGCGCGGCACCTTCGCGAGCGGCGGCGATCCGCTGCGCGCGGATGCGGAGGCGCTGCGCCGCGTCGATGCGGCAACGCTGGCCGCGGCCTTCCAGGTGAGCGCGAGCAATCCGCTCGTCGGGCTCGAGGGTCGCGCGGCGCTGCTTCGACGCCTGGGCGAGACGCGGCTCGCGCGTCCGGGCGAGCTCTTCGACCTCGTCACCGGGGGCGGGCACGCGCGCAGCGTGGAGGCAGCCGCGATACTGCACGCGGTGCTGGTGCACCTCGGGCCGATCTGGCCGCAGGGGCGCGTCGTGGAGGGCGTGGCGCTCGGCGACACCTGGCAGCACCGCCATGCGGGCGGCGCAGGCGTCACCGGCGGACTGGTGCCTTTCCACAAGCTCTCGCAGTGGCTCACCTACTCGCTCTTCGAGCCGTTCGAGTGGGCGGGTGTCGAGGTGACCGGCCGCGAGGCGCTGACCGCGCTGCCGGAGTATCGCAACGGCGGTCTCCTCATCGACGGCGGCGTCCTGCGGCCCGTCACGCCGCCGGCCGGTGCGCCGCTCCCCGTCGATCACGAGATGGTCGTCGAGTGGCGTGCGCTTACCGTGACGCTGGTGGACGAGGTCGCTGCGCTGGTGCGTGGCGAGTTCGGCATGCCGGACCTGCCCCTCGCGTGCATCCTCGAAGGCGGCACCTGGGCGGCCGGGCGCGAACTCGCGCAGGCGCTGCGCGACGGGGCGCCGCCGCTTGCCGTCGACAGCGACGGCACAGTGTTCTAGTCTTCGTCGCTTCCCCCGCGCCAGGCCGCCGTACCGCGCAACGACCCACGAATGCCATGCCCGCCATGAAAGCGCACGTCTTCGATCATCCCCTCGTGCAGCACAAGCTCACGCTCCTGCGCAAGAAGGAGACGAGCACCACGAGCTTCCGCCGGCTCCTCACCGAGATCGGCTCGCTCATGGCCTACGAGGTCGTGCGCGACGTGCCGATGCACGACGTGATCATCCAGACGCCGCTCGAGACGATGAACAGCAAGCTCATCGACGGCAAGAAGCTCGTGTTCGTGCCGATCCTGCGCGCCGGGATGGGCCTGCTCGACGGCTTCCTCACCGTGGTGCCCGGCGCCCGCGTGGGACATATCGGTCTGTACCGCGATCCGAAGACGCTGGTTGCCGTGGAGTATTACTTCAAGATGCCGGGCGGCATGGCGGAACGCGATGCCGTCGTGCTCGATCCGATGCTCGCCACCGGGCATTCCGCGGTGGCCGCCGTGGACCGGCTCAAGGAGACGCGCCCGCGCTCGATCCGTTTCGTGTGCCTCGTCTCCTGCCCCGAAGGCATTCGCACGCTGCAGCAGGCGCACCCAGACGTGCCGATCTACACAGCGGCGATCGACCGCGAGCTCAACGACCACGGCTACATCCTGCCGGGTCTGGGCGACGCCGGCGACCGGATCTTCGGGACCAAGTAGGGCGCGTCGCAACGCCGACCGGGCGCCACTGCCGCCATCCCATGGCCGATCTCCTCGTCACCAACGCCACGCTGCCCGACGGCCGCACGGGCATCGACGTGCTCGTGGCCGACGGGCGCATCGTCAACGTGTCGCCGCGCATCAATGCCGCCGCCGCACGCACGCTCGATGCTGCCGGCTGCCTCCTCACGCCGCCGTTCGTCGATCCGCATTTCCACATGGACGCGACGCTCTCCTACGGCCTGCCGCGCGTGAACCGCAGCGGCACGCTCCTCGAAGGCATCGCGCTGTGGGGGGAGCTCAAGCCGCAGCTCACGCAGGAGGCACTGGTCGAGCGGGCGCTCGCCTACTGCGACTGGGCGGTGGCCAAGGGGTTGCTCGCCATCCGCTCGCACGTCGACGTATGCGATCCGCGCCTGCTCGCCGTGGAGGCGCTCCTGCACGTCAAGGCGAAGGTCGCGCCCTGCATCAACTTGCAGCTCGTGGCCTTTCCGCAGGACGGCGTGCTGCGTCGCCCCGGCACCATCGACCTGCTGAAGAAGGCGCTCGCCATGGGAGTGGACGTGGTGGGCGGCATCCCGCACTTCGAGCGCACGGCGGCCGAGGGCGCGCAGAGCGTGCGCCTCCTCTGCGAGATCGCCGCGGACGAAGGCCGCCTCGTGGACATGCACTGCGACGAGTCCGACGATCCGCATTCGCGCCACGTCGAGACGCTCGCGGCGCAGAGCGTGCGCCTCGGCCTGCAGGGACGCATCAACGGATCGCACCTCACGTCCATGCACTCGATGGACAACTACTACGTGAGCAAGCTGATTCCGCTCATGGTCGAGGGCGGGGTGAGCGCGATCGCCAATCCGCTCATCAACATCACGCTGCAGGGACGCCACGACACGTATCCGAAGCGTCGCGGCATGACGCGCGTGCCCGAGCTCATGGCGGCAGGCGTCACCGTCGCCTTCGGTCACGATTGCGTGATGGACCCGTGGTACTCGCTCGGCAGCGGGGACATGCTCGAAGTGGCCGCGATGGGACTGCACGTGGCGCAGATGACAGGCCAGGACGCGATGGGCGCCTGCTTCGACGCCGTCACCGGGAACGCCGCGAGGATCCTGCACCTCGACGGCTACGGCATCGCGCCCGGCAAGCGCGCCGACTTCGTGCTCTTGCAGGCGCGCGACCCGGTCGAGGCGATCCGCCTGCGCGCCACGCGCCTGCACGTCTTCCGTGCGGGACGCGAGATCGCGCGCACCCCGCCGGCCACGGCGCATCTCGACCTGCCGGGGCGGCCGGCGACCGTGGACTGGATGTTGCGACGATAGGGTGCCGATCTCGCTCCGGCGCGCTCGACGACCACTCATGGAAGGGAGCCGACGATGAACACGAAGTTGCGGAACGTATGCAAGGCGGGCCCCGGCATCGCGTACGCCCCCTCCGCCACGTGGCTCGTGACCCTGGCCTTCGCGCACGCCTGTGCCGCGCTCGCCGGCGCCGCGCTCGCACAGACGCCGCCCGCTCCCCTCATGGCGGCGCCGCCGGCAGCGGCCACGCCCGTGGTCGCCCGTGCCCAGAAGGGCAGCTCGGGCTATACCGTGGATGCCTCGTTCACCGTCGCGGCGCCCCACGACCTCGTGTGGGAAGTCCTGACCGACTTCGATCGGATGGCGCAGATCCTCTCCAGCGTGGATGCCAGCAAGATCGTCAATCGCAAGGGCAACGAGTTCGACGTCGATCAGGAGAGCCACGGCACCGCCGGGCCGCTGCGCGTCTCGCTCCTCAACGTGCGCCACGTCACGCTGGTGCCGAAGACCGAGATCCGGTCGCGCCTCGTCAGCAGCGACAGCCTGAAGGCGTCGGATTTCACCACGCGCCTCACGCCGCAAGGCGAGCTCGTGAAGGTCGACGTCAACGGCACGTTCGTGCCGTCGTTCCTCGCCGGGGCCGTGCTCACGAAGGAGAACATCGAGGCGTCGGTCGGACGGCAATACACCGAGCTGCGCGACGAGATCCTGCGCCGGAAGAACGGGCAGCCGCGTCCGGCGTGCCTCGCGAAGAAGAACTGTCCCTGAGCTGACGCGATCCCGCCCAGGCAACGCGGGCGGCCGCCGCGGGGCGGGTGTGTCGCCGCGGACCCGTCGCCGCGGCGTCAGCGGCCAAGGCGCCCGAGGGCGATCTCGCGACCCGTATTCGGGCCGGGTTCCGCGCGCAGCTCGATGCGATCGAGCCACTTGATGCTCGTGAAGCAGTCGGCACCCGGCACCACGAGGCGCACCGGCCAGCCGTGCTCGCGCGGGAGCGGCCGGTCGTCGAGCCGCGTGGCGAGGAGTGCACTGCGCGCTTGATCGATCGTCAAGGGGACACTGAAGTCGCCGGCGCTCGCCTGGACGGTGCGGGCCGTCGCGTCGACGCCCGCCTTGTCCAGCAGCGTGGCGAGGGCGACGCCCCGCCAATGCAGGCCCGGAACGCTCCATCCTTCGAGGCAGCGAAAGTCGTCGGTGACCTCGGCCAGCGGAAGAGAAGCGAGATCGTCGGGAGTCAGCTCGAGGCGTCGCGCCACCAGGCCATCGACGACGAGGCGGGGGTGATCCGACACCGTAGGGCCGCCAGGATGCACCGGCAAGGCGTCGAGCGGATGCGATTCGGCATTCATGATCGTGCGCTCCATGTGCGCCGCGCGCGGCGGCGTGGAATGGCGAAACCGGATGCGTCGGGCTGCCGGAGCGGACCTCACGCCTGGCCTCGGCGCCGATCGCCGGCATCGATTATCCCACCGCGCTGCTTGCGGCGTGTGCCGGCGGCCGGGCGCCCCGGGAACGATCCTCCCGTCGATGGCCCGTGACCGGCTGAGTGCATGCGACACCGCGGCCTCATCCTCGCCGGCAAGGGTCGCCGATCGTCGTCCGCAGATCGTCGTCCGCAGATCGTCGTTCTTGCCAATGAGAATGATTTGCACTTAGAATCGACGTTTGCGGCCGCCGATCGTTGCCGCTGTCGCGTTCTTCCCCCAGCGCGACGGCAAGCGAAGCGGCCGCAATTCACGCAGCAGTCATTGGACCGCTCGCGGTCGTCGAGGAGGCGAGGTGCCCCCCGGATCGCGCGACACGCCAGCCAGCGAAGGGCAGCACCTGCGCCCGCGAGCACGCCGACGGTCAATCCCATTGCCCTCCAGGGAGAGATACGTCCATGTTCACCGAACGAACGCGCATGCGAGCCCTCGTGCTCGCCGGCCTCGTTTCCGCCGCCCCGCACGCGCTGGCGCAGACACCGCCCGCCGCGGCCGCCGCGCCCGCCGCCGCTCCCACACTTCCCGAGGTAGCCGTCACGGCGACCCGGGTCGCCGAAGAAACGCGGGACATCCCCGCCACGATCACCGTGATCGACTCGCAGCAGATCGATCGCGGGCTCGTGCAGGGCATCCAGAACCTCTTTCGCTACGAACCGGGCATTTCGGTCAACAGCGACCCCAACCGCTTCGGCGCGACCAGCATCAACATCCGGGGCCTCGAGGGCAATCGCGTTCTGATCCAGGTGGACGGCGTGCGCGCCCCCAACCTGTTCACGTTCGGCATCGGACCGTTCAACACGTCCACGCGCAACATGGTGGACCTCGACGCCATGAAGAAGGTCGAGGTCCTGCGTGGGCCCGCTTCCACGCTCTACGGCTCCGATGCGCTGGGCGGCGTGGTGTCCTACATCACCAAGGATCCGCTCGACTACCTCGACCTGTCCGTGGCGCCGGGCTTCGGCGCCGTCAAGACCCTGTACTCGAGCGCCAACGACAGCTGGCAGACGACGGCCACCGTCGCCGGCGGGTCGAAGGAAGTCCAGGGCATGGTGATGTACACGTACTACACCGGCCACGAGACGGAGAACTTCGGCGGCAACGACGTGATCGGGTCCGCCCGCACGGCGCCGAACCCTCTCGACTCGAAGGAGAACAACTGGCTTGGCAAGCTCGTGTTCACGCCGAACGCGAACAACACGCTCAAGTTCACCTTCGAGCAGTTCAAGAACGACGCCGACGTCGACATCCTGTCGCTCAACGCTTCCACGCCCAAGACGAGCGCGCTCTACGGACAGGATTCGATAGATCGCATCCGCGGCTCGGTCAACTACGACTACGTGAATCCCGGCGGCACGTGGCTGCACGCCTTCTCGGCATCGCTGTACCAGCAGACCTCGAAGACCGACTCCGATTCGCAGGAGACGCGGAGCGCGACGTCGGCGGGCTGCTCGGGCGTGGCCAACGGCATCAATACCTGCTACATCCCGCGCACGTTCGACTTCCAGCAGACGCTCACGGGTGGCTCGGCGCAGGTGGAGAGCCTCGTCACCTGGGGCGCTCCGCAGCGCATCCTGTGGGGCGGCGAGCTGTACGAGACCGAGTCCTCGGCGTTGCGCGACGCCACCATCTACAACCTCACCACGGGCACATCGTCCAAGTCGCTCGCGGGTGACACGTTTCCGGTGCGCGACTTCCCGAACACGACATCCCTGCAGTTCGGCGCCTACGTGCAGGACCAGATCTCGCTGCTCGGCGACCGCCTCGTGGTCACTCCGGGCCTGCGCTGGGACTACTACCGCCTCACGGTCCACCCCGACGCGCTGTACACCGACAACGCCCCGCCCGGGGTGAGCGCCTCCGACTTCAGCGACAACGCGTGGTCGCCCAAGCTCGCCGTGATGTACAGCATCGACCGGACGTGGAACGTGTACGGCAACTACGCCTTCGGCTTTCGCGCCCCGCCGTTCGACGACGTGAACGCCGCGTTCCGCAATCCGATCCAGTCCTACGTGCTCATTCCCAATCCGAACCTCCAGTCGGAGACGAGCCAGGGCATCGAGCTCGGGGTCAAGGGCGCCGCGGGGTGGGGCAAGCTCGCGGTGGCGGCGTTCTACAACCGCTACAAGGACTTCATCGACTCGCGCGTGGCGCTCGATTGCCCGGCGGATCCGCAGTGCGTGCCCGGCTTCTTCTTCACCTTCCAGTCGGTGAACCGCTCGCGCGTGCGCATCTACGGCGTGGAGGCCAAGGGCGAGTACGTGCTCTCGCCCAACTGGTCCCTCGCGGGCAGCATCGCGTACGCCGACGGTGAGGACACCTCCCTGAACGTGCCGCTCAACTCGATCAATCCGCTCACCGGCGTGGCGGGCCTGCGTTACGCCAACGTCTCGCCGCGATGGGGCGAGTTCGGTGGCGCGCTCAACGTCACCGCGGTGCAGAAGAAGTCGCAGTCGCAGATCGCCGACGTTGGCACCACGGTGCCGTTCGCCACGCCGGGCTTCGCCACGGTCGATCTCACGGGCTACTGGTACATCAACAAGTACGCGAAGATCGCGGCCGGCGTGTTCAACATCTTCGACAGGAAATACTGGCTGTGGAGTGACGTCAACACCGGCGTGGTCCCGGGCACCGGTGCGTATCTCGACAGGTATACTCAACCGGGTACCAACGCCAGCGTGAGCCTGCAGCTTTCGTTCCCGTAACGAGGGGCTTCGACGCCAGGTACAAGGAGATCGAAATGAGTGTGGAATCGGTAGAGCGCATCGAATCGCCGGCCGAGCTTTACGAGTCTTTCCTGCGCATTCGCGACGAGCGCAAGCTGCGCCAGCGTGATGCTGCGCACGCGCTTGGCGTGTCCGAAGGCGCCGTCATCGCCGCCAGCGTGGGCCGTCGCGAGGGGCTGCGCGCGACGCGCCTCACGGGCCCGTGGCCGGAGCTCTTCGAGGAGATCCCGTTCCTCGGCAACGTGATGGCCCTTACGCGCAACGAGTCCACGGTGCACGAGAAGACGGGCCGCTACGAGCGGATGTCGCACGAGGGCACGGTCGGCCTGGCGCTGGGCCCCGACATCGACCTGCGCATCTTCTACATGCACTGGGCGCACGGCTATGCCGTCACCGAGGAGCCGCCAAAGGGAACGGCGCGCAGCCTGCAGATCTACGACAAGTACGGCGACGCCGTGCACAAGATCTTCCTGCGCGGAACGGACGACGACCTCATGACGTGGTCGGACTTCATCGAGCGGCACGCCGACAGCGACCAGACGCCGGGCGACACGTTCGAGACCGTGCGGCCGGTGCCTTCCGTGACACCCGATGCGAAGATCGACGCCGCGGGCTTCCGTGCCGGCTGGCTCGCAATGAAGGACACGCACGAGTTCTTTGCGCTGCTGCGCAAGTTCGGGGTCGCGCGCACGCAGGCGCTCCGGCTGGCGCCGGAGGGCCTCGCCTATCGCGTGCCGGGCGAGGCTGCGCGCCAGCTCCTGCAGGACGCCTCGCGCGACGGCAACTCGATCATGTGCTTCGTGGGCAATCCCGGCATGATCCAGATCCACACCGGGCCGGTGAAGCGCGTGGAGATCATGGGACCGTGGCTCAACGTGCTCGACGCGAGCTTCAACCTGCACATGCGCGAGGACATGATCCGCGAGGCGTGGGTCGTGAAGAAGCCGACGACCGACGGCGTGGTCACTTCGGTCGAGTTCTTCGACGCCACCGGCGACGTCATGGCGATGTTCTTCGGCGAGCGCAAGCCGGGCAAGCCGGAACTCGCCGACTGGCGCGCGCTGGTGGACCGCATCCCCAGGATCGCCGCCTGATGCAGACGCGCGCGGCGCCCGCGTGCGGCACTCCTTCCGGTGCGGGGCGCCGGCGGTTCCTCGCGTTCGCGGCGGCGCTGCCGGTGCTCGGGCATGCGCATCGCGTGCGCGCTGATGGAGCGCCCCGCGTGGTGTCGATCGGTGGCGCGGTCACCGAGATCGTCTACCGCCTCGGCGGCGAGCGCTATCTCATCGCCACCGACACCACGAGCACGTTCCCGGCCGCGGCGAACGCGCTGCGCAAGGTGGGCTACCAGCGGGCGCTGTCGGCGGAGGGCATCCTCGCACTCGATCCCACGATGCTCCTCGCTGCTCCCGAGGCGGGTCCGGCGCCCGCACTCGCGCAGATCGAGAGTGCCGGCGTGAGGATCGTCCGCGCCACCGGCGACTTCACCTTCGAGTCGCTCGTCGGCAACGTGGATCTGGTGGCGAAGAGCCTGGCCCTCGTGCCGGCGGGCAAGTCGCTCGACGGGAAGCTCCATGCCGAATGGAAGGCCACGCGCGCCGCGATCCGCACGACCGGCACGCCGCCCAAGGTGCTCTTCGTGTTCTCGCACGCCGCCAACAACGTGCAGGTGGCCGGGGAGGGCACCGCGGCGTCCGCGATGATCGCGCTTGCCGGCGGCGCGAATGCCATGACGGGATTCAAGGGCTACCGACCCCTCTCGTCCGAGGCCGTGATCGCCGCGGCTCCCGACCTGATCCTCTGCACGCGCGAGGGCATCGAGGCGCTCGGTGGCGTGGAGATCCTCCTGAGCCGCCCCGGCATCGCGCTCACCCCTGCGGGCAGGGCGCGGAGGGTGATCCATCCCGATGCCCTGTACCTCCTCGGGTTCGGGCCGCGCCTGCCGCAGGCGGTCCGCGACCTCGCGCAGGGCTTCGGAACGCTGGGATGATCGTGGCGGGTGCACCTGCGCCCGTGACCCGCCGCGACGACGTCCCGGTGCATGCCGTCGCGCCGGCGAGCGCTCCGGCCGGGACCGCGGCACCGCGCGCGCGACGGGCGGCGAGCGGCGACGGGCCGCGACGTCTCCCGGGCGGCGTCGTGCTCGCGGGGCTCGTGCTGCTGCTCGTCGCGCTCACCATCTTCGCGATCGGCCACGGGGCCTTTCACATTGCGCCGCTCGACGTCCTGCGCATCGTCGCCGGCAACCTCGGCATCGACGCGGGCGCCGTCGACTCGCGGCAGGTGGCCGTGCTGAACTCGATCCGCCTGCCGCGCGTGATCCTCGCCGTGGTTACCGGCGCCGGCCTTGCCGTCGCGGGCGCGCTGATGCAAGGCCTCTTCCGCAACCCGCTCGCCGATCCGACGCTCATCGGCGTATCGTCGGGGGGCGCGCTCGCCGCCGCCTTCGTGATCGTGCTCGGCGCCACGTGGCTGCCGGGCGTGTCCAAGGCGCTCGGGACGTGGACACTGCCGCTCGCCGCCTTCATCGGCGCGCTGGTCGTCACGATGGTGGTGTACCGCATCGGCGCCACGGGTGGCTTCCTGTCGCTGCCGTCCGTGCTGCTCGCCGGCATCGCGCTCAACGCGCTCGCCATGGCCGGCGTGGGCTTCCTCTCGTATCTCGCCAACGACGAGCAGCTGCGCAACCTCACCTTCTGGAATTTCGGCTCGCTCGGCGGCGCGACATGGACGATGCTCGGGGCCGTGGCCCCGCTCGCGCTCACCGCCACCATCGCCGGCATCTTCCTCGCGCGGCCGCTCAATGCACTGGCGCTGGGCGAGGCGCAGGCGCTGCACATCGGCGTGAACGTCGTCGCGGTCAAGCGCACCGCCGTCGTGCTGACGGCACTCGCGGTCGGTTCGCTGGTGGCGGCCACCGGCGTGATCGGCTTCATCGGGCTCGTCGCTCCGCACGCGATACGGCTCGCCTGCGGACCTGACCATCGCATCGTCCTTCCCGGTGCGGCGCTGCTCGGCGCGGTGCTCATGGTGATCGCCGACGCGCTCTCGCGCACGGTCGTGTCGCCCGCCGAGCTTCCGATCGGCATCCTCACCGCCACGCTCGGCGCGCCGTTCTTCCTCGCGCTGCTGCTGCGCCGGCGCGGCCAGATCGGCCTTTGATCCGATGCTCGAGGCCCGCGACATCACCGTCCGCATCGGTGTGCGCAAGCTGCTAGACGGCGTGTCGCTGAACGTATATGCCGGGGAGACGGTGGCGATCGTCGGCGAGAACGGCGCCGGCAAATCGACGCTGCTGAAGCTTCTTGCCGGAGACCGCCTGCCGCCGCGCGCTCATGTCGACGGCGCCGTGCACGTCGCGGGACGGGAGCTCTCGGCGTGGTCGCTCGCCGAGCGGGCGCGCCTGCGCGCCGTGCTGCCGCAGCGTCCCGAGCTCGCCTTCGCGTTCACGGCGCGCGAGGTGGCCGCGTTCGGCCGCTACCCCGTTTCGACCCGCTGGCGGGATCCTCGGGACCGTGAGATCGTCGATGCGGCGCTGGTCCTCGCGGATGCCTTCCATCTCGCCGACCGCGAAGTCACCACGCTGTCGGGGGGCGAGCAGGCGCGCGTGCATCTGGCCGCCGCGTTCGCGCAGCTCTGGGAGGCGGACTATCCGCATCCGCGCTTCCTGCTGCTCGACGAACCCACCGCGGCGCTCGACCTCGCGCACCAGCACGCCCTGCTCGCCACGGCGCGCGCGTTCGCGGCGGAGCGCAACCTCGGCGTGCTCGCGATCCTCCACGACCTCAACCTCGCGGCGAGCTACGCCGACCGCCTGCTGGTGTTGCACGCCGGGCGCGTCCTCGCCAAGGGTACGCCCATCGACGTGCTGCAGCCTTCGATCATCGCCGAAGGCTTCGGTGTGGCCGCGCGGATCCTGCAGCATCCCCTCACTCACGGAATCCTCATCGCGACGGCTTCGACGGAGCGCGCGAGCCCGCGCGGTCCGCTCGCCGCCTCTTCATGAAGCCCATCCCATGAAGCCCATCCTCGTTGCCGTATCGCTTGCATTCTTCGCCGCTGCCGCCGGTGCCGCACCGGTGCGCGTGGCCGACACGCCCGACGCGCTCGCCGCCGCCATGCGGGGCCATCGCATCGTCATCCTGGGCGAGGTGCACGACAACGGCATGCAGCACGCGCTGCGTGCGGCCGCGCTGCGCAAGCTCGTCGAAGGTGGTGCGCGTCCTGCCATCGCCTTCGAGCAGTTCGACCGGCCGATGCAGGACGCGATCGACGCCGCCCGCCGGGAGCGTCCACGCGACGTGGACTACCTGGTGGCGCAGGCCAAGGGCGCGCCCAGCTGGAACTGGGAGTACTACAAGCCGTTCGTGGCGCTCGCCCTCGAGTACGACCTGCCCATCGTCGCGGCCAACCTGTCCCGGGCCGACGCGATGAAGGTCGCCACGGGCGCCGTCGAGGCCGGCTTCACCGTCCCCGGCGCCCTCCTGCGCGAGCACGAGGCGGCGGTCGAGAAGGGTCACTGCAACCTGCTGCCGCCGCAGGCGCTGCCCGGCATGGCCAAGGCGCAGATCGCACGTGACCGGTCGCTCGCGCAGTCCATCGCGCCGTATGCCGCGCGCGGCGTGGTGCTGCTCACGGGCAACGGTCATGCTCGCACCGACATCGGTGCGCCGCACTGGCTGCCCGCCGATGCACGCGCCTCCACCCGCAGCATCGCGCTCCTCGAGGAGACCGCTGGCGGCGCTGCTCCCGAGGGCGTGGCGGACTTCGACGCCTACGTGCTCACCGCCGCCGTCGAGCGTCCCGATCCCTGCGCGGAGCTTGCCAGGCGGATGAAGCCGAAGGGGTAGCCTGCTTCGTGCGGCACCGGTGTCCGGCGGCGGGCGGGCGCTTGTAGGACAACGGGACGTCTCGCCCTGCGGGGATCTGTAGGATCCGTCCGACAGGGCTTTCCGCAGGTCGCCGATGCGGGGCATGGGCCCCTATTCCCTAGGATGGCCTGACCAGAGTCGAGGTCCCCTTCCGGGATCGCAACGGTGTGACCAATGGACGCCGCCACGCTTCCTCCAGCGCAGACGCGCTACTCCCCCACGAACATGATCCGCATCCTCATTGCCGACGACCACGCCATCGTTCGTGCCGGGCTCAGGCAGTTCATCGTCGACCAGGCGGACATGCAGGTGACGGGCGAAGCCGCCACCGGCAGCGAATGCATCCAGCTCGTCCGTGTGGCGGAGTTCGACGTGGTTCTCCTCGACATTTCCATGCCGGACAAGAACGGCATCGACACGCTCAAGACGCTGAAGCAGCTCCGGCCCGACCTGCCGGTGCTGATGCTCTCGGGATACGCCGAGGACCAGTACGCGGTGAACCTCCTGCGCGCGGGCGCCGCGGGCTACCTGAACAAGGAGGCCGCGTCCACACAGCTCGTCGGCGCGATACGGACGGTGGTGCGCGGACGCAAGTTCGTGAGTCCGGCGCTCGCGCAGATCCTCGCCGACGGCGTCACCGGCGAAGCCGACAGGCCGCTGCACGGCGAGTTGTCGCAGCGCGAGTTCCAGATCTTCTGCAAGATTGCCGCCGGTGCCGCGGTATCGAGGATCGCCGACGAGCTGCACCTCTCGGTGAAGACCGTGAGCACGTACCGCACGCGCGTTCTCGAGAAGATGGGCATGAAATCGAATGCCGATCTCACCTACTACGCCATCAAGAACGGGCTCATCGATTGACCGGCGCTCGAATCCTGTCGTGGTCGCCCACACCGATGTCGGACAAACGCGGACAGCCAGAGACGCACGAGCCTGTTACCGTCGCGCGTTGCGGTTCATCGATGGACGCATGAAGAGTCAGGCTTCCGGACCGCGAATGGATCTTTCGAAACATCAGGCGACGAGGGCAACGGCACCGATGCAGCACAGTGGCGCGTTCGACGGCACGGGCCTGCGCGTCGTGATCGTGGAGGATTCGGCGCTCATCCGCGCCCGGCTGTCGGAGAGCCTTGCCGAGATTCCCAACCTCGTCATCGTCGATCAGGTCGAGAACGAAGCCGCCGCCGTCGCGGTCTTGCGCGAAGGGCGGTGGGATGCCGTGGTCCTCGACCTCCAGCTCAGGCAGGGCACGGGCCTCGGGGTCCTGAAGGCACTCGCCCAGGGTGCGCGTCCGCACAACGCCAAGGTCATCGTCTTCACGAACTATGCGTTTCCGCAGTACCGCGACCGGAGTCTCGCCCTCGGGGCGGATTACTTCTTCGACAAGGCGCGCGAGTTCCATCGGGTGCGCGAAGTGCTGAGCTCGCTGGCGGGCGATGACCCCGCGGCGGCGCATTGATCCAATGAACAAGACGCCGGCGCGCCTGTCCAACCCTTCCGGCGCGGTGCCCGCCGCAGCCTGCGACATGCCCTTCGATGCACGGAGGCCAAAGGAATCGCCATGAAAGCTCTGCTCATCGCACTTCTCGGTGTCTGGGTGCTCACGCTGTCTGCCTGCAATACCGTGGCAGGGGCAGGCAAGGATATCCAGGCCACCGGCAAGGCAATGGAGAACGCGGCGAAGGACGCGAAGCCCAAGTAGACGTCGAAGCCGACCCGCTTCCTACCGACTCACGAACAACGCAACGGTGCCGATCATGACACTCAACGACGAAATCAAGCTCCTCCTCGAAGCCCCGACCATGAACGCGCGTGACATCCGCACCCTGGTGCGGAACGATCACGACGAGATTCTCATCCTCGCCCGCGACATGTACGAATCGGAGAGCGGGGACGAGCGTCGTGCCCTGCTGCGCCAACTCAAACCCGCGCTGCTGCTGCACGCGCGCGCGCAGGAGAAGGAAGTCTACGATCCGCTGCTCAAGCAGGACGACGAGGACGTTCAGGCACTGGCGTACGAAGGCTACGTCAGGCACGGCATGGTCGACGATCTCCTCGAGAAGCTCCTCAAGAGCCGCAAGACGGAAACCGACGAGTGGAAGGCCCACGCCAAGGTCCTCCTCGACTTCCTCGAGCGGCATATCGAGGAGGAGCAGGCGCGCGTGCTGCCCGCGATCGAGGAGATCTGCAGCGACGACGAGCGCGAAACGATGGGGCGCCGCTTCAATGCCGCCAAGGCGCGCCTGTCGATGAAGCTCAAGGCGGCCTGACGTCGCCCCGGCGGCCAAGGCTGCGCCGGGCCGGTACGCGGTTCCGGTCCGGGCGCACCGCGGGACCGCGCCCGGAGAGCGGGCGCTGGATCAGCGCGTCAGGCGGCCGATGAGGAAACCGAGCGCCATCGCACCGGCGACCGCCACCAGCGGCCGCGCACGGACGTGCTCGGCGCACATGCCGGTGGCGCGATGCGAGCGCTCCGCCAGGGCCTTGCCGCTCCGGGTCGCCCATTCGGCACTGCTCGCAGCGCGATCGGCCACCTTGTCGATCGTGGAGTGCGCGCCCGCGCGCACCCGTTCGACGGCGGGGGCCGTGGTGCCGACGACCTTGTCGGCGACGCGGTCCACGGTCTGGTGCGCGCGCTCGGTCATGTTGGACACGTTGGGATTGGGATTGGCAATGGAGCTCGAGGCGGTCATGGAAAGTCTCCTTGACGAGAGGTGAAGGCGAAGGCGCGGGCGTGAGCGTGACACTGCGTACTGCGTCGCGGGCACCCGGACATTGTCGCCGCGGCGGGCCGTTCCGGGGAGACCCCTGCTCCCCGTTGCACTGTAGGACGCGAGCGCGACCTCTTGTAGGACGATACGGACAACGGGCATCGCGCCCTCGGATCCGGCGAGGCGACCCCGCGCCGGGCGCCCGCCGGAGGGACGGCGGGATCTACCGCATGCCTTCGTCGTTCAGGCGGCCGATCAGCTTGGCCACGCGAAGGAACTCGTTCTCCACGTAGGCGCGCGTTCCCGTCCCCGACAGGCCCGTGAACGTGATGCCGGCCGCGCGGAGCCCATCGATGTAGCGCTGCTCGTTCACGAGCACGCCGATCGCCGATGCGTAGCGCACGTAGATCGCGGGCGGCACGCCGTTCGGGAGCACGAGCCCGGCCCAGATCGCGAACGATTCCTGGAACATCTCGCCGAAGGAAGGCACGCCGGGGAGCGACGCCGACCGTCCGGCCGACGTGACCGCCACGATGCGATGGCCGGAACGCGGCACCTTCACGACGGCGTTGGGAACGCCGTCGAACAGCACGTCGATGTGTCCGCCGGAGAGCATCGCATAGCCGTTGTCGATGGACGCGAGCGTGACGTGCCTGAGGTTGGCGCCGTGGTGGTAGCGCAGGTAGGCGCCGGCGAGGTGGCCGGCAGTGCCGGTGCCGAAGCTCGCGTACACGAGCGGCGTGCGCGCAATGCGCGCATGGGCGAGCCATCCGGTGAAGGTGGTCTCGTTCGAGCGGGTGGACAGGATCATCGCGTTGGCGAAGCTGCCCAGGATCGCGAGCCACTCGAAGTCCTGGCTCGGGTTGTAGCGCGCGCGGCGCGAGAGGAGCCGCCCGGCGATCAGGACCGAGCTCTCCACGATCCCCATCACCGAGCCGTCGCGAGGGGCCGCGGCGATCGCGTTGATGCCATCCACGCCGCCGTTGTCGCCGACGTTGTCCGCGCGCACTCGGGTGTCGAGGAGGTCGCCGAGGTAGTCGGCGGCAAGGCGGCCCAGTGCGTCGAGCGATCCGCCCGGTGGTGCGGGGACGATCAGTCTGACGGATTCGGACCCCGGCTGCGCCGCGGTTCGCGCAGCGACGCCGAGCACCCCGAGCCCGGTCGCGATGGCGAACCGGCGTCGTCTGGCGAGCACCTTCGCTATTGCACCTCGGCAGGCAGGGCCGGAGCTGCCGCCGCCTGCGCGATCGGCACGTTGACTTCGATGAGGGTGCCCCCCTGCGGACGACGCGAGATCGCGAACTCGCCGCGAAGCGCTCGCACCCGCTGCCGCATCCCCGCGATGCCGTGCGAGAGCAGATTGCTCTGCGCATCCTCGGGAATGCCGATGCCATCGTCCTCGATGAGCATCATGACGTCGGTGTCGGTCACGCCGAGGTCGATGGTGACGGTCGTCGCCTTCGCGTACTTGACGATGTTGGTGAGCGCTTCCTGCACGATGCGGTACAGGGCGATGGCCGCCTGCGACGGGATGCGGCTGTCGTCGGCGGGAGCCTCGATGCTGCAGGCGAGGCCGGCGCGATCGCAGATCTCGTGCACCTGCCAGTCGAGCGCTGCCGACAGGCCGAGGTTGTCGAGCAGCGTCGGTCGCAGTTCCTCGATGATCCTCCGCTTGATCTGCACGCCATCGTCGAGCGTCTGGAGCGCGCGTTCGAGCTTGGCCGTCATCTGCGGCTCGTTGCGCTTCCGGAGGTGGTCGTCCACCCAGGCGATGTCCATCTTGGCGCTGACCAGGATGCCGCCCAGTTCGTCGTGGATGTCACGCGCGAGCTTGGATCTCTCGTCCTCCCGCACGCGCTGCAGGTGGTTGGAGAGTTCGGAGAGCTCGGCGGTGCGCTGTTCCACCACGTTCTCCAGCCGCCGCCTGTCGTCGACCGCGGTCTGCCGGCGCGCCTCGCGCTGCTGTGCATCGCGACGCGAGAGGAACCACACGATGAGGAGCAGCGCGATCGTGAACGCCGTCATGAGCTGCATGCCGAGGCGCGCGAACGCGATGTCGTCGGACCAGCGATTGGCCGCCGCATCGAGTTGCTGCCGCTGCGTGGCCGCCATGCCCTCGACTTCCGCGCGGATCTCTTCCATCGCGCGGCGGCCGATGCCCGTCTCGATCAATGCCTGCGCGGCCTGTCCGCCGCTGCGCTGGTAGAGCGCGATCGCGGCCTCGACCTCGGCGAGCTTCTTGCCCACGAGGCCGTTGAGCTTGCCCAGCGCGTCACGCTGTTCGGTGGTGCCGTGCCTGGCCAGGATCTCGCGCAGGCGGCTGAACGCGCCATCGAGCTTGGGCACCGCGTTCGTGTAAGGGGCCAGATACTCGGTCCGGCCGGTCAGCAGGTAACCGCGCTGGCCGGTCTCCGCGTCGACGACGAGGGACAGCGCCTCGTGGAGCGAAGCCTGCAGCTCCAGCGTTGCCGCCATCTGCCGGTTCGCCGCTTCGAGCCGGCGGTAGCCGAGTTCCGCGTAGAGCGCGACGGCGAGGGACGCCGCGATGCCCAGCACGAGCGGCAAGACGAGCTTCAGGGGGAGGACGGGCTTCACGGCTCGATTCGGCGGGACGAGCACCAACGCAACGATGCAGTCTATACCTGTCGGGTGATCCGGCGCAGGTGCGATCGGCACCGGTCCGCCCGGCACGCGCGGATCACGAGGCAGGACAGCCGCTACAATCATGCGATGCCAGTCCGTCTGCTGCTGCGCCCGCTCGCGGCTCCCGTCATCGTCGCCGCGCTCGCGGCATGCGCGACCACGCCTGCCGTCGATCCGCTGAGCCTCAAGGAGGCAGACGCGCAGTACCTCAACCGGCACTGCAAGCTGCTCGGCACCGTCAACGGCCGCACGATCTTCGGGGGGCTCTCCGACGATGCGAAGATCCAGGGCGCCGTGAAGGATGCGCGCGCCAAGGCGGCCGCCATGGGCGCCACGCACGTCCTCATGCTCAAGGCGGAGGTCTCCACCGTGGCCGGCTTCGGCGAGGCCACGGCGCGTGCGTACCGTTGCGACGCCACGCCGTAGGGCCGCGAGGGGCCCGGTGTGGAGCAGCCGGATGGTGATTCGCAACACGTATAACGGCGCTGTGCGAATTGTATTGGATGTATCGCCGGCAAGACCCTAGGATGCGCCCGAGTTGTCGTTGACTTTCGTCATGCAAGTCGCGGATAGTCGGCGACGGCGGTCCCGCGCGGACGCGACGCGCGCGACCCCGCACCCTGTCCGTCAACCCGAGTCCTGTCCATGAACCCAAGAGCCCCGCGCCGTCTCGTTGCCGCCCTCGTGCTGTCCGCCGCCGTCCCCGCGGTCGCGCTCGCACAAGCGCAGATCACGATCCCGATCCTCGTCCCGATCACCGGATTCCTGTCGCTCGAGGGGACGAGCCAGCGCAACGGGGCGCTGCTGGCCATCAAAAACGCGCCGGCGTCGGTGAAGATCAATTCCAGCGTGACCGATACGGGCGCCTCGCCCGAGGGCGCGTCGACGGCGCTCGAGCGCGCGCTCGCCCGCGACAAGGTCACCGCGGTCGCGGCCTCGATGCTGGGACCGCAGATGCTGGCGATGATGCCGATCGCGCAGGAGCAGAAGGTGCCGCTCGCCACCGTCTCGGGCACCGCGGACATCACCGAGAAGCAGAACCCCTTCGTGTTCCGTTTCTTCCCCGGAGACGCCATCGCCAAGGCGGCGCACGTGCGCTACGTGGTCGACGAGCTCAAGAAGAAGCGCATCGCTCTGGTCTACCAGACCACGGCCTACGGCCAGGGCGGGCGGGCGCAGATCGTCGAGCAGCTCAAGAAGCGAGGCATCACGCCGGTCATGGAAGAGGCACTCGAGGTGTCGGTCAAGGACATGTCGGCGGTCATCGGCAAGGTGCAGGCCGCCAATCCGGACGTGATCATGCTGCACCTGCATGGTGCGCCGTCCGCCCTGTTTCTCAAGCAGGCGGCGGCGGCCAAGGTCGACGTCCCCATCGTGGCGGGGTCCGGCCTGTCGCAGCCGTCGACGGTTGCCCTGCTCGAACCCGCGGAGCTCAAGGGCGTGTGCGCGGAGACCAACGCGGCGCCGATCGCGAGCGGCAACACGCCGGAGATGGACAAGTTCCTCGCCCAGTACCGGGCGGAGTTCAAGACCGACCCCGACGGCTTCGCCGTCGGGCAATACGATGCGGTGGGCATGCTCATCGCCGCCGCGACCCACGGCGCCACCACCGCCGATGCCGTGACCAAGTACCTGGCATCCAACCCCTACAAGGGCATCGCCATGACGTACAAGTCCGACGGCAAGGGCAACATGGCGCACTCCGCCATCATCATCTGCTACGACGGCGCGAGCCGCACTCCCCGCGTCGTCAAGCGCTACGACTAGCGCACAGGTCTTCACGTTCCGGTAGCGAAGGGCGGCGATGCTGCAGCTTCTCGTCAACGCCCTCGCGCTGGGCGCATCGTATGCGCTGCTCGCGCTGGGCTTCGTGCTGATCCTCAACGCGACGAGTGCGGTCAACTTCGCGCATGGCGACGTCGTGATGGCCGGCGGGTACGTCGCCATCGCGCTGCACGCGGTGCTGGGCTGGCCGGGCGCCGTGCTCCTGCCGCTGGTGGTGGCGGTGATGGCGGTGTCCGGCGTCGTCTTCTCGCTCTTCGCCTACTTCCCGCTCAAGGACCGGCCGCCCGTATCGGTGTTCATCTCCACCATCGCGCTCGGCATCGTCCTGCAGAACTCCGCGAACGCCCTCATCGGCGCCGAGCCGCGCAAGGGGCCGCCGCTCATGGGCGAGGGCCAGATCGACCTGGCCGGCGTCACCATGAGCGAGCAGGCGATCGCCATCGTGATCGTGGCGGCGCTCCTGATCTGGGGGCAGCACCTGCTGCTCAACCATACCGGCATCGGCCGCCGCCTGCGCGCCACCGCGCAGGACCGGCAGATGGCCGAGGCGATCGGCATCCCCGTCAACGGCATGATCGCGCTCACCTTCGCGATCGGCTCGGCGCTCGCCGGCGCCGCGGGCCTCATGCTGTCGAACACGTTCTTCGTGTCGCCGACCGACGGATCGAACTACATCCTCAAGGCCTACATCGCGGTCACGATCGGCGGCTGGGGCAACCTCTACGGTGCCGTGTGCGGCGCGATGATCATCGCGCTCTTCGAGGTGCTGTTCCCGTCGCTGCCGGTGCTCATCCCCGCCCTCAAGGCGACCCTGCCGTGGCTCTTCACGCAGACCGCGTCGTCGATCGTCCTCTACGTGGCGCTGCTCGCGATCATGTTCTTCCGTCCGCAGGGCCTCTTCGGCGAGAAAGTGCAGAAGCGCGCATGACCGACGCCGCGGCCGGCGCGGGGCCGTTCACCCGCTGGATGCGCACGGACATCAACGCGCTGCTGGTCGCGGGCGCGATCGGCCTCGCCATGTGGCCGCTCGTGTTCACCTCCGGCTACGAGCTTCGCGTCTTCACCATCGTCGGCATCTACGCGCTGCTCGCGCTCGGCTACCAGTTCATCTTCGGCCATGCCGGTGCGCTCGCGCTCACCCAGGGGTGCTTCTTCGGGGTCGGCGCCTACGTCACCGGGATCCTCGCCACCCGATACGGCATCGCCGGTCACTGGACGATCGTGCTGTCGGGTGTGGTGCCGGTGCTGCTCGCGATGCTCGTCGCGGCACCGGTGCTGCGGCTGGAGTCGCACTACTTCGCGCTCGCGACCCTCGGCATCGGTCAGGTGATGCTGCTGCTCGCCATCGCGTGGCAGGACGTGACCGGGGGCTCCAACGGCCTGTCCGGCATTCCCTCGCTCACGCTCTTCGGCGTCGAGTTTTCGCGTGGCTACGGGATGCTTGGCGCGGTCTGGGCGTGCGTGGTCGCGGGGGCATGGCTGTCGCACCGGATCACCCGGGGCCTGTACGGCGCGGCGCTTTGCATCGCGCGCGAGAATCCCCTCGCCGCGCAATCGATCGGCATCGACACCGCGTCGCTGCGCTTCGCGACGTTCCTGCTCTCCGCGCTCTTCGCCGGGGTCGCCGGGGCGCTGTACGCGCACACCATTCGCGTGGTCAGCGTCGAGGCCCTCGAGTTTCCGATCATGGTGGCCTGCCTCACGATGGTCGTGGTCGGCGGCCGGACCAGCGTGGCCGGGGCCATCCTGGGGGCGCTGCTCATCATCAACCTGCCGGAGTGGTTCCGCGGCCTCGAGAAGTACTACCTCATTGCCTACGGCCTCGCGCTGCTGGTGATGATCGTGGTCGCGCCGGACGGCTTGATCGGGCTCCTGCGACGCCTGCGCATGCGTCTCTTCCCGCGGGTGCCCGGCGTCGCGCCGCCCGTCGTGGACGGCGCCATCGGCCACGCCGCGGCCGCGGTTCGCCCCGCGCGGCCGGACGCGGGAGCGCCGCTCCTCGAGGTCCGCAACGTGGGCAAGCGGTTCGGCGGCCTCGTCGCGCTCGACGACGTGACGCTCGCAGTCCGCGCCGGGGAGATCTTCGGGCTCATCGGCCCCAACGGCTCCGGCAAGACCACGCTGCTCAACATCGTCTCGGGCATCTACCGGGCCGACGGCGGCACCGTGCTCCTCGATGGCCGCGACATCACGCGGACCACGAGCTTTCGCATCGCGCGCGCGGGCGTGGCGCGGACCTTCCAGAACATCAATCTGGTCGACGACATGAGCGCGATCGACAATGTCGCGATCGCGCGCTTCGGCCACGAGGCCGCCGGCCTTCGCAAGGCGCTCCTCACCCGTCGCATGGATGCGGCCTGGGAGCGCTCGCGCAGCCATGCGATGCACCTCCTGCAGGAGCTCGGGGTCGAGGCCGTCGCGCTGCAGCAGGCCGGCGGACTCGCCTACGGCGTGAAGCGCAAGGTGGAGATCGCGCGCGCGCTCGCCCTCGATCCGTGCCTTCTGCTCCTCGACGAGCCGGCGGCCGGACTGAACGAAGCCGAGCAGCTCGACCTCGCCGCCCGCCTGCGCGGTTTCGCGGGCAAGGGTCTGTCGGTGCTGGTGATCGAGCACAACATGCCGTTCCTGCTGCCGCTCGTGGATCGCCTGTCGTGTCTCGATCGCGGTGCCGTGATCGCCTCCGGCACCGCCGACGAGGTGCGCAAGGATCCGCGCGTGATCGCGGCCTACCTGGGCGCGCCGGAGGGAGGGAAAGGATGAACCCGCAGGGACCGCCCGCAGGACGCACGCGCGCCGCGGGAGCTCTCCCGCCGCTTCTCGACGTGGCGAGCGTCACCGCGCGCTACGGCCACATCGAGGCGCTGCACGACGTGAGCCTCGCCGTGCGCGAGGGCGAGGCGGTCGCCCTCGTGGGCGCCAATGGCGCAGGCAAGTCGACCCTCATGAAGTGCATCATGGGCCTGCTGCCCTGTGCCGCCGGCAGGATTTCCTTCGCCGGCGAGACGATCTCGCAGCGTCCCGTGCTCGTGCGCCCGCGCCTGCGCATCGGTTACTCCCCGGAAGGACGTCGCGTCTTCCCGGGGCTTACCGTCGAGGAGAACCTCCTGGTCGCCAGCCGCGACCGCGACCGCGGCCGCGAGCGCATGGAGGAGGTGTATCGCATCTTTCCGGGCCTCGCGGAGAAGGCGCAGGCGATGGGCTGGGCGCTTTCGGGCGGGCAGCAGCAGATGCTCGCCATCGGCCGCGCGCTGATGCTCCGGCCACAGCTCCTGCTGCTCGACGAGCCGTCGCTCGGCCTCTCCCCGCTGCTCACTACCGAGGTGCTCGATCGCGTGCGCGACATCGCCGACGGCGGCACGTCGGTGCTGCTCGCCGAGCAGAACGTGCACAAGGCCCTCGCGGTGTCCGATCGTGCCTACGTGATCAAGCTCGGCCGCATCGTGCGCGAGGCGGGGTCGGAGGAGCTCCTCGCGTCGACCGACCTCGCCGAAGCCTTCCTCGGCGCATGAACGCGCCTGGCCGTCCCGAGCGCGAACGGCCACGGGCGCGCGGCGGCGCGGCGGATCGGGGCGGCGCAGGCGGTCTCCCGTGACCGGATTCGACTACATCGTAGTCGGTGCGGGGGCGGCGGGCTGCGTGCTCGCCAACCGGCTGTCCGCCGATCCGGCGGTGCGCGTGGCGCTCGTCGAGGCTGGCGCGTCGGACCGCGGTTTCCCCATCAACGTGAAGACGGCGCTGCCGATCGGCAACATCTTCCTGCTGCCCGACCCGCGCTACAACTGGCAGCACAGCTTCAGCGGCGGCGCCGGGGTCGGCGGACGCGAGATCGCGTGCCCGCGCGGGCGCCTGCTCGGCGGCAGCACGTCGGTGAACGGCACGATCTACATGCGTGGGCACCGCCTGGACTACGACGGCTGGGCGGCGCTCGGCAACGACGGCTGGTCATACGCCGACGTGCTTCCCGCCTTCAAGGCACAGGAGAACTTCGCAGGCGGCGCCGGTCCGTTTCACGGTACCGGCGGCGAGCTCGACGTGCAGCAACTCGTCCGCGCCAATCCGCTGGCACATGCCTTCATCGCTTCGGCGGCGGAGGCGGGGCACGTCCGCAACGACGACTTCAACGGCGCACGGCAGGACGGCGTCGGCTTCTTTCACGTCAACCATCGCCGCGGCACGCGCCTGTCGAGCTCGCGCGCCTTCCTGCACCCCGTGCTCGCACGGCCCAATCTCACCGTGATCACCGATGCGCTCGTCGAGCGCGTGCGCCTGCGTGGCCGCCGCGCCGTGGGCGTCACGGTACGGGAGAGGGGACGGCAGCGCGACCTCGACGCCTCCGCGGAAGTGGTGCTCGCGGCCGGGACCATCGGTTCCGCGCAGTTGCTGCTGCTGTCGGGCATCGGACCCGCCGCGGGCATCGAGCCGCACGGCCTTCGGGTGCAGCACGAGCTTCCGGGCGTGGGCGGCAACCTCCAGGATCATCCGTCGGTGTCGCTGATCCGCAGCGATCCCACGGCCACGTCGTATGCCCTGTCGTGGCGCACCGCCGCGCGCGCGGCGCTGGCGCCGTTCGAGTACGCCTTCGCGCGGCGCGGCATGCTCGCCTCCAACGCGGTCGAGGCCGGCGCACTCATCCGCATCGGTGCGGGCGCCGATCGTCCGGACGTGCAGCTCACCTTCGTCGTCGGCCTGAAGGACAGCGCGCGCACGCTGCCACGGCGGCACGGTTTCGTGTGCCACGTGGCCGTGCAGCGTCCCGCCACGCGAGGTCGGCTTTCGCTCGCCAGCGCGGATCCTGCGGCGAGGCCGCGTCTCGATCCGGCGTTCCTCGAGGACCGCGGCGACGTCACGCTGCTGATCGAGGGCTTGCGCGCGGCGCGGCGCATCGCAGCCGTGGGACCACTCGCGGCCATCGGCGGCATCGAGCTCGGGCCGGGTCCCGAGGCCGACGACACCACCGCGCTCGAAGCCTATGCGCGGCGCACCGCGACCACCACCTACCATCCGGTCGGGACCTGCCGCATGGGGCCCGCCAGCGACGCGACCGCGGTCGTCGATCCGCGGCTGCGCGTGCACGGGCTCGACGGCCTGCGCGTGGCCGATGCATCGATCATGCCGGACATCGTCGGCGGCAACACCGCCGCGCCATCGATGATGATCGGCGAGCGCGCGTCCACGTTCATCCTGTCACCCTGATCGCGATGCCTGCCGCTTTCATGCCCGCCGCTCTCGTGTCCGCCGCTCTCGTGTCCGCCGCTTTCATGCCCGTCACTCGTCATCCGCTCCTCGCCGCCACGCCATGACCGCCATCCCTGCCGCCCCCGCGCCCGGCGACTTCACGCCTGCCGACTATCGCTCGCTTCTCGCCGACGTGCCTGCAGGGCACGTTTTCATCGACGGCAGCTTTCGCCCGACGCGCGACCGTCTCGCGGTGCGCGGCAAGGCCGACGAGGCGCCGATCGCCGAGGCCGGTTACGCCGGCGCGGCCGACCTCGACGATGCGGTGCGCGCGGCGCGTGCGGTGCTTCCGGCGTGGACCACGAGCGCACCGGCGGAGCGTGCGCGCGTGCTCAACGGGCTTGCGGCCGCACTGGAGTTCCGCGCCCGCGAGTTCGCGGCGCTCGAATCGCACCACGCCGGCAAGACGGTGGCCGACGCCGAGCTCGACGTCCGCGCCGGTGTGGCCACGCTGCGCTGGTTCGCCGGCTGCGCGGAGCGTCTCGACGGCCGTCTGGTGGCCAGCGCCGGCAACCTGCATCGCTACGTGCGCCGCGAGCCGCTCGGCGTGTGCGGCCTCCTCCTGCCGTGGAACTTCCCGCTCCTCCTCATGCTGTGGAAGGTCGCGCCGGCGCTCGCCGCCGGCAATGCGGTGGTGGTCAAGCCGGCGAGCGAGACGCCGCTCACCGCGCTCGCCTTCGCCGCCCTCGCGGACGCCGCCGGGGTGCCGCCCGGTGTGCTGAACGTGCTGCCGGGCTCCGGACGCGAGCTGGGCATGGCGATGGCCCGGCATCCCGGCATCGACAAGATCTCGTTCACGGGCTCGACGGCCGTGGGGCAGCAGGTGGCGCAGGCGGCGGCGAGCACCGTCAAGCGCGTCACGCTGGAGCTCGGCGGCAAGTCGCCCGGCATCGTGTGCGACGACGCCGACCTCGAGCAGGCGGCCATCGGCACGGCGGCCGGCGTGTTCGGCCACGCCGGCCAGAAGTGTGCGGCGCGCACCCGCTGCATCGTGATGGAAAGCGTCGCCGACGAGCTCGTCGACCGGATCGCGGCGCGCGCCCGCGCGCTCGTGCCGGGCGACCCGCTGCGCCGCACGACCACGCTCGGGCCGGTGATCAGTCGCGCCGCGCAGCAGTCCATCCTGCGCTACTGCGAAACGGGCAGGAACGAAGGCGCGCAACTCGTGTGCGGCGGCGGTGCGCCTGCGGCCCTGTCCGGTCCGTTCGTCGAGGCGACCGTGTTCGATCACGCGCGCAACGACATGGCCATCGCGCGCGAGGAGATCTTCGGGCCCGTCCTCACGGTCATCCGCGTCGCGACGATCGACGAGGCGGTCGCGGTTGCCAACGATTCACCCTACGGCCTTGCCGCCACGGTTTGGACGCGCTCGCTTTCGCGCGCACATCGTCTCGCCGCCGCCATCGAGGCGGGGACGGTATCGGTGAACACGCCGGCCGTGATCGGCATCGAGATGCCGTTCGGCGGCTACAAGGAGAGCGGGTACGGACGCGAGCTCGGCGTGGAGGCGCTCGATGCGTACCTGCAGCACAAGAGCGTGGTGATGGCGGTTGGCGGGTGAGGCGATTCGAGACAGTCCGGCGCCCGGCCCGTGACGACGTGCGCGTCGAAGGGCCGCGCGTGCAGACGTGTCGGCCAGAGTCGAAACTGGGCAAGCCTTGCAATTGACCGTGATAACAAGCGTGGATAGACTGTTATCATGATTCGTACCCAGATCAGCTTGAGTGAGGCGGAATACTTGACGGCAAAGCGTGAGGCCGAGCGTTTGGGTATCTCGCTCGCCGAGCTGCTTCGACGCTCGCTAAGGACCGTGCTTCCAGTGGACAAGAGCAAACCCTGGATGCGCTACGCCGGCATGGTGGAATCCGGCGATCGTGAGTCCAGCAAGCATATCGACGACGTCGTGTATGGCCAAAAAAATTGAGGGGTACGTCGACACGTCGGCGCTCATTGCCTTCGCCGACCGCTCTGACACGCATCACGTCACGTTTTGCCGCCTGTTTGCTGATCCTCCATCGCTCATCACGACGACGCTCGTGATCGCTGAGGGTCACGCCTGGTTCCTTCGTCGATACGATCGCACTCGCGCTCTGCAGTTCCTGGCTATGGTCGAGGACATGACGCCGTTGGGCGTGACGAGCGTTGGCCCCGGCGAGCAGCAGAAGGCTGCCGAGATCTTGCGCCGATATTCGGATCAAGACCTCACAATGACCGACGCCGTCGGCCTGCATGTCATGCGGACGCAAAAGATCCCCGTGTGCTGGTCTACTGACTTTCATCTTGGCATTACGGGCGTCCCGCTGGTCATCGACCGGCCTTGACGCTCATGTCTTTTCGTCTTTCCCTTGCGCCGGCAACCGGCACCGACGAACGCCCGAAGCCACTACCTCCACGCGTTCTCGCAGAACGCCACGATCTCCTCGCCCAGCCACTGCTCGGACGTATTGAAGTGCGCCACGATCGATACGTGGTTGTGATCCGCCAGCGCGATGTGCAGCGGCGCCACGCCGCGCGCCCGCGCGACGGCGAGGGCGAACTCGAGCCCGTACACGTCGAGCAGCGGATTCTCGTATTGCGCGGTGGCCACGAGCACGGGGCGATCGAGGCGTGCGGCGTGCGTGGCGGGAGAGACGGCGTCGTAGCGCGACTCGTTGGCGCCGAAGTACGCGCGCACGCCTTCCGCGTTCGGATTCGCGGGCAGCGCATCGGCGCGCAGGCGCGCGGAGACGAGCACGAGGCAGCGTGCATCGTGCGGCGGCAGCGCCAGCACGTCCGGATCCGGATCGCAGGCGAGCGTTGCCACGTGCGTGCCCCCGGCGGAATGGCCGAACAGGCACAGCCGCGCGGGATCGCCGCCGTGCTCGCCGATGCGCTGGGCGATCCACCGGCAGGCGAGTGCGACGTCGGCAGCGCCGCCGGGATACGGGGCCTCCGGCGCCAGCCGATACTCCACGTTGACGCCGACCAGGCCGTGGCGGGCGAACCAGGTGAGCACGTTGGCATACATGCCGGCGTTGGTGTCCTTGCTGCCGCGCACGAAGGCGCCGCCGTGCACGAAGGCGATCACGGGCGCATGGCGCGCGCCCGGCGGTCGATACACGTCGAGCACCTGTCGCGGGTGCGGGCCGTAGGCGATGTCGCGCGCGACCGCCACACCCGCACGTGGTGCGGCGGCGAGCAGCGGGAGGTAGAACGCGCGCGTGTCGTCGCCCGCCACGCGGATGTCGCGTTGCCAGCGCGGGCCGATCTCGCGCAGCCTCGCCGTGGCGGTCGCCGGGCGCCGGCGATCGTCCACGTCAGCGGTCACTGCCACACGACGACCCTTCGCGTCGGCGAACGCTCATGCCCGTTTGAAGGCGGTGGCCTCGACTTCGATCAGCCATTCCGGTCGTGCGAGCGCCTTGACCACGACGAGCGTGGACGCCGGCCGCGCGGCGCCGAGGAATCCGCCGCGCACCGGACCGAGCTGCGCCAGGTGTCCGCCATCGACGAGATACGTCGTGACCTTGACCAGGTGCGACACGTCCATCTTCGCCGCCGCGAGCACCGCGACGAGATTGGTCCAGGCCTGCCGTGCCTGCGCCTCGAAGCCGTCGGCGGCGCGGCCCTGCGCATCGATGCCGACCTGGCCGGCGATGTGTAGCCAGGCGCCGGGTCCGTCGACGACGATGCCGTGGCTGTACGGCCCCACGGGGGCGGCGACGTCGGGCGGCGCAATGATCGTGCTCATGCTCGAATCCTCGAAAGCGGCGCCGTCCGGCGCCGGAAGGCGCGGCCGTTCAGTGGGCGGCGCCGTCGAGTTCCGGGATATGCGGAATCTCGACGCCGTACACGCCCACGTCCTTGCGGATCTGGTTCACGCCCCTGCGGATGATCGCCATCTCCTCGTCGGGGTGCGTGGCACCCAGGCCGTGATCGGCGGCGAGCGCCCGGTTGCGCCCCGAGCGCGCGCGCTCGTCGGGCGGGAGGTTCACCACGGCATACACGCCGTTCAACAGGCTGCCGCGCAGCTTCTTGGCGACCTTCTCGCCGATGACGCGCTTCTCGTCGGCGGAAAGCTCGCTGAAGAAGCGGCGCATGATGATGCGGCCGAACTGGATGTGACGCGCCTCGTCGCGCAGGATGAGGCGGCAGGCGGTGCGGATCGACTCGAAGCGCGCATTCTCGTAGCGGGCCTGCAGCAGCTCTCCGGAGAGCTGCTCGAACAGGGTGTTCACCGAAAGGCCGGCGAAGAAGCTCATCTGCTTCTCGTCCTTCTCGTCGTGGAAGCGCGGGATGATGTCCTTGAAGTAGTCGGCGCGCGGAGTGGGCTCGTAGTCGTCGAGTGCATCGGCGATGCGGAAGCTCGCCTCGTGATGGCGAAGTTCCTCGGCGATGAAGTTGGTGATGTGCTGCTTCACCTCGAAGGGCTGGTGATCGAAGATCGCCTCGCGCAGCCGCTCGGCGCCGTACGGCGTGGCGCCGTGCTCCATCCAGGCGCGAAGGCTCCACCACTCGGCGCCGGCGCGCCGCACCTCCGGCGCGATGTCCGCAGACTCGAGATCGGAATAGTCGACGTCGCTCACGGGGTCCCAGGCGAGCTCGCGGGCCTGCACGCACAGGCGCCAGACCTCCGGGTACTCCACCTTCGAGACCACGGGATAGGGGTTGGGTACCTGGGCGATCTCTTCGAGCAGCGACGGTTGCATGACGGCGTCCTTGGTGGAGGTTGGCGGTTCCCCGGCGTGTCTCGCTGCGCCCGGTGTGCGGCCCGCACCGGGGCCGAATGCACGCATGCTAGGGAATCGCTGCTGATACATCCAATACTATTTGCACCTTCGCGTTATTCGCGCCCTGTATTTCGACCGCAGCGACCCCGGGGGACGTCCCCGGCGGCGTTCCGATCCCGTTTCGCAGGCAGGCCAGATGCTCGAATTCCGATTGCTTCGCCAGTTCGTCGTGGTGGCCGAGGAACTCAACTTCCGCCGCGCCGCCGCGCGGCTCCACATGTCGCAGCCTCCCCTGTCGGTGGCCATGCAGAAGCTCGAGTCCGAGGTCGGCACGGCGCTGCTCGATCGCAGCAAGCACCACGTGCGGCTGACCCCGGCGGGTCACGCCTTCTACAAGGACGGCGTGCGACTCCTGCAGCAGGTGCAGCGGGCGCAGGAGCGCGCACGGCGGACGGGAGAAGGGCTCGAGGGGTCGCTCGGCCTGTCGTTCGTGCCGAGCGCCGCGCTCGACGTGCTGCCGGCCATCTTCAAGCGCTTCCAGCACGACTATCCGACCGTGCAGCTCAAGCTCACGGCGGAAACGACGGCGCGGCAGCTCGACGACCTGCACAACGGACACGTCGATCTCGCGCTCGTCGTCGGCCCGGTCTACGACGCGCGGGGCCTGCGCCTGCTCGACCTGCAGTCGCAGCAGTTCGTGCTCGCGGTGCCCGCGGGACATCCGCTCGCGGCGCGGCGGCGCGTGCGCATGAAGGAGCTTGCCGCCGAGCCCTTCGTGTCGTTCCCGGCCACCGAGGGCGCTGGCTTCGCCGCGGCGCTCCTCGGCGCCTGCCAGGCCGCGGGCTTCCTGCCCAAGGTCGTGCAGGAAGCCTCGCAGATGCAGGCCATCCTCACGCTGGTGGCGGGGGGGCTCGGCATCGCACTCGTGCCGGCATCGATGCGGCGCCTGCGCATGGAGGATGTATCCTTCGTCGACATCGCCGATCCGGGCACGCCGCCCACCTATCGCCTCGTCTTCGCGTACGCGGCCGACAACGACAACCCCGTCGTGCCGGCCTTCGTGGCGAGCGCGCGGCGCACGTTGAAGGCGGCGGGCACGCGCCGGGCCGCGTCGTGATGCGCGCCGCGCATCGCGATGGCCATCGCCGGAGGCCGGCGACCGGCGGCGTCCCCTCGCCGACGAATGCTGCGCCGGCGTGCCTGCCGCACGCCACCTTTTCCCTCGTTCCGACTGGAGTGCCATGACCGTTTCGCCCGCTGCTCCCTTTCGTGCCGTCCTCGCCGCGGCGCTTCTCGCGCTCGTCGCCGCCTCGCCCATGGTGCTGGCGCAGGGCTTCCCCACGAAGCCCGTGACGCTCGTCGTGCCGTATTCGCCGGGCGGTTCCGCGGACATCCTCGCGCGCGCCGTGGGACAGAGGCTCGGTGACCGGCTTGGACAGGTGGTGGTGGTGGAGAACAAGGCCGGCGCCGGCACGGCGATCGGCGCGCGCTTCGTCGCCGAGGCGCCGGCGGACGGCTACACGCTGCTCATGGGCACCGTTAGCTCGCATGCCATCAATCCCGCGGTGACCAAGGTGGGCTACGACCCCGTGCGCGACTTCGTGCCGATCGCAGCACTCGGCTCGATTCCGTTCGTGCTCGTCGCGCGGCCCGACGCGGCGTTCACCTCGGTCGCCGACGTGATCGCGACGGCGAAGCGCGAGCCAGGGAGGATCGGCTATGCCTCCGCCGGTCCCGGCACGTCGAATCATCTCGCGGGCGAGATGCTCGCGCATGCTGCCGGCGTGAAGCTCCTGCACGTGCCCTACAAGGGGAGCGCGCCTGCGCTCGCCGACGTGCTCGCCGGTCACGTCCCGCTCATGTTCGACCTCGTCACCACGGCGGTGCCGCAGATCCGGCAGGGCAAGCTGAAGGCGCTGGCGGTGACGGGCGCGCAGCGCAGCCCGCTCCTGCCCGATGTGCCGACCGTCGCCGAGGCGGGGCTGCCCGGCTACGAGGTGAGCGCGTGGTTCGCGATCTTTGCGCCCGCCAAGGTGCCCGCCCCGGTGCAGAAGCGCCTGTCGGACGACACCCATGTCGTCCTCGGCACTGCCGAGATGAAGCAGCGGCTGCACGACCTCGGCGTGGAGCCCGACGCACGTGCCGCCGACGCCTTCGCGGCGTACGTGCGCAGCGAGGCCGAGAAGTACGCCACCGTGGTGAAGCAGGCGGGACTTGCCCCTTGACGCGCGATCGCGTGCCCGCCCGTTGAGCGATCCTTCCTGCGACTACGTCGTCGTGGGCGCGGGTTCCGCCGGCTGCGTGCTGGCGGAGCGCCTCACGCGCGACCCCGGCGTGCGCGTGCTGCTCATCGAAGCGGGCGGCTGGGATCGCGATCCGTGGATCCGCATTCCGCTCGGCTTCGGCCGCATCCGCCAGAAGCGCCTGCACGACTGGGGCTACTTCTCGGAGCCGCAGGACACGGTCGGCGGGCGGCGCATCGAGTGCCGCCGCGGCCGCGTCGTGGGCGGCTCGTCGTCGATCAACGCGATGGTGCAGGTGCGCGGCCATCCCGGGGATTTCGATCGCTGGGCTGCCACGGGATTGAACGGCTGGTCGTATGCCGACGTGCTGCCGCGCTTTCGCCGCCAGGAGCGCTGGGAGGAGGGCGACGACGGGGTGCGCGGCGGCGACGGTCCCGTGCACGTGCGAACGTCGCGCTACACCGACCCGCTCGTCGAGGCGGTGATCGCGGCGGGACAGGAGGCGGGGCATCCGCTCACCGCCGACTACAACCACGGCCATCGCCAGCACGGCCTCGGCCGCCTGCAGTTCGCCATTCGCGATGGCCGTCGCTGCTCCGCGGCGGATGCGTTCCTGCGCCCGGCGCTCGCGCGTCCCAACCTGCAGGTCGTGACGCAGGCGCTCGCCGAACGCGTGCTGCTCGAGAACGGCCGCGCCACCGGCGTGGCCTACCGCCAGCGGGGTGCGCGCGTTGTCGCGCGCGCTCAGCGCGAGGTCATCCTCTGCGGCGGCGTGATCAACTCGCCCCAGCTGCTCATGCTGTCGGGCATCGGCGATCCGGCGGAGCTCGTCCGCCACGGCATCGGCGTGCAGGCACCACGCGCGGGCGTGGGCCGCAACCTGCAGGACCACATGATGGCGCCGCTCTTCTTCACGCGGCGCTCTCCCGGCGCGCTGCACCGGCACATGCGCGCGGACCGCGTGTTGCTGGACCTCGCCCGCGCATACGCCTTCGGCAGCGGATTCGCGAGCGATATCCCGAGCCCGCTCGCCGCGTTCCTCAAGACCGATCCCGCGCTTCCCATGCCCGACATCCAGGTGATGCTGCACGGCGGGCCGGTGACGGCGCACCCCTATCTCGCACCGTTCGTGGCGCCCTTCGAGGATGGCTTCTCGCTGCTCGTGACGCTGCTGCGCCCCGCGTCGCGCGGCAGCGTGCGGCTCGACTCGGCGGACCCGGCGCGCGCACCGCGGATCGAGCTCGGCTTCCTGACGGCCGAAGAGGACTGGCGCGGACTCATGCGCGGCGTGCGCGTCGTGCACGACCTCGCCCGCCAGTCGGCGCTGGCGCCGTTCGTGTCGGCAGTGACGGCCCCTGCCGGCAACATCGACGACGATGCCACCCTGCGCGAGCACATCCGCAGCCGCGCGGCGACGGTGCACCACCCGGCCGGAACCTGCAGGATGGGCCCGGCGACCGATCCGCTGGCCGTCGTCGACGACGAGCTCCGCGTGCACGGCGTCGACGGGCTGCGCGTGGCCGATGCGTCGGTGATGCCCGACCTCGTTGGCGGCAACATCAATGCGGCCGTGATGATGATTGCCGATCGCGCGGGCGAGGCCGCCGTCCGGGCGCGCTGACGCGGGGGCGGCTGGCTGGCGATTGGCTGGCGGCTGGCGGGCGGCTGGCGGGCGGTTGGCAGGCGGTTGGCAGGCGGTTGGCAGGCGGTTGGCAGGCGGGCGCCTCGGGCGATGGCGAATTGACAGCCGCAGCCGTCGATCATAAGGTATACTTTGAATGTATCTTTATGCCTCCGGTGCTTTCCCAAGAGAGTGCCGACGGCGATCCGGCGACCATGGGACCCATGCCATCACCCGCGCAGATCCAACGGGGCAGGGGCGTTTCGCCTGCCAGCCCCCCACGTGCCGCGCCGAGCTTCCGGGCCTTCCTCGAGCTTGGTTTCCGGCCCCTCTATATGGCGGGCACGGCGTGGGCCGTCGTGGCCGTCGGCATCTGGATCTACGCCCCTCTCGTGCTGACCGGCCCCCTGCAGGGCGTGGCCTGGCACGCGCACGAGATGCTGTGGGGGTTCATCGCGACGATCGCCGTCGGCTTCCTGATGACTGCCGGCGCCAACTGGACCGGCATCAACCCGCTGCAGGGTCGCGCGCTCGCCGCCGCTTGCGTGCTGTGGCTCGTCGCCCGCGCCGGCTTCCTCGCCGGCAGCGAGGCGCTGTTCTGGGTCGCGATGGTGGCCGAGCTGGGATTCTTCCTGCTCGCGGCGGTGGCCATGATGCGGGCGGTGTATCGGGCGCGCAACGCACGCAACTATGCGGTGCCGTGGCTGCTGGTGGCCCTGGCCGTCGCCGACGCTGCGTACCTGCTGACATCCCGCGGCGGCGACTATCTGCGCCTGATGCAGTATTTCAATGCCGGCCTGCTGGTGATGGCGATGATCGCGCTCCTCATCGCCCGCCGCGTGATTCCGTTCTTCGCGATGCGGGCGGTTCAAGGGCTCACGATCCCGATGCAGACGCGGATCGGCCAGGTGCAACTCGCCGCCTGCGTGGCCGCGGTGATCCTGGGGCTCGCGGGGATGGGGATCGCGGCCGCGGCGGCGCTCGCGATCACGGGCGTGCTGTCCTTGCTGCAGATCGTCCGCTGGAAGCCGTGGGCGGTGCGCGGCAATCCGCTGCTGTGGATCCTGTACGTCGGCTACACCGGACTCGGCGTCGGCCTCCTGGCGGCGGCCTGCGTTGCCGCGGGCATCGAGCATGTGCCGCGCGTGCTGCCGGTGCACCTCATCGCGATGGCCGGCTTCTCCGTTCTCATCATCGGCATGGTGACGCGGACCGCGCTCGGTCACCTCGGGCGGCCGCTTGCCGTGGACCGGAGCATGCTGGCGAGCTACGTGCTGATGCTGGTCGCCGTCGTCCTGCGCATCGCTGCGCTCGTGCCCTCGGCTTTCAGCGTGCTGGCTCTGCAGCTGTCGGCAGCCGCGTGGATCGCCGTGTTCGCGCTCTACCTGTGGCGCTTCGGCCCGCTCTTGATCCGGCCGCGACTGTGATTCCCGATCCCGAACCGGCGCAGCGAGGAATGCCATGCGGCTGACGACGATGACCGACTACGCGATGCGCCTCCTGATGTACGTGGCGCAGCATCCGGATCGCCTTTGCACCATCTCCGAAGTGGCCGGCGCCTACGACATTTCCGAGGCGCACCTGATGAAGATCACCTACCGCCTGGGTCGCTCCGGCTGGCTTGAAACCGTCCGCGGCAAGGGAGGCGGCATGCGGCTGGCGGCGGCGCCGGGCGAGATCAGCCTGGGCGCGGTGGTGCGCAGCATGGAGTCCGACTTCGACATCGTCGATTGCTTCGCCAGCGACACGGCGTGCATGTTGTCGGGGCAGTGCCGCCTGTCCGGAATCGTCACCGGCGCGCTGCAGAGCTTCATGCGGCACCTCGATGGGTACACGCTCGCCGACCTCCTGCCGCCCGCCACCGGCGGCACGGTGCCCATCCGCCACGTGCAACCCGTCGGCGGCGACGCCATCGCGGGGCGCTGACGCATGCATCCATCGTCGATCCTGGAACACGCCGGCACGGGCAGCGCGATGCTTTCCCGCCCCGAGGAGCCGCGCGGCGCGAAGAGCCACCTGAAGGTGGTGCTCCTCGAAGGCATCCACGTGTCCGCGGCCGATGCGCTGCGTGCGGATGGCTATGCACACATCGTCACGCACGCCAGGGCACTCGCCGGCCCCGAGCTCGCGGCGGCGGTCGCCGACGCCCACTTCCTGGGCATCCGCTCGCGCACGCAGGTGACCGCCGGCGTGCTGCAGCACGCGCGGCAGCTCGCCAGCATCGGATGCTTCTGCATCGGCACCAACCAGGTCGACCTCGACGCCGCGATGCGCCTGGGGGTTCCGGTCTTCAACGCGCCGTTCTCGAACACCCGCAGTGTTGCCGAGCTGGTGCTCGCGCAGATCATCATGCTGATGCGTGGCATCGCCGAGAAGAACGCGATCCTGCATCGGGGCGGCTGGGTGAAGAGCGCCGCGCATTCGTACGAGGTGCGTGGCAAGACGCTCGGCATCGTCGGCTACGGGCACATCGGCACGCAGATCGGCGTGCTCGCCGAGCAGCTCGGCATGGACGTGGTGTTTCGCGACATCGAGGCGAAACTCCCGCTGGGCAACGCGCACGCGATGGCGAGCCTCGATGACCTGTTGCGGGCCTCCGACGTCGTCAGCCTGCACGTGCCCGAGACCCCGGAGACGGTCGGGATGATCGGCGCGGCGCAGCTCGCTGCGATGAAGCCGGGAAGCCATCTCATCAATGCCTCGCGCGGCAGCGTGGTCGACATCGACGCGCTCGCGGCGGCCCTCGCGGCCGGGCATCTGCACGGCGCCGCAATCGATGTGTTTCCCCATGAGCCGCAGGGCAATGACTCCTCATTCGTGTCGCCGCTGACCCGCTTCGACAACGTCATCCTGACGCCGCATATCGGCGGCTCGACCGCGGAGGCCCAGGTCAACATCGGCAGGGAAGTCGCGGCGAAGCTCATCCGCTACGGCAACAACGGCTCGACCACGTCGGCCGTCAACTTCCCGGAAGTGGCGTTGCCCGAGCACGCCGGCCGCAATCGCCTGCTGCACATCCACCGCAACGTTCCCGGCGTGCTCGCGCACATCAACGAGCGGCTGTCGGAAGCGAATCTCAACATCGCCGCGCAGTACCTGTCGACCCATGCGGAAGTCGGCTACGTGGTGATCGACGTCGACGGAACGGTGGGCGAGCCGGCGCTGGCGGCCCTCCGGGCCGTGCCCGCGACGATCCGCTGCCGGATCCTGCCGATGCGCGATCCCGCCGATCCTGGCGACGCCGATTCCGTCCATGCCGGTCCCGCGCGCGGCGATGCGCGCGACCCTCCGAAGCCCCGGGCGGCGGGGCTTTCGCACCCTGCGCAGGCGGCGCCCGCGCCCTATCTCACGCATGGACCCGCGCGATAGCGTCCGCCCGCCTGCGCGTCCATGTATCGGCAACCCGCTCCACTACCTGAAAGGCCGCTTGTCATGAACCAGCCCCATCTGCACCTGTCCCCCGAAGCGATCTATCCGTTCGATGCGCGTGGCGTCGCCAAGCGCTTCCGCCACGCCGCCATCTTCGGAGCCCTCGACTCGCTCAACGGCGGTGAGACGATGCGCTTCGTCAACGACCACGATCCGATACCCTTGCTGGGCCAGCTCCAGAATCGCTACGGCGACCAGGTGACGATCGAGTACCGCCAGCGCGATCCGGGCGCGATCGTGATCGACTTCATCAAGCGCTGACATCCATGGCGAAGCCCGATTCACCGGCAATCCCGGGACCGATCGGCGGTGCACGCACCGGCGGATCTTTCGATCGGGCTTTCCGCCCCCATATTGCACGTGACATCCATGGCCGGCCGCCGTGGGTGGCAACTATCGAGATCGAGGAATCCTGACCATGGCTGTCACCATGACCGAAGCCGCTGCAAGACACATACGTGCCCAGATTGCCAAGCGCGGCGCGGGATTCGGACTGCGCGTCGGTGTCAAGAGCGTCGGTTGCTCGGGCCTTGCCTACACCTACGATTTTGCCGACGAGTTGCGCGACGGCGACCAGGTCTTCGAGGCCTTCGATGCCAGGCTGGTCGTCGACGCGAAGAGCCTCGCCTACATCGATGGCGCGAACTTCGACTTCGTCACCGACGGCCTGAAGCAGAGCTTCCGGCTCGACAACCCCAACGTCGACAGCACCTGCGGCTGCGGCGAGAGCTTCAACGTGAAGGCGTCCCCGAAGGGGCTCCCGGCATGAGCACTGCGCTGCAGAACCTCGTCAATCGGCCCTACAAGCACGGCTTCGTCACCGACATCGAGTCGGAGGTCGCCGCGAAGGGGCTCGACGAGAACACGATCCGCATGATCTCCGCCAAGAAGAACGAACCCGAGTGGCTGCTCGAGTTCCGCCTCAAGGCATTCCGAAACTGGCTGACGATGACCGGGCCCGCATGGGCCAACGTCAAGTATCCGAAGATCGACTTCCAGGCCATCAGCTACTACTCGGCGCCGAAGCCGAAGGCGAAGCTCAAGAGCATGGACGAGGTCGACCCCGAGCTCCTGCGGACCTTCGAGAAGCTGGGTGTGCCCATGCACGAGCGTGCGGCGCTGGCCGGTGTCGCCGTCGACGTCGTGTTCGACAGCGTTTCCGTGACCACCACCTACAAGCAGAAGCTCGCCGAGGTCGGCATCATCTTCGGATCGATTTCCGAGGCGGTGCAGAATCACCCCGAGCTGGTGCGGAAGTACCTGGGCACCGTCGTTCCTCCCGGCGACAACTACTACGCGGCGCTGAACTCGGCGGTGTTCACCGACGGCTCGTTCTGCTTCATCCCGAAGGGCGTCAAGTGCCCGATGGAGCTGTCGACGTACTTCCGCATCAACACCGAGGAGACCGGCCAGTTCGAGCGCACGCTGATCATCGCCGAGGAGGGCGCGTCGGTGTCCTACCTCGAGGGCTGCACCGCGCCCAAGTTCGACACCAACCAGCTGCATGCCGCGGTCGTCGAGCTGGTCGCGCTCGACAACGCCGACATCAAGTACTCGACGGTGCAGAACTGGTATGCCGGCGACGAGAACGGCCAGGGCGGCATCTACAACTTCGTCACCAAGCGCGGCATGTGCCGCGGGGCCAACTCGCGCATCTCCTGGACGCAAGTCGAGACCGGGTCGGCGATCACCTGGAAGTACCCCTCCTGCGTGCTGGTCGGCGAGGGGTCGGTCGGCGAGTTCTACTCGGTGGCCGTGACCAATCATCACCAGCAGGCCGATACCGGAACCAAGATGGTGCACATCGGCAAGAATACGCGCAGCACGATCGTCAGCAAGGGCATCTCCGCCGGACAGTCGAGCAACAGCTATCGCGGGCTGGTGAAGATCCTGCCCACGGCCGCGGGCGCGCGCAATCACTCGCAGTGCGACTCGATGCTGATCGGCGATCGCTGCAGCGCCAGCACCTTCCCGTACATCCACGTGCACAAGCACGACGCCACGGTCGAGCACGAGGCGTCGACCTCGAAGATCGGCGAGGATCAGCTTTTCTACTTCGCCCAGCGCGGCATCGGCCCCGAGGACGCGATCTCGATGATCATCAACGGTTTTTGCAAGGACGTGTTCCGCCAGTTGCCGATGGAGTTCGCCGTCGAGGCGACGAAGCTGCTCGGATTCAAGCTCGAAGGGAGCGTCGGATGATCCGGCCGGACAGCAAGACCCTGCTCGAAGTCCGCGGCCTCTCGGCGAACGTCAACGGCGCCGCGATCCTGAAGGGTCTCGACTTCACCGTGAAGCGCGGCGAGGTCCACGCGATCATGGGACCGAACGGCTCGGGCAAGAGCACCTTCGCCAAGGTCCTCGCGGGCCACGGCGCGTACCAGGTAACCGCCGGGGAGGTGCTGTTCGAGGGCAGCGACCTGCTCGCGCTGGCGCCGGAGGAGCGCGCGCGCGCCGGCGTTTTCCTGGCCTTCCAGTATCCGATCGAGATTCCCGGCGTGGGGAACAGCCAGTTCCTGCGCCTCGCCTACAACACCGTGCAGGCGGCGCGCGGCAACGACGAACTCGACCCGCTCGAGTTCGACGACCTGGTGCGCGAGCGGATGAAGCTGCTCGACATGAATCCCGAGTTTCTCGACCGCAGCGTCAACGAGGGCTTCTCGGGCGGTGAGAAGAAGCGCAACGAGATCCTGCAGATGGCGCTCCTCGAGCCCAGGCTCGCGATCCTCGACGAGACCGACTCCGGCCTCGACATCGACGCGCTGCGCGTCGTCTCGAACGGCGTCAACCGCCTTGCCGACAAGGACAATGCGATCGTGCTCGTCACGCACTACCAGCGGCTGCTCAACTACATCGTTCCCGACTACGTCCATGTGATGAGCGAAGGGCGCATCGTCAAGACCGGGGGCAAGGAGCTCGCCCTCGAACTCGAGGAGCGCGGCTACGACTGGATCGACGCCGCCGCGCAGGAGTCGGCGCCATGACGATCGAAGCCGCCGGCACGCGCGGATACCTGCAGGGGCTGCTGGGTCACCTCCAGCCCGCGGGACCGGCTGCTCCATCGGCCCCCGGGCTTTCGTGGCTGAAGGCGCTGCGCGCCGAGGCCGTGGAGCGCGTGGGGGCGCTCACCGTCCCGTCGCCGCGTGACGAGGCATGGCGGTTCACCGACATCTCGGCGCTGACCTCGCGGTCGTTCCGTCCGTCGGACACACCGACCCGGCTGCAGTCGCGCGATATCGAGCGCTTCCACGTCGACGAGGCGGCCACGAGGCTGGTGTTCGTCGATGGCGTGCACGCGCCGGAACTGTCGAGCGCCGTTCCGGGCGGCATCGTCGCCGGCAACCTCCCGGCGGGAACGGGGCACGGCGCCGCCGAGGTCGAGGCTCACCTCTGCCGCCACGTCGACTTCAGGGACAGTCTCTTCCCCGCATTGAACACGGCGTTCCTGGGCGATGCGGCCGTGATCGTCGTTCCGCGCGAGACCGCGGTGCCGGCGCCGGTGCACGTGCTCTTCGTTTCCACGCAGGCCGATGTCGTGAGCCATCCGCGGATCCTGCTCGTTGCCGGTGCGGGCAGCGCGGTGACGCTGGTGGAGGACTACGTCGCGCTGCACGACGGCGCGTACCTCACGAACTCGGTCGTCGAGATCGCCGTGGGTGCGAACGCCGGCGTCGAGCACGTCCGCGTGCAGCGCGAGAGCGGGGAGGCGTTCCACGTCGCGAGCTGCGCGGCATCGCTCGCGCACGGGAGCCGCTATCACTCGACCAGCGTCGCGCTGGGCGGGCGCATCTCCCGCCTCGCGCTGGACGTCGTCCAGACCGCCGAGAACACGCACTGCTCGCTCGACGGACTGGCGCTGATCGGTGGAAGCCAGGTCGCCGATACGCACACACGCATCGATCACGCGAGGCCGCACGGCACGAGCCGCCAGCTTCACAAGTGCATCGTCGACGGCAAGGCGCATGCGGTGTTCAGCGGCAAGGTGCTGGTGCGCCCTGGCGCCCAGCGGACGGATTCCGCGCAGTCGAGCCGCAACCTGCTGCTGACGCCCAAGGCGCTGGTCGACACCCAGCCGCAGCTCGAGATCCTCGCCGACGACGTCAAGTGCACGCACGGGGCGACTGTCGGGCAGCTCGACAGCGAGCAGCTCTTCTACCTGCGCAGCAGGGGGCTTGCCGACGTCGCGGCGCGCAACCTGCTCACCTACGCATTCGGCGCCGAAGTCATCGACCGGATACCGATCGCCTCGCTTCGCGCGCACCTCGAAGCCACGGTGCTCGAAAGGACCGCATCGCAATGAACGACATCGCCAGCCCGAAGCAGTTCGCCGCCGCCGAAGCGACCCGCGAGTTCGACGTCGAGCGGATCCGCGCCGACTTTCCGATCCTCTCCCTCGCGGTCGGTGGCAAGCCGCTCGTCTATCTCGACAATGCCGCGTCGAGCCAGATGCCGCAGCCGGTGATCGACCGCCTCCTGCACTACCGGACCCGCGAGCACGCCAACATCAACCGTGGCGTGCATCACCTGTCGCAGACGGCGACCACCGCCTACGAGGATGCCCGCGGCAAGGTGGCGCGCTTCATCAACGTCGCCGACGAGCGCGAAGTGATCTTCACGAGCGGCACGACCGACGGCATCAACCTGGTCATGCACGGCTGGGGCCGCAAGTTCATCGCCGCTGGCGACGAGATCATCCTGACGGTCCTCGAGCATCACTCGAACATCGTGCCGTGGCAGATGCTCGCCACCGAGAAGGGTGCGAAGCTCCGGGTGGTGCCGATCGACGACGCAGGCCAGCTCGTCCAGGACGACTACGAGGCCCTGTTCAACGATCGTACGCGGCTCGTGGCGGTGACGCACGTCTCCAATGCGCTCGGGAGCATCAATCCCGTCAAGCGCATGATCGCGTTCGCGCATTCGCGCGGCGTTCCGGTCCTGGTCGACGGTGCGCAGGCGGCGCCGCACATGGCGGTCGACGTGCAGGACCTGGACTGCGACTTCTACGCCTTCTCGGGCCACAAGATGTGCGGCCCGACCGGCATCGGCATCCTCTACGGGCGCGCCGCGCTCCTCGAAGCGATGCAGCCGTTCAAGGGCGGCGGCGACATGATCCACACGGTGACCTTCGAGAAGACCACGTGGAACAGCATTCCGCACAAGTTCGAGGCCGGCACGCCCCCGATCGCTGCAGCCGTCGGACTCGGCGCCGCAGTCGACTACCTGTCGGCGATCGGCATGCCGGCGATCGCCGCTCATGAGCACGGACTGTTGCGCCACGCGACGCAACGGATCGGGGAACTCGCCGGAGTGCGCATCGTCGGCACCAGCCGGCAGAAGGCCGCGGTGCTCTCGTTCGTGATCGATGGCATCCACCCGCACGACATCGGCACGCTGCTCAACGAGGAAGGGGTGGCGGTGCGCACCGGGCACCACTGCACGCAGCCGCTCATGAAGCGGCTGGGCGTGGTCGCCACGTCTCGCGCCTCGTTTTCGTTCTACAACACGCTTGCCGAGGCCGACGCGCTGGTGGAGGGCATCCGCCGCGTGCAGAAGGTATTCGGCTAGAACGGGACAGCGCCGTGGCGGCAGACACCAAAGCCCTGTATCAGGAAGTGATCCTCGATCACAACCGCAAGCCGCGCAACTTCGGCCCGCTCGCGCACTCGACGCATCGTGCCGAGGGACTCAATCCCCTGTGCGGCGACCACATCAACGTCGCCATGAGCCTCGACGGCGATACCATCGACGCCATCGCGTTCGAAGGCGAGTCCTGCGCGATCTGCAAGGCGTCGGCATCGATGATGACGGTGGCGGTCAAGGGCAAGCGCCGCGCCGACGCGCAAAGCCTGGTGCGCGAGTTCGTCGACATGGCGACCGGCCGCCTCGATGCCGCCGACGCCCGGCATGTCGGGCGGCTGGCGGTGTTCGCCGGGATCCGTGACCTGCCGATGCGCGTGAAGTGCGCGATCCTGCCGTGGCACACGCTGCAGGCGGCCTTCAACGCCGTGGCCACCACGTCGACCGAGGCTGGCGACGATCCGATGCAGGCGCCGCTGGGCGACGCCTGAACGGGGGCGCGAGCGCGAGACACCGAAGATGCCGAAGATTGCCGAAATCGAGGACACGCCCAATCCCAACGCGGTCAAGTTCACCTTGCGCGAGCCGCTGAGCTATGGCCTCGCGCATTCGTACGAGAATGCCGGGCAGGCGGAGGGCGACGAGCTGGCGCGCGCGCTCTTCGCCATCCCGCACGTGACCAACGTCTTCTACGTCGATCGCTGGCTGACCGTCACACAGGACGGGGAAGCTGACTGGGAGAACCTGGTGCGCGAGATCGCGGTGCCGCTGCGCGCCGCACCCGCGGCAAGCGATCAGTCGGCCAGTGCGGTGGCGGCGGCCAGGGACGGCTTCACGCACCTGAGCCCGGAGGACCAGGATCGGCTGCAGGAGATCAATCTGCTCCTCGATCAGCAGGTGAGACCCTATCTGCAGGGCGACGGCGGCGACCTCTTCATCCTGGGGCTCGAAGGCAACCGCCTCACGGTCCACTATCAGGGCGCCTGCGGCACCTGCCCGAGCTCGATCTCGGGAACCTTGCAGGGCATCCAGGGCCTGCTGCGCAGCATCGAGCCCGACATCGAGATCATCGCGGCGTAGGCGGCGCCGCGGGCACGACGGGGAGCGACCCCATGACCGAGCGCTTCAGGATCGGCGATCACGTGACCTGGAATTCCGAGGCGGGACGCGTCTCGGGCACCATCATCGCCGTGCACACCGCCGATTTCGACTGGAAGGGATACGTCCATCACGCGTCGGCGGACGATCCCCAGTACGAGATCAAGAGCGACAGGACCGATCACATCGCCGCGCACAAGGGCAGTGCGCTCCGGCGCGCCTGACGAGGGTGGACACCGGCGTCGCGTTCTTCACCGTGGGTCATTCCAACCGGAGCATCGTCGAGTTCGCCGAGCTCCTGCAGGAGCCCCGCGTGGAGCGCATCGTGGACGTCAGGAAGATCCCGCGCTCGCGCGCCAATCCGCAGTTCAACTCCGACATCCTGCCGGCGTCGCTCGCGCCCTACGGCGTGGCGTACGAGCACATGGCCGCGCTTGGCGGCCTTCGTGGCAGGGACCGCAGCCTGCCGCGGGACGTGAACGGCCTGTGGACCAACGACAGCTTTCACAACTACGCCGACTACGCGCTCACCGCGCCCTTCGCATCCGCCCTCGACGCGCTGCTCGACGAGGGCCATCGGCAGCGCTGCGCGGTGATGTGCTCCGAGGCGGTGTGGTGGCGCTGCCATCGCCGTATCGTCGCTGACCATCTCCTGGCGCGCGGCGAGGCCGTCTTCCACATCATGGGGCCCGGCCGGCTCGAACCGGCCCGGCTCACGCCGGGGGCGGTCGTGCGCGAGGATGGCACGGTCGTCTATCCCGGTCCCCCGGAGTTGCCGCTGCCACCAGCGTGAAGTTCCCGCGGCCGGCCCTGCCGGACTCGCGTGGGCCGCCCGGCGGGCAACCGGACTGCCTTCGCGCTCCGGTATCCGCCCTCGGGACGGTCCGTGGGGCTCACGCCCGCAGCGCCAACGCCTCCGCTTCGGACGGGCTCATCGCGGCACCCTCGGCAGCCAGGCGCTTCGCGCCGGCTCCGGGGAGGGCATCACGGAGCAGGGCCTGCATGCGCTCACGTGCCCGCAGCTCGCTGCGCTGGCGGACCATTCCGACGGCCTCGTGCCGCGCATCGCTGTAGCCGGCGAGGCGCGCCGCATCGTCGTGTCGCCCCGCGAGTGCGGCGCGCAACGCGAGATGGTCGAGCAGAGGCGGCGCCAGATTGTTCTCCACGGCAAGCGGGAGCGCTTCCGCGGCAACGTCGAGCGCCTCGTCGTGAAAGCCGCCTGCCACCAGCACGCCGACGAGGTTGACGAGGCAGATGCACATCGCGCTGCTGTTCGCCATGTCCGGCAACGTCCGCAACAGCATCGCGGACTCGCGCAGACTCGCCTCTGCGCGGTCGAGGTCGCCGGCGAGCCACAAGGTTTCGCCCTGGTTGCTGAGGAGCATGGCGCCGGATCGATCCGCGCCGACGCTGCGACAGAGTTCGATGGCTTTCTCGCTCGCCGCCATCGATGCGCGGTCATCGCCGCGCGCGGCGGCGAGGCTCGCCGTCGCGCCGAAGTAGGGAATGAGGCTGCGTATCCTGTCGGTGCCTGCGAGCAGCGGCGCAGCTTCGCAGAGCGCGGCCTCGGCATCATCGAGCCGGTGCTCGTACACGAGGGAGTAGGCTCCGCAGGCGAGCGCGTAGGCGAGCCCTTCGCGATCGCCCGCGCGACGCAAGAGCTCGATGGCGCGGGCATAGGTGTCGTTCACGAGCGTCAGCGAGGAGATCTCCGCGCTCACCGCCGACGCCAGCCACAGCTGCGCCCGTTGCCGATCCGAGGCCTGCCCGTCGAAGCGGGCGAGCGCCATCTCGATCCAGCCGCGCGCTTCGCTTCGTTGCGCGAGCGTGGACAGCAGGAGCTGCGACGCCGTGGCCGCGAGCCCGATAGCGATCGGGGCATCGCCTTCGGCGAACGCCCAGGCCAGCGCCGCCCGCACGTTATCGAGCTCCGGCGCATAACGCTCGTGCCACGCGGCATCGGACATATGGAACCATTCGAGGTACCCATCGGCGACCAATGCGTGAAAGTACTCTGCGTGCCGGTAGCGTGCGGCAGCAGTCTCGCCGGCCTCATCGAGCTTTTCGAGGGCATAGGCGCGCGTCGTCTCCAGCAGGCGGTAGCGCGCCCCCGACGCGCGGGTCGCGACGTTCACCAGCGAGCGCCGCGCGAGCCGGGCCAGCACGTCGACGGCGGCATGCGCGTCGATGGCCGGATCCGAGGTCACGGCTGCCACTGCCTCGCTCGTGCAACCGCCGGCGAAGATCGCCATGCGGCGAAGCACGATCCGCTCGTCCTCGGCAAGAAGGTCGTGGCTCCAGTCCATGGCGGCGCGCAGCGTCTGCTGGCGCGGTACCGCCGGCTGCGTGGTCGTCAGCAGCCGAAAACGATCGCCGAGACGGGCCCCGATCTGCTCGATCGACAGCGAGTGGATCCGCGCCGCCGCGAGCTCCAATGCCAGTGGAATGCCGTCGAGATCGGTGCACACCTGCGCCACCGTGACGGCTCGCGCGGCGCTCAAGGTGAAGTCCGCCTGCTGCGCCCGGGCCCGCGCGACGAACAGGCGGACGGCCTCCGCCTGTCCGATGGCCTCCGGATCGGCGTCCGCCGCCGGCAGCGACAGCGGTTCGAGTCCGTACACCTGCTCGGAGGCGATGCCCAGGGGCTCGCGGCTGGTGGCAATCACGGTGACCTGCGGCGCATCCTTGACGATCGTCCCCACGAGCGTCGCGATGGCATCCCGGACCTGCTCGCAGTTGTCCACGACGAGCAGCGTGTGCCGCGACTGCAGGTGCTTGCGCAGCGCGTCGGGCAACGGCTGCGTCCCCGTATCGCGCACGCCGAGCACGCTCGCGATCGCGCCCGGCACGAAGCGCGGGTCGGTGATGCTGGCGAGTTCAACGACCCACGTCCCGTCGGGGAACGCATGCCGCGAATCGGCTGCGATCTCGAGCGCGAGCCGGGTCTTGCCGATGCCGCCGGTGCCCACGAGGGTCAGCACGCGCGCCCGCGACAGGCGATCCCGAAGCTCGCCGCGCTCGCGCTTGCGGCCGATGAACGACGTTTTCGCCGTGACGAGGTTGTTGCGCGGCTGCGTCAGCGGTCCGCTCCCGCTCGCTGCGGTGGGGGCCTGGGCAACGGGCCCCCGGTACCGGTAGCCGCGCCACGGCACGGTCTCGATCCATCGCGCGCCTCCGGGCACCTGCGCGAGCAGCTTGCGGATCGATGAAACCTGCACGGCGAGGTTGCTCTCCTCGACGGTGGTCCCGTGCCACGCGATATCGAGGATCGTCGCCTTCGGCACGCATTCGCCGTGACGCTCCACCAGCACCGTCAGGACCGCGATGGCGCGCGGACCGAGCGGCAGGGGGGCGCCGCCGCGTGTGAGAACCCCCGTCCCGGTGTCGAGGCCCAGGGGCCCCAGTTCGTAGATGCTCATTAGGCGCGCCCGGCGTGCTCCGGGGCCTCGTCGCCCTTGGGGCGGCCATACGGACAACGCATGAGACCGAGTGTCCCATGAGCCCGCACGCGCGGGCAACCGCGCCCGGTCGGGCGGGGGGCAGCGTCAGGCGGGCGCCTGCGCGGTCAATCGCCGGGACTGCTCGCCGGGTAGGCGGACTCCGTCCAGGAAGGTGGCCGGGCCGAGCCGATCCTGCGCGGGCGCGGCTCGCCCGACGCCGGCACCGGGGTGTTGCCGGCCAGTTCGACGAGCCGGACGAGGTCGGCGAGCGATCGCAGGCCCAGCTTGCGCATGGCGCGCGAGCGGTGGACCTTGACGGTACTCTCCTGGCATGCGAGTTCGTCGGCGATCGCCTTGTTGAGCATGCCACGCGTGGCGCGAACGAGGACGGTGCGCTCGCGTGGCGTGCATCGCGCGAGGAGCGCACGCGCCCGTTCGCCGCGCTCCGCCTCGCTGTGCGCCATCGCGGCCCTGGCCACCCCTTGCGCGACGGCGGCGACGAGCGCGGCACTCTGGGCCGGCGCCGGCAGGAGGTCGACGGCGCCTTCGCGCATTGCACTCACGACGAAGCGCAGGTCGTTCCCGCCGTAGACGATCACCACCGCTGCCTGGCGGTCGCGCAGACGCTCCCAGGTGTCCGGGCCGGGTGCATCATCGGCGCCCGCCTCGACGTCGATCACGACGCACCGGGGACGCGCCGACCAGGTCTCGTCGCACCAGGCTTCGATCGAGGAAACGACCCGGACGCCGTAACCGGCGGCCTGGAGGGGATGGATGAGGGGTCCTGCGGTGGATGCGGCGGAAACGACGACGACCTGCGGCTGGCTTTCCATGGTCCTGCTCGACGTGCGCCCTGGGGGCGAGGAACTCCGGACAGGATGCCCGCGGCATCCCGGCAAGTCATGAAGAATTCCTTAAAGTCGAGTCCGAGCGGACGCCAGTCTTACCTGCCTCACGCACGCCACGGACACGCCCTGGTTGATGGCGTTGCGCTGGGCAGGACGATCGATGGTGATGGTCGCCACGGCGCCATCGGCTTCGTAGCGGATCTCATCGGTGATGTTCACGGGTTCCTGTCGAGCTGCGGGCGAGCGCTGCGTCCGCCGCGCGCTGCCGCCGCCACCGCAGCAGGGCGCTGCCGGGCCACAGCGTGCGCAGCGTCGCGACGAGCGCGCCCTTGAGCGTGAAGCGATGCACCCCGTCGACGGCCCGCGCGCGCAGATAGCCGCGCCCGATCAGCCAACGCAGGTACTCGTCGTTGGTGCGCCTTCCGATCGACGTGAACTCGGCGGCGCCGAGGCGCCTTGCCGTACGCTTGTCCCTCGCGGACAGGCGACGGACGATATCGAGGAGCTCTCGGGCAGAGCGGCCCGGAAACTCGAACGCGACGATCCCCGGCTGGTGCGGCAACGGATCGGGTCCGGACACGTCGACGGCGCCCTGGCGCAATCCGGACTCCGGCCCGGAGGAAACGCTCATCGTCGTCTTCTCCAAGGTGAATCCCTTTGCCTTGACGTGGCTGGCGATCGCGACGACGCCTTCGCCATCGTGCATGAGGTACGCCAGGTTGGCGCTGATGAGCCGATCGGCCTGTCGCCCCGCCGCACACAACACAAAGCCGATCGCCTGCAGCGCCTGCACGCGCGCGGCGAGTTCCACGGGAATCTCTGCCTCTTCTGCGGCGAGGAGCAGGGGCGCGGAACCTTCCGCGGGCCACTCCCATCGGCGGTAGATGATGATCGGCATCGCCACGTAGAAGAAGGCGACGGCCACGGCAAAGAGCCCCCCGATGATCGCCAGCAGTGTGCCGGTGAACGAGCCGAGGCCGAAGTTCGCGTAGGCGAGCGCACCGATCGCGAGCAGCATCGAGACGTAGCCCAGCGCCAGCGAAGGCTTCTTGCGCCACGCGAATGCGAGCATGCACCCCACGAGCGCGAGCGGCAGCGCGATCCACCACGGCGACGGGGAGCCGGCGCCCGGCGCGACCCCGGCATCGAGCGCCTGCCAGGCGACGAAGGCCGCCATGATCGTGAGGAGCACGCGCGCGGTGCGCACTCGTTCGGGGTCGGCGGCGCCTTGCATCATGTTCAGGCGTGATTGCGGCCGTGGCCGTGGAGGAGCGGTCAGCCTAGCATGGCGACGTGGCTGCGCGAATGCGGCTTCCGACACGCGGCGAGGAGAGCCGGGCGTGCCGCATGGGGGCGGCTGCCCTTCGCCTGCGGACGGGCTACCGGCCGGCCGGCTCGAATCCCTTGCGATTCGGCATGGCCACCTTGGGCAGCGTGTCCTGGTTCATCACGGCATCGGCGCCGACAATGTTGGCCTTGTGGAGGATGTAGGCCGTCACCGCATAGACGTCGTCGTTCGACATGCTGTTGGGCGTCGTGAACGGCATGGCGCGCTTGACGTAGTCGAATATCGTGGTCGCGTACGGCCAGTAACTCTCCACCGTCTTGACGTGCGCGCTTCCGGACGATGCCGGCAGCGAGCCGCGCCCGCCCACGAGGCGGTCACCGATGCCGCCTTCGAGGTTGACGCCGTGGCAGGCGACGCACTGCTCGGCGTAGACCTTTTCACCTTGCGCGACCGTGCCCGACCCTTTCGGCAGGCCGCGGCCGTCGGGGTGCGGCGAAACGAACTGCTCGAGCTCGCTCGCGGATACCGGCGTGCCGAAGCCGTAGGCGCGCGGCGTCGTCGGGGTCTTCTGTGCGCTGGCGACGGCGCTGCACAGGGCGAGGGCCGCCGCGGCGAGGATGCACCTAGGCGTGATGGACATTGGTCACCTCCCCGGTTGCGGCGACTTGCCAGCTCTGGATGCCGTTCAGGTGATAGACCGACGAGAGCCCGCGTTCGGCAGCGAGGCGCTTGATCGTCGGTTGCACATAGCCGGTATCGTCCGTGCAGCGGCTCTGCAGGATGGCCTCCTTGCCATCCCATTCCCAGGGCAGGCTGAAGCGCGTGTGGCAGATCGGCAGCACCGGACCGTGCAGGATCGCATCGCGCCACTTCCGACCGCCGTCGACCGAAACCTCGACGCGCCTGACGGTTCCGCGTCCCGACCAGGCGAGGCCCGAGATCTCGTGGAATCCCGGCTGGCGCAGCATCATCTCGCCGGAGGGGTAGGTGATGACCGACTTGGCCTCCATGAAAAACGAGAACTGCAAGGCGCTCCCGTCCGGCATCAGGTCGGTGTACTTCGAGGTCTCCTCGCGCGTCATGAAGGGTGCATCCGATACCTCGATGCGGCGCAGCCACTTGATGGACATGTTGCCTTCATAGCCCGGCACGAACAGACGCAGCGGATAGCCCTGCTCGGGCCGGATCGCTTCACCGTTCTGGCCGTAGGCGAGGAGACAGTCCTTCATCGCCTTCTCGAACGGAATGCTGCGCGTCATCACGGCGGCATCGCCGCCCTCGGCGAGCAGCCATTTCGCACCCGGGCGCACGCCGACGTCGGCGAGCACCACCGACAGCGGCACGCCGATCCACTCCGACGTCGAGGTGAGCCCATGCGTGCCCTGCACGGTCTTCAGCGTCGGCTTGGCCCACTCCGTGAGCCCGTTGCCGGAGCACTCCATGAACATGAGACGCGACAGCGCCGGGTAGCGCCGCAGGTCGGCCATCGAGAATTTCTTCGGCTGCCTGACCATGCCATGCACGTACAGCTGGTGCCTGGCAGGGTCGATGGTGGCGATCCCGCCGTGGTGACGCTCGTAGTGCAGTCCGGACGGCGTGATCATGCCCATGCTGCCCTGCAGCGGGGTGAAGCTCCACGACGACTCCGTCGTCTTCGTACCGTAGCGGGTGCGAACTTCGGTCTCGAACTGCGAGCGGGTACCGTAGCCGCCGTCGTCGACACCCACGCCCACGCCCTGGACCTTGGTGGCATCGGGGGGTACCGTGCGCTCGATGGCGCCGGGGGTCGCGGCACTCGCCACGCCATGCATCCCGGCGGACCCGAAGGCGACCGCCGCTCCCAGCATGAAGCGGCGCCGCGTGTGCGTGCCGCCGGAGGGTGACGGCGGTATCCCGTCGCGATGGTAAGGAGAAGCCGGGTCGCTTCGCTCGACGTCGAGAAAGCGTCGTTCCAGCTCCTGCAGGAGCTCGGGATTGCGCAGATCCGCAAGCCCGGGCGTTCGCACGGTCGTGTCGCTCATGCGCGCCTCCGTCGATCGCTGGTGTCCGAAGACGGGCACCATGCATCCCCTGAGGCGATTCTAGCCCCAACGGCGAGCGTCTCCGGCTTGGGCTCGGCCGTTGCCGATCAGGATCCGAACCACGCCGCGCGTGAGGGAGGCGAGTGGCATCGGCATCCCACGATCTTCCTCGATCTCAATCCCGCGCATGCCGGATGGCGTGACAGGCCGCGTAGTCGCGTCCCGGGTGCACCGTGCTGCAGCGCTTGCAGGTCCTCTCGGCGTCGCCCTGTGGCATCCCGCTGGCCGCATCCTTCAGTGGAGCCTCCCCGGATGATCGATCGGAGTCGTGTCGTTGCGCAACCGCGCACTGACGTCGGTGACCGCCATCGGGGGCGAGAGCAGATCGCCCTGCCCGATGTCGCAGCCCTCCCACTTGAAGAACTGCAGGTCGTGTTCGCTGGTGAGGCCATCGGCGATCACCGACAGCTCGAGCGTGTGCACGAGGGCGATGATCGATCGCGCGATGGCTGCCCGCTCGCGGTCCTCCGTCACACGGCGCACGAACGAATGGTGGATCTTGACCCGATCCGGCAGCAGCCGCCGCAGGCGCGGAAGCGAGACGAGGCCGAGCCCGAAGTCGACGAGCGTCACCGACAATCCCATCGCCTTCATCGACGCCACGAGGTCGCTTGCCTTCGGACCCTCGACCAGCAGCAGGCTGTCGGGGACCTCGATATCGACGACACCCTGCGGCACGGCCGCGGCGGCAAGAGCCTGCTCGATGCTCGCGAGCAGACGGTGGTCGCCGTCGTGGTCGGTGAGGATCGGCAGCGAGATCCTGAAGGGCGGCAGGTCGAGGGATCGCCAGGCCTTCGCCCATGCGCAGCCTTGTCCGAATAGCCATGTGTCGAAGCGCTGGCGCAGTTCCGGGTCGTGGACGGCCTCGCCCATCTGCGCCGGACCGAGCAGTGCCTCGCCGCGGCGCCAGTTCGGGATCAACTCGACGCCGGCCACGGCTCCCGAGGCGAGATGAACCTGAGGCTGCGCGAGGAGGTGCAGCGCATCGCTGTCGAGCGCCTGTCCGAAGGCTTCCTCCAGCGCGACGCGGCGCTGTCCGGCCGACGTGCTCGCCGCTGTCGGCGCACCGCCCGCCGGATGCAGCGTCCTGATGTAGCCGTAGGTGCGAAGCGACGAGATCACGATCGAGCGGAGCTTCTGCGCGACGAGCTCGGTCTTGAGGAAGTAGCCGTTGATGTCGTATGCGGCAATGACCTCGCGCTCCGGCGCCATGCCCGGTTGCCCGGTGCGCAGGACGATCTGCAGGTCCGCGTTGCCCATCTCTTCGCGCACGTGGTGAACGAGCCTCAGTCCGGCGTCATCGGTCTCCATCACCACGTCGAGCAGCATCAGCGCGGTGTCGCGATGCTGCTCGAGAAAGGCCCGCGCCTCCGATGCCGAATACGCGCTGCGCAGGTCGATCGGCCTCCCCGAGAATGTCGTATCGGCAAGGACCAAGCGGGTGATCTCGTGGACGTCGGGCTCGTCGTCGACCAGCAACACGATCCACGGTGCGTCCGACGTCCGCGCAGACCTTCGCGTGGCGTCGTCGGGTGGATCACGAAGCGTCATTCATGGCTCCTCGGTCCGGTGCGCAAGGCGCTGGCAAGACTTGCGCCCTGGCCGGCGATGCGCGGCAGTCGAATGGCGAACAGCGTACCACCGCCCTGGCGGGCGGCCACCGTGATCGTTCCGTTGAGACGCCCGGTAACGATGTTGTAGACGAGGTGCAGGCCGAGTCCGCTTCCTCCCGCGCCGCGGCGTGTCGTGAAGAAAGGCTCGAAGATCTTGTCGTGCAGCGCAGGCGGAATGCCGCGGCCGTCGTCCTCGTAGCGGAGCTCGATCTCGTCGTCGCCGATCTCGGCGACATGGATGCGGATCATCCCGCCGCCGTGGGTGGGGAAGGCATGCTGCAGCGAGTTGAGCACGAGATTGGTGATCACCTGCGCGAATGGACCTGGATAGCTGTCCATCGTGATGCCTGGCGAACAGTCTACGTGCACCGCGACCGGCGTGCCCTTGAGACTGGGCTGCAGGCTCGCCAGCGTCTCGTCGATGTAGGTGCTCAGGTCGAAGCGCCGGCGCTCGTCGCTGGTCTGGTCGACGGCCACCTGCTTGAAGCTCTGCACGAGCTGGGCGGCGCGGTCGGCGTTCGACAGCAGCAGCCGGGCCGACTCCGCGGCGTCGTCGAGGTACGAACGGACGTCGCCGTCGGCGAGCGCGCCGCGCTCCAGGCGGAGGCGGACCTCGGCCGTGCGTTCCTGCAGGTACGACGCGGTGCTGACCGCGATGCCTACGGGCGTGTTGATCTCGTGTGCGACGCCGGCGACGAGGCCGCCGAGGGACGCCATCTTCGCGGACTCGACCAAGTGACTGCGCGTCGTTTCGAGACGGTGCAGCGACTCGACGAGCTCGCCTTCGGCGAGCTCGCGGCTATCGTGCGAGAGCACGATCCACCACGTCCCGAAGGCGATGACCACCAGCGTGGCCGCGTAGATGCGCAGCAGCACGTTGACGAGATCGAAGCCCGTCGCGACCCGCTCGAGGTCGAGCAGGCGGTAGGAGAGCAGGAACACGGCGCCCACCACCGCCGCCGTGATGCTGAAGAGTGCGAGGAAGCGGCCGAGCCGCTGCGCGAAGTGCGGCTCGAACACGGGTCGCTGCGGGGTGGGAGCGCCCTCTCCGCCCGGGGAGCGGGCGCCGGCTGCACCCTTGCAGGCATCGTGGCAGTGGTTCTCGAGACCGCAGCACAGCGAGCAGATCGCGCCGTCGTAGAATGGACAGTGCGCCATGTCGCGGGGCTCGTAGTCGCGCTCGCAGATGGCGCACTGGACGAGCGAGGCCTGCGGCGCCTCGCGATAGTGACTGTCGGGACGGGCGATGTAGTACTTCCCGCGTGTGCCGTAACCGATGGCGATGGCGCTGGCGAAGGAGACGCCCAATGCGATGAACGCGGAGAACGCCTGGCAGGCTTCGCCGAGCAGACCCGCGTACGCGGCGATCGACAGCACCGAGGCGATCAGCATCGCGCCGCAGCCGACCGGGTTGAAGTCGTACAGGTGCGCGCGCTTGAACTCGATGTACGCCGGACTGATGCCGAGCGGCTTCAGCACGATGAGATCGGCCACCAGCGCACCGAGCCATGCGATCACCACGTTGGAGTAGACGCTCAGCACCGATTCCAGCGTCGCGAAGATGCCTAGCAGCATCAACAGCAGCGCGATGAGGACGTTGAACACCAGCCAGACGACGCGTCCTGGATGATAGTGGGTGAGGCGGGCGAAGCAGTTCGACCACGCGAGCGATCCGGCGTAGGCATTGGTGACGTTGATCTTCACCTGCGAGATCACCACGAATACCGTGGCCACGAACAGCACCACCGCGGCGTTGTCGAACACGTACTCGTAGGCCTTCACGTACATGGTGATCGGGACCACCGCCTCGCTGGCGCTCAATCCGGCGCGGATCGCGATGAAGGCGAGCAGCCCTCCGGCCAGGATCTTGAGGCCGCCGATGACGATCCAGCCAGGTCCCGCGGCGAGCAGCGCCGTCCACCACGCGATCCGGTTGGCCGGCGTGCGCTCCGGGAGAAAGCGGAGGTAGTCGACCTGCTCGCCGATCTGGCCCATGAGCGAGAAGAGCACGCCGCAGGCGGCGCCGAAGGCGAGCCAGTTGAACTGCCCGTCGGAGCGACCGGGAAAGGCCGACCACGCGGCGAGCACGCCCGGCTCCTTGTACAGGATGAAGGCGAACGGCAGCACCAGGAGCACCGCCCAGATCGGCTGCGTCCACTGGTGCAGACGGTTGATCATGGTCACACCGTAGAACGCGACCGGGATGATGACCAGCGAGCAGACGAGGTAACCCACGACCACGTTGAGGCCGATGCTCATCTGTAGCGCCTGCGCCATGATCGCCGCTTCGAGGGCGAAGAAGATGAAGGTGAACGACGCGTAGATGAGCGACGTGACCGTCGAGCCGATGTAGCCGAATCCTGCGCCACGGGTCAGCAGATCGATGTCGACGTTGGCCACGCTCGAGTGGTAGGCGATGGGCAGGCTGATCGCGAAGATCAGCGCCGAGACCAGGAGCACGGCGGCGAAGGCGTTGGCGAAGCCGTAGCTGATCATGAGGCTGCCGCCGATCGCCTCGAGCGCGAGAAAGGAGATGCCGCCGATGGCGGTGTTGGCCAGAACGCCCGGCGACCAGCGCCGCGCGGCCTTGGCGGCGTAGCGCAGCGCATAGTCCTCGAGGGTCTCGTTGGCGACCCACGACTGGTATTGCCGTTTGATGCGGATCACGTTGGATGTGGGGCGGTGGGGCGCGGCACACTTTCGCGTGCGAGTGAGCACGCGATCGCCGACGATTATTCGCCGCAATCGGAGCGGGCACAACGCCGTCTCGGCCGCGCGCACGAGGGCGGGTGTGTCGGAGAGCGCTGGCGGACGTCGATCCGCGGGGGGATTGACTTTGCACGCGCCAGCCTAAAGACTTGCGGGCTCAACGAGCCCTGCACTACCCCGCGACACCGCTTCGATCCTGCGCGGCCCCTCCTCCGCGCCCTGCCGACCGGAGAACTGCTTCGCTCATGACCTCGCTGCTCCCGCATGGTGAAACCAGGGCCGACCTCGAGCCGCTGCTGTACCGCATTCATGCCTCGAGCGACGCCTCCGCCGACTGGCGTCCCGTGCTGGAGTTGCTGCGCAGCCGGTACGCGAGCCGCCTCGCCACGCTCACCCGCTTCGACTTCGCAACCGGCCAGGGAGCCGTGATCTGCGAGGCTCCGTCGAGCCCCGCATTCGTCGCCGGCTACCCATCGTACGCGTCGCGCAATCCCTGGTTCCTGTCGAGCGAGCCGTACTCTGCCGGCCGGGTGCTGACCGGCGACGAGCTCCTCGCCAACCGCGAGCTCGTGAAGAGCGATTTTTACCGCGGACTGCTGAAGCCACACGGACTGCTGCACTGCCTGTTCGGGGTGGTCGCGCGTCGTGGCGACCTCGTCCACTGCGTCGGACTGCTGCGCGGTGAGTCCGAAGCGCGCTACGGCGAACGCGAGAAGGCAGGCGTGCGAACCGTGCTCGCGCACCTGTCGCTGGCGCTCGAGACGCGCTGGCGCCTGCGCGAATCGGCAGACTTCGCCAAGGCGCTGATGGGCATCGTCGATCGCCAGGCGCACGCGTCGTTGCTGGTAGACGATGACTGCCGCATCGTGCACGCCAATCGAAGCGCGATCGCCTTGGCCGCGACGGGCGGTGGCGTTCTCGTCGAGGGTGGGCGCCTGCTTGCGGCTGCGCCTATCGATCGCGCCGCGCTCCGCACCGCGATCCGTGACGTCACCAAGGCCGTGACCGACGGCGCTGACACCACGCGCGCGGTCACGCTGTCGGTTCCCGGCGGCAGGCATTCCGTCGTGATCTCGGTGCATCCCGCGTGCGCCATGTTCCTGGCGGACACCGGCGATGGCCGTCCGCTCGCGCTCGTCACCGCGCGCAGCTCGCAGGTCGCGCATGACGTTGCATCGTGCTCGCTGGTCAAGCAGTTCAGGTTGAGCCCGGCGCAGGCGCGTTTGAGCGTGCTGATCGTGACCGGTCATTCACTCGCCGATGCCGCGTTGAAGCTGCACGTTTCCGAGAATACCGCGCGCAGCCACCTGAAGCAGGTCTTCCAGAAGACCAACACCCACGGGCAGATGGAACTCGTCCACCTGCACGCGAGGCACTGCGCCGACCACGAGTAGTCCTCGCGGGCCAGCCCCGCGGTCGACCGGCGCGCACGTTCCCCGGCTCACCCGGATGGGTGATGGAGGGATCACTCGCTTCGATGAGCGAAGTTCGCCGCTCCGAGGGATTCGCGCGAACGTACCCCGACATAGCATGTTTCCACCGCTGCAAGGCGGGACCCGCGGCGCCGCCGCGGGACGGCCTGCACGCACGACACGGAGGCAACGGTGGCGATCTACGAGTATCGATGCGATCGGGACGACGTCTTCGAGATCACCTGCACGCTGGGTACGGCGCCGCCGTCCGCGCCATGCCCCGAGTGTGGGGCGATGAGCCGGCGGATCATCTCGCTGCCCTCGGTCCGGTGCGGGGCGCGCAGGGGCCTCTACGCCGCGATGGATCGGGCCGACAAGAGCCGCTTCGAGCCGGAGGTGGTGAGCGCGCCGCCGCGCCGGCGGCGCTCGAACACGATCCCGCTGACGCCCCAGCTCGCACGCCTGCCGAGGCCGTGACGGTGGGGGCGCCACGCGCCCGATGCAGGAGAAGGAGGATCGGTCTGCCGCAGCGGTGGAGGAGGGCGCGGCGCCGGATCGACCGGGCAGATGTCGATGTGTCGTGCGGTAACCAGGAGCGGTAACCACGCAACCAGCCAGGAGGTATCGAAATGCCGAAGAACCTGTTCCCGTTGGACAACAGCAAGAAGTTCCGAGACCAGAAGATCGTGGGACACAACCGCTGGCACCCCGACATTCCCGCGGCCGTGCACATCAAGCCCGGCGAGGTGTTCCGCGCGGATTGCCGCGAATGGTTCGACGGCGCGATCAAGAACGACGACTCGGCTGATGATCTGCGCCATGCCCCGCTTCCCGGCGTCCACGTGCTCTCGGGCCCGTTCCACGTCGAGGGCGCCGAGCCGGGCGATCTCCTCATCGTCGACATTCTCGAGATCGACGCCTGCGATCAGGAAGATTCCGGACCCATGGCCGGTCAGGGGTGGGGTTACACCGGCGTGTTCGCTGCGAAGAACGGCGGCAGCTTCCTCGTCGACCGGTTCCCCGATGCCTACAAGGTCATCTGGGACTTCCGTGGCGACGTCGCCACGTCGCGGCACATCCCGGAATGTTCGTATGTCGGCATCCATCACCCGGGACTCATGGGAACGGCGCCGTCCGCCGAGTTGCTGGCGAAGTGGACCAAGCGGGAGACCGATCTCATCGCCACCGATCCGCATCGCGTGCCGCCGCTCGCGCTGCCGCCGTTGCCCGACAGTGCGATCCTGGGGTCGCTCAAGGGCGCGGACTTCGATCGCGTCGCGCGCGAGGCCGCGCGCACCGCACCGCCGCGTGAGAACGGCGGCAATCAGGACATCAAGAACCTGACCGCGGGATCGCGCGTGTTCTATCCCGTGTTCGTGCCGGGCGCCAAGCTCTCCTTCGGCGATCTGCACTTCTCTCAGGGCGACGGCGAGATCACCTTCTGCGGCGCGATCGAGATGGGCGGGTTCATGGACCTGCACGTCGACCTCATCAAGGGCGGCATGGCGACCTACGGTGTGCGCGAGAACTCCGTATTCATCCCGGGCCGGCGCGATCCGCAATACTCCGACTGGATCGCGTTCTCCGGGGTTAGTGTCGACAGCAAGGGCAAGCAGCACTACCTCAATTCGTGGCTTGCCTACCAGAACGCCTGCTATCACGCGATCGACTACCTCATGAAGTTCGGCTACACCGACATCCAGGCCTTCATGATCCTGGGCTCGGCGCCGGTGGAAGGGAGATTGTCAGGCGTGGTCGACATTCCCAACGCCTGTTCGACGCTCTACATCCCGACTGCGATCTTCGACTTCGACGTCCGTCCGTCGAAGGGCGGGAAGCTGCATCAGGTGAAGCAGGGGCTCCAGGTCCCGCGTTCGGCCAACTGACGCCGCCGCGCCAGCCGCCGCCGGCAGCGCGCGGCGGCGGAGCGCAGGTCGCCGCCTGCCCCCGGTCACAAGCCGGGGGTGCGCGGCGGGATCGCTCGTTCGCATTTGGGGAGACACACCATGTTGCTGGGACTGGCGTTGTTCTACGTTGGCGCAGTGCTTTGTCTGAACGGATTGTGGCTGCTCGGGCAGATCGGCGACAACGAGATTGCGGTCATCGATATCTTCGCTGGCGGGGTTACGCTCCTGATCTCGCTCTATCTTGCTTTCGGCCCGGGAGCCGATCTGGGCTCGGTCAAGGGTGCGGCACTCACGCTGCTGTTCTCGTTCACCTACTTCTGGGTCGCCATCAACCGTTACAACGGCGCCGACGGCCGCGGGCTCGGCTGGTTCTGCCTGTTCGTGGCGGTGACGGCGGTGCCGGTCACGCTGCAGACGCTGCAGGGCGCGAAGTCGACGTGGGATGTGTGGTTCGGCTGGTCGTGGGCCGCGTGGGGCGTGTTGTGGTTCCTCTTCTTCGTGCTGCTCGTCCTCAAGAAGCCGATCGCCCGATTCACTGGCGCAGTCACGGTGCTCCAAGGCATACTCACCGGCTGGTTGCCCGGATACCTGCTCCTGAACGGCACGCTGGCCTGACGCGGAGGCGGGCACCGCCGGACCCGTCGCGGCGAACCGCGACCGTCGCGGCGGTGCGCACCTTCACGGCGGTGCGCACCTTCGCAGTGATGCGCACTTTCGCGGCACGCATGTCGCCGTTCGGGATCGCGGGCCGTACCCTCGAGGAGACTTGCACCATGCCGCTCTACGACTACCGCTGCGCACAGTGCGGCGAATTCCGCCTGTTTCGACCGATGAGCGAGTCCGGCGCGTCGGCGCCTTGTCCGCATTGCGCGACGCCGTCCGAGCGCGTTCTCTCAGCGCCGTTCCTGGCAGGAGGCGACGCGGTGGCGGCATCGCCCGCCGGCAGCCCGGCGGGCGGCGGATTTCGCCACGCCTGCGGATTCGGCTGCTCGCACAACCACTGAAGGCGGCGCGGACCCCTTCGAGGTCGCGCTCGTCGCCTTCGGATTCGCGTGACCGCGCCGGCCGGTCGGTCGCCGGTCAACCGGCCTCGGCGATCCTGCCTGCAAACACGACGAGGCGCTTGCTCTGGGCGCGGATCGCCGCGCGGATCTCCTCGGTCAGCACCCCTGCGCTTGCCGTGGTGCTGGTTCCATAAGGGTTGCCCCCGGCCTTGAAGATCGACGGGTCCGTGTAGCCGGGCGGCACGATGATCGCCCCCCAGTGCATGAACGTGGCGTACAGACTGATGATCGTGAACTCCTGTCCGCCGTGCATGTTCTGCGCGCTGGTCATCGCGCTGACCGCCTTGTTCGCGAGCTTCCCCGCCTGCCAGAGAGGTCCGAGCGAATCGATGAACGAGCGAAGCTGGCTCGCCACGACGCCGTAGCGGGTTGGCGCGCTGAAGAGATACGCGTTCGCCCACGTCATGTCCTCGTTGCCGACGATCGGAATGCCGGCCGTCTTCTCGGCCTGCGCCGACCACGCTGCCTGCGCCTTCACGACTTCCTGGGGCACCGTTTCCCGGACCTTGAGCAGGCGCACCTCCGCACCGGCCTCGCGTGCCGCCTCGGCGGCGGCTTCGGCCATCGCGTGATTGGTGCCGTAGGTGCTGTAATAGATGACTGCCAGGCGGACATTGCTCATGAGCGTTCTCCTTCTGATCGGATGCCGATCATCTTACCTTTCCGGCGGCGCTCAGCGTCCGGCCGCGGCACCCACCGGCGGCCATCCGCCGAGGCGTTGCGCGTCCCGCAAGGCGGGCAGCAGCGATCGTGTCGCAGGATGGCGTAAGGTTCGAAGCCTGACCCTTCCCGACCGCCCCGGTCTCCGTCCCCTTCCCGCCACGACATGCTGATCGCTCAACTTTCCGACCCGCACATCGGCGCACCAGCGGCGGGAAAGCCGCACGGCATGACACCCGAGGTCACCCTCGAGAAAACGGTGTCGCGGGTCATGGCGCTCAAGACACGCCCGGACGCGGTCGTCGTGAGCGGCGACCTGGTCGACCAGGGCCTTGCCGCCGAGTACGCGCAGCTGCGCCGGCTGCTGGCGCCGCTACCCATGCCCGTCTACCTCATGACGGGCAATCACGACGAACGCGCGACGCTGCGTGCAGCCTTCGCCGATCACGCCTACCTCGCGCGCTGCGATGCCTTCGTGCAGTACGGGATCGACGCCGGGCCGTGGCGCCTGCTCATGCTGGACTCGCTCGAGTCCGGGCGCGCGAGCGGACATCTGTGCGCGCGGCGCCTGGCGTGGCTCGCCGACGAGCTCGACCGCGCGGCCGAGCGCCCGGTGATCGTGTTCGTGCATCATTGCCCGCTCGTGACCGGGGCCGCGCATATCGACCGCTCGCGCCTGCTCGACGACGCAGCGCTCGCGGAGGTCCTGAAGCGGCACCGACGCGTGGAGCGCGTGATCTGCGGCCATATCCATCGGGCGTTGCACGCGACGTGGGCCAACACCGTGGTGGCATCGTGCCCGAGTACCTTCTACCAGTTCGACGTCGACCTCGGTGATCACGGCCGCTACACGCCCGCTGCCGAGATGCCGGGGTTTCAGCTGCACGATCTGCGCGGTGCGAGGCTTCTGACCTACACGCTGGGACTGCTGTGACGACATGCGAAACCGTCGATGATCCCGCTGCGCTGAATGGCCGCAGGTGCGCAGCGGCGATGTTTGCGGCGACGATGGCAGGATGCGACACGAAGGAGATGACGACATGAGGAGAAGCGGTTCGGGATCGTGGATGGCGCTGTGCGCGGCGCTGCTTGGCGGCGGGGTCCTTGCGGTCCCCGCAGTGCAGGCGCAGGACTGGCCGACCAAGCCGGTCAAGCTCGTCGTGCCGTTCTCCCCCGGAGGCGCCACCGACATCATCGGCCGCCTCGTCGGACAGAAGCTCGGGGATCGCCTCGGCCAGCCCATCGTCGTGGACAACCGGCCCGGCGCGGCAACGACCATCGGCAACGCCGCGGTGGCCAAGGCCGCCCCCGATGGGTACACGCTGCTGTTCGCGCCGACGCCGTTCGTGATCACCCAGGCGCTGTACAGTCATCTCCCCTACGACGCGGAGAAGGACTTCTCGCCGGTGTCGCTGCTCGCGGTGTCGCCCTTCATCCTCGTCGTCAACGCGGCGTTACCCGTCAAGAACGTGGCGGAGTTGGTCGCGCTTGCTCGCGCCAAGCCGGGCGCGCTCACCTTCTGCTCGGCCGGCAGCGGCTCGGTGCCGCACCTGGCGGGCGAGCTCTTCAAGCTGAATGCGAAGATCGACATCATTCACGTGCCCTACAAGGGCGGCGGCCCGGCGATCGCCGATCTCATCGGCGGTCAGGTCAACATGATGTTCGCGACGCCGATCGAAGTGATGGCGCACGTCAAGAGCGGCAAGTTGCGGGTTCTCGCCACCACGGCGTCCAAGCGACTGCCGTCGCTGCCCGACGTGCCGACGATGGAGGAGAGCGGGGTGCCGCAGTTCGACGTCTATGCGTTCTTCGGCATGCTGGCGCCCGCGGGCACGCCCAAGCCGATCGTCGACCGGCTGGCCGGCCACATCGCGCAGGTCATGAAGGATCCGGAAGTCGTGCAGCGCTTCGCGGAGCAGAGCGCCGAGCCGCGCGTGCTCGGGCCGGAGGCGTTCACCGCGTTCCTGAAGACCGAGCGGGCGAAGTGGGCGGACGTGGTGAAGCGCTCGGGGGCGAAGCTCGATTGATGCCGGTAGCGGGGCTCTACGTCTGCTCGCTGCCGGCCTCACCACGTTGCGGGCGGTGTTCATATCGCTGCCGGCGATCCTGTTCAGGTGGGAGCCGGTCTCGCTGCGGCGTCATCGTCCCTCCACTCACGGACTGAGACGTGTGAGTTGGGAGCGCGACAGGAGGCGTTTCATGTCGGCATCGAAGCTGACCAAGTGCTCGCCCTGATCGATGACCGCGGCCGCGAGCCACGCATCCGGCACGTCGTTGGCGGCAAGGGCTTTCTCGGCGCAGAGCTTGCGCAGCAGGGGCCACTCGGCGCCTAGGGCAGGTAGCGTGACACCGGGCGTGGCCAGCAATGCGTCCACGAAGGCGAGGGCCTGGCTCGTCGGCGTGGGATCGGGGAATACCTTCGCATGGGTCACCAGCCGCAGGAAGCTCGCCACCACCATGGGCTGGAGCTTCAAGGGAGCTCCGCGGCCCGCAGCGACAAGTGCCTGTTCCAGCCAGGCGCGGGCCACGGCATGGTGTCGATGGTCGCTGCGGGACGCGGCCACCAGCACATTGACATCAGGGGTCACGATCCGCCGCCTCGAACAGGGCCTTGTTGCTCAGTCCGTCGACCCCTGCCGCCAGCCCGCCGCGCCCGTGATATACGGGAAGGCGCGCCGGGCGCGGGGGCGTCTTCTCCGCGCGCAGGCGCAACTGCAGCCCTTCCTCGATCAACCGGGTCAGCGTCGTGCGCTGCCGCGCCGCGAGGACCTTGGCCCTGGTCAGCAGCGCATCGTTGAGATCCAGCGTGGTTTTCATGGTCTCCTTCCTGGCTGGACACAGATTCCTGTATCGCTGTATTTCTGTATTCTATGCTTGACCTGCCTCGGCAGCAACCTCAGGCGATCCCGCAGGGGACACCGCGGGGGACCCGCGGTGCGTTCTACGCCGCGCCGCCGCATTGCAACGACCGGCGGACCGCAATTGCCGATGCGCTAAGCTAAGATCGCCCGCATGAAGATCTGCATCGTGTCCGACAGCCATGACCGCGCCGACGCGCTCGCCGCCGCGGTCGGGGCCGGCAAGGCCGCTGGCGCGCAGGTGGTGATCCATTGCGGCGACGTGATCGGCACCCAGACGCTGGGTCCGGCGCTCGCGGCCGGCCTGCCGATGCACGTGATCCACGGCAACAACCTGGGCGATCCGGTGTCGCTCGCGCGCTGGGCTCGCGACAGCGGCGGGCAACTCCAGTATCACGGCGCCGACGCGCGGCTCACGCTCGACGGACACCGGGTGTTCGTCGTCCACTACCCCGAGTACGGGCACGCCTTCGCGTGTACCGGCGACTGGGACCTCGTCTGCTGCGGTCACTCGCACGCGGCGGGCATCGAGGAGGTCGCCAACGTCAAAGGCGGGCGCACCTGGCTCGTGAACCCGGGAACGGTGGCCGGTCTCGCCGCCCCCGCCACGTGGGTCCTCGGCGATCTCGCCACGAGGCGATTCGAGATTCTTTCCGTAGGCGCATGACGCATGTCAAGCGGGGCCCTATTTCATTGTGAGGACCGGCGCCCTCCCCCATTCCAGCCTTCCATCGCCGCGAAGTACCTCGTGCCCCGGCCGACCCCGGCTTGTGTGAGAAGGCCGTACCGAACCAGCTCCTCTAGATCACGATAGGCGGTTGCACGGGAGACGCGCACCAGATTCCGGTACTTGTCCGTGCTCATCCCGCCTTCAAATCCGCCCGGTCCGGCATCCAGTATTCGATTCACTGCTTTACGCTGTCGATCGCTTAACGGGGCTTGCCCGTGCTGCAACCAAAAGCGGGCCTTGGCCAGCGACAGATCGATAACTGCCTCGGACGCGCGACACGCCTCCTCAAATTGCTCCACGAACCATATGAGCCATCGCGTGATGTCGAGCCCAGCTCGCGACGCAGCCGCCAGCTCCGCGTAGTAGTCATTGCGGTGTTCGGCAAATCGGCGCGAAACGCTATAGAGCCGCTGATCCGTTTTGGCATCCTGTGCCAGGGCCAAGTCGATGATGGCCCGCCCGACGCGGCCATTGCCATCTTCGAATGGGTGGAGGGTTTCAAACCAGAGATGTGCCGTTCCCGCGCGTAGAAGGCCGTCGACCGAACCATCCCGCGAGCTTTGGAACCAGTCCAGGAATCCCCTCAGCTCGCGCGGGAGGCGCTTGGACGGCGGCGCCTCGAAGTGAACCCTTTCGCGCCCAATCGGGCCGCTCACGATCTGCATCGGAGTCGCGTGGGTACGCAACGCGCCGGACTTGACCTTCTTGACGCCGGCAAATCCCGTGGGGAAAAGCGCCGCCTGCCAGCCGCACAGCCGCTCGACCGTCAATGGCTCACGCCAATGCCGGGTCGCGTCGTCCATCAGGTCAATCAGGCCCTCGACCGAGCGTGACGCCGTCCCCACCGAGGGCATTCCCAAGCGGCGCGCTACGGACGACCTCACTGAATTCAGATCGAGCTTCTCCCCTTCGATCCTTGCGGTTGCGGTCGCCTCTTCGACCCAGATCTCCGCCAGCGCGGAGCCCAGGTTGGCCAGACCGAGCGCCTGGGCCTTGCCCAGAATGCGGCCTTGCGTGCTTCGCGCCCGGTTCAGCACGGGCGCAACCACCTTCATTTCGAAGGCGAACTTCGGCCAGTCCGGCTGCTGCCATATCCAATGAGGCGTATTCGCCATATTTGCGCTTCATCTCGTGAAGCGCAAAGCATACCTTCTCGCCTCACAACCGCAAATGGGCTGTTTCGCCACGGTCCACCTCGTTCGTTCAAGTTCAACGGACGGCGTCAACTTCCCGTGGACGGCCAACGGATCAGCGCATACAGCATTTCAGAAAATCGAGGGCAACGTCACCTTCGTCCTACGGCTTCTTCGGCGTCTTGTAGGCAACTTCCTTCTGCAGCGGCTTCCAGATGGTCTCGTAGCCGACGAACCCTTTTGCGTTCGGCGCCATCTGCCGCGTCGTATAGAAGCGCGTCACGCCGTCAGGCACCTTGGTGACCGGTTTCTGCTCGCTCATGGGTCAACTCCTCGTCATTGAAGTAAGGTTCCAGAACAGGAACAACCAGGTTTCCCGCCGCCGGTCACACCGGCCTCATCGTCGACGGATCGATGTCCGGCGCGATGCCGACCGCTCCGCCGGCCTTGATCTCTTCGTCGGTCGCGTCGCGCACCGTCACGATCTCCAGCGTGAAGAGCACTTCCCGGCCGCAAAGCGGATTGTTGCCATCGACGGTCAGCGTCTCGTCGTCCATTCGCGTGACGATGAAGCTTCGCGTGTGGCCCTTGTCGCTCTCCATCAGGATCGAGGTCCCGACCCGACGGTACTCCTCCGGCACGTTCTCGATGCGATCGGTGAACACCAGCGCCTCGTCCCTCGCCCCGAAGATGCGATGGCCGTCGATGGGCACTTCGGTGACGTCGCCGGCGCGCTTGCCTTCGAGCTCCCGGTGGACCACGGGCGCCAGGATCTCGTTGTGTCCGTGCACGTAGCCCAGCGGAAACTCGACACAGGTGAGCACGTGCCCGGACGCGCGGTCGGTCACCTTGTAGGTGAGCTCGACGTACTTGCCGTCCCGGATCGCTTCGCTCATGCCGCCGCTCTTCAGAAGATGGATGCCGCGAAGATCCTGACCTCGCCGTCCTCGTAGCCCAGGACCAGCCTGCCGACCCATTCGCCCGGCTTCTTCGTGCTTCGCTGCCGGTAGAGGACCGTCACGTGCTCGCCGCGGCGAATGATGCCGAGATGGTCCGCGTCGGCGGCCAGGTTCCTCGCCAGCTCGCTGTTCGCGAACTGGTGGTTCACGACCACCTGGTTCATCGCAAGCGCCAGCGATTTTGCGAACTTCCGCACGAACTCCCCGTAGTTGCCGTCGTTGGACGCCTCGAGCAGGTCACGCCACAGGGGATCGGCCACCCTGCGTATCTCCTCGTCGCTGCTGTCGACGATGTTCACGCCGCCCGCTTCCGCCCCGCGCGATGGCGGCGGGACATCTACTCCCCTTCCGCGATCAGGTGATAGCAAGGCGCCTTCTCCATTTCATATTCGCCGGTTTGCGGATCGCGGCGCGAGACGGTCAGCACGTGCCAGTTGTCGTCGTCCACGCGCATGGCGTCGCCGCGGTAGTAGTAGCCCGGCCACCGTGTTTCCTTGCGGAACAGGGTGTGCTGCGTGACGCACTCGGCGGCGCGGTGACGGTGCTTCAGCTCCCACGCGCGCAGCAACTCGTGCAGGTCCTTGGCGGCCACGCTCTGCAGGTCTTCTTCCATGATCGCGAGCTTCTTGAGGCAGATGTTGAGAAGCTTTTCATTGGTCATGTAGCCGACGGTGTAGCCGCCGCAGTACTCGTCCATGAGCTTCTGCAGGCGATCGAGGCCCTGCTGCGGATTGATGTAGTGCGGATTGACGCTGCCCGCGACCACTGCGTTGCGATAGATCCGGTAGTGCTCGAGCGGCTTGTAGATCTCCTTCCGGCGGCGCTCGATCTGCGCGTCGGACACGACGATCCCCTGCGCCTTGCCGTCGTCGATGTACTTGCACGCGGCCTTCGCGGCGAGGCGGCCTTCGGTGAACGAGCCGGACGAGAATGCGTGCGGCGTGCCGCCGACCGCGTCTCCGGCGCCGAAGAGGCCCTCGACGGTCGTCATGCGGTTGTAGCCCCAGAAGTACTCGGGTGGCGAAACGTCCTCGGGTCCCGAGCACCACGCTCCCGAGCACGTCGCGTGCGAACCCATCACGTAGGGCTCGGACGTCGTCAGCTCGGGATTCTCGTTCCGCGGATCCACGTCCGTGGCGGCCCAGAGGACGGCTTGGCCCACGGTCATGCCGAGGAAGTTCTCCCAGCCGACCTCTTCCAGGTGCGGATCCTGGAAGGCGTGCATGGTCACCATGTGGATGGGACCGCGCCCCGCGCCGATCTCGCGGTGGATCGCATGATTGCGCAGGCAGGTCGGGATCGGCCGGTGCGTCAGGTGCGAGGCTTCCGGATCGAGGTATGCCTTGCCGACCATCTCCTGAAGCTCCGGCCACCACCTCGATTCGTACTCCTCGCCGAGCGCGTTCTGCGTGTACGTCTTGAGGTGGAGGAAGTACGCGCCCACCGGACCGTACCCGTCCTTGAATCGCGCCAGGACGATGCGATTCTCCATCTGCGTCATCTTGGCGCCGGCATCGATCATGAGTCCGTACGCGGATGCCGACGACCACGGCGCATACCAGGTGCGGCCGGCGCCTTCCCCGGTCGAGCGCGGCTTGAAGATGTTCGAGGCGCCGCCCGCGCCGCAGATCACGGTCTTCGACTTGAAGACGTGATAGTTGCCGGTGCGCACGTTGAAGCCGACGGCCCCGGCGACACGGTTCGGCTTGCTTTCATCCATCAGGAGGTGAGTGACGCAGATGCGGTTGAACACCTGGTCCGCCGACTTCTTGGCAGCCTCGGCGACGATGGGCTTGTACGATTCGCCGTGGATCATGATCTGCCATCGCCCTTCACGAAGATAGCGCCCGGTCTTCGGGTTCTTCATGATGGGCAGGCCCCACTCCTCGAACTGATGCACGGTCGAGTCGACGTGGCGGGCCATGTCGAACAGCAGGTCCTCGCGCACCAGGCCCATGAGGTCGATGCGGGCGTAGCGGACGTGGTCCTCGGGATTGTTCTCGCCCCAGCGGGTGCCCATGTAGCAGTTGATGGCGTACAGGCCCTGGGCGACCGCGCCGGACCGGTCGATGTTCGCCTTCTCGGCAATGACGATCTTCTTGTCCTTGCCCCAGAACCTCGCTTCCCATGCCGCACCGGTGCCGCCCAGGCCGGCGCCCACCACCAGGATGTCGATGCCGTCTTCGACGATCGTCTTGTAGGCCATCAGTAGTACACCCCTTTCTTCAGCGTGAGACCGGCCTCCTTTAGCGTGCGCAGGCCGCCGTCGTCGAGGCGGATGTACTTGGGCTCGTTGTACAGGAGCTCACTGTCGCGCATTTCCTTGCTGGGGGCGGGAACATCGGCGAGCTTCGGGATCGCCGTCCCCCAGGGCTTGGTCGTGATGGGCGACAGGAAGCTCTTCTCCGTGCCGTCCCGGAACTTGATCTTCCACGCGATCGTGCCCTTGCGTTCGTCCCGGTCGACGCGAACGCTGTGGCCCAAGGGCGCGAAATCGGCGTATCCGCGCACGTCGATCGCATGCTGCGGGCAGGCCTTCACGCAGGAGTAGCACTCCCAGCACATGTTCGGCTCGATGTTGTAGGCGCGACGGTAGGTCTCGTCGATGTGCATGATGTCCGACGGACAGATGTCGACGCAGTGTCCGCATCCGTCGCATCTCGTCATGTAGACGAAGGTAGGCATGAATCGGCTCCTCGAAGGGGCTTGCGATGAACTTGCTGTGCGTTTCGTCCTGGTAGTGCCCCCCGAGGCCGCCGCGTCGCGGCGTCCACCCCCGAGGGGGCGCAAACGTGGGGCGGCCCGGCGTTTCCTAGTAGTGGCGCGGGGCTTCGCGCTTGATGCCGAGTCCCATGTCCATCGGAGCGTCGTGCAGGAGCTCCATCGAGTGCCGCTTGCGCTGCTCCGGATCGTCCCGCGTGAGCGTGGGCAGGTTCTCGGCGACGCCGCTCGCCACGGACATCCGCTTGTCGAAGGCCGCGGCCGGCTTGAAGAACATGTGGGCGAACTTCGACCACGGCACGCCGAAGAAGAGCACGATGGTCGCGAGGAGGTAGAGCCAGAACAGCAGGCCCACGGCAGTGCCGACAGCGGCCCAGAGGACCCCGAGGGTCACGCTCGCCAGTAGCGACAGGACGAAGAGGTCCGCCTTGACGAGCCGGAACGGCGACCGGCCCTCGGCGGCGACGTCGACGCGGATGAAGAACCAGAACCAGTAGCCGCCGACGAGCACCATGATGGCGCCGATCCACCACAGCAGCGGCCAGACCGGCGGCATGGCCTCGTTCGGATAGCAGAACACCAGCACGACCGTGGCCACGAGGTAGAGGATGAAGCCGTACATGCCCAGCAGGTGGGCGACCCGGCGCCTGGCGTTGCAGAACTCGCCGGACGCCAGCACGTCGACGACCGCGGTCCGCAGCGCGATCGAGGCCGCCTCGCCGCCTCCCACCTGGCGGCCCTTGGCCCTCGATGCGCGCATGTTGGCGAAGAAATAGCGCGCGCTGCCCTTGTGGACGACGTCGAAGAGCGTGCCGATCACCACTGCCAGCGCCATCACCACCAGGAACCATTGAAGGAAGCCGGCAGGCAGGGACGCGCCGGCGGCGGCGAAAGGATTGATGCTCAGCATGAACCTTCCCTTTCTCGGACTTGCAAAGTGTACGCATGCATCGGCCCCGGAGGATGGCTCCGCCCCGACCGGGTGTTGCACCTGCCGATCAGCTTCGTTCGCACGCGACGCCGAATGTGCCACGCGTTTCACGACTATGCCAATTCAACTCCCTTATCCACCGATAAGCCACGCCCGATGCTGCGACGCAGCATCCTGCCGTCGTCCGCGCGTTCGAATCCGGGCGCGGCGAGCCCGGCGTATCATGGTCGCGGTTCGTCCACGCCGAAGGCCGTGCCCATGTCGGATCGCAGGCTCCAGGTTTTCAATGCCGTGGCGAAACACCGGTCGTTCACGAAGGCGGCCGACGCACTTTGCATGACGCAGCCGGCCGTCACGTTCCAGATCCGCCAGCTGGAGGATCACTTCAAGGCCCGCCTGTTCGACCGCGCGGGTGGCCGCGTCGCATTGACGCCCACCGGCAAGGTCGCGCTCGGGTACGCCCAGGAGATTCTCGCGCTGTACGCCGAACTCGACGCCCGAGTCCGGGAATTGAGCGGGCAGGAGGTCGGCCCGTTGACGATCGGTGCGAGCACGACGATTGCCGAGTTCCTCCTGCCGCGCATTCTCGGCGAGTTCAAGGTGCACCATCCCGGGGTCGTTCCGCAGCTCATCGTCGCCAATTCCGAGATCGTCCAGGCCCGGGTCCTCGAGCGCACCCTGGATCTCGGGTTCATGGAAGGCGACTCCCGCCTGCCGGCGCTCATCACCGACGTCTGCTGCGAGGACGAGTTGCAGGTCGTGTGTGCGCCATCGCATCCGCTCGCGCGGAACAGGGAACTTGCCATCGATGCGCTTGCCGAGCACCCCTACATCACCCGCGAGTCCGGTTCGGGTACGCGGGAGGTGATCGACCACTATCTCGAGAAGGCAGGATTGTCGCTGGATTCGCTGCAGGTCGTCATGGAAGCGACCAGCCCGGAGGCCCTCAAGGGACTCGCTGCAACCGGGGTGGGGTTCGCCATCATCTCGCGCGCGGCGGCCGACAAGGAAGTCCGTCTCGGCGACCTCGTGCGGATTCCGCTGTCGCCGCCGCTGATCCGGCAGCTGTCGGTGGTGTATCCGAAGGAGCGCACGCACTCCAGGGTCGTCATCGAGTTCGTGCGCTTCACGAAGGAACGCCTCGCGATGGCCGGGACCACGGAACACCGCGTGGTGCATGCGACACCTGCGTCCCTGCCGCCAGACTCCACGATCGACGCATGACGCCGCCCCGCCTCCACGACGCGCAGCGTCCCGGCACCGGAGCTCCGCGAGCCGCGGACGCTGCGGCCCTTTAGCGGGCCGAGTGCCCGACGAGCTTCACCTCCACCTTCTCGTCGAGCCCCGCGTAGTACTCGCGCAGCACGGCCAGGACCTCGGGGCGGCTGAACTCCGCCGGAACCTCCGAGCCTTCGGAGAGCCACTTGCGCAGCTTGGTGCCCGACACGAGGAGGCGGTCGGCGTCGTCGTGCGGACAGGTGCGCGCGGAGGCCATGCCGCCGCACTTGTAGCACCAGAACGTCCAGTCGATCTTCAGCGGCTGGGTTTCGAGCGATCCCTTCGGCACCTCGTCGAAGATCCGGTGCGCGTCGAACGGGCCGTAGTAGCTGCCTACACCCGCGTGATCGCGCCCTACGATCAAGTGCGAGCAGCCGTAGTTCTGGCGGAACAGCGCGTGCAGGAGCGCCTCGCGGGGGCCTGCGTAGCGCATGTCGAGAGGGTACCCGGCGTGGACGACCGTGTCCCGGCGGAAGTAGCGCTCGAGCAGGATGCCGATCGCGTGCGCGCGCACTTCGGCAGGGATGTCGCCCGGCTTCAGGTTGCCGAGGAGCGAGTGGATCATCACGCCGTCGCAGGTCTCGATGGCGATCTTGGCCAGGTACTCGTGCGAGCGGTGCATCGGATTGCGCGTCTGGAACGCGGCGACCTTCGACCAGCCAAGCTTCCCGAAGGCCGCGCGCGTCTCGGCCGGCGTCATGAACAGCGCCCCGTAGCGCGCCTTGAAGCCGCCGTCGGACAGCACCTTAACCGGGCCGGCGAGATTCACGTCGCCCTGCTCCATCACCATCTTCACGCCCGGGTGCGCGGTATCGGTGGTGCGGAAGATCGACCGGCACTCGTGCGCCTTGTCGATGCCGTACTTCTCCTGGACGCGCATCGTGGCGAGGATCTCGCCGTCGTCGGGATCGACGAGCGCGACGTCCGCACCGATGCCGATCGCCTCGGCGGTGGCGCGGTCGGTGGACAGCGTGATCGGGATCGGCCAGAACAGGCCGCTCGCCATCCGGTAGTCGTTGCATACACCCGCCCAGTCCGCGTGGGACATGAAGCCGTCGAGCGGCGTGAAGCCGCCGATGCCGAGCATGATGAGATCGCCGCGCTCGCGCGAGCTCACGCGGAGCTGCGGCAGCGAACGGGCGCGGGAACGTTCGGCGGCAAGGGCGTCGCCCTCGAGGAGGAGAGGCTTCAGTGGTCCGCCTCCGTGGGGGCTGACGAGTCCGGGCATGTTCGTCCTTTTCGGTTCGGGATCGCGGCAGCGCGATGCCATCGCGTCCGGCTATTCTGCGCAGGGCGAGCGGCCGCTGCAAGGCGAACCGGCCTGCGCATGTCCGGACGGCGCGCCGGAAAGGGCGTGGCCACTGTGCTGCGGTTGCGGCTGTGGCCACAGCCGCTGTTGGCAATTGCGGCCACAGTCACTGGCGCACATTAGCGATTGCTGATATGTTCACTCGCTGGGCTCCGTGAACCGGCGTATCGTCGGGCGGATGCTCCTCCAACACTCCGGAGTACGCATGGATTTCGACAAGGACGTCGACGCGCGCGGGCTCAATTGCCCGCTGCCCATCCTGCGCGCCAAGAAGGCGCTCAACGACATGACGAGCGGGCAGGTGCTGCGCATCGTGGCCACTGACCCAGGGTCGGTCAAGGACTTCGAGGCCTTCGCGAGGCAGACCGGCAACGCGTTGGTGTCGCAGTCCACCGCCAGCACCGAGTACACCTTCTTCCTCAAGAAGAAGTGACGCGCCGTGCGCGCGCGAGCGCAGGACTCCTCGGCTGATCGCGGCAGGACCGCGCAGGCGCCGCGGCCGGCCCCGCGCCGCGCGCTGTTCGTCGGTCACGACATCTACCGCGAGGCGGCTTACGGACGCCTGCATCCGCTCGCCATCGCGCGTGTCGAATCGGTGATCGACCTGTGCAGGGCGCTCGGCTGGTTCGGCCCGGGCGAGTACGTTCAGAGCCCGCGCGCGACCGAGGCCCAGCTCACCGCCTTTCACGCCATCGAGTACGTCGCTGCGCTGCGCGAGGCGAGCGCGGCGGGCCGGGTCGATGCGGCCATGCGCGAACGCTTCGGCATCGGGACGATGGAGAACCCACTCTTTCCGGGGCTCTTCGAGCGGGCGTCCACCGCGGTGGGCGGGTCGATCCGCGCTGCGGAGCTCGCCCTCGAAGGGGCGGTGGCGTTCAACCCCGCCGGAGGCACGCATCACGGGCGGCGCGCACGCGCGGCAGGCTTCTGCTACTTCAACGATCCCGTCTTCGCCATTGGCACCCTGCTCACCGGTGGCGCCGCTCCCGTCCTGTACATCGATCTCGACGCGCATCACGGTGATGGCGTCGAGATCGCGTTTGCCGCCGATCCGCGCGTGCGCACGCTGTCGATCCACGAATCGGGACGTTGGCCGTACAGCGGCGAGGTCGAGGACCGGGGCGGCGGCCGCGCGGTCAACCTGCCGGTTCCGCAGGGCTTCCACGACGCCGAACTCGACTACCTGATCGACGAGGTCGTGCTTCCGCTCGCCGCGCGCATCGCGCCGCGCGCCGTGGTGCTCACCTGCGGCGCCGACGCGCTCGCCGGTGATCCGCTCACCCGCATGACACTGTCCAACGTCGCGCTGTGGGACGCGATCGGGCGTCTCGTCGCGTTGGCGCCGCACGCCGTCGTGCTGGGCGGTGGGGGCTACAACCCGTGGACGCTGGCACGCTACTGGACCGGTATCTGGGCCCGGCTGTCGGGCCGCGAGGCGCCTGCATCCCTGAACGGGCAGGCTTCCGCGCTGCTGCGCAATCTCGCCTGCGACCTGATCGACGACGACGAGATCGAGCCGGCGTGGCTGACCACGCTGGCGGACGTCCGCACGCACGAGCCCGTGCGCACGGCGGTGATCGCGCTGCGCGACCGCGTGATGTCCCGGCTTCGCGCCGCCGCGTGAGGATGCCCGTGCCCCCGGTGCAGACTTCGGGATGGCTCGGGCGCCTGGCGGCGCTGGAGGAGCTCGAGGACGCGCCGCTCGACGCCGCGCTCCTCGCCGACTGCGAACGGGCCGCATCCCGGGTCTCCGGCCGGCCGATCCGTTTCTCGACGCCCACGTTCAAGTCCTACTCGAGCTGCGACATGGAAGGCTGCAGCCAGAATGCGTTCCCGGCGTTCTCGGTGACCGCAGGCGGCTGCGCGCTGCAGTGCGACCACTGCCAGGCGAAGATCCTCGAGCCGATGATCCCGGCGACGACGCCGGCGATGCTCGACCGCAAGGTGCGCGAGCTCATCGCCACGCAGGGGCTGCAGGGCTTCCTGCTGTCGGGCGGGTCGAACCGGCACAACGAGATTCGCTACGAACGCTACTACCCGGTGATCGAGCGGCTGAAGCGCGACCACCCGCAGCTCAAGGTGGCGATCCACTCCGCGCTCACCGATGCCCGGCGCGCGAAGCTGATGGAAGCCGCCGGCGTGGACACGGCGATGATGGACGTGATCGGCGCGGAGGAGACGATCCGCGACGTCTATCACCTCGAACGGCCCGTCGATGACTTCGAGGCCACGCTCGCTGCGCTGTGCGACACGGCCATGGAAGTCGTCCCGCACATCGTGATCGGCCTGCACTACGGCCGCATCGTGGGCGAGGCGAACGCGCTCGACATCGTGTCTCGCCACCCCGTCCATTCGCTGGTGCTGGTGGTGGTGATGCCCTTCTACGCCAAGGCCGGCACCTTCGCCACGCCGCGCACCGAGGACGTCGGCCGCGTGTTCCTCGAAGCGCGCGAGCGAATCGCGGACCGCGAGGTGCTCCTGGGTTGCGCGCGGCCGCCGGGGATGCATCGCCGCGTCACCGATGCCTACGCCGTGGCCGCCGGGCTCGACGGCATCGCCTTCCCCGCCGACGGCACGCTGGCCGTTGCTCAGGCGCTCGGGCGTCCGGCGGTGCAGGAGCACGCCTGCTGCTCGATCAAGACCGGCCGCAGCATCGAACTCGGCCGGACGATTCCGATCGTGGCCGTCTCATGAAGGCGCAAGGCGGGTCCGGTCGCATCGTGCGCGCCGACGTCCTGGTGCTGGGGCTCGGTCCCGCCGGCGCAAGTGCCGCTGCCGCTGCCGCGCGAGCCGGCGCCCGGGTGATCGGCATCGACCGTCGCAGCTCGCCCGGCCTGCCGGTGCAGTGCGCGGAGTTCGTGCCGGCACCGCTCGGCAGCAGTGTCGCCGCGCTGGCGGAAAGCGTGCGCCAGCGCATCGCCGCCATGGCCACGTACGTCGGCGACGATCCTGCCGACGTCACCGCGCCCTTCCCGGGGCAGATGCTCGATCGCGCCGCCTTCGACGCCGCGCTCGTGCGCAAGGCGCGCGAGGCGGGCGCCGACTGCCGCTTCGGGATCAAGGCGCAGCGTCTTGGCGCGCAGTCCATGCCGGGATCCGGCGCGACGCCACCGGTCCCCGGCGCGGTCGTGCATCTCGAAGACGACGCCGCCATCGCGGCCACCGTGATCGTCGGCGCCGACGGGCCGCGTTCGCTCGCCGGGCGCGCGATCGGCTGCGTCAATACCGCACTCGTCGAGACTCGCCAGGTGACGGTGCCGCTCCTCGTGCCGCACGACGCGACCGACATCTTCCTCGCGCCCGACATCCGCGGCGGCTACGGCTGGCTCTTCCCCAAGGGCAGCTGCGCCCACGTTGGCGCCGGCGTCGATCCTGCGGTGAGGTCGACGCTCAAGGCCATCGTCGCCCGACTGCACGGCATGCTCGTCGAACGCGGACGCGTGGGGCGCGAGGTGAGAGCGCTCACCGGCGGTGCGATCCCCGTGGGCGGCATGGTCGGCCCGGTGGGCGCGATAGGTTCGTCGACCGTGCTGCTTGCGGGCGATGCGGCGGGCCTTGCCAATCCCGTCACGGGCGCCGGCATTGCCGCGGCGGTTCACTCGGGTACGTTGGCCGGCGAAGCGGCCGCCGCGATGGCGGGAGGAAACGCCCGCGCAGGCGACGATTACGCCGAGGAACTCGACGCGCTTCTCGGGCCGTCGCTGCGCCGTGCGCTCGAACGCCGGCGCGAGCTTGCGCGCGCCGCCGCGCGCGGGGTGTCGAGCGCGGCGTTGCGCCGCGGCTGGATCGCCTACCCGGAGTATTGGGCGGCGTAGGAGATTGGGCGCGGGAGGACAGGCTCCACCGCCGCGGCGTCTGGAAGCGGCGTGGAGGGAGAGGATCGACCGCCCAGAATATCGGGCGGTGCCGTGGAACTGAATCGACGGCCGTCGATGGCGGACGGCAAAGAGGAGAGCGATGCGATGAGCTGCTTTCGGCCCGAAGCCGCCGCCCCCGCGGCGACATCACAGCACGACCACAATGCCTTCGACCGCATGCAGCCGCGACTGCCCGCGCCGGTGCCGCGCGAGGCGCGCATGGGTGGCCGCGTGGTCGCCGCCGACGTCGCGCCGCAGGGCGTGTATCGGCCCAACTACAACATCCTGACCCCGCACATGCGCTCGCCCGAGTACGTGCAGATGTCCACGGCGGCGGCGATCACGCTCGGCATCATGCCGGGCAAGATGTACCGCTGCGGCTGCACGCGCTGCCTCAACCTCCTGCTCACCTATCCGGAAGGCTGCCGCGCCAACTGCGCGTACTGCGGGCTCGCCCGTCACCGCGAGGCCGAGCGCGACTACGCCGACCGCAACTTCATTCGCGTCGACTGGCCCGCGGTGCCGCTCGACAAGACCATCGACATCGTGGCGAAGGACGGCGCGCAGAGTCCGTTCCATCGCATGTGCATCTCGATGATCACCCACCCGCGTTCGGACGTGGACACGGTGACCGTCCTCAAGGCATGGACGGATCGCATCGATCCCTCGGCGATCCCGGTGTCGATCCTGTCCAATCCCACGACGATGACGCGCGACGACGTGAAGCGCCTGCGCAATCTCGGCGCCGACATCTTCACGGTCGCGCTCGACGCCGCCACGCCCGCGCTGTTCGACCGCACGCGCGGCAAGGGTGTCCAGTCGCCGCACTCGTGGGCGAAGTACTGGCAGATCCTGCAGGATGCGCGCGATGTCTTCGGCCCGCAGAAGTTCGGGGCGCACGTGATCATCGGCATGGGCGAGACCGAGCACGAGGCGCTCTCCCTCGTGCAGGAGCTCGTGGACCTCGGCGCCCACAGTCACCTGTTCTGCTTCTTTCCCGAGCAGGGCTCGCTCATGGATCACCTTCCCGCCACGCCGCGCGACCAGTGGCGCCGGGTGCAGCTCGCGCGCTACCTCATAGACTACCGCGGCGTGCGCGTGGAGCACATGCGCTTCGACGGCGAGGGCAGGGTAGTCGACTACGGGCTGCCGGCGGCCGAGCTCGACGCCGTGATCGACGCGGGTGTGGCCTTCCGGACCTCCGGCTGCCCCGGCAAGTTCGCCGACGACATTTCCGCCTGCGACCGCCCGTACGGCGACTCGCCGCCGTCCGACATCGCGAGCTACCCGTTCGCGCCCAACAAGGCCGATGTGCGGCGCATCCGCCGGCAACTGCGCATCGTGCCGCAGCGCAAGCACTGACGTGGCGGACACTCCCCCTGCGGACGCGCAGGCCGCGGCGAAGGCGCCGGGCAGCGGTGCCCGCGCGCCGCAACGCATCTTCCGCGTGGTCGACACTGGCCTGCGCGACGGCCGCCGCCACATGGCGCTCGACCAGGCGATGATCGACGCGCGCAACGCCGGCGCCATCCCCGACAGCATCCGCTTCCTGCGCTTTCCGCCCACCGTGCTCGTCGGTCGTCACCAGGCGCTCGCGCGCGAGGTGAAGCTCGACTACTGCCGGGCGAATGGCGTAGGCGTCGGCCGGCGCATCACCGGCGGCGGGGCGATCTACTTCGACGAGGGCCAGCTGGGCTGGGAACTCGTCTTCTCGCGTGCGACGCTTGCCATCGGCTCGCTCGCCGACCTCGCGCGTGAGATCTGCGAAGCGGCCGCCGCCGGACTGTCGCGGCTCGGCGTGGATGCCCGCTACCGGCCGCGCAACGACATCGAGGTCGGCGGGCGCAAGCTCTCCGGTACCGGCGGCTTCTTCGAGGGCGACACGCTGTTCTACCAGGGCACGGTGCTGATCGATCTCGATCCCGCGCGCATGGTCGCGGCGCTCAAGGTCGCCGAAGCCAAGCTCGCCAAGCGCGCGCTCGACAGCGCGGCGCAGCGCGTGGTGACGCTGCAAGAACTCCTGGGTGCTGCCCCGGCGATCGCCGACGTCCAGCAGGCGCTGCTCGACGGTTTCGCCGAGCGCCTCGGCATCACTCCGGTGCCCGGCACGCTGACGGCACACGAGGAAGCGCTCGCGGCGCGTTACCACGACGAGGAGATAGGCACCGAAGAGTTCGTCGCCAGCATCGATGACCCGGGCACCGGCGAGGGAATCGGCAGCGCGAGCGTCACCGGCGCCGGCGGCACGCTGACCGCGTACGCACGGCTCGACGGCATGCGCGATGCGCGCGTGCGCGACGTGCTCGTCACCGGCGACTTCTTCGTCACGCCGCCGCGCACCGTGTTCGATCTCGAGTCGGCGCTGCGTGGCGTCCTCGCGCGCGATGCCGGTCCGGCGGTGGAGCAGTTCTTCGCACGGGCCAGGGTGGGATTGCTCTCGGCGTCGCCTGCCGACTTCCGGCAGGTGATCGAAGGCGCGATCGCCGCAGCGGGCGAGGTCGTGCGCACCGGCGATCAGGGCGTCCGTCCGGCCTCGTGAAGACGGTTCACGTCGTCCAGCACACCTCGGCGGAGTACCTCGGGCTCATCGAGGATCATCTGGAGGGGCGCGGGATCCGCTTCCAGTATCACCGCCCGTTCACCGCCGGCGGCGGCCTGCCCAAGGCCGTCACGGTCACCGACGGGCTGGTCCTGCTGGGCGGCGGGCCCTGGGGCAGCGCCGGCACGCGCGACCTGCCCACGCTCGCGGCCGAGGTCCTGCTCGTGCGCGAGTGCCTGGTGCGCGGCATCCCCCTGATCGGCATCGGCCTCGGCGCGCAGATAATCGCGCTCGGCGCAGGCGGCACCTCCGAGCCCGCGCCGCTGCACCTTCGCGTCGGCACCGCAATACGGTGCGCCGATCAGGCCCTCGACGGATACCTGCCGGCCTGCTATCCGCTTGCCGTCTACCAGTGCGACGGCGCGGCCCCGCCACCGGGTGCCGTCGTGCTTGCGCGCGACGACGGGGCGCGTCCCTGCCTGTGGCAGTTCGGCACTCGCGCGCTGGGCTTCGCCGGCCATCCCGGACTCAAGGTGGCGATGGTCGAGGACCTCGTGATGGAGTTCGAGGACAGCCCCATCGGCGTCGCCGAAGGGCTCGGCCGCCTGCGCGACGTGCAGCGCGGACTCGAGGACAGCCTGGTGCCGATCATGACGGGCGTCACGCGCCTCATGGGGTGGATGGACGGGCCCGCGCTGTAGGCGCCGCCGATGGGCAAGATTCCCCCGTTCCAGCGCGTCCGCGTTCAGCTCCAGCCGAAGAAGAGGAGCGCCCAGGCCGCGACGACCACGCCGACGGCGAACGCGCAGGCTGCGAACGCGCGGCCGCGTGCCGCGCGGCCGGCAACGTCGGCGAGCTGTACCCACGCAAGGCGCAGGCTCCACGCCGCACCCGCCGCGAGCACCGCCGCGCGGAGTGCCGGGATCGCGCCCAGAGGCAGGCCCTCCGCCTTCGCGAGCGTGACCGTGAGGCTCGACAGGCCGAGGAATACACCCAACCCCGCGAGCGGGATCAGCGCATAGGCGAGACGTGTCGCGTACGCGAAGCGCGATCGCCGGTACGCACCCGCGGCGACGAGCAGCGCCCCCCAGACGAGCGACGACACGACGAGCGCGGTCGCGAGGATGTAGGACGCGATCAGCAGGCCGTCGAGCCAGGTGAACACGTCGTTCGCTTCGGGATAGTGCGTGAGCAGCCACCACGGTGCGTGGTCGGACAGCAGCCACGCCGGACCGTGGTCGACGACAAAGGCCGCCGCCGCGAGCTTCATCTGCACGAACCAGGGACTCGCCGTCCAGTGGAAGGCGCCGATCGCGACGCCGATCATCCCGACGACGATCAGCGCGGCATCCCAGCGCGATGCCTCCCCGACCCAAAGGGAGGCGATCTCGCGATTCGGCGATCGGGGCGACAGCGCGATCGCGCCGAGGTGCCCGCTGCAGCGCCCGCACAGGTGACACTCCGACGGCCCGGTCATCCTCCTGATGCGCACGAGCGGCGCGCAGTTCAGCGGATGCACCGCCACGTGCCCGGCGTTGCGCGACCACGCCTCGCGATCGACCCGGAAATGTACCGGCGCCACGCGCGAGAGCACCGCGAACACGCCGCTCACCGGGCAAAGGTGCCGGCACCAGACGCGCTTCTCCTTGCCGTAGACCAAGCCGACTGCAATCGCCGCGACGGTCGAGCCGCCGAGCACGACGAGCGCTGCCGGCGCGTACTGATAGACGCTCACGAGCTGGCCGAAGATCGTCGTCAGCAGGAAGGCGACGAAGGGCCATCCGCCCCAGCGCAGCCAGCGGGGGACCGGGCGATGCAGGCCCACCTTGCTTGCGGCTTCGGTAAGCGTTCCTTCCGGGCAGAACACGCCGCACCAGGTGCGTCCCGCGACGAACATCGACAGGATCACGAACGGCCACCACACGCCCCAAAACGCCCACTGCGCGAACACCGTGAGGTTGTTCAGGGCGCGGGCGTCGTCACCCGGCAGCGGCAGGAAGGCGGGGACGGCGATCAGGAAGACGTAAGCGGCGACCACCAGCCACTGCACCGCGCGCACCACGCGGGCGTGGTCGCGCAGCCAGTCGCCGTAGGCGGCGAGCCAGGCGGAGGAGCGCCATGCCGCGAGCACGCTCACTCCGCGGGTGACTCCGCGCGCACGGCGGGGGCCGGTGCCGGTGCCCCGCGGCGGAGGAGCATCGCGATCACCACCCAGTAGACCGCGAGGCAGAGGAGCGGCAGGAGCGCCGGTTGCGAACGGTAGCCCGTGAAGGCCGCCACGAAGCCGCCCAGGCGCGTCGAGTCGTCGAGGAAGGCGGTGGTGTCCCAGAGCTGGTCGACGAGCGGCGGCAACACGCCGAGTGAGATGAGCTTCTCGACTCCCGATACCAGGAGCGCTCCGGCGAGGAGCAGGAGCAGGATCTCGCTCACCCTGAAGAAGACGCGCCACGACAGCACGCGGCCACCCTGCTGCAGCAGCCAGAAGGTGAGCCAGGCGAGCGCGAGCCCCCCGGCGAGCACGACGGCGAACTCGCCGGCGCTCATCTGCGCGAGTCCCACGCCGTAGAGGAAGACCACCGTCTCCGAGGTCTCGCGCGCGATCGCCAGCGCGATCACGACGAGCATTCCCCACCAGTTCGCCGAATCCGCCTGCGTGCGCAACCTCGTCTCGAGGTCGCGCTTCATCGTCCTGCCGTGGCGGCGCATCCAGAACACCATCTGAACGATCAGCGCGGCGGCGATCAGCATCATGGCGACGGTGAAGACCTCGAAGGCGTCGCCGCTGAGGATCTGCGCGATGCCGAGCATGGCGAGCGCGAGCAGCACTGCGAGGCCCAACCCTGCCGCGACGCCGCCCCAGAGGAAGCGCATCCCGGTGCGCGCGTCCGGCTGTCGCTTGAGCCACGCGTAGACGATGCCGACCACGAGCAGCGCCTCCGCCGATTCGCGCCAGACGATGAACAGCGCGTTGCCCACCGGCCTGGCTCCCTACTTCGCGACGATCACGCCCTTCGACGTATCCGGGTGGAACTCGTCGAAGAACGGATAGCTGCCGGGCTTGAGCGGATTGATCACCACCGAGGAGCGTGCGCCGGGACCGAGCACCTTCTCCTGCTTGAGCGGCAAGCTCTCGAACTCGATCGGTGCCGAGCCCTCGTTCACGATCTCGATCTTGATCCGCTTGCCCGCCGGAACGTCGAGGTTGGGCGGCGTGAAGCGTCCGTCCCTGGCGACCAGCCGGAACAGCACCGGCTCGTCGGCCGCGAGCACCGGTCCCGTGGCCGCGGCAAGACAGGCGGCGGCCGTGGCGACGAGCAGCGACGCCCTCACGGGTTCAGTACCCGCCCTTCTTGCCCACGCCGGCGTAGACGAACTCGTAGTCGAGGGTGAACGGCTTGAACCACGGTCCAACCCCTGTCTCCTTGTCGGTGTGACGGCCGAAATGGACGTGCGGATCGGTCCCGGGCGGTGACACCGTGAGCTTCAGCGTGTAACGGCCGGGCCCGGCGAGCTTCACGTTGTCGCCGTAGTGCGGACCGTCGCTCGCCACCATCGGCATCATCGGCCCCTTGATCACCTCGTTCGTGCCCTGCTTGCGCAGCTCGTAGGCGACCGTGAGGAACGGTATCCAGGTGCCGTCGGCAAAGCCGTTGACGTTCTTGTCGGTCGCCTTGATGTCCGCTTCGAGGTGAATGTCGGAGGCCTTCGCGTCGCGCATCATCCCCGGCGGCTCCATCGCGATCGGCTGCAGGTAGACCGCTGCCACCTCCATGCCGTCGCGGATCTGCGGCTTGCCGATCGGATACTCGAGCGCCTGCGCCGCTCCTGCGGCGAGCAGGAGGGCAGCGCCGAAGGCCGCCGCCCATGCGGCGCGCCGGCACCGCGCTGGCGTGATTGGTGCAGATGCTTGCTTCGTCATGACATCGTCCTTCGTCCCTGGAGGCTTCGGATGACGTCCAGTCTAGGCCATCTGGATGCGTGCGTAAATCGTAATCATTTGCGTTTCCCGAATCGGCTCGGCCGAGCGGGGACTCCGGCGCCGCCGGCCCCACCGGCAGGTCCGGCGTGAATCGAAGCCGTCCTGGGGCAAGCCCCTGGGGCGGCCGTGCTTCCTCGAATCGCGGGGTCGAGACTACTGGCGCGTCGGCGCCGGCCACACGATCGCCGCGCCGGCGCCGCTGAACGTGCCCTTGCGGGTGTAGAGGCTGTCGGCGGTGAGCAGCACGATCATCACGAGGGTCAGGAGGGCCAGGAAGAGCGCGGTCCCCATCGCGATCTCGTACACGCTCTGCCCGATCGTCCCAGCCTCCCCTTCCGCCTTCCGGGCACGGATCGTCGCGGGCAGCGTCACCGCGCGCCAGATCGTGTTCGCCCCGATGGCGACGCCGAAGGCGACCAGGACGAGGAAGACGCCGGTCGCGATCAGGATCGGCAGTCGCGCCTCCGGGCCGCTCTCCATGAACTCGCGGAACACGGCGGCGACCACGCGCGGGGTGCGGGCGAGGGCGGGAATGGCCTGCGAGAACCAGGGCACGTCGTCGCGCTCGCGGGCAGCGACGGCGCGGGCGTGGATCGAGTCCGCATCGTCGCCGCCTATCTCCTTGCGTATGGCGTGGATCAGGTCGTCGAAGCCCTGCTCGTAGCGTGCTCGTGCGAATGCAGGGGCGAGGTGCGCTTCGAGAAGCTGGCGGACGCGAGCGTCGGTGAGGCGATCCTCGAGGCCATAGCCCACGTCGATCCGCGCGATGCGCGGATCCGTGAAGACGAACAGCACGAGCCCGGTGTCGCCCCTGGCGGCACCGATCTTCCATCCGGTGGCGGTCGCGATCGCCCATGCGGCGAGGTCGCCCTCCGGCGCGGCGCGATCGACGTAGACGACGATCTGGGCGCGGTCGTCGTTGAGCAGTCCGCCGGCCCACCGCCGCGCGAACCCGGGCGACACGATCCCGGCGCGGTCGATGAACGCCTGGTCCGGATCCGCGAGCGACGGCGGCAGCGGCGTCCACCGCGGGACGGCGAACAGAAGCAGCAGGATGATCGCGACGAACGCCAGCAGCGATCCGCGAACGAGGATGACCGTGCGCGGCGACAGCTCCGCTTTGGAGTCCGGTGGCATGCGACCGCCATTGTGCGGCTATCCGTGCGCGAGCGCCCGATCGGGCGATGCTCGTCCGATGGCCATGGCTTGCGTCCTGCGGCGACCCGCGCCTATGATATTAGGAATCGCTGATATGTCGCAGCGCCGCGAGGGACCATGCCGAGCAAGCTCGTGATCGTGATGGCTAACACCGACCCGCGGAATGGGGAGGAACTGGGTGCGCCGATCTTCCAGGCATCCGTCGCCGCGGCCATGGACTACGAGGTCGAGGTGATCTGCACGGCCACCTCCGGACGTCTCCTGCGCAAGGGCGTGGCCGAGAAGCTGTTCGTCAAGGAGGGCTCTCCCAAGTCGGTCTACAGCTTCATCCAGGACGCGCACGAGGCGGGCGTCAAGTTCTACTGCTGCTCGCCCAATCTCGACCTGTTCGGGATGACCAAGGACGATCTCGTTCCCGAGTGCGCAGGCGTGGTGGGAGGCGCGTACCTCATCGAGAAGGTGATGGACGACGACACCCGCGTGCTGACGTATTGAGGGCGCCATGAGCCACGCCAGCACCACGCGCGTGCAGGAGCTTGCCGGCGATCCGGTTTCCGACCAGCCGGCGGTGCCGCGTCCTAAGCTCGAGGAGATCTTCCGCGACATCCAGTCCGACCTGCGCTTCGACCACGAGCTGAACGGCTGCCTCAACTGCGGCATCTGCACCGCCACCTGCCCCGCGGCGCACTACTACGACTTCAGTCCCCGCGAGATCGTCCAGCTCCTGTGGACCGAGAACCTCGAAGGCATCTACGACGCGATGCAGGAGAAGATCTGGGCCTGCGCCCAGTGCTACACCTGCGCCGCGCGCTGTCCGTTCGGCAACTCGCCCGGCGGCCTCATCATGCTCATGCGCGAGACCGCGATCAAGCACAACTTCGAGTCCGCGCGCAACGTGCTGCGGCCATTCAGCCGGGTGATGCTGAAGCTCATCTCCACCGGCAACCAGCTCTCGCCCGACATGATCAACCGCGATCACTTCGCGGACTGGGGCCCGAACATCTGCAAGGTCGACGCGCCGCTCAAGGTGCTGCGCAAGGCCATCCCCATGCCCACGCTCAACACCACCGCCACCGCGTGGGAAGTGAACCTCAAGACGTCGATCGAGCTCTACACCATCTGGGAGGAGACCGGCGTCCTGAAGCAGCTCGAGACGATCGACGAGAATCTCTTCGACGTCATCACCGACATCATGGACGAGAAGCGCGAGGACTACCGCGACTGGCTCGCCGATCAGGAAGACGAGGAAGACGAATGACGTCGCGGCTCCGCATCGGCGGGGCCGCACCGGCAACCACGTCCGCCCCGCGCAACACCGGGGCGCACGACAGTCCGCAGGAGGACCAGCATGGCCAACCCCATCGCACCGCAACCCGGTGAACGCTTCACCGGACACGGCCCCGAGTGGCGCGACTCGAATCTCTCCCCCGAGGACGCGCGCGTCGCCACCTCGTGGGTCGAGGCGAGGATCGACAAGCGCTCGATGCTCACGACCAAGCAGCGCGTCGAGGACGTGCGCGACGTCATGTGGCAGCTCGAGCGCGACGGCGAGATCGTCGTGCACCGCATCCACGACGATCACGCGCCGATGGTCGCCAAGACGCTCTACGGCTGGGACAAGAAGGTGCCGACGCGCCGGCTCTGGCACCACAAGTCCTGCGGCCAGTGCGGCAACATCCCGGGCTATCCCGCGTCGCTCCTCTGGCTCATGAACCGGCTCGACATCGAGTACTTGGACGAGACCGACCAGACCTCGTGCACCGCGTGGAACTACCACGGGTCGGGCATCGGCAACATCGAGAGCCTCGCCGCGGTGTTCCTGCGCAACTTCCACCAGGCCTACGTCTCGGCGCGGGCGCAGGGCCTGCCCGACGGCTACTACTACCCGCTGGTGCACTGCGGCACGTCGTTCGGCAACTACAAGGAGGTGCGCAGCTACCTCCTGCACTCGGCGACGCTGCGCGAGAAGGTGCGCAAGATCCTGGCCAAGCTCGGCCGCCTCGTCGACGGCAAGCTGCTCATCCCCGAGGAGGTCGTGCACTACTCCGAGTGGGTGCACATGATGCGCGAGCGCATCGCCACCCTGCAGGAGATCGACTGCAGCGGCATCCGCGCCACCGTCCACCCGGCCTGCCACGTCTACAAGATGGTGCCGCAGGACGCGATCTACGACGACAACATCCTCGAAGGCAATCGCCTGGCCGTGTCCACCGGCATCCTGGAGACGCTCGGTGCGCAGGTGATCGACTATTCGACCTGGTACGACTGCTGCGGCTTCGGCTTCCGTCACATCATCAGCGAGCGCGAGTTCACCCGCAGCTTCGCCATCGACCGCAAGATGCGCGTGGTGCAGGACGAGGCGCACGCCGACGTGATGATCGGCCACGACACCGGCTGCATCACCACGCTCGACAAGAACCAGTGGATCGGCAAGGCCGCGGGCAAGGAGGTCGATGTTCCGGTGCTCGCCGACTGCCAGTTCGCCGCCCTCGTGTGCGGCGCGCATCCATACAAGATCGTCCAGTCGCACTGGCACGCCTCGTCGACCGAGAAGCTCATGGAGAAGCTCGGGATCGACTGGCAGGCGAAGAAGGCGGACTTCGTGGCCTACCTCGACGAGGTGAAGGAGGGCAGGCAGGAGAACCTCTACGACCCGCGGCGCATGATCACCTCCGGGCCCGGTTACATTCCGATCGCGAGGAGCGCATGAGCAAGGCGGTGCTGGTGGCCGGTGCGGGTCCCGCCGGCCTCGCGGCGGCGCATGCGCTGGCGTCGGTCGGCGTGCCCGTCACCCTGGTCGAGAAGGAAGAGCGCCTCGGCGGCGCACCGATCATTTCGGGTTACGCCAAGCTCGTGCCGTCAGGCGAGTGGGCGAAGGACGCCATCGGCGGCATGGTGGCGCGCGTCGAGTCGAATCCGCTGGTGACCGTGAAGCGTGGCTGCACCGTCGCGCGTTTCGACGGCGAGCCGGGCGCCTTCCGCGCGGGTCTTTCCGACGGCAGCACGGCCGACGTCGGCGCCGCGATCCTCGCCACCGGCTTCACCCACTTCGACTCGGTCAACAAGCCGGAGTGGGGCTTCGGCACCTATCCCGACGTCGTGACCACCACGCAGGTGGAGCAGATGATCTCGTCGGGGCGCGGCGTTCGCTGCCCGTCCGACGGTCGCAAGCCGGAGCGCGTGGCGATCCTCCTGTGCGTCGGCTCGCGCGACCGCCAGATCGGCCGCGAGTGGTGCTCGAAGATCTGCTGTACGGTGTCGTGCAACATCGCGATGGAGATCCGCGAGGAACTGCCCGGCTGTCACGTGTACATCTACTACATGGACATCCGCACCTTCGGCCTGTACGAGACGAAGTACTACT
>CAYTOT010000011.1:0-130167 GCA_964439475.1 uncultured Alcaligenaceae bacterium
GCACCCGCACTGGGCTTTCATGCTCGGGGGCGAGTCGGCCAACTCATGGTTGGTTCGGCGGGCAGCGCTTCGATGCCGAATCCGGCCTGTATCACCTGCGCGCACGCCAATACGACCCTGCGGCAGGCCGCATGCTCGGACGCGATCCCCTCCCCGGCAAGGCCGGCGTCCCGGTGTCGATGCATCGCTACCTGTACGCCAACGACGACCCCGTGAACTTCGCCGATCCCACGGGTGAGGAGTCGTACGTGAGCCTCACCGTGGCCCAGAGCATCAACTCGACGATCGAGAAGGCCGAGGCACTAAGCGAGGCGAACGCCGCGTGCAACGCCTTCTCCACACTCGGGGCGATAGGCTACGTCGTGCTCGGCACGGAGCTCGCCTACTCCACGTTCTCGGTCGCGGCCGAGGGCTGGGGCAACTTCAAGACATCGTTCTCGATCCTCGCATTCAATCCGGCCCCGCTCAAGAACGACGACATCAAGTCGGTCGACCTGCGCTTCGAGCAGGGTCCATCGCTCAAGCTGTCGATCTCCTTCGCCGACGGCAAGAAGGGCAAGGCCGTGTCATTCGGCAAGGACGGGTTCTACGTAAGCAACAGCAATACCCCGTACAAGAAGGAGTTCAAGAAGTGCGAGACCATTCCGATCGGCGCCGCGGCGTTCAAGACGTCGAGCGCGGACTGGTTCGGCATCCCGTTCGCCACGATCATCCCGGCGCTGTCCTTCGAGGTCGAGCTCCTGAAGGTCATTCGCAACGAATGGAAGATCTATGACGGCTGGTCGGCCGTGCCGCCGGTGGGCAATGCGAATTAACCCTTCCGCGTCGTACGGCGTCCCGCGCCGCGCACGCGCGGGACGCCGTCAGCCCGCATCCCGCTCCATCAGCCGGTCCCGGCGCGCAAGTGCCCGGACCCCTTTGAACCACAGCCGCGCCACGAGCAGCGTGCCCACGCCATCGACCACGGTGGCGCCCACGCGGCCGCGCCATTCACCCACGCTCCCCGCGCGGAATTCGCCGAGCTCGCTCGCGGAACCGATGAACACGCTGTTGACTTCGCTCATGCGACCGCGCATGTCGGCGGAGGCATGTCGGCGGAGGCATGTCGGCGGAGGTATCGAGCTGCACGAGCGTAGGCGAGATCATCACGCTTACCATGTTGGTGTCACCGCCGATCGCGAGCGCCGCCAGCGGCGTGAAATCGCGCGACAGGCCGAAGACCACGATCGACGGACCGTAGGCCGCGGCCGAGACGAGCATGCGTCGCCCCGCGTGCCGCGCGAGCGGGCCGCCGCTGCTGCATGACACGCCCCGCAGGAGCGCCAAGCCCACACCCCGTCGTGCCGCATCCTCCCGCAAGCGCGCGCGCTCGCCGCGCGCCACCGGGGGGTCACGCGCGCCGGCGTCGCGGGTCTGGCCGGCGTGTCGCCGATCACCGTGTCCCGCGTGGTCAACGATCCGGAGCTCGTCACGGCCGACACGCTCGCGAACGCGAGGAGGAGCAAGGTCGTTCGCCGGACAATGTGACCGTTTGCGAAGCCGGGTCGCCTCTGGGGCTACGATACGGGCTCGTCCATTACGCGAACGACCCCACGACCATGAGAAAACTGAACCTCATCGCTGGCGAATGGGTGGCCGGCCCCAAGGCCACGCCCAACGTCAATCCCTCGAATACCGCCGACATCATCGACGACTACGCGCAAGCCGACCGCCGGCAGGCGGAGGACGCCATCGCCGCTGCCCGCGCCGCCTTCCCCAAGTGGTCGCATTCCACGATCCAGCAACGCGCCGACATCCTCGATGCGATCGGCACCGAGATCCTCGCCCGCAAGGAGGAGTTGGGCACCCTCCTCTCGCGCGAGGAGGGCAAGACGAAGCCCGAAGGCATCGGCGAGGCGGCGCGCGCCGGCGCCATCTTCAAGTTCTTCGCGCAGGAGGCGCTGCGTGCGCACGGCGAGATCGTGCCGTCGGTGCGCCCGGGCATCGATGTGGAAGTCACCCGCGAGCCGGTCGGGGTGATCGGCATGATCACGCCGTGGAACTTTCCCATCGCGATCCCGGCGTGGAAGATCGCGCCGGCGCTCGCCTTCGGCAACTGTGTCGTGCTGAAACCGGCCGACCTCGTTCCAGGGTGTGCGTGGGCGCTGGCCGAGATCATCTCGCGCACGGCGCTTCCCGCGGGGGTCTTCAACCTGGTGATGGGCCGCGGCTCGGTGGTGGGCGACGCCATCGTGACCTCGCCTGCGATCGACGCGCTGAGCTTCACCGGATCGGTGCCCACCGGCCGCAACATCGCCCGCGCCGCCGCGGAGACGATGAAGAAAGTGCAGCTCGAGATGGGCGGCAAGAATCCGCAGGTGGTGCTCGACGACGCCGACCTCGACGTCGCGGTGAACGTGGTGCTGCAAAGCGCGTTCTTCTCCACCGGCCAGCGCTGCACGGCGGCAAGTCGCGTGATCGTGACCGAGGGTATCCACGACCGCTTCGTCGCCGCGCTCACCGCGCGCATGGGCAAGCTCACCGTCGACGACGCACTCAAAGCCGGGACCGACATCGGCCCGGTGGTGGATCCGTCGCAACTGAAGCAGGACCAGGACTACGTGGAGATCGCCAGGCATGAAGGCGGCAAGCTCGTGGCCGGCGGCGAGCGCCTGCAGCGCGCGACCGACGGCTACTACTTCGCGCCCACGCTCTTCACCGAGACGACGCCGTCGATGCGCATCAATCGCGAGGAAGTGTTCGGGCCGGTGGCGAGCGTGATCCGCGTGAAGGACTACGACGAGGCGCTGGCGGTCGCCAACGACACGACCTTCGGCCTGTGCGCGGGGATTGCCACGCGGTCGCTGAAGCATGCTGCGCATTTCAAGCGCCACGCGCAGGTGGGGATGGTGATGGTGAACCTGCCGACCGCGGGGGTCGACTATCACGTGCCCTTCGGCGGGCGCAAGGGATCGAGCTACGGACCGCGCGAGCAGGGAACGTATGCGGCGGAGTTCTACACCACCGTGAAGACCACGTACGTCAACCCCGTGTAAACGTCCGAGGCGCACTGTCATGACCAAACCACGCAAGAAGCCGGAAGAGTTGCGCAGCCATCGCTGGTACGGTGCCAACGACATGCGCGCATTCGGCCACCGCTCGCGCACCGCGCAGATGGGCTATTCGCGCCAGGACTACATGGGTAAGCCCGTGATCGCGATCATCAACACGTGGAGCGACATCAATCCCTGCCACACGCACTTCCGCCAGCGTGCGGAGGAGGTCAAGCGCGGCGTGTGGGAGGCCGGCGGCTTTCCGGTGGAGATGCCGGCGATCTCACTCTCCGAACCGTTCCAGAAGCCCACCACGATGCTCTACCGCAACCTCCTCGCGATGGAGACCGAGGAGCTCCTGCGCAGCTACCCCGCCGACGGCGCGGTGCTGATGGGCGGCTGCGACAAGACCACGCCGGCGCTCATCATGGGTGCGCTGTCGATGAACCTGCCGGCGATCTTCGTGCCGGCGGGGCCGATGCTGCGCGGCGACTATCGCGGCCAGTTCCTGGGCAGCGGCAGCGACGTGTGGAAGTACTGGGCCGAATTGCGCGCCGGCACCATCACCGAGGACGACTGGAAGGAGATCGAGGGCGGCATCGCGCGCTCGCCCGGTCACTGCATGACGATGGGCACCGCCTCGACGATGACGAGCGCCGCGGAGGCGCTGGGCCTGACGCTGCCCGGCGCGGCATCGATCCCGGCCCCCGACTCGCGTCACGCGCAGATGGCCACACAGTCCGGCCGCCGCATCGTCGACATGGTGTGGGAGGACCTCGTCATCCGCGACGTCGTCGACGCGCGCGCGATCGACAACGCGGTGACCACCGTGCTCGCGCTCGGCGGCTCGACGAATGCGGTGGTGCATCTCATCGCCATCGCGCGCCGCGCCGGTGTGGACCTCGACCTCGACCGTTTCGATGCGCTGGCGCGACGCACGCCGGTGCTCGCCAACGTACGGCCGTCGGGCAAGTACCTCATGGAGGACTTCTACTACGCGGGCGGCTTGCGCGGGATGCTCGGCCGCCTCACGAGCCTCCTCGATACGTCCGCGATGACCGTCAACGGCCGCACGCTCGGCGCCAACGTGGGAGGCGCCGCCGTTTACAACGACGACGTGATACGTACCCGCGACGATCCGCTCGTGAAGGACAGCGGCCTCGCCGTGCTGCGCGGCAACCTGGCGCCCGACGGCGCCGTGATCAAGCCGCCGGCGATGGAGCAGCACCTCGCCCGCCACACCGGTCCTGCGGTCGTCTTCCGCGACTACAACGACATGGCGGCGCGTATCGACGACCCTTCGCTCCCCGTGACCAGGGACAGCGTGCTCGTGCTGCAAAGCGCTGGCCCGCAGGGCGCCCCGGGCCTGCCCGAGTGGGGCCAACTGCCGATCCCGAGGAAGCTGCTGCAGGAGGGCGTGCGCGACATGGTGCGGGTGTCCGACGCGCGCATGAGCGGCACGAGCTACGGCGCCTGCGTGCTGCACGTCGCGCCCGAGTCGCACGTGGGCGGACCGCTCGCGCTGGTGAAGGACGGCGATCTCATCTCGCTCGACGTCCCCGGCCGCAAGCTCACGCTCGAGGTCGACGACGCGGAGCTCGCGCGCCGCCGGGCAGCGTGGGTGCCGCCCAAGCCGCACTACACGCGCGGCTTCGGCACGCTGTATCTTACGCACGTCACGCAGGCCAACGAAGGTTGCGACTTCGATTTCCTCGGGGAAGAAGGTGCGAGCGGCACGGCGGAGCCGGAGATCCACTGATCGTTGCGGCAACGCGTCTTCGGCCCGATGGGTGTCATGACGGCTGACGCGCTGCCGCCAACGGGGGCGCAGTCAATCGGCACGGCAAAGGCAAGGCGACCGCGACCAGGACGGCGATCGCCCAACCCCATGACCCGCCTCACTCGGCCGTGATCTTCGCCGCCTCCACGACCTTGCGATACGTATCCGTTTCCGCCGCCATGAACTTGGCAAGCGCATCCCCTGAAGCACCCGACGGCGTGATGCCGACTTCGGCAAGCCGCTTTCTCACGGCAGGATCCTGCAGGACCGTCTGCGCCTCGGCCTGCAACCGGCGCGTCACGTCGGACGGCGTTCCGGCGGGAGCGAAGAGTCCGAACCACACGCCGAGGTCGAAGCCTTCGAGCCCCTTCGTCTCCGCGATGGTGGGGATGTCGGGCGCGAGATCGGTTCGCTTCGACGTGGTGACGGCGATGGCCTTCACCTTGCCGGAGCGAATGTGCGGCAGCGCCGCACTGAGCGTCGACACGCCGAGGTCGATCTGTCCGCCGATCAGGTCGGTGAGCGCCGGCGCCGCGCCCTTGTAGGGCACGTGCACCATCGATACGTTGCCGCGAATCTTGAGCAGTTCACCGGCGACGTGCATCGGCGTGCCGTTGCCCGCCGAGCCGTAGCTCAGTGCATCCGGCTTCGCGCGCGCGAGCGCAAGCACCTCGGCGACGGTATTGGCGGGCAGCGAGGTCTTCGCGAGCAGCACCATGGGTCCGGTGCCCACGAAGGCGAGCGGCGCCAGGTCCCTGGTGGCATCGTACGGCGTCCTGGGATTGATGAGCTTGTTGATGAGGATCTCCGACCCCGAGCCGAGCAACACCGTGTAGCCGTCGGGCTTCGCACGGACCGCCTTCTGGGTGCCGATGGTGCCGCCCGCGCCGGCCGAGTTCTCGACGACGACCGGCTGCCCGAGGCGCTCCGACAGGGGCTGGCTCAAGCTGCGTCCGATGATGTCGGAGCTGCCGCCCGGGGCGAACGGAACGATGAGGGTGATCGGCCTCTCGGGGTAGGCGGCGACCGCCACGGCGCTGAATGCGGCGAGGCAGGCCGCGGCAAGCTTGTGCGGCCATCGGATTTCGTTGCTCATTGGGATCCTCCAGGGGATTGATTGCGATCCGAGAAGTGGCGCAGCGCGGTGTCGCGCGCGCTGCGTACATGGCGAATGCTCATCGCTGCGGCCCGCTCGGCGTCGCGCTTGCGCAGGGCGCTCACGATCGAACGGATCTCCTGCATGCTTTGCGGATGGCGAGCGGCGCTCGACATCGACAGCGCACGCAGGTGCGAGACCTTGGCCTGCAGGGCGAAGAGCATCGATTCGACGACCGGGTTGCCCGCGCCTTCGAGCAGCACCTGATAGAAGGACCGGGTGCTGGTGAGGATCTCGTGCATGTCGCCGGTCGCGAAGGCGACGTCGAGCGCATCAGCGGCATCATCGAGCTGGCCGAGCTGTGCCTTGGTGGCGCGCTCGACGAACCACCGGCACACGGCAGCTTCGAGCACCTCGCGGGCGTCGTAGATCGCGCGCGCGTCGTCCGCCGTGACTTGCGCCACGCAGGGGCCACGCGGTCCGCTCTCCACCAGACCTTCCGCTTCCAGATGGCATAGCGCCTCGCGCACGGCGGTGCGGCTCACGCCCATGGCGTCGCCGAGCGTGCGCTCGACCAGCCGTTCCCCGGGCACGAACCTCGCTTCGAGGATCGCCTGCCGCAGGCGGTCGATCGCCTGTTGCTTGAGCGTGACGCGTTCGTTGGGAATGCGCAGGACATCGTCGAGCGTTCTCATCCGGTGTGGCTCCCGAAGAAGGAGGTGAGCATGTCGGCGAGCCGATCGGGATCCTCGACGGGCAGCATGTGCCTCATCGCCGGGACCACGACGAGCCGCGAGCCGGCGATGCGCTCGTGCAGTCCCCGCGCCATCTGTGGCGTGGAACCGGTGTCGTTCTCGGCGGCGACGATCAGCGTGGGGGCATCGATGCGCGAGACCTCCGCCGCGAGCGCTTCGTCCGCTTGCGCGAAGATCGCGTAGCTGCGGAGATAGCCGACCGGGTCGTTGGCAAGGAGCGTCGTGCGGACCGACTCGATCACGTCGGCGCGCCGCGCCGCGAATGCGGGCGTGAACCAGCGTTCCAACGCCGCCGGCACCGATGGCGCGATACCGTGTATCGCCGTCTGCAGCGCGCGCGTGCGCACGGCGAGTCGGGCCTCGAGCGAACGGTCGTGCACCGCGCACACGAGGGCCAGCCGGGCGACGCTGGCGGGATGGTCGATCGCCAGCCGTTGCGCGACCATCGCGCCCATCGAGAATCCGACGATGCCCGCCCGCTCGATACCAAGATGCCGCAGCAGCGAGACGACCTGCCGTGCGTAGTCGGCGAGCGAGGCGTCGACGCCCGGCGCCGGGCTTCCGCCGTGTCCCAAAAGGTCGGGCACGATCACGCGATGGCACACCGCCATGCGCTCGGCGACGGGCCGCCACATGGCCGCGCTGAGGCCAACGCCGTGCAGGAGCACGACGGGCACGCCGGCGCCCGTCTCGAAGAACGCGGTCCCGGACGGATCTCGTGCCGGGCGCGATGCGGCTGCGGCAAGCTCGGCCAACGGCTTACCTCTTCGCCGCCTGCTCGGCCTCGATCGCCTGGATGTCCAGGTAGCGATTGCCGATGCGCGGATGCACGCGCCCTCCGGTCGCCGCACCCAGCGCGACCACGATCTCGTCGGGGGCAGGTGCATCGGGAATGTGCATCTCGAGCGTGAGGTAGTGCGAGCGCATGCCCTCGTCGTGCTTGTGCATCATGGGAATCTGGATCGACGAACCCGGCCCGCCCCGCTTGTTGGTGAAGCTGAGATAGCTCTTGGCGCCGACCGCCTCGCGGTAGTGGTTGCCGAAGCGCAGCGTGTGGATGAACCCGGACGCGTGCTCGACTTCGCCGGCGGTGCCGACGACGGCGGCCTTGCCATACGCCTCCACCGCGTCGCCTGAGCCGATGCGGCCGATGATCTCCCTGGTGAGAAGCTCCCCGAGGCCGGGCGCGTGGGCGCGGATCTCGGGCGTCAGGTCCTCCACGAATCCGCGTCCGTACCATGGATTGGTGATGACGGCGGCGACGCCGACCAGCCGCACCGGCCGCTGCGCGGGCTTGCCACCCTCGATGAGCAGCGTTTCCTCGTAGCTGACGATCTTGCGAATGGCGTAGGTCACGTTCTCGGCCTCCGATTGGTAGATGGTGTATGGTATACCATCGACCAATCGGAGGTCAAGCACGGCATCACCCACGCTTGCCGCGCGACAACCCGCCGCGCGCGGGACCTGCGCAGCCGGGCGCTACCGTGCCCCTGCGCTCCCCGTCAGCGCCCGCAGCGCCAGCAGGTAGCTGTCCACCCCCAGCCCCACGACGATCCCCTTGGCGATCGGGCTCAGCACCGAGTGGTGGCGGAATGCCTCGCGCGCGTGGACATTGCTCATGTGGACCTCGATGAACGGGCACTCGAGGATGGCGAGCGCGTCGCGCAGGCCGTAGCTGTAGTGCGTCCAGGCGCCGGCGTTGATGATCACGCCGTCGACCTTGTCGGCGTACGCCTGGTGGATGCGCTCGCACATCTCGCCTTCGCTGTTGGTCTGGAAGCATTCGACCGCGGCGCCGACCTCCTTGCCGAGCGCCGCCAGCGCGGCGTCGATCTCGGCCAGCGTGATCGTCCCGTACTGCGCCGGATCGCGCTTGCCGAACATGTTGTGGTTGATGCCGTGCAGCATCACGATCTTCTTCATGGCTGTCCTCGTTGCGCGCGCCGCGCGGGCGCGCTGGTCAGGTGTTGCGGACGTCGATGGTGCCGCCGTCGCTGGCCGCCCGAGCGATGGCGTCGACGACGCGCAGGTTCATGAGGCCGTCGCGGCCGGTCACGAGCGGCTGCGCGTCACCGCGGATAACCTCGGCGAAGTGCGCGATCTGCAGCGCGAGCGGGTCGGCGCGCTGCATCGGCACGATCTCGCTCGCGAAGGGCTTGAACCAGGAGCGGTCCTCCTCCCGCGCGTAGCTCCGCAGCCGCATCGTGGGGATGGCAAGCGACCCGTGCGTGCCCATCACCACGTAGGCATCCTCGTCCTCGTACGTGGTGTACGCCTTGTTCTCCTGCGAGGTCTGCTCCCAGCTTCGCGGGGAGGCAGCCGTATCCGACAGCATGAACGTGCCGAGCGCCCCACCTTCGAAGCGAAGCGTGATCGCAACCGTGTCCTCGACCTCGAAGCCGCGCGTGGCGCTCGACGCCTGCGCCTGCACCGCCACGATCTCGCCCATGAGCGAGCGCAGCGCGTCGACCTCGTGGATCATGTTGATGAGGATCGGACCGCCGCCTGGACGCCGCCGCCAGTCGTTGGGCGGATCGAAGTAGCCGTCGGCCGCCGGCTTGCAGAACACGGCGCTGCCCATGACGGCGACCAGCCTGCCCAGACGACCCGCGCGCACGACCCGGATCGCCTCGTCCATGATCGGGCTGTGCCGGCGCATGTGCCCCACGAGCAGCGGAACCCCTGCCCGCTCGGCCGCGTTCACGAGCCGCTCGCCGGCTTCGAGGGTGTGCGCGAGCGGCTTCTCCACGAGCGTGGGTACGCGCGCCGCCACGCACTCGAGTCCTTGCTCCACGTGCAGCGAGTTGGGGGTGGCAAGGATCACGCCGTCGGGTCTCTCCGCGACGAGGCACGCCGCCAGCGTGGAATGCAGCGGCACGTGGTACCGTGCCGCGACTTCGGCCGCTTTCGGCGAAGGGTCGACGATCGCCGCCACCGCGCAGTCGGCGTTGGCGGCGATCTCCTCCAGGTGGCGCCTGCCGATGAGGCCGGCTCCCGCCACCGCGATGCGCACGCTGGCCACGCTCCGCGGACCCGGCTAGCGCTGCCTGAACACCGGCTTCTGCTTGTCGATGAAGGCCTGCATGCCGATCTTCTGGTCCTCGGTGGCGAAGAGTGAATGGAACATGCGGCGCTCGAAGTGCACGCCGTCGGCGAGCGTTCCTTCGAAAGATCGGTTGACGGCTTCCTTGGCCATCATCACGGCCGGCAGCGAGTACTCGCAGATCGTCGCCGCGGCAGCAAGGGCCTCCTCCAGGACCTTGTCGGCGGCCACCACGCGCGACACGAGTCCCGCACGCTCCGCCTCCTCGGCGCTCATCATGCGCCCGGTGAGCACCAGGTCCATCGCCTTGGCCTTGCCCACCGCGCGCGGCAGGCGCTGCGTGCCCCCGGCGCCGGGGATGATGCCAAGCTTGATCTCGGGCTGGCCGAAGCGCGCGTCATCGGCAGCGATCACCATGTCGCACATCATGGCCAGTTCGCAGCCACCGCCCAGGGCGTAGCCGTTGACAGCGGCGATCACCGGCTTGCGTATGGTGCGGATGGTCTCCCAGTTGCGCGTGATGTAGTCGGACTTGTAGACGTCCATGTAGGTCCACCTGGCCATCGCGCCGATGTCGGCGCCGGCGGCAAAGGCCTTCGCGCTGCCGGTCAGCACGATGGCGCCAATGGCCTCGTCGGCGTCGAACGCACGAAGTGCGGCGCCGAGCTCGTCCATCAGCGCGTCGTTGAGCGCATTGAGCTGCTTGGGCCGGTTGAGGGCGATGAGACCCACGCGGCCCCGGGTTTCGACGGTGATGTTCTCGTAGCTCACGGCAATAACCTTTCAGTAGTCCCCCCCGACGCGAGCTCCGCTCGCCTCCCCCGAAGGGGGCGAATGCCTTGGGGCGGCCCGACGGCATTCCTGGTAGTTGCCCCCCGACGCGAGCTCCGCTCGCCTCCCCCGAAGGGGGCGAATGCCTTGGGGCGGCCCGGCGGCATTCTTAGTAGGAAATCTTCGCGACGGCACGCAGATCGTCGACGCTGGCGGTGGGATATCCGAAGAACTCGAGGTAGGCTGGGATCTGCTCGAAGAGCATGTCGGTGCCCACCTGCACGCGACAGCCCTTCTCGCGCGCCGCCAGGAGCAGCGGCGTGAACTCTTCCTTCATCACGACCTCGCCCACGAACGTGGACGGGGCGATGCGCGACACGTCGAACGGCAGCGGATCGCCGGTCTTCATGCCGAGGGGCGTAGCGTTGACCACGAGGTCGTAACCGGCGGGGTCGGCGGAGGAGAGGCGCACCTCCACCCGCGGATGATGCTGCGCAATGCGTGCGGCCAGTCCTTCGGCGGTCGCGGCCGACGTGTCGGCGAGCGCAAGCATGCCCACGCCGCGGGATGCGAGGGACGCGGCAATGGCCGAGCCCACACCGCCGCTGCCCAGAACGAGGCAACGCGAGCCGGCGACGGTGAAGCCCTTGCGTTCGATGCCGCGGACGAAGCCCTCGCCGTCGAACATGTCGCCCACGATGCGGCCATCGCGCACCACCACGGCGTTGCACGCATTCGCCACCTTGACCGCGGTCGACGCCTCGTCGAGCAGGCCCACGGTGGTGACCTTGTGCGGCATGGTGATGAGCGCCCCCTGCAGGTTCGACAGGCGCACCAGACGCTCGAAGAAGGGCACGTAGTCGTCGGCCTTCACGCCCAGGGGGACCACGGTGGTGTCGATCCCCTTGCTCTCGAACCAGGGGTTGTAGATGAGCGGCGCCTTGAACGACTCCGTGGGATAACCGAGGTGCGCGATGATCAGGGACTTTCCGCTCAGCATGGCGTTGCGATCCGTGGTGCGCGAAGCCGCGCCGGGCCCGATATTGTAGTCGGTTCGCTTGCGCCGGGTCGCGTGCGCCTGCTACCTTCGCCCGGGCACCGTCAAGCGCCCCGCACCCGATCCATGCCCGCCTCCGTCCACAAGCCGAGCGCCATCGTCGCCCACCTCGACCAGTTCGTGATCGGGCAGGCCGATGCCAAGAAGATCGTCGCGGTCGCGGTGTACGCGCACTACCGCAAGATCGGCCGCCCGCGCGATGGCGATGCCGGCCGCATCAAGAGCAACCTGCTCCTCATCGGCTCGTCGGGGACCGGCAAGACGCTCCTTTGCGAGACGCTCTCGCACCTGCTCGATGTGCCGTTCGTGACCGCCGAGGCGACCTCGCTCGCCAACACGCGCTTCGTGAACGAGGAGATCGAGGCGATGCTGACGCGCCTCGTGGAGAAGGCCGACGGCGACGTTGCCAAAGCCTCGCGCGGAATCGTGTTCATCGACGAGATCGACAAGCTGAAGTCGCCCACCGGCCACGGCCAGGGAAGCTCCGGCGAGTCGGTGCAGCACTCGCTGCTCAAGATCATGGAAGGCGCGCAAGTCAAGTTGGGCGGCGGCGAGTACGTCGACACCACGGACATTCTCTTCATCTGCGGCGGCGCCTTCGTGGGTCTGGACGCGATCATCGCCTCGCAGACGCACGGCTATGGCTTCATCGCCACCACCAAGGGCGACAACCAGCGCATTCTCGATCGGCTCAATTCGCGCGTGAAGCCGACCGACCTCTTCACCTACGGCCTCATCCCCGAGTTCACGGGACGCCTGCCGATCGTCGCCCGCTTCCACGACCTCGACCGGCCGATGATGGTGCGCATCATGACCGAGCCGCGCAACGCGCTCTACCGGCAGTTCCAGGAGATCTTCGGCGAAGAGGGTGTGGAGCTCGTCGTGGAGCCCAAGGTCTTCGACCAGATCGCCGAGCTCGCCATCGAGTACAAGACCGGGGCGCGCAGCCTGCGCGGCATCTTCGAGGAACTGCTGACGCCTGTCCTGTACGAGGTCACGGACCACGCGGACATCGGTCGCGTCGTGGTCGCGTCGCTCTTCAACGATCCCGTGTACCTGCGCAAGACGGGGGCATCGCCCCGGCCGTGACGGGCGCCTCTCCATCCACGACCGGACTCAGCCTCGCCGCCTGACCACCGCCAGCTGGTAGGCCGCCAGGGCGAGCACCCCGAGGACCAGGAGCGCATGGGCCGCCCAATCGCGCGTCGGATCCACGATGAGCAGCAGCGCAAGCGCGAAGGGCGCGACCGCCTTCGTCACGAACTGCGGCAGGGCGAGCCTGCCGAGCAACGCGCCGTAGCCACGATGCCCGAAGAGCTCAGCCGGAACGGTGCCGCGCACGATGGTGACCACGCCGTTGGCCCAGCCGTAGGTGATCGCGAAGGCGAGCGCGACGATCCACACGCCGTGGACCTGGGTGAAGATCGCGAGCGCGACGGCCATCATGGTGAACGCGAACGCGCCCACGGTGACCGCCCGCACGTCGCGTGCAAAGGCGAACTCCATCACGCGGCCGGCCACCTGCATGGGCCCGATCAGCGAGCCGACGAGGACGGCGTCGCGTGAGGTGAGGCCCGTCGCGGTGAGCAGTCCCACGAGATGCGACGTGATGGCGGAGGCGATGAACGCCACGAGGGAGAGTGCGATGGCGAGCCACACGAACACCGGCCCTGCATGCACCTTGTCTGTCGCAGCTTCGGCGACGGGCGCCGGGCCATGCCGGCCGCGCGGCACGCTCGCGAGATGGACCGGCAGGCAGACCGCGAGGTGCAGCACCGCATACGTCGCATACGCCGTGCGCCAGCCGAAGGTATCGAGGATGTACTGCGACAGCGGCCAGAACACCGTGCTCGCGAAGCCGCCGAAGAGCGTAAGTGCGGTCACCGCGCGGCGATACTCCCTGCCCGCGACCTGATGCAGCGTGGCGAACGCCGGATCGTAGAGCGTCGCGCCCATCGCGACCCCGGCGAGCACCCACCCCGCAAGCACCGTGAGCGGCCCCTGCGCCGATGCGAGCAGCGCGCAGGCGACGGCGGCGAGCACCGAGCCCAGCGCGAGCACGCGGCGGCCGCCGTGCGCGTCGATGTCGCGTCCCGCCGCCGGTGAGACCATTCCCGAAGCGAAGAGGCCGGCGGTGAAGCTGCCGTAGAGCCACAGGTCCGACACGCCGGTGGCCGTGCGCATCGCCTGGCCGAGCACCGCGATCGTGTAGAACAGCGTCCCCCACGAGACGATCTGCGCCACGCCCAAGGCGCACACGCGACGCCACAGCAGCGAGACGGGCGCAACCGGGACGCCGGTCACGCTTCGGGGGCGGTGAATGCCGCGATGAAGCGCGCGAACACGCGCAGGCCGGTGGCCACGTCGTCTCGCGTCACGGCTTCTGCGGGATGGTGGCTGATGCCGCCGGCGCAGCGCACGAAGAGCATGCCGATCGGTGCGATCTCGATGAGTGCCATGCCGTCGTGGCCCGCGCCCGACGGCAGGTGCAGCACGTCGATGCCCTCCTCCGCGATCGCCTCGGCGATCCGACGCTGCATCCCGGGCGCGCAAGGAGCCGTCTTCGCCTCCCACACACGCGATGTCTCGAGCCCAACGTGGCGCCGGCCCGCGATCGCCCTGAACCCCGCCAGCATGGCCTCCACCGCCTCGTTCCGCTTGACGTCGGTCGGGGCCCGGACGTCGACGCTGAAAGCGACCTTGCCGGGAATCACGTTCATCGCCCCCGGCTGCGCCTCGATGCGTCCCACGGTCGCCACCACGTCGGCGCGCTCGCCGGCGATGCGCTCCACGGCGAGGATGCATTCCGCCGCGGCCGCGAGGGCGTCGCGGCGCAGCGACATCGGCACCGTGCCGGCATGGCCCGCCATGCCCGTCAGGGTGATCAGGAAACGGCTGCCGCCGTTGATGGCGGTGACCACTCCCACCGGCAAGCGTGCCGTCTCGAGGACCGGACCCTGCTCGATGTGCAGTTCCGCGTAGGCGATCACGTCGCCGGGCTGGCGCGCGGCGGTGGTGACCGCCGCCGGATCGAGGCCGAACTCCGCGAGTGCCGCGCGCATCGTGATGCCCTGCGCATCGACCCTGTCGAGGAGGGCGAGGTCGAGCGCACCGGTGATCGCGCGGCTGCCGAGCAGCGTGGAGCCGTAGCGCACGCCCTCCTCGTCGCCGAAGCCGACGACTTCGATGGCGAACGGCAGCCGCGTTCCGGTGGCGTGCAGCGCGCGCACGCACTCGATGGCCGACAGCACGCCGAGCATGCCGTCGTAGCGCCCGGCGTCGCGGACGGTGTCGAGATGCGAGCCCAGCATGAGGCAGGGCAATGCGGGCCTGCTGCCCTCGTAGCGGCCGACGCAGTTGCCCATCGCGTCGACGCCTGCTTCCATGCCGGCCTCGCGCATCCAGGCAAGGACGAGCGCGTTGGCTTCCTTCTGCTGCGGCGACAGGTACACGCGCGTCAGTCCGCCGGCCATCTCGGAGTGCTTCGCGAGCGCGTCGCAGTGGTCCCAGACTCGCCGGGCATCGAGGGCGGCGAGGATCGCCGGTGCGCAGGTCATGACGTCGGGATCGTGGGCCGTCGCTTCGCGTCGTCGATTCTACCGCGCGACTCCGCGATGAATGTGAAAGCGACTTTCACTACTCTGGTCCGATGCTAGAATCGCCGCGCTCACATGCGAAAGGAAGCATCGATGGGTGCACGGCAAGGCCTCAAGACCGGCACGTCCCCGCGGCGCGGCAACACCGCCGCCACGCGTGGCGGCGCCGGACAAGGTACCAGCCGCGCGCACGCTTCCGCGCGCGGGACAGGGGCCGCCGACGCTCCGGCGCGCGACGGCATCGGCAAGGCCACCGGTCACACGCAGGCGCTCTCGCGCGGCCTCGCCGTGCTCGAAGCGCTGGCGGCCACCGACGCAGGCGCCACCCTCACCGCCCTCGCCGCCACCCTCGACCTTCCCGCGCCCACCGCCCATCGCTTGCTCGCCACGCTCGAGTCGGCGGGATTCGTGCGCGCCGGTCCCAAGGGCGAGTGGCAGGTCGGCGTGCGCGCGTTCCGCACCGGTGTCGCCTTCCTCGCCCATCGCAACCTCGTGGTGCAGGCCTATCCGCACTTGCGCGAGCTCATGGACCGCGGCGGCGAGACCGCCAACCTCGCGGTGATGGAGAGCGGCGAGGCGGTCTTCGTGGAACAGGTGCAGTGCCGCGAGCTCATGCGCATGAGCGTGAAGCTCGGCGCACGAGCGCCGCTGCATGCGTCGGGCGTAGGCAAGGCGATGCTCGCCGTGCTGGGCGAGAGCGCACGCGAAGCCGCGATCGGGCACCGCCCGCTCCCCCGCTTCACGCCGCAGACACTGACCTCGCTCGCGGCGCTGGCCGCCGACCTCGATCTCGCTCGCGCCCGCGGCTATGCCATCGACGACGAGGAGCACGCCGCCGGGCTGCGGTGCGTCGCCGCGGCGGTGCGCGACGAGCACGGCCAGCCGTGGGCGGCGGTGTCGCTTGCCGGTCCCGTCACGCGCATGACCGCCGAGCGCATCCGCGCGCTCGGCGCCCTCGTGCAGGCGACGGCGGACGATCTGTCGGCGGCGCTGGGCGGCGCGCGCAGCGACGCTAGCCCTTCGGTGTCCCCGGCACCAGCCCCCGTTGCTGCAACTGGCCGATGATGAGGTCGGCGTAGCTGGGCGCCTCCTTGGGGATCGTCCCGGGATCGACCGTCTGCGTGGTCGCCGCCCAGACCAGCGTCCTCGTGGGTACCGCGTAGACGTTCGTCTCCACCGATGCCACCTGGTACTGCGACACGCTCGGTGCCGCATAGAAACCTCCGGCATAGAAGCCGCCACCGTAGAAGCCGGGACCGTAGAAGCCGCCCCACGGACCGACCATGGGTCCGGGCATCATCACCGTCGACACTTGCGTGCGCGTATCCACGTGCAACAGGCGGACGATGATCACGCCATCGGCTCCCGTCGCCTGCACCGCGGCCGCGAACGGACCCTGCGCGCGGCGCGCCTCCGCCGGCACGGTCGTGTATCCCGGCAGGGCCTCGATCCCCGTGGCGCGCAGCTTCTGCACGAAGATGTCCTCGAACACCCGGCTGTCGGACGTGGTGCCGTCGCTCGCGATGACCACGATCTTGCGGAACGGCCCACCCTTGTAGCTGGTGTCGTACCACGCCGACTGGATCGACGTCGTCTGGCAGGCGGCGAGAAGCAAGATCGCGGCGGCAGCGATGCACGAGCGAAGGAATGACATCGAAGTCCTCTCGGGTGGGATGTGGCGCGCGGTGCCGGGATTCAGGACGGCTTCGGCGGTCCGGCAATGATGCGGTCGCGCGCCATCACGCCGACGAGCTTCAGCGTGAAGTCGGGCAGGTTGCGCGCGATGTTCGAAGCGTCGTAGCTCTCGGTGAACGCGGTCCACACCTGGCGTCCCATCGACGGCAGGTAGAGCTCGCTGACGATCTGCGCCACCTTGTAGTCGCCCGACTGGTCGGCGCCCTCGCGCCGCAGGTACTTGTACGATGCCATCGTATCGGGCGACAGCGAGGCGCCGGTCGCGCCCACGGTGTACGGCTCGTAGAAGCCCACCGCCTTCACGTCCACGAGCAGCACGCCGTCGGCCTTGGCCGCGGTGATGGCCTCCTCGAGGGTGGGCCCGGGCTTGTCGGCGTCATCGCTCATCACGGTGTGAGCGGCCACGCCCGTCACGCCGGCCGTGGCGAGGCGGGCGACGATCGCATCCTCGACCGGCGCCCGCCCGCCGGGCTCCACCTTCATGAGGCTCACCACGAAGATGCGCTGCATCGGCGGCCAGCTGTAACGCGGATCCTTCCAGGTGCCCTGCACGCGCGTGGCGAGCGTGGCGCCGCTCGCGCTCAGCTTGGGGCCGTCGCTGCCGCACGCGGCGACGAGCGCGACCACCAGCGCGGCGACGAGCGCGCGCGCGACGATGCGAAGGCCTGGCACGCTGGTCATGATCGAGCGCGATTCTACCCGACGCGTCCCGGATGGAATGCCTTGGGCAGTCCCTGCCAGCAACGGTAGTACTCGGCCTGCAGCTGTGCCGATTCCAGCGCGTGGCGCGTGGGCCGGATGACGTGGCGCGACTCGAACATGATGGCGAGCGTGTCGCGCACCCGGGTGGGTTCCGACAGGTCGACGACCGACGCCTTGGCGAAGGTCTCCGCATCGGGTCCGTGCCCGGACATGCAGTTGTGCAGACTCGCCCCGCCGGGAAGGAAGCCCTCCGCCTTCGCGTCGTAGACGCCGTGGACGAGCCCCATGAACTCGCTCGCGACGTTGCGGTGGAACCATGGCGGACGGAAGGTGTGCTCCATGGCGAGGATGCGCGGCGGAAAGATCACGAAGTCGATGACGTCCACGCCCGGGGTGTCGGAGGGCGCCGCCAGCACGAGGAAGATCGACGGATCGGGATGGTCGAAGCTGATCGAGCCGATCGTGTTGAAGCGCGCGAGGTCGTACCTGTACGGCGCGTGATTGCCGTGCCACGCCACCACATCGAGCGGCGAGTGATCGATCCGTGCGCTCCACAGGTGGCCCTGGAACTTGGCGACGAGCTCGAAATCGCCCTCGCGATCCTCGAACCACGCGTTGGGCGTCTGGAAGTCGCGCGGATTGGCAAGGCCGTTGCTGCCGATGGGCCCGAGATCGGGCAGGCGGAGGTGCGCGCCAAAGTTCTCGCACAGGTATCCGCGCGCGGCTGCCTCCGCGAGGTCGACGCGAAAGCGCACGCCACGCGGGATCACCGCGATCTCGCCGGGCGCGACGTCGAGGCGTCCGAGCTCGGTGGCAAGCCGCAGCGCGCCCTGCTGCGGCACGAAGAGCAGTTCGCCATCGGCATCGTAGAAGTAGCGCTCCATCGAGCGGTTGGCCGCGTACAGGTGCACCGCCATGCCGGACATCTGGGCGACGTCGCCGTTGCCGGCGAAGGTGACGAGGCCGTCGAGGAAGTCCGTGGGCGCGTCGGGCAGCGGCAGCGGATCCCAGCGGAGCTGGTTGGGCGGCACGACGAGATCGCCGAACGCGCTGACGATGCGGCCGTCGTCGATGCGCCGGAACGGCGCGTGCATCGCACCCGGGCGGATGCGGTAGGTCCAGGTGCGCCGGTTGACGGCGCGCGGCGCGGTGAACGCGGTGCCGGAAATCTGCTCGGCGTACAGGCCATAGGCCACCCGCTGCGGCGAGTTCTGGCCGAGCGGCAGCGCGCCGGGCAGCGCCTCGGTAGCGAACTCGTTGCCGAAGCCGGACTGGTAGGTGAGCGGTGTGTGCAGGGTTGCCGACTGCGTCGATGCGCGTGAGGTTCCCGAAATGGTCATGGCGTTCCCTTCGCCGAAGGCGGCGCGACGTCCTCGCGCGCGGCGGCCATGGCCGCGTGCAGCACGTCGGTCTCGCCGATGTGGTTGGCGAGCAGCAGCACGAGCTTCGCATTCACGAGCGCACTCTGCGCGTCGTCGAGGCCGCGATGCAACTCGATGAGCGCCTCGTAGAAATCATCGGGCGCGGTGATGTTGGGCGTGGTGACGAGGTTCACGGATCGGCCCTTCCGGTCGATGAGGCGCGGGCGAGCGCCGCCTGCACCTTCGGCAGGTCGAAGGTCCGCCACCGGGCGCACACGTGCTGATCGGGACGTACGAGGTAGCAGGTGCCGGGACGGCCGTCGTAGCGCGTGGCGACGAGTCCCTCGCGATCGCGCAGCGCCCCGGGATCGCCGCCGCCGATCGCCACGACCTTGCACGGTATCGCACCCAGCGCGAGCGCGCGACCCGACGCCGCGTCCACCCCGCCGCCGAAGGCGAGCAGCGTGAAGCCGTCGTCGAGATGACCGAGTAGCCACGCCCCCTGCGGGCCCTCCACCGGGGCATCCGCCGCCACCGCGCCAGGCACCATCCTGCCTTCGAAGGCATCGGCATCGGGCGTGTTGAGGGGCGAGTCGACGAGCACCGCCGGCACCGAGAGCCGGCCGCTGTTGACGAGGGTGCGCGCGAACGGATGCCGGCGCGCGAGCGCGAGCACCGCGTCGCGGAAGGTGCGTGAGACCGCGCTCTTGGGCGTGATGAAGTCGGTCGCGCGCGTCGACGCGCGCAGGTTCTCGTCGGCCGCTGCCACGCGCTCGCTGTCGTAGCTGTCGAGGAGCGAAGCGGGCGCCTTGCCCGCGATCACCAGCGCGAGCTTCCAGGCAAGGTTCTCCGCATCCTCCACGCCGCTGTTGGCACCCCGCGCGCCGAACGGGCTCACGAGGTGCGCGGCGTCGCCGGCGAAGAGGAAGCGGCCGTGCCGGAAGCGCCGCATGCGCCGGCACTGGAAGGTGTACACGCTCGCCCATTCGAGGGAAAAGCGCGCCTCCAGGCCGAGCATCGCGCGCAGGCGCGGCACGATGCGCTCGGGCTGCTTCTCCACTTCAGGATCGGCGTCCCAGCCCAGCTGGAAGTCGACGCGCCACACGTCGTCGGGTTGACGATGCAGGAGCACCGACTGCCCGGGATGGAACGGCGGGTTGAACCAGAAGCGCCGTTCCGCGGGAAAGTCGGAGCTCATGCGGATGTCGGCGATGAGGAAGCGGTCGCGGAACACCTGTCCCTCGAAGTCGAGGCCCAGCATGTGGCGCACCGGGCTGCGGGCGCCGTCGCAGACCACGAGCCAGTCGCAGCCGAGCCGGTAGCGGCCGTGCGTGGTGTCCACCGTCACGTCGACCTGCCTGCCCTCATCCGTGCTCGCGACGCCGACCACCTTGCTGCGCCATCGCAGATCGATGCCGGCCATCGCCTGTGCGCGCTCGACGAGGCAGGCTTCGAGGTAGTACTGCTGCAGGTTAACGAAGGCGGGACGGCGATGTCCGGTCTCGGGAAGGAGATCGAACTGGTAGGCGAGCTCGTCGCCACGATAGACCTTGCCGACATTCCAGCCCACGCCCTTGCGTGCGATCTCCTCGCCGCATCCAAGGCGGTCGAGGATCTCGAGCGTGCGCTTCGAATAGCAGATCGCCCGCGAGCCGACGCTCACGGTATCGTCGTCGTCGAGCACCAGCACGCGCACGCCACGTTGCGCGAGGCCAATGGCGACCGCGAGGCCAACCGGACCGGCGCCGACGACGATCACGGGCCGGCGCCCTGCCTCGCCATCGAGTTCGGGCGGCCGCCGGGATTCGTAGACGGGATAGGTGAAGGGCATGCCTACCCCTCCAACGCCTCCCACATCGCCTTGTCGCGCTCCGCCGTCCAGATCCGCGGGTGCGGATGCTCGGTCGCCTCGTCGTACGCGCGCGACACGTCGAACGGCAGGCAGTGGTCGAAGATCACCCAGTTGCCGAAGCGCGGCTTCAGCGCATCGTAGGTCTCCCGATACACCGTGCGCAGATCCTTGCCTTGGCGCGCACCGCGTTTGACCTGCTCGTACATCGCGGAGATGAAGGCCTGCGTGCCCTCGATGGCCTCGCGCACCGCCCCGGGATCCGAGAGCGCGGCGCCGCGGCCGGGCACGAGCTTCTGCGGCGCAAGCGCCGCCACCGCGTCGAGCGTGGCCGGCCAGTCTTCGAGGTAGGCGTCGCCGGTGTACGGCGTGGCGCCGAACTCGACGAGATCACCCGAGAACATGATCTTCTCCTGCGGCAACCAGGCCACCGTGTCGCCCTTGGTGTGGCCGCGGCCGAGCTGCAGCAGCTCGACCTGCAGCGTGCCGAGCCACAGGGTGAGCCGCTTCTCGAACACCATCGTGGGCCAGGTGAGCCCCGGCACCGACTCCACCGCGCGGAACAGGCGCGGAAAGCGCTCGATCTCGCTCTTCATGTCCTGCTCGCCGCGCTCGGTGATGAGATCGTAGGTATCGCGGCTCGCGATGATGTGCTCGGGGGCATACGCCGTGGCGCCCAGCACGCGCACGGCGTGGTAATGCGACAGGACGACGTACCGGATCGGCTTGTCGGTGACCTCGCGGATGCGGCGAATCACGTCCTGCGCCATCACCGGCGTCGCCTGCGTGTCGATCACCATCACGGCGTCGTCGCCGACGATGATCCCGGTGTTGGGATCGCCTTCGGCGGTGTACGCGTACGCGTGCTCCGAAAGGCGATCGAAGGTGATCTTCTTCTCCTCGACGTCGGCGTGCGAGGCGAATTTCTTCTGTTCCATGGGACGTCCTCCGGGCATCCGCAACGCCACTCGCGCAGCGCGCCAGCCAGGATCCAATGATAGCCCGCCCGGCTGCAGGCGAGCGCGCGCGCCCGCGCGCCGGTGCCGCGCGTGCGGCCGGCTTCAGCGCACTCCACGCCGGAGCGTGACCTCCAGCATCGCAGCGGCTGCCTCTCCGTTCACCGTCGCGGTGAGCGTCGCGGCCGCGTCGTGGCGCCGCGGCCGCGTGCCGACCGTCGCGTGCGCACGCACCTCGCCGGCGGCCACGGTCAAGGCGGGCGGCGCCCGCACCAGAGACGGGTCCGAGCTCGTGATAGCCACCGTCACGCCGCCTGCGGGCGCGGGCGACGTCAACGTCACGAGAAGGATGGTCGAGGCGCCACCCGCCACGCGGGACGGCAGGAGCGCGATCCCGGCGAGCACGGTGGGCGGCGTGGCCGGGGGCTTCCAGCCGAGCTCGATCACCTCGAAGTCCCCTGCGGTGAGCAGCGCGAACGCGGGATTGAGGGTGCCGTTGTTCCAGCGTGTGTCGAAGGTGCCGGTGACGTACATGTCGCTGCCGTTGTCGGCCACGATGAGCCCGTGTTTCTGCATCGCGCGAAAGATCTTGCGCACGTTGGGGTCGGCCGTGCGCAGCGCGGGATCCTGTCCGTTCACCCGGGCGCGAAGCCGCAACCGCGCGCCCATCGGCAGCGCGCCGACCGTCGCACCGGCGCGATGCGACGCGGGATACACGTAGCCGTTGGTGGCCCGCACGGTGACGCGAAACGCGTGGCCGATCTCGGCGACGTCGGGGTTCCACGCCTCGTCGTAGCGCACGAGCCCGGGCAGGATCGCGAGCCCCGCCGCGTCGGCCGACGTCCAGCCGTCCGGCCTCCGGTCACTGCGCGCCAGGTCGAAGAACGCGCCGGAGCCTGCATGCCACTGCCCCCGGGCCGCGTCGAACCATGCGTTGTAGAGCTCGTAGAGATGGCGGTTCCGGCAATCGACGACGAGGAGGTGGCGATCGTTTTCACTGCGCTGGTCCACGCGGCCGGGCGCGCCGCCCTCGATCCAGTGCGGTTGCGTCTGTGCGGCGGCGGGAATCGGGTAGAACGCCGCGCCGTCGCCGTCGCTTTCATCGGCGTAGTGAAAGGCGACGCTCACCTTTGGAGTTTCCGCACCCACCACCGCGTAGGGAATGCCGTAGATCGACACGCTCCCCGGAGACTCCTCACCACCGAAGTCGGGATGCAGGCGTCGCGAGGCTCCGATGAAGTCGATATAGCTGGTCGAGTTCCGGTCGACGGGTGCGGCCGAGACGTCGGCGTTCCACCAGTGGCCGGCAGGAAAGAGCCTGCCCTCGAGGGCTGCACCCTGCGCGGGGAGGGACGTTCCGGGAGGGCACTGCGCCTGCACGCCGGCCACGAGGAGGCAAGGGAGCCACGCGAGGCGGCGGAGCAGGCGAAGGATCATCGGCACATCGTAGCGCGGCGCCGCGGCGTTGGGCCGCTCGCGCAAGGCGCCGGGACGTGAGGATCCTCAGTCTCCCCCAAGCCTCCCGCTCCACCCCACGCCGCCCAGGGTCACGCTGTCGCTCCACCACCCGCCGTTCATGTCGATGTCGAAGGCGTTGTCCATGACCTGGTTGTCGTAGTTGCTGCGTTCGGCGCTGATGCCGCCGTCGCCGCCGAGGGTCCGGCTGTAGCCGCCGTCACCGGCATCGCGCCGGCTCCATCCGTCGGCCTGCATCCCGGTGAAGCGGGTGGCGTTGCTCATGCCGTAGGAACCCGCGACCATGCCGGGGTCGACGTTGGCGCGGGTCTGCGCCTCGGCGACGACATTCACCGGCGGCGCGGGCTCCGCGGTCCACGTCGCCCCGTCGTGACGCTGCCACGCGCCGCCCTGGTGGCGATAGACCTTGCCGTCGTCGCCTGCGTAGGTCTCGTTGGTCGCCGATTGCGGACTCCAGCCGCCATCCCTGGCGAGGCTCGCGTAGTACGCGTCGGCGGAGATGTACGCGGGTGCCGACGCCTTGCCGGGGGTGCCCTGCGACGGGGCATCCGCGTCGGTCACGAGGTCCATGTCATAGCCGCGCTCGGTTCCCATGTGACGGATCGGCACCTGCGGGCCCGAGTTGGCGGAGACACTCGTCGCGGAGGGCGTGAACGGGGGCGGCGCGGCATAACCTTGCGCCAACGGCGGCACGCCGCCATTCATGGCCTCCTGCGTGGTCATCACCGGCGCAGCGACCGCCATCTGCGCGTTTGCCGCCGCGTTCCCCGCCGCGTTCCCCACCGAACTCGCCGCTGCACTCGCGGTGCCGCCCGCCGGCGTGCTCGCCACCGGCGGGCCCGCGCGCTTCTTTTTTCCCGTGCCGGGCTTGAACCACACCCGATAGACGTTGGCACTCGCCGTGCCGCAGCAGGGGTAGCTTCCCCAGTACCCGGGATGGAATCGCGCGCCACCGAAATGTGCCTGCGACCAGCCGGCGGTGGCGAGCCCGACCGCGAAGCCGTAGGTATAGCCCACGCGCGGGTTGAACACCGGCGCCGCAGCGAGCCCGTAGGTTGCGGGCGCGGGGTACCAGCGCTCGCCGATCCACGAACGATAGGGATAGCCCGTGCCGTAGACCACGGTCCCGCCGCCCGCCACCATCGCGCCGAGATAGCCCGGCGTATAGCCGGTGAAGACGGCGTTGGGCGTCGTACCGAAGATGCGCACGAACGTCGCGAAGTAGATCGGCGACGTGGGCGGGATCGCGTAGATGGCGTCTGGCACCGAGGTCGCGATCGACCACGGCCCGTCGGGCTGGCTCGCGGTGAACCACACGCCGGCCTCGAGCGCGTAGTACGCGGACGGCGTCACGCGCACGATCGGCACCGACGCGTTCACTGCCCGCGCCAGCGACGTGCCCGCCTCCGCCTCGAAGCGCGGCGCGCCGTCGTAGGTGGCCGTGAACGCGGGTACTCTCCACGTGGGCCCGTCGATGCGCGGCACGGTGGCCGTCTGCGGCACGGCATTCTCCGCAACCGCCGCGCGCGCCTGCGGCGTCCCTGCCACCGCCGGCAGCACTGCGCCGGCAAGCGACGTCGGCGGAATGCGCGCGAAATCGGCAGGCAAGGCATCGCTCGCGACGAAGGTCCACGGGCCGGCGAGGGATGCCGAGCGGAACCAGCGTCCCGCGAGCAGCACGTAGGTGGTCCCGCCCGCGGTGTCGCGCAGCACGTCGCTCGTCGTGTTGGTGGCCCACTCGAGCGAAGTGCCCACGAGCGGCGCGAAATCGGGAGCGCCACGGAACACGATGAGTTCCGCCGGCACCTCGCTGACGTGAATCTCGGGAACGCCCTGCGCGAGCGATGGCTTGGGCTTCGCCCGCCCACCGTCGAGCATGTCGACGACTCCCGTGGCCGCGACCTTCCGCGCCACGGCATCGATGCCCGCCGGCGGCAGGAACGGTTGCGTCCACGGGCCGGCGAGCGACGTGGCCATGAGCCAGCCGTCGTACACCCGCATGAACGTCTCCGGCGCCGCGGCGCTCTTGAGGATCAGGGCCCGCGTGTTGACGATGCGCGTGAAGCCGGGGCTGCCCGCCACGGGCTTCCACACCGGCACGCCGTCGATCGGCACGAGGATCGCCGGCGACGTGCTCACGATCAGGCGCGGTGGCGTATTGTCGACCTGCACCGTGCGCGCCGGAATGCGGCTCGCCGCGCGCGACGCCTGCAGCCGATCGAGCGATACGATGCGCAGCATCGACCTCGCCGCCGCGTTCACCTGCGGCAACAGCGACGCGCCATGATCGGGCAGCGCGGGAATGTCGATCTTCGTGATCGCGAGGTCGACGAGCGCCGCCGAACGCAGGACCTTGTCGACGTGCGTGCTCGCCGAGGCTTCGATCGTGCCGAAGGTCTCGCCGCGCACGTTGCCGCCGTGCAGCGCAACGGCGCTGCGCAGGACGATGCGGTCACCCTCCCAGTGCACCACCTGCGGCGAATAGACGAGGAGCGCCCCCTGCTGCAGCGCCACGTGACGCGGCCAGCCGGCCGGTGCCGGCGCTGTTGCGGCGAATGCTGGCGTCGCGGCGACGCACGCGAGGATGCAGGCCGCCAGCGCGGCGCGGAGAAGGCGTATCGGCATGGATCGGACTTCCGGGGTGGACGAGGGTCGGCACCAGCCCGGCGGGATCGAACGCCCGCGGGCAGAACGCCGATAGCAAGCACGAAGCGCGCCGATTCTACGCGAGGGCGCGCCCGCGGACGATGTCTACGGGAACATCCTGCCCCGTTGTAAACGAATGTAAGTCCGTGATCGCCGGTCGCCGTCATGCGTTAGCTTATGCCGGCAGCACCAGCACACGACCGCGGGGGCACGCATGGAGCATCGCAGAGGGAGTCGATTGGCACTCGCAGCGCTGTCGGGCGTGGGGCTCCTCGCCATCGCTCCCATGGCGCGCGCACTGGAGCCCACCGGGCAGGCGATCGAATACTACAACGCGGCGCTGAATCACTACTTCGTCACCGCGTTCCCCGAAGAGGCGGCGATGCTCGACGCGGGCACCGCAGTCAAGGGGTGGGCACGCACCGGCGTCACGTTCAACGTGTGGATGGGTGCCGGCGACGACCCCGCTGCGGTCCCGGTGTGCCGCTTCTTCGGCACCCCGGGCGTCGGCCCGAACTCGCATTTCTACACCGCCGACCCCGCCGAGTGCGCCAAGGTCAAGGCCAACCCCTCGTGGACCTACGAGGCGACCGCGTTCCACATCGAAGTGCCACACGGCGGCGCCTGCCCCGCGGGCACCGAGGTCGTCTACCGCAGCTTCTATCCGGGGGCCACCGTCGCGGCGTCCAATCACCGCTTCCTGCCCGACCTCACGATGCATCAGAAGATGGCGGCCACCTCGACGCTCGAAGGGGCGGCGATGTGCGCGCCGTTGTCGTCCGCGCAGAAGCAGGCCGACGTGGTGCGCCTTCTCGAGCAGGCCACCTTCGGCCCCAACGATGCGCTCGTCGCGCACGTGACGGCGATCGGCATCGACGCGTTCCTGGAAGAGCAGCTCGCGGCCTCGGGATCGCGCTACTCGAGCACGACCTACGTTCCCGCCAACCAGGCCCGCGCCTACTGCGCCACCAGCCCGAACCCGCGCTGCTCGCGCGACTACTACTCGCTGTTCCAGCTCCAGAACGACTTCTTCGGCAACGCGCTCTACGGAAGGGACCAGCTCCGCCAGCGCGTGGCCTTCGCGCTGTCGCAGATCCTCGTGACGTCGGGATTCGAGGTCAGCGAGGCGTACGCGATGGCCGCCTACCAGCAGATCTTCCTCGACAACGCGTTCGGCAACTACGAGACGCTGCTCAACCGGGTCACCCTCTCCCCCGTGATGGGTGACTACCTCAACATGGTCAACAACGACAAGCCGGCACCGGGCACGCGGACGACGCTCACGCCGGTCGCGGGCAACGCCGGCGCCCTCGCCGACAGACTGGGCTCGCTGCTGCTGCACGGTGCCATGCCGGCGGCGATGCGCGCGGGCCTCGTGTCGGCGATCGAGACGATCCCGGCGAGCGACCCGCTGACCCGGTCAAAGACGGCGTTCTACCTCGTCGTCACCTCGTCCGAGTACCAGGTGGAGCGCTGACCATGATCCACACGACATCGAAGGCACGACGCCACTTCCTCCAGCGTGCCGGCGCGCTCGCCGCGCTCGGTGCGGGCGGCGGGACCGCGATGCTGGCAGCCCTTCCCGCCCGTGCGCAGGCGGCGAGCGACTACAAGGCGCTCGTCTGCGTGTTCCTCTACGGCGGCAACGACGGCAACAACATGGTCGTGCCGCTCGACAGCGCGGGATACGCTCGATACGCTGCGGTCCGCACCGCCGCGTCGGGCATCCAGCTCGAGCAGGCGTCGCTGCTGCCGATCGAGCCCGCGAGCCTCGGCACGCCGTTCGGCCTGCATCCCGGCTTGGGCGAATTGCAGGCGCTGTTCGCCGCACGCAAGCTCGCGGTGCTCGCCAACGTGGGGCCGCTCCTGCAACCCACCGGCAAGGCGCAGTACGTGGCGGGACAGGTCCCGCTGTCGCTGTATTCGCACTCGGACCAGCAGGCACAGTGGCAGAGCGCGATCTCCAACGCCGCGGCGGGCACGGGTTGGGGCGGCCGCATCGCGGACGCGCTCGCCGGCCGCAATGCCGCCGGCTTTCCGGTGGCGACGTCCTTCGGGGGCAGCGTGCTCTTCGCGACCGGCAAGTCGACGTCGCCGCTCACGGTACCGGCGAGTGGCTCGTTCACGCTCGCCGGCTTCGACGGCAACGCTGCGGCGACGGCTGCGAGGCTCGCCACGCTCAAGCAGTTCCTGGCCGCCGGATCCGGCAATCAGCTCGTCACGGCCGCGAACGCCGTCGGCACGCAGGCGCTCGCGCTGTCGGGCACGATGAATCCGATCCTGACCGGCGCCTCGTCGATCGTGAGCCCCATCTTCGCCCCGCTGTCGGGCAACGGCACGGCCAGCGCGCTGTCCCGGGTCGCGCAGACGATCGAGGGACGCGCCGCCACCGGCGCCGCGCGCCAGATCTTCTTCGTGGCGCTCGGCGGCTTCGATACGCACGGCAACCAGGCGGCGACGCAGGCGAATCTCTTCGGCCAGCTCGCCCCGGCCCTGAAGGCGTTCTACGACGCGACCGTCGCGCTGGGTGTGGCCCACCAGGTCACCACCTTCACGCTGTCCGACTTCGGCCGCACCTTCCAGCCCGCCTCCGGCGGCGGCACCGATCACGCGTGGGGCAACCACCACTTCATCATCGGTGATGCCGTGAAGGGCGGCGACTTCCATGGCCGGTTTCCCACGCTGGCCCTGGGCGGGCCCGACGACGCCGAACAGCGCGGACGCTGGATTCCCACGACCTCGATCGAGCAATACGGGTCGACCCTCGCGCGGTGGATGGGAGTGAGCGCTGCCGACCTGCCTCGCGTGTTTCCCAATCTCGCCAGTTTCGCGCCGGCCACGCTCGACTTCATGATGTGAAGGCGTGGACGCCGCCTCGGCGCGCGCGTATGTTGCGAGACGTTCGCAACGCATTCGGGGATGCCTGTCGTGAACCATACGGCCGAGCACGAGCGCCTGCAGCAGGACGGAGAAGCGTGGAAGGCCTGGGGGCCGTACCTGTCCGAGCGCCAGTGGGGAACCGTGCGGGAGGACTACAGCAGCGACGGCAACGCGTGGGACTACTTCAGCCACGACCAGGCCCGCTCGCGTGCGTACCGCTGGGGCGAGGACGGCATCGCCGGGATCTCCGACGACAAGTCGCGGCTGTGCTTCGCGCTCGCGCTGTGGAACGGACGCGACCCCATCCTCAAGGAGCGGATGTTCGGGCTCACCAACAGCGAGGGCAACCACGGGGAGGACGTCAAGGAGTACTACTACTACCTCGACAGCACGCCCACGCACTCGTACATGAAGTACCTGTACAGGTACCCGCAGGCGGCGTTCCCGTACTCCGACCTCGTCACGACCAACCGGCAGCGCGGGCGTGACGCGCCAGAGTACGAGCTCATCGACACCGGAGTCTTCGACGACGACCGCTATTTCGACGTCTTCGTGGAGTACGCGAAGGCTGCGCCCGACGACATCCTGGTGCGCATCACCGTCGCCAACCGCGGCCCGGACGCTGCCGCGCTGCACGTGCTGCCGACACTGTGGTTCCGGAACGTCTGGCAGGCCGACGCGGCCGCGGTCAAGCCGTCGCTGGCCGCGGCAGGAGTGGCAGGCGCGGCCATCGCCGCGAGCCACCCGGCGCTCGGCGAGTACACCCTGTACTGCGACGGCGCACCGGCGCTGCTCTTTACCGACAACGAGACGAACGGCGAGCGCCTGTTCGGCAGCCCCAACGCATCGCGCTACGTCAAGGACGCCTTCCACGAATGGCTCATCGGCGGGCGCGACGACGCCGTCAATCCCGACCACCGCGGCACCAAGGCGGCGGCGCACTACCAGGTGACGGTAGCCGCGGGCCGCAGCGCCGAGTTGCGCCTGCGCCTGCGTTCGCACGGACCCGCCAGCGTGACACCCTTCGGCGACGGCTTCGATGCCGCGATGGCCACGCGCCTCGCGGAGGCGGACGCCTTCTATCGTGCGCTCACCCCACCGAAGGCTTCCGCCGACGAGGCTCTGGTGATGCGCCAGGCGTTCGCCGGCATGCTGTGGACCAAGCAGTACTACGCGTTCGACGCCGACCGCTGGCTGGAGGAGCACGGCTCGCACCCGCTCCTCGGGCAGCGGGGCCACGCCCGCAACCGCGAGTGGTATCACATGGTGAACGACCACGTGATCTCCATGCCCGACAAGTGGGAGTACCCGTGGTACGCCGCCTGGGACCTCGCCTTCCACTGCATCGCGCTCGCGGCGGTCGATCCGGACTTCGCGCGCGAGCAGCTCGAGCTCATGCTGCGCGAGACGTACATGCACCCGAGCGGTCAGATTCCGGCCTACGAGTGGAACTACAGCGACGTCAATCCGCCCGTGCACGCCTGGGCCACGATCTTCCTGCACCGCGCCGAGCAGGCGATGGGCGGCACGCCGGACCTCGAGTTCCTGAAGCGTTCCTTCCTCAAGCTGTCGCTCAATTTCAACTGGTGGGTGAACCGCAAGGACCGCAGCGGCAACAACGTCTTCGAGGGCGGTTTCCTCGGCCTCGACAACATCGGCGTCTTCGACCGCAGCTCGGCGCTGCCCACCGGGGGCTACCTCGAGCAGGCCGACGGCACCGGCTGGGTCGCGCTCTTCTGCCAGAACATGATGGAGCTCACGGTCGAGCTCGCCTCGCACGACCCGTCCTACGAGGCGATGTGCACCAAGTTCGTCGAGCACTTCCTGTGGATCGCGTTCGGCATGAACCGCACGGGGCCGGACGGCATGTGGGACGAGGAGGACGGCTTCTACTACGACGTGCTGCGCCTGCCGGACGGGTCCGCACAGCGCCTCAAGGTACGCTCGATGGTGGGCCTGCTTCCCCTGTGCGCCACCACGGTGGTCGAGAGCTGGCAGCGCGACCGCATGCCGGGCGTGCTGCGCGCGTACCAGGCGCGGCTCGCCCGCATGCCGGAGCTCATGCAAGCCGTGCATGCCACCGGGCCCGGCCACACGGGCTTTGCCGATCGCGGGATCTTCGCGCTGGTCAACGAGTCGCGCCTGCGGCGCATCCTCGCGCGCATGCTCGACGAGCGCGAGTTCCTGAGCCCGTACGGCCTGCGCGCGCTGTCACGCCATCACCTCGATCACCCGTACGTCTTCCACGCGGGCGGCCGGGACTACGAGGTGAAGTACGTGCCGGCCGAGTCCGACTCGGGCATGTTCGGCGGCAATTCGAACTGGCGCGGGCCGATCTGGATGCCGGTGAACGTGCTCGTCATCCGCGCGCTGCTGCAGTACTACCTCTACTACGGGGATGCGTTCAAGGTGGAGTGTCCGACCGGCTCGGGCCGCACGATGAACCTGTTCGAGGTGAGCCGCGACCTCGCAACGCGGCTTGCACGCATCTTCCTGCGCGACGCGGATGGCCGGCGTCCCGTGTTCGGCGGCGCATCGAAGTTCCAGACCGATCCGCACTGGCGGGATCACCTCCTGTTCTACGAGTACTTCCACGGCGACAACGGCGCGGGCGTGGGCGCCTCGCACCAGACCGGATGGACGGGTCTCGTCGCGCGCCTCATCCAGATGTACGGCGTGCTCGACGCGAACGGTTTCCTCGAAGGCGGCAAGCGCGGCTTCCACGCCGCGGCTGCGGACGTGGGGTAGAGCGAAGGCGGGCTCCGAATCGCTCCTTCAGCGTTCCCGATTCCGCGCGAGCCACGCGACGATGTCGGCTGCGTCCTGCGCGTCCGGCACGCCGCGACGCCGCCCCGAAAGGCTCACTGCCTGGGTCGCTTGTCGATCACGCGCTTCGCCTTGCCCAGCGATCGCTCGATGCCGCCGGGCGGCAGCACGCTCACTCCGGCGCTGATGCCGATGAGGCTCTTGACGAGGCGCACGAGTCTCGCGCCGGCCGCGTCGCCGTCGACGCCGCCAGCCGCCGCAGACCGCTCGACGAGGATGGTCATCTCGTCGAGCGCGTGGGGCCTCGTGACCTCGATCTGGTAGTGAGGTGCGAGCACCGGATCGCGGAGGATCAGCTCCTCCACCTGCGTGGGAAACACGTTCACGCCGCGGATGATCAGCATGTCGTCGCTGCGGCCGGTGATCTTCTCGATGCGCCGCATCGAGCGAGCCGTGGGCGGCAGGAGGCGGGTGAGATCACGCGTGCGATAGCGGATGATCGGCAATGCCTCCTTGGTGAGCGAGGTGAACACGAGCTCTCCCCTCTCGCCCTCTGGCAGCACCTCGCCCGTCACCGGGTCGATCACCTCCGGATAGAAGTGATCCTCCCACACCGTGAGGCCGTCCTTGGTCTCGATGCATTCCTGCGCCACGCCCGGCCCCATCACTTCGGACAGGCCATAGATGTCGATCGCGTCCATCGCGAGCCTGTCCTCGATGGCCGCGCGCATCGTCGGCGTCCACGGCTCGGCGCCGAAGATGCCGATCTCGAGCGACGACTCGCGGGGATCCAGCCGCTGCCGCTCCATCTCCTCCGCGATCGCCAGCATGTACGACGGCGTGACCATGATGATCGACGGCTTGAAGTCGGCGATCACCTGCACCTGCCGCTCGGTCATGCCGCCCGACATGGGGATCACCGTGCAGCCGAGCTTCTCGGCACCGTAGTGGGCGCCGAGGCCCCCCGTGAACAGGCCGTATCCGTAGGCGACGTGGACGATGTCCCCGGCGCGTCCGCCAGCGGCGCGGATCGAGCGCGCCATCACCGTCGCCCAGGTGTCGATGTCGTTGCGCGTGTAGCCGACGACCGTGGGCTTGCCCGTGGTGCCCGACGAGGCGTGGATGCGCACCACTTCCTCGCGCGGCACCGCGAACATGCCGAACGGATAGTTCTCGCGCAGGTCGGCCTTCGTCGTGAAGGGAAAGCGCGCGAGATCCGCGAGCGTCGCAAGGTCGCGCGGATGCACGCCCCCGGCGTCGAACGCCTTGCGGTAATGCGCGACGTTGTCGTAGGCGCGCGTGAGCGTCGCCTTGAGACGATCGAGCTGCAACGCGGCGAGTTCGTCGCGACTCGCCCGCTCGATGGGTTCCAACTCCCCCGGACGTGGCGTTCGTGCCGTCATGGTGTGGGTCCCTCCAGTACGCTGCCCTTGATGCGTGTGCTCTTGCCGCGGAAGTGCGCGATGGCTACCCCGGCCTGGTTCACGACCTCGACGTCGTAGATGCCGTTGCGCCCCACCTGGGCGCGCTCCCGGGCCGTCGCGGTCAGCACGTCCCCGAGCTGCGCCGGCGCGAGAAACTCGATCGCGCAGCCGTTGGCCACGGTGCGGACGTTTGCACTGTTGCAGGCGAAGGCGAAGGCGCTGTCGGCGAGCGTGAAGATGAAGCCGCCATGGCAGGTCGCGTGGCCGTTCAGCATGTCCGGACGCACCGTCATGCTCATGCGTGCCTCGCCGGGTGCGGCACGCAGGATCTGCATGCCGAGGCCGCGCGACGCGCTGTCGCGGGCGAACATCGACTCGGCCACTGCCGCAGCGAGCGCGTGCGGCTCGTCTGGAATGCGGCCCGTCATCGCGTTCCTCGCAGCGACCGCCCGCGTGCATCGGCGGCAAGCGGGGCGCTCCTGGCGGCACGGGTGCCGTCGGGGGCGCGGGATGGTGCCGCCATGCCGTCAGCCTTCGGACGCGAGCGGCCTGCCCGCGGCGACGCGGCGCGCGACGAGCGGCGAGCGGCGATAGCGCGGATCGCCGTAGTGCGCCTCGAGATTGCGCAGCACCGCCTCGACGTGGCCGACGCCGATGGCGTCGCCCCAGGCGAGCGGTCCGAGCGGATAGTTGACGCCGTTGCGCATGGCGAGGTCCACGTCGGTCGCAGTGGCGATGCCCTGCACGACCGCGTCGGCCGCCTCGTTGGCGAGCATCGCCACCGTGCGCATCACGACGAGGCCGGCCACGTCGTCGACGCGCGACACGGCGATGCCAGCGGCCTGCAGCGCCCCGGTGCAGGCCGCCCATCCGGCGTCACTGCAGGTATCGGCGCGCGCGGCGGCCAGCCGCGGGCAGGTCGCATAAGCCAGCGCGAGGTCGACCACGACGCAATCGCTGCGGCCGCTCGCCGCCGCGATCGCCGTCGCGGTGCGACCGTCCGAAGGTACGAGCAGGGCATCGTCGACGACGAGATGCCCCGCCGCCACCCCGGCCGCTGCAGGCACCGGCGTGACCTCGATGCCGGCAGCACGAAGCCGCGCAGCGAGCGCAGTGACGATCGGGCTCTCGCCGGCCACGCGCACGCTGCGCGGCGGGGGATGTCCGGGCTCCGTATGCGGCTGCGCCTTCGCCGCGTCCGGCGCGTGGTCGTAGAAGCCGCGTCCCGTCTTGCGGCCGAAGTAACCGGCACTCACGAGCTCGCGCTGGAGTACCGAGGGTGCGTAGCGCGGATCGTGGAAGCAGGCCTCCCACACGCTCTTCGAGACCGCGTAGTTCACGTCGAGCCCTATCAGGTCCATGAGCTCGAAGGGACCCATGCGGAAGCCGCCGGCATCGCGCATCACGGCGTCGATCGTCGCCACGCTCGCCGCCTGCTCCGCCGCGAGGCGCAAGGCCTCGCCGTAGAACGGCCGGGCGCAGCGGTTGACGATGAACCCCGGCGTCGAGGCCGCGTGCACAGGCACCTTGCCCCAGGCCCGCGCGGTATCGTAGAGGCGCTCCGCCACGGCGCCATCGGTGGCGAGCCCCCTCACGACCTCGACCAGCGGCATCACCGGCGCCGGATTGAAGAAATGCATGCCGGCGATGCGTCCCGGGTGCTTCATTCCCGCCGCGATCGCCGTGATCGGCAGCGACGACGTGTTCGACGCGAGGATCGCATCGCCGGCCACGATCACCTCGAGCTCGCGGAAGACCTTGCGCTTGACATCGAGGTCCTCCACGATCGCCTCGACCACGAGCGCGGCACTCACCATGTCGCCCAGCGCGTGCACCGGCATCAGACGCCCGATCGCTTCCTCCGCCCGGGTCGCGTCGAGCTTGCCCCTTGCCGCCCGCTTGCGCAAGCTGTCGGCGATCGCCGAGCGCGCCGTGTCCGCGCCGCCCATGCGATTGTCGAACAGGTGCACGCGATGACCGGCGAGGGCCGCCACCTCGGCGATGCCGGCACCCATGGCGCCGGCGCCGATGATGCCTACCCCGGCTTCGGGGGGCAGCGCGGCCATCTGCGTAGGTCCTTACCGCCCGCTGAAGTTCGGCGGCCGCTTCGCCGCGAACGCCGCCACACCCTCGCGGTAGTCCGCGGAGAACCCGCACTCGCGCTGCAGGTCGCGCTCGAGATCGAGCGCGGCCTCGAGGGTCGTCGACGGCGCGTACAGCGCGCGCTTGATCGCCGCGTAGCCTCGGGTGGGTCCCTTCGCGAACTGGGCGCAGAGTGCGTCGACCGTGGACGAAAGCTCGGCGTCGTCCACGCAGCGGTGGATCATGCCCCACTGCACCGCCTCCTCGGCCGTGAGCTTGTCGCCCAGGAGCGCCAGTGCCATGGCGCGCGCGGTCCCGACGAGACGCGGCAGGAACCAGGTGCCACCGGAGTCGGGGATGAGCCCGATGCGCGAGAAGGCCTGGATGAAGCTCGCGCTCCTCGCCGCGATCACGAGGTCGCAGGCCAGCGCGATGTTGGCGCCCGCGCCCGCGGCCACGCCGTTGACCGCGCACACCACCGGCAGCGGCAGGTTGCGCAGCCCGAGTACCAGGGGTCGATAGTTGCGCTCGATGGAATCACCGAGATCGACGGGCGCAGCGTCGGGTGCAACCGCGCGGTCGGACAGGTCCTGCCCGGCACAGAAGCCGTGTCCGGCTCCCGTCAGGACGAGCACGCGCGCGCCGTCCGGGACCACGCGCGCCAGGGCATCGCGCACCTCGGCATGCATCGAAGCGGTGAAGCTGTTCAGACGGTCCGGCCGGTTCAGCGTGATGCGCGCCACGCCACCGGCGTTGTCGTAGAGGATGGATTCGTAGCTCATGTCGTCGATCGTGCCGCGCTCGCCACGGCGCATCCGGTCGGCGACCGGGGCCGGGGGCGGCGGCGGCACGCCTGTCCTAGAGATGCATCCTGTGCTGGACGACGCGGAAGCGGCTCGCCACGAACGCCGCATCGCACAGCGCCGCGTTGGCCGCGGGATTGGCGCCCGTGCCGTGGTAGTCGGAGAAGGCGGCGGACTGGTTCACGAACACACCGCCGGTGAGGTTGATCGACAACGCCACCCCGGCATCCTCGGCCACCTCGACGGCACGCGCGATGGCGTCCTCGTCGGTCGAGTAGACCGAAAGCGTGAGCGCGCCATGACCACGCACCGCATCGTGCGCGATGGCGAGGCTCTCCTCGGTGCCGTCGGTGGCGATCACGAAGGCGATCGGACCGAACCATTCGTTGAGGTAGATCGCGCGATCGGCGGCGTCGAGCTTCACGACGAGGGGGGTGCGCACGGCCGCCTCGGGAAACAGCGGATGCGCGAGCGCCTGCGTGTCGAGCACGACCGTGCCCAGCGACCGCGCAGCCTCGAGTCGGCGCAGCACGCCGTCGTTCTGCACGGCGCCCAGCACGTCGACCGCCCGCGCCGGGTCGGCCAGGAGCTTCCGTACGCCGTCGGCGACGGCCTCGGCGACCGCGTCGAAGGAAAGGCGGCCGTCGGCGGTGGCGATGCCGTCGCGGGGGACGTAGATGTTCTGCGGCGCCGTGCACATCTGTCCCGCGTAGAGCGACAGCGAGAATGCGATGTTGCGCGCGACTGCCTTCATGTCGGTCACGCTGTCGACGATGATCTGGTTGACGCCGGCCTTCTCCGTGTACACCTGCGCCTGCCGCGCGTGCTCCTCGATCCAGCGGCCGTTGGCGGTGCTGCCGGTGAAGTCGATGATCCTGACTTCGGGACGCAGCGCGAGCTCCTGGGCGACGCTGCTCCCCGCCTCGTGCGCGAAGAGCGTGACGACGTTGGGATCGAGTCCCGCATCCGAGAGCACCTCGCGCGCGATCTTCACGGTGAGGGCGAGCGGCAGGATCGCGCCCGGATGCGGCTTCACGACGACGGCGTTGCCCGTCGCGAGGCTCGCGAACATGCCGGGATAGCCGTTCCACGTGGGAAAGGTGCAGCAGCCGATCACAAGGCCGATGCCGCGCGGGACCACGCGGAAGCGCTTCTCCATGCGGATCGGCTCGTTCTTCCCCTGCGGCTTCTCCCACTGTGCCGACGCCGGCACGCGCGATATCTCGTCCCAGGCGTACGCCACCGCCTCGAGACCGCGGTCCTGGGCATGCGGTCCGCCCGCCTGGAAGGCCATCACGTAAGCCTGGCCCGTGGTGTGCATCACCGCGGAGGCGATCTCGAAGCTCGCCTTGTTGATCCGCCCGAGGATCTCGAGGCACACGCCGGCCCACGTGCGTGGGTCCTGCTTGCGCCACTGGTCGTGCGCCCGCCCGACCGCGGCGAACAGCGCGTCCATGTCCGGCCTGGGATAGGTGATCCCGAGATCGATGCCGAACGGCGACCGTTCGCCGGGCACCTGCCCCGCCGTGGCCGGCTGCGTCAGCGGGAAAGGCTTGCCGAGGAGCGCGTCGAACGCCGCCTTGCCGGCATCGGCGGCGCCTTCGCCGTATGTCTTGGGGCTCGGCGATTCGGGGAACGCGCTCCAGTAGCGCCGCTCGTGGATCGCCTGCACGGCACGCTCCAGCAAAGCGCGATGCTGATCGAAAAAGGGATGCGATGCCACCGATGCTGCGTCCAAGGCGATTCCTCCGGGGCGACGGACGCGAAATGCATGCCGTCGCGTCCGACATATTACCGGCAATGCGGGCGTGTCATCCGGTCCGGCGGCGAGGGCAAGGCTTCGCCGCACGGCGACCCGCATGCGGCCGAAAGGACCCTCGCGTCACCCGGTGCCGGTGTCGTCGAAGGTGACCGCGACGGTGTCGGTCACCGGATGGCTCTGGCAGGCCAGCCGGAAGCCGCGCGCCACCTCGTAGTCCTCCAGCGCGAAGTTCACGTCCATGTCGACCTCGCCCTCGGTGATGCGGCAGCGGCAGGTGGAGCACACGCCGCCCTTGCACGAGTACGGGAGCTCGATGCCGTTGCGCAGGCCAGCGTCGAGGAGGCTTTCCTTGCCCTTCTCGAGCGTGTAGCTGCGCGTGCTCCCGTCGATCGTGACGCTGACCGTGCACGCCTCGTGTCCTGGCGCCGGCACGGCCGCGGCGACGTGCACGTGACGGGGAATGCTCGCCGCGAAGCGCTCGATCTTGATCCTCGACTCCGGAAAGCCGTGCGCCTCCAGCGCCTCGGTCACCGCCTCCATCATGCCTTCCGGCCCGCACACGAACGCGACGTCGATCCCGGCGAGCGGTACCCAGTGCTCCAGAATGGCATCGGCGCGCGCCCGGTCGATGCGCCCGTGCAGGAGATCGATGTCCTGCGCTTCCCGCGACAGCACGTGCACCAGATTGAAGCGTCCGAGGTAGCGATCCTTGAGCGCAGCCAGCGCCTCCCTGAACATCACGGTACCGGACGCGCGATTGCCGTACACCAGCGTGAAACGGCTGCGCGATTCGGTGGCCAGCGTCGTCTTCACGATCGACAGCAGCGGCGTGATCCCGCTGCCCGCCGCGATGCCCAGGTAGTGGCGGGCAGCGGCCGGGTCGAGCGGCACGTTGAAGTGGCCGAGCGGCGGCATCACGTCGAGCACGTCGCCGGGGGCGAGTGACTCGTTGGCCCAGGTCGAGAAGACGCCGCCCGGGCTCTTCTTCACCGCGATGCGCAGCGCGTCGTCCTGCACCGCCGAGCAGATCGAGTACGAGCGACGGACGTCGGCGCCGCCGATCGTGGCGCGCAGCGTGAGATGCTGCCCCTGCGTGAAGCGGAACACCTCGCGCAATGCGGGCGGGACGTCGAAGGTGATGGCCACGGCGTCGCGCGTCTCGCGGGCGACGCTCTTCACCGGCAGCGGGTGGAACTTGCTCATGCCCTGCGTCCGAAGGGGCGAGGCCGGCGCGCGTGCAGCGCCCGAACGGATGGAACCTCCCGCATGTGTCGCCCTCCCGGCTAGTGCGGCTTGAAGTAGTCGAAGGGCTCGCGGCACTCGTCGCAGCGGTACTGCGCCTTGCACGCGGTGGAGCCGAACTGCGACAGCAGCGACGTGCGCGTCGAGCCGCAACGCGGGCACGGCACGACCACGCCCGGACGGCGCAACGGACTGATGCCGCGGACGTCGATGCGCACGGCGCCGTCCCGATGCGCGGCCTGCCCAGTGCTGACGTGGGGCGGTGCGATGCCGAATGCCGAGAGCTTGCGCTTGGCTTCCGGCGCCATCCAGTCGGTGGTCCACGGCGGGGCAAGGCGCGTGACGATCTCGACGCCGGCGGCGCCGAGGGCGGTGACGCGCTCGCGGATCATCGCGCCGATCGCCTCGGTCGCCGGGCAGCCGGAGTACGTGGGGGTGACCGCAATGCGCACGCGGCCGTCTTCGACCTCGACGTCACGCACGATGCCGAGTTCCACCACCGACACGGCCGGCACCTCCGGGTCGGGCACCTCGGCGAGCGACGCCCACACGGTGGCGGGCGCGAGCGCGCCGGGACCCGATGCGGGTGTCACCGCTTCAGGGCCGGCGTTCACCCGTGAGGCCGCAGGAGCCCCGCGTCCGATGGCGCTCGCCCCCCGCGTAGCGCACGCCCCCCGCGTGGCGCTCACCACTGTGCTCCCGGATACGCACGCTGCAGGAACTGCATGCCGGTGAGCAGGTGGCCGAGATGCTCGGTATGCACACCCTGCCTGCCGCCGCGGCCGTTGCCTCCCTGCATCCATTCGCCCTGCGGCCGGGCCAGCTTCGCCTCCTCACAGACGGCGTCAACCGCCGCCAGCCACGGCGCACGCAGCGAAGCCGGATCGGGTCCCACGCCCGCCGCGACCATCGCGACGTCGACGGCGTCGGCGGCGAACATCTCCCCGGTGTACGGCCACAGGCGCTCGAGTGCCGCCTGCATGCGCGCCTGCGATTCGGCGGTGCCGTCGCCCAGGCGGACGACCCAGTCGGCGCTGCGCTCGGCGTGGTAGCGCACCTCCTTCACCGCCTTGGCGGCGATCTCCGCGATGCGCGCGTCGGACGAGCCCGCGAGCTCGCGCAGCAGCAGGAGATGCGCCTGGTCGAAGTAGAACTGGCGCGCCATGGTGGCGGCGAAGTCGCCGTTGGGCAGCTCGACGAGCTGGACGTTGCGAAAGGCCCCGCCATCGCGCAGGAAGGCGAGCTCGTCCTCCGTGCGCCCGCGGCCGGCGATGCTCGCCTCGACCTCGCCGGCACGGGTGAGCCACAGGCGTGCCTGCCCGAGCAGGTCGAGTCCGACGTTGGCGATCGCGATGTCCTCCTCGAGCACCGGCCCATGGCCTATCCACTCGCCCAGACGCTGCGCGAGCACGAGCGCGTTGTCGCCGTGACGAAGAAGGTACTCGAAGCGGGGGTCGGCGGTCACGTCGACAAGCGGTCAGATGTGCTTCACTTCGTCGGGCATGGGAAAGAAGGTGGGATGGCGGTAGACCTTCGACGACGCCGGCTCGAAGAGCGCCTCGCGATCGTCGGGATCGGACGCCACGATCTCGGCCGACCTCACGACCCAGATCGACACGCCCTCGTTGCGCCGCGTGTAGACGTCGCGCGCGTTGTGCACCGCCATCGCGGCGTCAGGAGCGTGCAGGCTCCCGACGTGCTTGTGCGCGAGACCGTGCTGCGAACGGATGAAGATCTCCCACAACGGCCACTCGTGACCGGTCGCGCCGCCTGTCTCCCCGGCGGCGCCCGCCGGTGGCTTGCCTGCTTCTGCGCTCACGCCGCCTCCTTGCGGGTGTCACGCCCGCGCCCAGCCTGCTTCTCCGCGTACGCCATGGCCGCCTCCCGGACCCACGCACCCTCCTCCCACGCGCCCACGCGTGCGGCCAGGCGCTCGCGGTTGCATGGGCCGTTGCCCTTCAGCACGTTCTGGAACTCGGCCCAGTCGATCGCGCCGAAGTCGTAGTGCCCTCGTGCCTCGTTCCACTGCAGGTCGGGATCGGGCATCGCGATGCCCAGGTAGTCGGCCTGCGGGACGGTCTGGTCCACGAAGCGCTGCCGAAGCTCGTCGTTGCTCAAGAGCTTGATCTTCCACTTCGCCGACTGCGCGCTGTGCACGCTGTCGGCGTCGGGCGGGCCGAACATCATGAGCGAGGGCCACCACCAGCGATCGAGCGCGTCCTGCGCCATGGCCTTCTGTTCGGCGGTCCCGCGGGCGAGCGCGAGCATGATGTCGTAGCCCTGCCGCTGGTGGAACGACTCCTCCTTGCAGATGCGCACCATCGCCCGCGCATAGGGACCGTAGGAGCAACGGCAGAGGGGGATCTGGTTCATGATCGCCGCCCCGTCCACCAGCCAGCCGATGGCGCCGATGTCCGCCCAGGTCAGCGTGGGATAGTTGAAGATCGACGAGTACTTGACCTTGCCGGCGTGCAGGTCGCGCACGAGCTGGTCGCGCGACACCCCGAGCGTCTCGGCGGCGGCATACAGGTACAGGCCGTGGCCGCCCTCGTCCTGCACCTTGGCCATCAGGATGGCCTTGCGCTTGAGCGTGGGCGCGCGCGTGATCCAGTTGCCCTCGGGCAGCATGCCCACGATCTCGGAGTGAGCATGCTGCTGGATCTGGCGCACCAGCGTGCGGCGGTAGGCCTCCGGCATCCAGTCGGTGGGCTCGATCTTGACGTCGGCGTCGATGCGCGCCTGGAACGCGCGCTCGGCATCGTCCATTTCCTCCGCGCTGCGCACCTTGGCAAGACCCGTATCGACCTGCTGCGCGTACATGGCCATCCTCCTCGCCAATATGATACATTTTTTGCATGTCTCTCGCCAATCCTGTATCAGATCGGGCCGGACCGGGGACGGGCGACGGCGGCGTGCGGCGCTGGGTGCAGCGCACCGTCGCCATCGACCCGCCGCGCGCGAAGTCGCTCATCGTCACGGTCTGGGGAGACTCGCTGGTCCCGCACGGCGGATCGGCGTGGCTCGCGGGGCTCATCCGCCTGATGGCGCCGTTCGGGACCAGCGAGCGCCTGGTGCGCACGAGCGTGTTCCGCCTGACTCGCGACGGCTGGCTCGTGGGCGAGAGCCACGGGCGCGCCAGCCGCTACCACCTGACGGCCGACGGAGCGCGCCGCTTCGATGAGGCGCATGCCCGCATCTACCATCGGCCGCCGGACGAGTGGCAGGGCGAGTGGGAGGTCATCCTTGCCGAGGCCGTCCCGTCGGCGCGTCGCGAAGCCCTCCGCGGCGAACTCGCGTGGGCGGGCTTCGGCGCGCTCGGCGCGACCACGTTCGTGCGTCCGCACGAGGCGGGGCGCGCACTGCCGCCGGCGCTTGCAGCCGATCCCGTCGCGGCCCGCATCGTCGCGATGCGCGCGACGGCGCTGCCCGGAACCCGTCCCCTCGCCGGCCTCGTGGAAGAAGCCTTCGACGTTGCCGGCCTCGCCGCATCGTACCGGCGCTTCCTGACGCGCTTCGGCGCCGTGATCGACCGCTTCCGCGAAGCCGACGACGCGAGCGACGAGCAGTGTTTCGTCGTGCGCACGCTGCTCATCCACGCCTACCGGCGCGTGCTGCTGCGCGACCCGCTGCTGCCGGCGTCGCTGTTGCCGCTCGACTGGCCAGGCGCCGCCGCGCACGCGCTCTGCCGCGACTTCTATCGGCTCACACACCGGCGCGCGGAACGGCATCTTGCCGGCGTGCTCGCCGACGATGGCGAGGCCTTCCCCGCGGCGAGCGCGGCGTTTCACGCCCGCTTCGGCGGACTCCTGCAGTAGGCGCCCGGCCCGCTGCCTCCGCTCGCTGTTGCACGCCGGCCCGGGCAGGCCGACACCGTGTTGCACAATCGGTCGGCCGGCGACTCCCTTCCACCGCCGGCGGAGTGCTGCCTTGCCGACCCACGCCCCAGCCCCCACCGACAGCACCACCGGCGCCCGCGCGTCCGCGGGCAACGGATCGCGCGGGAATGGGCGCGCGACGCGCTTGCGCGCGCTCGCGGCCTGCGCGGCACTGGGCGCGGCGCTCCCCGCGTGGGCCGCGGAAGGCGTCGACGGCAGCACGCTGTCGATATTCTGGATCGTGCCGTTCGCCTGTGTCCTGCTGTCGATCGCGATCGCACCGATCGCCGTGCCCCGGTTCTGGCACTACCACTACGGCAAGCTGACCGCCCTCTGGGCCGCCGCCTTCCTCATCCCGTTCGCGATCATCTTCGGGGCGGGTCTCGCGTTCCGCGAGGTCGTGCACACGCTGCTCTTGGAGTACCTGCCGTTCATGGTGCTGCTGTTCGCGCTCTTCACGGTGTCCGGTGGCATCCACGTGCGCGGCAACCTGCACGGAACGCCCGGGCTCAACACCGGCCTCCTCGCGCTCGGCACCCTCCTCGCCAGCGTGATGGGGACCACCGGCGCGGCGATGCTGCTGATCCGGCCGCTGCTGCGCGCCAACGACAATCGCGCGCATCGCGCGCACGTGGTCGTCTTCTTCATCTTCCTCGTCGCCAACGTGGGGGGCTCGCTCACGCCGCTCGGCGATCCGCCGCTCTTCCTGGGCTTCCTCAAGGGCGTGGATTTCTTCTGGACGACGCGGGAGCTGTTGCTCCCGATGCTCATCACGAGCCTGCTGCTGCTGGGCGTCTTCTACGCGGTCGACCGCCACCTCTGGCGCAGCGCCGGCGAGAAGCGTGCGCCCGCGCTCGATCCGACGCCGGATTCGAAGATCAGCGTCGAAGGCAAGATCAACTTCCTCCTGCTCGCGGGCATCCTCGTCAGCGTGCTCGCGTCCGGCATGTGGAAGCCCGGCATCGGGTTCGAGATCGCGGGATCGCGGATCGAACTGCAGAACCTGCTGCGCGACGTCGCGCTCGTCGCCATCGCGTGGGCGTCGTGGGTGCTCACGCCGCGCAAGGTCCGGGACGCCCACCACTTCGAGTGGGGGCCGATCGTGGAGGTCGCGAAGCTCTTCGCCGGGATCTTCCTCACCATCATCCCCGCGATCGAGATCCTGCGTGCCGGCAGCGACGGCGCCCTCGCGCCGCTGGTGGCGCTCGTCACCGGACCCGGCGGTGAGCCGCGCAACGCCGCCTACTTCCTGCTCACCGGGGCCCTCTCGTCGCTCCTCGACAATGCGCCGACCTACCTCGTGTTCTTCAATCTCGCCGGCGGGGATGCCGCGGCCCTCATGACCACGCACGCGCAGACGCTGGTCGCCATCTCGGCGGGCGCCGTCTTCATGGGCGCCAACACCTACATCGGCAATGCGCCCAACTTCATGGTCAAGGCGATCGCGGAATCGCGGGGCGTCCGCATGCCGAGCTTCTTCGCCTACATGGGCTGGGCGATGCTGGTGCTCGGACCGATCTACCTGCTCCTCACGTTGCTGTTCTTCCTCTGACGCGTCCCGTCGTCTCGCGCTGCGAGGTCGTCTCGTTGACGCCCATCTCGATCTCGCGCATGCGCATCCGGCGCCGCCAGACGTCGAGCAGCGAAATGGCGAGGGCCAGCACCAGGGGGCCCAGCACGATGCCGGTGGCGCCGAAGGCGAACAGGCCGCCCATTGCCGCGATGAAGACCGGGACGGTGTGCATCGCGAGCCTGTTGCGCATCAGTAACGGCAGCAGGATGTTGTCGATGAGGCCGATCACGATCCCGCCCCACAGGGAGAGGATGAGCGCCTTCTCCCAGTGACCGTCGACGAGAAGGAACAGCGCGGCGGGTGCCCACACGAGCGCGGCGCCGAAGAGCGGCAGCACCGCGACGAGCGCCATCACCGCTCCCCACAACAAGGGGGCGGGCAAGCCGAGCCACCAGAACATGGCACCGCCGAGGATTCCCTGAACGAAGGCCACGGTCAGCGTTCCGTAGACCACGGCGCCGATCATGTCGCGCATCTTCTGCGTGACCTGCTCCGTCTCCACCGGCGCCAGCGGCACCATCCCCTGCAGCGCTTCGAGGATGTGCCACTTGTCCCGGAGGAAGAAGAAGAGCAGGAAGAACGTGATGAGCGTGGTCATCGCGAACTCGCTCACGCCCGCGAGCACCGCCTGCACGTTGGCCACCCCGCCGGCGGAACCCGGCACGCCGGCCTTGAGGTTCATGTTCGATCCGAGCCACTCGCGCAACGGCGCGAGGCGCGGGAACGCGTCGAACACCCGCGTCCAGCGATCGACGTCGGCCAGGCGCTGCAGCGCGTCGGCGCCGGCGATCGCCTCGTTGACCACCTCTCGCGCAATGAAGAGCGCCGGGATCGCGATGGCGACATTCACGGTCACGACGGCGATGATCGCCGCCATGTTGGGCCATTGCGGCATGCGGGCGAGGATGCGCTCGTGCCACGGATGGGCGATCACCGCCAGCACGACGGCCCAGGTGAGGGCCGGCACGAACGGCTCGGTCATGAGCCAGCACAGCCAGAGCACGAGGGTCGTCACGGCCACGAGTACCGCGACGAGCACGCGCTCTCGCGTCACCAACTGATCCCGGTACCTCGCTGCCATGGGTCGCTTCCCGCCGTCCGCGCGGCATGTCGCCGCCGCGGCATTATGCCGATGTCCGTCCGAGGGGGAAACGGCGGCGCGGGCGCCGTGCCGACATCCGCGGCGGCGTCGGGCGCGGGATCGGGTGACGGGTTCGCGATCGGCTCGGCCTCCCCGTCGCCCGCCTCGTCCTCCCAGCTGTAGCGCTTGCGCGGGGGCACGTCGCGCGCCCGCAGCGCGAACGCGCAGACCACGCCGATGACGGCGGCCGAGAGATGCGTTTCCCAGGACACCCCCGTCTTGAGCGGGAGCACGCCCCACACCATCGCGCCGTAGAGGAACGCGACGAGGATCGACGCCGCCCACGCGCGCCGGTCGCGGCGCAGGATGCCGCCCACGAAGACGAAGGCGACGATCCCGTAGACGAGTCCGCTCGCGCCGATGTGCACCGAATCGCGCCCGAAGAGCCAGACCAGCACCCCGGGCCCGAAGTACACCGCCGGCAGCACGAAACGCGACGAATCGGGATACAGGTACAGGAGCAGCGTCCCGCCCACGACGAGCGGGACGATGTTGGAGACGAGATGCGCCATGTCGGCGTGCAGCAGGGGGGCCGTCAGGATGCCGCGGAGACCCGCGGGATCGCGCGGCACCACGCCGAAGCGCGCGAGCCCGAGGTCGAAGACGTGGTCGATCACGTGGATCAGCGCGACGCCGGCCACGAAGATCGCCGCGAACAGCGCCGCGGCGCGAAAGCGCGCGGACGAATCCGTGGCGGCGAGATGATCGGGATCGGGGACGTGGACTTGCACGGGATCACCCAGGATGCGGGCGTGGCCTCGCGATTACGTCGGGGGCGTGGGGAGCGATTTCAACACCGGGCCGGTCCACCCGCGCGCCCCGCGGACCGGCCGCGCGCGCCATCTCCTATAATTGCGGCTCGCCGCCAGCGGCTTGCAGCCGGATGCGCGGCGCGGGGGAGATCACCATGAAGCTCACGCTGGCGGGTTCGCGCTACTTCGGCGCCACCGTGCTGCAGCAGTTCCTGCGCGACGGGGTCGAGGTCGTGCGCGTCGTCGCGCCCGCGACGGATGACCGCCTGGCGGTAGCCGCGGCCGCGGCGGGAATCGCGGTGCACGTCCTCGCCAACCCCAGGATCGTGCCGGGCGAGGCGATCGCCGAAGGCACCGACCTCATCGTCGCGGCGCACACCCACGCCCGCGTGTCCAACGAGGCCCTCGCCCGGGCACGCCTGGGCGGCGTGGGCTACCATCCCTCGCTGCTGCCGCGCCATCGCGGCATCGCGGCTGTCGAGTGGACGATCCTGCAGGGCGACCCGATTGCCGGCGGATCCGTGTACCACCTGGCCGACGGCTGGGATGCAGGCGCCGTCGCTGCGCAGGACTGGTGCTTCGTGGCCAAGGGCGAGACCGCGCGCGAGCTCTGGGAGCGCGCGCTCGCGCCGATGGGACTCAAGCTCCTGTCACACGTCGTAGGCCACGCCCGCGAGCATGGCAGCGTGCCTGCCTTCAAGCAGGACGAGCGCTTCGCCACGCGCGCGCCGATGATCAGGCGAACGGTGTCGCTCACCGAGGAGAACAAGGCAATGGTCAGCTCGCTCGTCGTCACCGTCATCGGCCCGGACCGTCCCGGCATCGTGAGCCTGCTCTCGGCCAAGGCGCAGGGATTCGGCGCCAACTGGGCCGGCAGCCGGATGGCGAGCCTCGCCGGGCAGTTCGCGGGGATGGTCCATTTCGAGGTGCCGCCCGAACACGCCGATGCGCTCGCGGCGGCGCTCACCGAGCTCGAATCCACGGGCCTCAAGATCGAGATCCAGAGGAGCGAAGGCACGCCGGTGCCCGAAGGCCGCCGGCTCGTGCGCCTCGAGCTCGTCGGCCACGATCGCCCCGGCATCGTGCGCGATCTCTCGGGCGCGCTCGCGCAGCGCGGCGTGTCCATCGAGGAGCTGCACACCGAGATCGTGAGCGGCGCCATGACGGCCGAGCACCTCTTCAAGGTCAAGGCGGAGCTTCTCGTACCGAAGGCGGTGAGCAACGACGACGTGCGTCATGCGCTGGAGGCGCTCGCCAACGAGATGATGGTGGACGTGGAGCTGGGGTAGGTCCACCGGCGGAGCGAGTTCGCCGGCTCGCTTTCCGAAGGTCAGCGACGAGTCCTTTGGGTGGCGGGGCCGACTGCGGCAAGGAGTTCGGCTTGATCCAGCGGGCTGACGCGCACGTCGAAGCCCTCGACCCGGTTTCGGAACTCGCTTGCCTGACGCTCCCGGTTACCCTGCGACGACGACCGTCGCGGACGTGCCCGTGAGCAGGCCCGCCAAGTCGACCAAGCTGGGCGCCATGGCGTCGAAGTAGCTCTCGGCACCTGCGTCTGCCTGGCCTCGCGGACCGAACTCCTGCGGCCGCGGAATGAAGGCCACCTTGAATCCAAAGTTCTTGGCGGCGGCGAGGTCGTACTTGTGGCAGGCCACCATGAGGATCTGGTCCGCTCGCACGCCGAGCGACTTTTGCGCGAGAGCATAGACACGGGGATCGGGCTTCGACGAATTGACCAGTTCCGCCGTCAGCACGCAGTCGAATGGCAGATCGTGCGTCTTGACGATGTTGATCATCGACGCCATCGAGCCGTTGGACAGCGTCGACAGCTTGAATTGCCGGCGCAGCTGTGTGAGACCCGGTCGCGTGTCCGACCAGGGCTCGAGGGTCGACCAGGCGGCGCTCAGTTCGGCGCGATCTTCGGCGGAGAGAACGGCCCCCCAGCTGAGACCGCCAAGGGTCTGATCGAGCGTGCTGCGGTAGACGGCATCGGTGGACACCCAGGGAATGGTGCCCGCGATGATCCCGTCCAGTTCCTGGCGATAGGCTTTGCGCCACCGACTCACCACGTCGGTCCAGTCGACGCTTGCACCCTTGCCCGCGGTGATCCTCGTGCCGGCATCGAAGATGGTGGAGTAGAAGTCGAGCAGGCTGCCTTGCATGTCGAAGGTCATTGCCTTGATCGAGCCAGGGTCGAGGTGGCAAAAGGCCGGCGTGGCGGAAGGTATCGCGGAATTCGTGTTCATTTGATTCATGACGTGCTCCAACGGGACAGATACCCGGACGCCCAGGTAGTGCGTGACGCCTGACGTATTTATATCACGCGTCACGCACTACCACAAGGGCGTGTCAGGTTCTTCCGCCTACGCCGTCTCCCCCTCGTACTGCTGCAACAGGTACAGCCGCTGGTAGATCCCGCCGGGGATCGCCATGAGTTCGTCGTGCGTGCCGCGCTCGGCGATGCGCCCGTGGTTCAGCACCACGATGATGTCGGCGGCGCGGATCGTCGACAGGCGATGCGCAATCGCCACGATGGTGGTGCCGCCGCCGATGCCCGCGAGCGCTGCCTGCACCTCGCGCTCGGTCTCGCTGTCGATGCGCGACGTGGCCTCGTCGAGGTACAGCACCGCCGGATCCCCCGCGAGCGCGCGGGCGATCGCCACCAGCTGCTTCTGGCCGGCCGACAGCCGCGCGCCGCCTTCGCCCAGGAGCGCGTCGTAACCGTCGGGCAGGCGGCGGATGAAGCCGTCGGCGTGCGCCGCGCGCGCTGCCGCCTCGGTGCGTGACGACGGCAGGCCGCGTCCCATGTCGATGTTCTCGCGCACCGAGGCCGCGAGCAGCAACGGCTCCTGTGGCACGAGGCCGACCTCGGCGCGAAAGTGCGCCTCGTCGATGTCGCCGATCGGGATGCCGTCGTAGGCGATGCGCCCCTGCTGCGGCGTGTAGAAGCGCAGGAGCAGCGAGAGCAGCGTGGACTTGCCGCTCCCCGTATGTCCTACGATCCCCACGAAGCTGCCGGCAGGAATCGAGAGCGAGACGTCATGGAGCACGGGGCTCGCCGGGTCATAGCCGAAGGTCACGCCGGCGAGGTCGATCCGCCCCGAGCCGATGCGGCCCCGGTCCGGCCACGGCGCCTCCGTCGGCTCGCGCAGCAGCGCGTCCACGCGCGAGGCGGCGACGATCGACTGCTGCAGCACCGCGAACTGCATCGTGATCTGGATGAGCGGCTCGATCACGCGCGCGACGTAGGCGATGAATGCGTACAGCAGCCCCACCTCGACCACCTGCACGCGCTGCGTTCCCACCGCGATCACGATGGCGCAGATGAGCAGGATGTTGGCGAAGTCGAGCGCCGGCCGGAGGAGCCAGGCATTGGCGCGCAGGATGCGCCCGCGTGCCTCGTAGTGCGCGTCGTTGGTGCGGGCGAAGCGCTGCGCGAAGCGGTTCGCCGCGCCGGTGGCCTGCAGCACGCTCATCCCGGCGATGCCCTCGGCCATCTGCGCATTGATGTCGCTGCGCAGCTCGCGCGTGCGCGCCACCGCCGCGGCCGACAGCCGCTCGTAGCCCCACACGATGGCGATGGTGAGGGGCACCAGCAGCAGCACGATCAGCATGAGGCGCCAGTCGAGCCAGAGCATGGCGACGACCACCCCGAAGAGCACCGTGAGTCCCACCAGAATCTCGAAGAGCACCTGCGTGTAGAGCTGCTTGACGGCTTCGGTGTCGTTGGTGATGCGGCTCACCAGCTGCCCGGTGATGGCGCGGTCGAAGAAGCGCATCGGCATGCGCAGCACGTGGCCGTACACGTCCTCGCGCAGGCGCTGCACCGCGCGCACCGAAAGGCGGGCGAGACGCAGGAGCTGCCGGTAGCGCAGCACGCTGGACACGGCTCCGCACAGGAACGCGCCGCCGATCAGGAGCACGATCATCGGCACGTCGGCCACGCGCGGGACGAGGTAGTCGTCGATGAAGCGCTTGCCGAGGATCGGGCCAACGGCCTCGAGCAGCCCGGCGACCACGAGCCAGGCTCCGGCGCGGATCGCGTCGTCGCGGTCGGGCCACGCGCAGCGCAGGAGCAGCCGCAGCGCGCCCAGGCGGTCGATCGCGCGGCCCTCGCGCGACGGCGGGGCGGGAAGCGTGTCGGTGCCGGTGGTCATCGCGTCAAGCGGATTCGAGTTCCGCCTCGATCTGCTGGTAGCGCCATTGCGCCGCGTACCAGCCGTCGAGCCGCAGGAGCGCGGCGTGATCGCCGCGCTCGACGATGCGGCCGGTGTCGAGGACCAGAATCTCGTCGGCATCGGCCACCGCGGACAGGCGGTGGCTCACGATGATCGCGGTGCGTCCCGCGCGCGCCTCGCGCAGGTGCGAGAGGATGCGCGCCTCGGTGCCGGTGTCCACCGCCGACAGCGCATCGTCGAGCAGCAGTAGCGAGGCGCCGGACAGGAGCGCGCGGGCGATCGCCACCCGTTGCCGCTGGCCGCCGGAGAGCGTCACACCGCGCTCGCCCACGCGCGTCGCGTAACCCGCGGGCAGGCGCCGTACGTCGCCGTCGAGGTCGGCCAGGCGCGCGGCGTGCGCGATCTCCTCGGCCGTCGCGTCGGCGCGGGCGAGCGCGATGTTCTCGGCGATCGTCGCCGAGAAGAGGAAGGGTTCCTGCGGCACCCAGGCGATGGCGCCGCGCAATGCCGCGAGCGTGAACTCCGGCAACGTCACGTCACCCCACGTGAACCGCCCGTGCAAGGGCTCGTAGTGGCGAAGCAGCAGGTGCAGCAGCGTGGACTTGCCGGCGCCCGTCGCCCCGACGATCCCCAGGGTGCGCCCGGGCGCGAGCGAAAATCCGACCCCCGCGAGCGCCGGTCCGCCCGCGCCCGGATAGACGAACGACACGTCATGCGCCTGCAGCACGCCCTCCGGCGACATGGCCTGCGAGCCCTCGTCGGCCACCGTGAGCGGCGCGCGCAGCACGGGATCGAGGCGTGCCCATGCCGCCTTGCCCCGCTGCACCAGCGAGAGCACCCAGCCCGCCGCGAACATCGGCCAGATGAGCTGCACGAGATACATCGTGAAGGCGGTGAGCGTGCCGATGGTGACGTCGCCGTGCCAGGCGAGCCAGCCGCCCAGCGCGAAGGTGAACATCGTGGCCGCGGCGAGCGAGATGCCCACCGCAGGCTCGAACGCCGATTCCCAGCGTTGGGCGCTGAAGGCGGCGTCGGTGGCGGCCTGCGCCTTCGCGCCGAAGTCACGTCCGGCGCCGTCGACGAGGCCGAGCGCGCGCAGCGTGCGCACCGCGGTCATCGATTCCTGCACCTCGCCGTTGAGGTCCGAGAAACGGTCGAGCGACTGCCGCGATGCCTCGTGCACGCGGCGCGAGATCACGAAGAATGCCCACGCCATGAACGGGAACGGCAGCAGCGCGACGAGCCCCAGCCGCCAGTCCACCCCGAGCGTCATCATCGCCACCACCAGCACCAGGGTGAGCGTGCCGTCGAAGCCGGCGAGGAAGGCTTCGCCGGTCGCCATCTCCACCGCGTCGACGTCGTTCGTCGCGCAGGCCATGAGATCGCCGGTGCTCACCCGATGGAAGTACGCCGGGGCCTGCAGCGACAGGCGTCCGAAGAGCCGCGTGCGCAGCTCGAGCCCCATGCGATACGCCGCGCTGAACAGTGCGAGCCGCCAGCCCACACGCAGGAGATAGATCGCCGCGCCCATCGCCAGCAGGATGACGATCTCGCGCCAGAGTCCGCTGCCGACCAGCGTGCCTGCGACCAGCGCGTCGATGATGTGTCCCACCCGCCGCGGCACCCATACGGTGAGCACCGCGATGCCGACGAGCATCGCCGCCGCACCGGCATAGGCGCGCCAGTGCCGCGCCGCGAAGCGGCCGATGAAGGCGTAGAGGGTCATGAGGCAGGGTTCGGGTCGCCGCCCGCTGCAGTCCGACGTATGGCGACCCGGGGCCGGGCCGCCGCCGTAGGCGTGACGGCCTCGCAGGGGTGGCAGGCTGCAATTGTACGGGTCATCCGGGCGGCAGCCTCAGCTCGAAGCGCGCGCCGCCGCCGTCGGCATCGCTGATCACCAAACGTCCCGCATGCCCCACGGCGACCTCGTTGACAATCGCCAGCCCGAGGCCCGCCCCGGCGCCGCCGCCGTGATCGCCACGATGGAAGCGCCTGATCACGCGCACGCGCTCGTCGGGAGCGATGCCGCGTCCCGAGTCCTCCACCACGATCGTGGGCTCAGGCAGGAGCCGCACGGCGACGGTCACGCGCGAGCCGCGCGGGCAGTACTTGAGCGCGTTGTCGAGGAGGTTGTTGATCGCCTCCGCCACGAGCGCGGCGTCCACGTCCGCGATCGCATGGACCGACGTCTCGTCGAAGCCGAGGTCGATCCCGGCGGCCACCGCCTGCGGCACCCACGCGCTCGCCGTCTCGAAGGCGAGGTCGTGCAGATCGGTGCGCGCCCGGTTCGCACCGGATTGCGCCCCGGGCTCGGCTCGCGAGAGCAGCAGGAGCTGGTTGGCAAGATGCGTCGTCCGCTGGACCGCGGCGCGCAGATCCTTCACCGCGGCCCGCATCTGCGGCAGGCTTTCGCTGTTGACGGCCTGCTCCGCCTGCAGGGAGAGCGCGGTCAGGGGCGTGCGGAGCTGGTGCGCCGCGTTGGCGACGAACGTGCGGTGCGCGAGCGCCGCGGCATCGAGCTTCACGATGAGCGCGTTGAGCGCCTCGACCAGCGGCTGCATTTCCTCCGGCATGCCGGCGGCGGGGAGTGCCGCGAGCGTCTGGTAGCTCATGTCGCGCAGCGATACGGAGAGCTCGTGCAGCTTCTGCGTCTGGACGACGATGGTGCGCCAGGCGAAGCCTCCCGCGAACACGAGCAGGACGATCTGCGGCACCCACACGGCGAGCATGATCTCCTCGGTCAGCCGGTCGCGCTTGTGCGTGGTCTCGCCGACGACGATCGTGACCTCCTCGCCCACCGGCGGCAAAGGCGAGTTGATCACGGCCCAGCGCATCATCCTGCCGTCTACCGGTGCGTCGAAGTACCGCAGGTTGAAGAGCTCGACCGCGTTGTCGCCGCGCATCGGGACGTCGTTGCCGGCGATGCGGCCGCTGCGCGAGCCTTCCACGCGAAAGAGGATGCGGTCTTCCGCGTCCCACTCGAACATCTCCTTCGCGACCTCGGGCAGGTGGAGCGCGGCGGCGCCGCGGGTGAGCTGCACCTGCTGCGCGAGGCTCTGCGCGGAATCGTAGAGCCAGCGGTCGTAGACGTGGTTCGCGTAATGCCGCGCCGCCCATGCCGAGAGGGCTCCGTCGAGGGCGAAGAGCGCGAGCAGCGGAAGCGCCAGCCTGTAGAGGAGCCGGCGGCGCAGGCTGGCACCGGCGGGCGGGCGCAACTCCATGGTCCTTCTTCCGGCTTCGCTCAGCCCGTCGCGCGCAGGAGGTAGCCGAAGCCGCGCACCGTCACGATCTCCACGCCATTGCCCTGGATCTTGTGCCGGATGCGATGCACGTAGACCTCGACGGTCTTGTCCCCGATGTCGTCGTTGAGCGCGGCCAGGGTCTCGGTGAGCTGCGCCTTCGTCACCACCCGTCCGGCGTTCTTCATGAGGCGGCGCGTGACGTGCACCTCGCGTGGCGTGAGCGGCAGGAGTCCGCTGCCGCCGAAGAGGCGGACCTCGTCGGCGGCGAGGCGCAGGCCGCCCACGATCACCTCCAGCGGCACGTCGCGGTCGGCGCGACGGAGAACGGCCTTGATGCGCGCGTCGAGCTCCGCCACGTCGAAAGGCTTGACGATATAGTCGTCGGCGCCCGCGCGCAGGCCGCCGACGCGCTCCGCGGACCGATCGCGCGCCGTGAGGCAGATCACGGGCAGCCGGTTGCCCGCGGCGCGCAGGTCGCGCAGGAGATCGCCGCCGTCGCGATCCGGGAGCCCCAGGTCGAGCAGCATGAGATGTGGCGCTTCGCGCAGCAACTCCCGCTCCGCCACGGACACGCTGCCCGCCATGCGCAGGGCATAGCCCAGGGCGCCGAGCTCGTGTTCCAGCAGGCGCGCGATATGCGGGTCGTCCTCCACCGCGAGGATGCGAATGGGCATGACGCGACTCTAACCGATCGCGGTGAAAGCCATTTGAAAGGTCGCGCTCCCAGGATGCGGGTTGCCACCATCCCCGGTCGAAAGGACGCCCGCATGCTGTCGATCCGCAATCCGAAGGACTTCTGGGCCGGCGTGCTCTTCGTGAGCCTCGGCATCTTCGCCATCGTGGTGGGATCGAACTACCACCTGGGCTCTGCCGCCCGGATGGGCCCGGGCTACTTTCCGCGCATCCTCGGCATCCTGCTCATCGTGCTGGGCGGGGCAATCGCGCTCAACGGCGTGCGCGTCAAGGGTGAACGCATCCGGCCGTGGAACTGGCGAGCCACCATCGTGGTGCTCGGCAGCGTCGTGCTCTTCGGATACCTCGTGGAGAAGATCGGTCTCGCCATCGGCACGGTGTTCCTGATCGTGGCCGCGAGCTATGCGAGCCACGAGTTCCGGCCGCGTGAAGCGCTGGTCGCCGGCGTGCTCCTCGCCGCCCTCGCCGTGGTGGTCTTCGAGCTGGGCCTGAGCCTGCAGCTGCCCACCTGGCCCCAATTCGGCCGCTAGGAAGGGACGCGACCGTGGAACTCTTCAGCCACCTCGCCACCGGCTTCGGCGTCGCCTTCACGCCGCTCAACCTGCTGCACGCGTTCATCGGCTGCCTGCTCGGCACGCTGATCGGCGTGCTCCCCGGCATCGGCCCGGTGGCGACGATCGCCATGCTGCTGCCCACGACCTATGCGCTGGAGCCGGTCTCGGCACTGATCATGCTCGCCGGCATCTACTACGGTGCGCAGTACGGCGGGTCGACCACGGCGGTGCTGCTCAACATGCCCGGCGAGTCGTCGTCGGTGGTGACCTGCCTCGACGGCCACCAGATGGCGCGACGCGGGCAGGCAGGCGCGGCGCTCGCCACCGCCGCGCTGGGCTCGTTCTTCGCCGGCACCGTGGCCACCATGCTCGTGGCGGGAGTGGCGACGCCGCTGTCGGAGCTGGCGCTCAAGTTCGGACCCGCGGAATACTTCTCGCTGATGGTCCTCGGCCTGATCGGCGCGGTGGTGCTCGCGAGCGGTTCGCTCGTCAAGGCCATCGCCATGATCATCACCGGCCTCCTCCTGGGCATCGTCGGCACCGACGTCAACTCCGGCGCCCAGCGCTTTGCATTCGGCATTCCCGAGCTTTCCGACGGCATCGGCGTCGTCGGCGTGGCGATGGGGCTCTTCGGCTTCGCGGAGATCATCACCAACCTCGAGTCGAAGGAAAAACGCGAGCTCGTCACCAGCAAGGTGAAGGGCCTCTGGTTGACGAAGGAGCAGTTCCGCGCGGCGTGGCCTGCGGTCTTGCGCGGGACCGGATTGGGGTCCGCCCTCGGCATCCTCCCCGGGGGCGGCGCCATGCTTTCCTCCTTCGCTTCTTACACGGTGGAGAAGAAGCTGTCGAAACACCCCGAGGAGTTCGGCAAGGGCGCCATCGCCGGCGTGGCGGGGCCGGAGTCGGCGAACAACGCCGGCGCGCAGACCTCCTTCATCCCCCTGCTCACGCTGGGCATTCCCGAGAATGCCGTGATGGCGATGATGGTCGGCGCCATGACCATCCACAACATCCAGCCCGGCCCGCAGGTGATGACGTCCAACCCGCAGCTCTTCTGGGGCCTCATCGCCTCGATGTGGGTGGGCAACTTCATGCTGGTGGTGCTCAACCTGCCGATGATCAGCATCTGGGTCAAGCTCCTGACGGTGCCCTACCGCCTGCTCTATCCCGCCATCCTCCTCTTCTGCGCGATCGGCGTGTACACCGTCAACAACACGGCGTGGGACGTGATGATGACCGCGTTCTTCGGCTTCCTCGGCGTGCTCTTCGTCAAGCTGGGCTGCGAGCCCGCGCCCCTGCTGCTCGGCTTCGTGCTGGGCCCGATGATGGAGGAAAACCTGCGCCGGGCGCTCCTGCTCTCCCGCGGGGATCCCAGCGTGTTCCTCACGCGGCCGATCTCGGCGTTCATGCTCGCGATGGCGGTGCTGCTCGTGGTGATCATCGCGCTGCCGAACATCCGCAGGACGCGCGAGGTGGCGTTCGCGGAGGAGACCTAGGCAGCGCGCGGCCGCAACCCTGCCATGCGCCGGAATCGCCCGGACGACCCCAAGATCGGCGCTCGCGGTGCTCGCCGAACGCTGGCTCGTCGGCGATGTGCAGACCTCCTGCGCATCGCCCGAACGCGACGGCGCCGGGATCCCGGTTCCGGCGCCTTCGGCTAGCGGAACGCCAGGAGGACGGCGGCGGCGCCCGTCCGCCGCACCTGGAGCGGCTCCTCGTCGTCGTCCTCGTAGTCCTCGTCCTCCCAATCCTCGTCGTCGCCGGGATCGCCGATGGGCAGTTCGACATCGTCGTCATCGTCGTCGCCGGGACCACGGGCGACGGCGCCACGCCGGGACAGGAGCGAACTCACGAGGGCACCTCGCGCACTTACGGCAACGGCGGAATGCGCAGCACCTGACCCGGATAGATCTTGTCGGGATGGGTGAGCATCGGCTTGTTCGCGTCGAAGATGAGCATGTACTTGTTCGGATCGCCGTACTGCGCCTTGGAGATCTTCGACAGGTTGTCACCGGACACCACGGTGTAGTACTTGGCCTCCGGCGCACTCTGGTCGACGCTCATCATGTTGTTGACCGCCACCACGCCGGCGACATTGCCGCAGCAAAGGGCCACCTTCTCCTTCGTTGCCTGATCGGCGGCCACGCCGTACACCGTGGCGGTCGCCGTGGCGCCGTCGAAGTTCACCGTGAGTCCGGTCGCGGACAGGTTCTGCGACTTGATGTAACCCACGATGGCATCTGCGGCGGCGTCGTTGGCCGCCTTGACCTTGGCCTCGTTGGCGGGGTCGGTCTTGACCTCGGCCATGGCGGCCTGGGCCTGTCCACGGCCGAAGAGCTTCTCGCCGGCTTCCTTCACGAAACTGAGCAGGGACATGCAAAACTCCTCATTGAGTGTGCGATGGGTTGCGACCCGGAGGCGGCAGCGCCGCTGCCGTGGTCAGGAGATTACACCAGTAGCCCACGGCAGACCGCTAACGCCGCCCCCGGTTTTGCGGTAGGCTACGCGCCATGAAACGACTCACGCTCGCCGCCGCGCTCCTCCTGGGGTGCCAGATCCTGTCCGGATGCATCCCCATCGGTGCCCGCGTGCAGAACATGTACGCCCAGGCGCCGGCGCCCCAACCCCCGGCGCGCTGATCTCCCTGCGGCGGTCGCTGCGGATGCCGCCACGGCCGCATCCCTGCTCGCTGCCTTCAACCATTCCTCCGCTCGAATTCGCGCATCCATTCGACGAGCGCCTGCACCCCCTCGATGGGCATCGCGTTGTAGATCGACGCGCGCATGCCGCCGACCAGGCGATGCCCCTTCAACTGCACCATCCCCCGCTCGCGCGCGCCTTCGAGGAAGGGCGCGTCGAGCGCCTTGTCGGGAAGGTGGAACGGCACGTTCATGCGTGACCGGTCCTGCTTGCGCACCGGCGTGGTGTAGAAGGCGGAGCCGTCGAGAAAATCGTAGAGGAGCGACGCCTTGGCGACGTTGCGCTTCTCGAGTGCCGCCGGCCCGCCCTGCTCCGCGATCCAGTCGAACACCAGCCCGGCGACATAGATCGCATACGTGGGAGGCGTGTTCACCATCGAGTCCGCGGCGGCCTGCTCCTTCCAGTGGAACGCCGACGGCGTGATCGGCAGCGCGCGGTCGAGCAGGTCGCGGCGCACGATGACGATGGTGAGACCCGCCGGGCCGATGTTCTTCTGCGCGCCGCCGTAGATGACACCGTAGCGCGTCACGTCGACCGGACGCGACAGGAGGTGCGACGACATGTCGGCCACCAGCGGCACCGCGCCGACGTCGGGCGTCCAGTGATACTCGACGCCGCCGATCGTCTCGTTCGTGCATACGTGAACGTACGCGGCGTCCGGCGTGAGCTGCCAGCCGTCGCGGGCGGGAATCGACGTGAAGCCGTCGGCTTCCGACGACGCCGCCACATGCACGCTGCCGTACTTGGCCGCCTCGCCGATCGACCGCTTCGACCACGCCCCGGTCAGCACGTAGTCGGCCACCGCTCCACCACCGAAGAGATTCATCGGCACGATGGCGTTCTCGCCGATGGCGCCGCCTTGCAGGAACAGCACCGCGTAGTCGTCGGGGATCGCCAGCAGCGTGCGCAGATCGGCCTCGGCCTTGCTGGCGATGGAAATGAACTCCTTACCGCGGTGGCTCATCTCCATCACGCCCATGCCGGTGCCGTGCCAGTCGAGCATCTCGGCGGCGGCCTTGCGCAGCACGGGCTCGGGAAGGGTGGCGGGACCGGCGCTGAAATTGAAGACTCGTGTCAAGGCTGGCTTTCCTCGGTATGGGGGCGTCGCGCAAGGCGATTATCGCGGCGCCGGCACCGCCGGCGCGTCGCGAACTAAACTGGGAGACCACCGACGCTTCGGGACATCACGCGGGTTGCAGGCGGCACCCCTCCGGCGGCCCTTGCTAGGCGGGCGGCACGTGCGGCGGCGGCGAGACGAGCTGGCGGCGTCCCTCGGGGAGCGTCAGTCCGAGGAAGCGCGACACGCGGATCGGCACGTCGGCGCGCTGGTGGCGCGCAACTGCCTCCTGGAGCTGGCGATCGGCCACGGTCATGCGCGAGCGCAACCGGACGTACTCGGCCCAGGAGTCGAGGATGTAGCGTTCCACGTACAGCCCCTCCTCGGCGAGATCGCGGAACACCCGCCAGCTCGTCGCGCCGTTGCGCCGGCGCACGGGACCCACCTTGCGGATCGCGAGCAGGAAGTCGTCGCGATGCTCGGCCGCGATCCGATACTCGATCTGGATCAGCACCGGGCCGTCGTCGGGCTGCGGCTCGTGGTCGATCTGCAGGGCCGGCCCCTGGTCGCCGGGCAGCACGTCCTTGTCGCCACCGAGGCGCACGCGCACGTTGCGCAGCATCGCAAGCAGCGCGAGGAACAGGATCGCCGAGGCGATGAGCGCCGTATGGATGCCCTGCCACGAGGCGAGCGCACCCCACAGGATGCTGCCCACCGCGAGGCTCGCCTGCACCGTCACGAACGTCATCGCGACCGCGCGCGCGCGCACCCATGCCGGCGCCGCGCTCTGCGTTCCTGCCGACAGGCTCGCGAACACGCCGACCCAGGCCGCGCCCGCCGCGAACGCCGCGATCACCGCGAGCACGACCATCGCGGTCGCCGCCATGAGCGCGGTGGCGATGATCCACAGCAGCGACGACGCCACCACGATCTTGTGCAGCGAGTGCTTGCGAAGCTGCCCGGGAATCGCGAGCGCGGAGATCACCGCGCCGGTGCCGAAGCTGCCGAACACCAGACCGAAACCGCCGGCGCCGAGTCCAAGCTGGTCGCGCGCGATCACCGGCAGCAGCGCCCACATCGACGCCGCGCAGATCGAGAAGCTGAAGTTGCGCAGCAGGATCGCGCGCATCGGGCCGGAATGGCGCGCGTAGCGCACGCCGCTGCCGATGCCCGCGATGAGGGTCTCGGGAATGCCGGGCAGCACGGGCGGCTGCCGCTCCCATCCGCGCACCACGAAGATCATGACGACGAACAGAACGGAGCTCCCGAGCAGCGCACTGCCGGTCCCGATCCAGGCCATGAGCGCGCCCGCGAACGCCGGGCCGATCGCGCGCGACACGTTCATCGCCACTGCGCCCAGCGCCACCGCGTTGGCCACCTCCCGGCGCTCGACGAGCTCGTTGATGCTCGCCGACTGCGCCGGCTGGTAGAACGTGAACGCGACGCCGATCACGAAGGTGAGGAACAGCAGCGCCCATGGTGCCATCACGTCGAAGAGCGTCGCCAGCGCCAGCACGATCGTGCCGACGAGGAAGAGCACCTGCGTGGCGAGGATGACCCAGCGGCGCTCGACGATGTCGGACAGCGCCCCGGCGACCAGGCCGAAAATGATCGCCGGCGCAGTGCTCGCCGTCTGCACCAGTGCGACCATGAGGGCGGACGGTGTCATCGTGGCCATCAGCCACGCCGCCATCGTCGCCTGCATGGTGTAACCCATGGCGACGGCGATCGAGGCGATGTAGAACCGCCGGAAGATGACGTGCCGGAGCGGGGACGACGCAAGCAGTTCGTTGAGCGTGGTCACGACGGTCGCGTACACCGCGATAGTGTAACGCGTCGGCAGCGGATCGCCGGGGCGTTCCGCTCCGCGCGGCTCGGCGTGGAACCGCAGGCGGGAGTGGCCGGTGCACCGTCCACTTCCGCAACCCTCACGAAGCCGCGTTGACCTCCGCGGCCGCACGCAGCCCGGATTCGATCGCGCCCTGGATCCAGGCATGGTGGAGCGATGCATGCTCGCCGGCGAAATGCAGGCGGCCCTCGGGTGCCACGATGTGCTCGTGGAGCAGGGACTGCTGGCCGGGCTCGAAGAGCGCGAAGGCGCCGCCCGCGAACGGATCGTCGTGCCACATCTTGGAAGCGCCGACCTCGAACTCTTCGCGGATCTGCGGATGGATCGCGGCGACGTTCTCGATCGCCTGCACGATGCGCTCGTCGGGCGACAGCGATCCCCAGCGCTGGGCATCCTCGGACCACGTGTAGCTCGCGAGCAGCACGCCGCGGCCGGTGGCGCGTCCCGCCTCGGGATAGTAGATGTTGCGGATGGCGAGGTCGGTGACGGTGCCGCCGCCGACGATGCCCTCGTCCTCCTCCCAGAAGCGGCGGCGGCACTGGATGAAGATCTTGGCCGAGGCGTCGTAGTGGAGCTGGCGGATCGCCCGCCGCTTGGGCAGCGACAGCGGCTTCAGAACCTCCACGTGGCGCAGCACGGAGAACGGCACCGTCACGATGGCGCGGTCGGCATGCAGGCGCCGGCGGCCCGCAGCGCCCTGGCAGTGGACGCGCACCTCGTTCTCGTCCTGATCGAGGGCGACCATGCGTGCGCCGAAGCGGATGCGGCCCGCGAGTTCGGGCAGGAATCCCCGCGGAATCTGGTCCATCCCGCCCTCGATGCGCACCATGTTGGTGTAGCACTGGCCGGTCTCCTCGCGCAGCAGCTCGAGGAACGACATGTTCATGAGCGATTCCTGGTTCATGAGGAGGCCGAAGAGCTCGATGGCCGCCTCCGACCACCCCTTCTCCTCCAGGAACTCGCGCGTGGAGTAGCCGTCGAAGGCGCGCACGATCTCCGGCCATGCATCGTCCCCGGCGGTGGCGATCCGGTCGAGAAATGGCCGCAGTGCGCGCTCCCACATGGCGTTGCAGCTCATGGCGCGCTCGCTCCCGGGCAGGTGCGCGCCGACGAGCGAGGGATCCGCCTCCAGTTCCCGGAAGCGGTGCTTGTGCCCGAAGAGGTGGCACCAGCCTTCCGGATTGTTCATCGCGAAGTCGCGGGTGGACAGACCGAACTTCTCGGCGTACGCGAGGGTGAGCCGGTGCGCGCGCGGGATGCGCATCGCCCCCGCCTCGGCGTACAGGCCGTGCGTGAAGGGCTCGCGCATCGTGAAGATGCGCCCGCCCACGCGCTGCGTGGCTTCCAGCACGAGCGGGTCGTGTCCCGCGCGCAGCAGCGCCGACGCCGCGACGAGCCCCGCCATGCCCGCCCCCACCACGATCACGCGCTGGCGGGGTCCCGCCACGGGCGCCAGCCCGTTGGCGATGAGCAACAGCGCCTCGCGTTCGTTCATGGCGGGCGACGATACTCCTCGTGCCGGCGGGCGGCAATTCGCGTCCGGGCATTGCGTGGTCTGCTACGCTTGGACGAGCGCTCCCGCCGTGAATCCCCGCAACGTCCGCGTCCGCTGCCCATGACCCGCTACGACGTCTTCAACGGCGACGCCGACGGCATCGCCTCGCTGCTCCAGCTTCGCCTCGCGCAGCCGGCCGAGACGGTGCTCGTCACCGGGTCCAAGCGGGACATCGACCTGGTCGCCCGCGTGGACGCGGCGGCCGGTGACGAGGTGACGGTCCTCGACGTGTCGCTGGCCGTCAACCGCCCCGCGGTGGAGCGGCTGCTGCGGAGCGGCGTGCGCGTCGAGTACTTCGATCATCACCATGCGGGCGACGGACCGCTCCCGCCCGGACTGGTCGCGCACCTCGATGCCGGCCCCGAGGTGTGCACCGGCATCCTCGTCGACCGCCATCTTCACGGGGCGCAGCGCATCTGGGCCGTGGTCGCGGCGTTCGGCGACAACCTCGCCGACGTCGCGCAGGCGCTCGCTCGCCCCCTCGCGCTCACGGCCGCCGACCTTGCGGAACTCGCCGCGCTCGCCGACGACCTCACGTACAACACCTACGGCGAGCACCCCGACGACGCGATCGTCGCGCCCGACGCGCTCTTCCGCACGTTGCTCGCGGCCCGCGATCCGCTGCGCTTCGTGCGCGGGGACCCGGTCTTCGCGCGCATCGATGCGGCACGACGGCGGGACATGGCGATGGCCGCAAGCCTCGAGCCCCTGCGGCGCCTGCGCGGCGCCACCGTGTACGTGCTGCCCGACGAGCCGTGGACGCGCCGCATCCGCGGCATCTTCGGCAACGAGATCGCCAATCGCGAGCCGGAGCTCGCCCATGCCGTACTCACCCAGGGCGAGGATGGCGAGTTCGTGGTGAGCGTGCGCGCGCCGCGACTGCGTCCTGCGGGTGCCGACGCGCTCTGCCGCATGTTCCCGACCGGGGGCGGCCGCCTCGCCGCCGGCGGCATCCAGCGCCTCGCGCGCGACGACCTCGAGCGTTTCCTCACCTGCCTCGACGCCGCCTATCCCGGCACGATCTGACGCGCGTGCGCACCGCCGCGTCGCGGGCGACAGTGGATTCATCCCCTGCGGCGGCGCCTTTTTTGGCATCATGGCGAGCCGCCGCCGCTCGCGAACGTCACGTCCGGCGTCGAACAACAAAATGTCCTGGAGGAGTCGCATGCCGCACCTTACCCGTCGCACCCTGCTCGCCGCCGCCGCCACGCTGGCGACGCTCGCCGCCACCGGCGTCCACGCCCAGGCCGACTATCCCAACAAGTCGATCAAGTTCATCGTGCCCTACGCGGCCGGTGGCCTGCCGGATACCGTCGCGCGCATCGTCGCGCAGCGGGTCGGCGACAAGTTCGGGCACTCGGTCGTGGTCGACAACCGCCCGGGCGCCAACGGTGGCCTCGCCGCCGGGGTGCTCACTTCGGGTCCGGCCGACGGCTACCAGTTCCTCGTCACCGACGGCTCGATGCTGTCGATCAACCCGCTCATCTACAGCACGCTCACGTACAACCCGAAGAAGGACTTCGTGCCGGTGGCGCTCATCGCGCGCGCGCCGCTGTTTCTGGCCCTGAATCCATCCAAGATGGCGCCGAACACGCTGGCCGAGTGGGTGGAGTACGTGAAGGCGAGGCCCGGGCAGCTCAACTACGGCTCGTCGGGCATCGGCAGCACGCACCACCTCACGATGGAATCGCTCAAGCACGCGCTCGGCCTCCAGATCACGCACGTTCCCTACAAGGGCACCGGCCAGTCGGTGCCTGCGCTGGTGAGCGGCCAGGTGGAGATGCTCTTCTCCGCGTATCCCTCGCTCGCGGGCTTCGTGAAGGACGGTCGCGTGAAGCTCATCGCGACCAATGGCGCGGAGCGCTCGGCGCTCGCACCGAACGTGCCGGCGATCGCCGAGGTCATCCCGGGATTCGACTTCGCGCCGGTGGTGGGGATCCTCGCGCTGGCGGGCACGCCGCCCGCGATCATCCAGAAGGTCGCGAATGCGGCGATCGAGGCCGCGAAGCAGCCGGACGCCGTCGCCGCCTTCAAGACGGCGGGCATCGACGTCGTGGCGACAGGTCCGGAGGAGTACGCGAAGGTGATCGAGGCCGAGAACGAGCGCTTTGCGAAGGCGATCCAGGCGGCGGGGATCAAGCGCGAGTAGCGAGCAGCGCGCAGGGGATGCCGCTTCGGGATCCCGAAGCGGCATCCTGCTCCCCACAAGCGGGATCCTGATCGGGATCCTGCTCCTCGAAGCGGGGCGATCCCGCGTGGTAGAATGCGCATTGCGGCGCTCGTTCCAGTCCCCTTGCCGCAGTCGCATTCGACCTCCGACGACTCGTCGTCCAGCCTCGTTTGGCCGTGACTGGCCGCTCCCGCCCGGGAGCGAATGGCCGAACACATTCAAAGAAAGCAGTTCATGTCCTTTTCCTCGCTCGGACTTTCCGAGGGGCTGGTGCGCGCCGTTGCGGACCAGGGTTACACCGTTCCCACCCCCATCCAGTTGCAGGCCATTCCGGCCGTCCTCGCCGGCGGCGACCTGCTCGCCGGCGCCCAGACCGGCACCGGCAAGACCGCCGGCTTCGTGCTGCCGATGCTCGAGCGCCTGTCCAAGACGCCCGCCTCGCGCCACGGCGGCGGCCGCAGGCCTGTCCGCGCCCTGATCCTCGTCCCCACGCGCGAGCTGGCGGCACAGGTCGAAGTCTCGATCCGCGCCTACGGCAAGCATTCGTCGCTCACCTCGATGGCGCTCTTCGGCGGCGTCGGCTTCGGACCGCAGGTCACGCAGCTTCGCCGCGGCGTGGACATCGTCGTCGCCACGCCGGGGCGCCTGCTCGATCACCACGGCCAGCGCAACATCGACTTCTCGCGCATCGAGGTGTTCGTGCTCGACGAGGCCGACCGCATGCTCGACATGGGGTTCATCCCCGATGTCCGCCGCGTGCTCGCCGCGCTTCCCCGGCAGCGGCAGAACCTGCTCTTCTCGGCGACCTTCTCGCCGGAGATCAAGGCGCTCGCCAACGATCTCCTCGACAACCCGCGCACGATCCAGGTCGCGGCGCCGAACTCCACGGTGGACATGATCGAGCAGCGCGTGCATCCCGTGAACCGCGAGGACAAGAGCCGCGTCCTGGCGTGGCTCATCGGCCACCATCGCTGGCAGCAGGTGCTCGTGTTCACGCGCACCAAGCACGGCGCCGACAAGCTCGCACGCTCGCTCGAAGGCGACGGCATCCGTGCCGCGGCGCTGCACGGCAACAAGTCGCAGAATGCGCGCACCAGAGCGCTGGCCGACTTCAAGGCCGGCCGCATCCGCGCACTCGTGGCCACCGACATCGCGGCGCGCGGCATCGACATCGACCAGCTGCCGCACGTCGTCAACTTCGACCTGCCCAACGTTCCCGAGGACTACGTCCATCGCATCGGCCGCACGGGCCGTGCGGGCGCCACGGGCGAGGCGATCTCCCTCGTATGCGTCGACGAGCGCGCATTCCTGCGCGACATCGAGCGCCTGATCCGCCTCACGCTGCCGCAGGAGGTGATCGCAGGCTTCGAGCCCGATCCCCATGCCGTGGCGCAGCCGGTGTTCACGCAGCGGGGACGACGTCCGGGAATCGCTCCGCCAGCGCGCACGCAGCAGCGTCACGGAGCGGACCGGGGCAACGCGCTCGCCCACGGGCGAGGACGCGACGGCGGGCCCCACGGCAACTCGCCATCAGGGCGGGCCGGGGCCCCGGCACACGGCACCCCACGTGCGCGGGCCGCGGCATCGGCGCATGCGCGCGATGGCGGCTTCGGGCACGCCGCGCCGCACGCGCGCAAGGGAGGTGGACAGCCGCGATCCAACGGCAAGGCGGGCGCAGCGCCTCCAGCGCACTCCGCGCGGGGCAAGACGCGGCATTGACGGAGCAACCCCGTTCAGACTGTTCCCTTCCGGGCGCCCCGTGCAACTGACCGGCGCGCTGGCAAGGACGAGCTGATCGAGTACATCGAGGTGTCCTAACATGGGGGTCTCCGCCACTCCACGCTGGGCTACAGCGCGGCGGTTCGGTTCCTCGAGAACTGGATCAGCAAGCGATACGCCCAGCGATCCAAGGCCGCATAAGGACGGCCCGCTCGAAGGCGAAATCGATGGGCACCTCGATACTGCCTGACGTCCTATCCGTCTGGTCGGGCTAGCTAGATCTCAGAGGGCCGAGAGTGAACAAGATCGCGTTGCTCTTTGCGGCCTTGATATTGTCCGCAGGGTTGGGCGAAACACTCGCTGTGGCTCAGTCGAACATCGCAGCGATGTGCGTCAATCGTTGCGGCAACGCCTGCTATGGCAAGCCGGCCGGCTGCGAGTTTACCTGCCAACAGCAATGCATCGCGAATGCCGCCAATGCAGCACCTGCAGATTCCCACGGCGCAATCTTCATTGGCAAGCCGCCATCTGCCGCTGTTGGCTGGAGCTATCGAGCCGATAGCTCGGCTCAGGCCGAGGGCCTCGCGGCCAACGCGTGCGTCAAGGAAAATGATGGCCGGCCCTGTATCCCCCTGATCACCTATACCAACCGGTGCGGCGTGGCCGTCAAAGCCGTGGTGGGCGGAGAGATCAAGGGCGTCTTTGGCAAGGCGCGACCCAATCCCGCTGTCGCCAGGCAAGAAGCCACACGGGAATGTCAGGCCAGATTTCCGAACGCCCGTTGCGAGGTCGAAGCATCCTCATGCAGCAATCAGCGGTAAAACTGCGGGGCCGGTCACCGCTGCCGAGGCAGCCATGCGGTCCGACCGACGAAGGGGCAAGTCGTTCCGCCATGGCGGTTCTCATGCCCGCCATTGCGCCACATGCTGTCGGCACCGGATTCCACGACCGGGGGTTCTCGCCATGAGCCTGCTGCGAACGGTAAAGACGCGCATTGCCGACGCCCTGCTTGGTCCCGACAGGGAAGGCCCGGTCCGCGGAGGGCTGCCTGCCGGCAAGCTCGCAACGGACGAACGCCCAGCGTCATCTCCCCCCGGGGCGGTACCCGCAAGCGCCGACTACGAGAAGCAGGTCACCGGGTTCTACGCCTTCCTGCCTGCCGACATCCGCCAGCTCTTCATCGACGACGCGTTGTATCACCAGAAGCGGTACGAGGACATGCTGTCCCTGTCGTTGGAGGGCGACGTCATCGAGGTGGGATCCGACAAGCCATTCATCACGCACATGCTGCGCGTCGCGAACGAGCGCGCGACGGTGCATACGATGTCGATCGACATCCCGCACAGCCCCTACCCCATCATCCGCATCGACATCGAGAGCGAGCCGTTCCCGTTCGCCGACCAGAGCATCGGCACGGTGATCTTCACGGAGGTCCTCGAGCACCTGTTCCGGGACCCCGCGTGGACGGTGCACCAGATCAGCCGCGTCCTGGCTACGGGCGGAACGCTGTTCCTCACGACGCCGAACGCTTGCGGCTACGACTGCCTGGTCAACCTTCTCAGCCAGACGAATCCCAATGGGCGCGCACAGTTCTTCGAAGCGGTCGAGTCCGGGCATCCCCACCTGTGGACTGCCGGCGAGATTCGACTGCTCCTCGAATCGAACGGCTTCGAGATCGCCGACCTGCGCACGGTGGACTATTACGACGTGCCCTGTCCCGACACGGTCCGCGCGTTCCTGCGCCAGCATTCGGCTGACCCGGACCTCAACGGACAGGTCCTGCGCATCATCGCGAAGAAGGTGGCGACACCCGTCGCCCCGGTGTATCCGAAGGAGCTGTTCCCTTCCGGGCGTCCCGTGCAACTGACCGGCGCGCTGCTGCGCTGGATCGAAACCGGCGCGAAGGAAGTGCGGCGCCACGCTTGAGCGCTGCTCTTCGTGGCGCCGCTCCCGGGTGCCGTCGCGTGCTACGCGAGCGATCCCCCGGCGTCGACCCGTCGTCGCCGCAGGCGACGAGGCTGGTGCCGAGGAAGGTGCCGGCGACGGCGCCGGCCGAGCCGCGCAGCAACGCGCGGCGGGTCAGGCGGGCCTGCAGCATCGAATCGAAGGTGGCGTTGCGGGAGGGGTTGACGTCGACGTGCTCGGGATGCTGCTCGACTTCGTGGGCCACGGAGGCTGCCTTCGCGGGTTGCGCATGGAGAAGGGCGCAACACTAGCGGCAGGCCTTTACAGCAGGATGACACCAGGATGGACGCAACGCATCATGCCGCTACGCGCCTTCGAGGATGCGGATTTCCCGAGACGCGCCGTCGCCCAGCGCCGCGAGCGCTGCCTGGTACGCAGGCGAGTCGTGCGCGGCGATCGCCTGCGCGACGCTGTCGAACTCGAGGATCACGGTGCGCTGCTCGATGCCCTGCTCGTAGGTCTTGGCCGGCATCCCGCGAGCGAGAAAGCGGCCTCCGGCAGCGGTGAGTGCGGGGCCCGCGAGCTTCGCATAGGCCGCGACCTTGTCGTCGTCGTGAACCGCCTTGTACACGCTGACCCAGTATGCTTTTGCCATGCCGCTTCCTTTCCGTGGATGATCCTGCGGGACGAACGAAAGCCCTCGCCGCTGCGGCAGGGCTCGGCCGATTATCCTACGGCGATGCCGCTGCTCACCTTGCAGGACGCCGAACTCGCCTTCGGCCTCCATCCCCTGCTCGACCGCGCCGACTTCAGTGTCGACGACGGCGAGCGCATCGGCCTCATCGGCCGCAACGGAACGGGCAAGTCGTCGCTGCTCGCGGTGATCGCCGGCAACGCCGACCTCGATGGCGGCGCGCTGAAGCGGCGCGATGGTCTGCGGACCGTGCTCGTCGAGCAGGAACCGGCGCTGCCGGAGGCGCCGACCTTGCGCGACAGCCTCGGGCGGCGGGCGGGTTCAGCATTCCATCCCGACGACGATCGCGAGCGCTGGCGAGTTGAAGCGCGCCTCGTCGAATACCTGCATCGCTTCGGTCTCGACGAGGCGCTGCCCCCCGCGTCGGCATCGGGCGGGCAGCGCAAGCGCGCGGCACTCGCGCTAGCCTTCGCGCTCGCCCCCGACCTGCTGCTCCTCGACGAGCCCACCAACCACCTCGACCTCGACGGCATCGGGCTTCTCGAGGACCTCGTGCGCCGGCAGCCGGCGGCGATCGTGATCACCCACGACCGCATGTTCCTCGACAAGGTGGCGACGCACATCGTGGAGCTGGACCGCGGGTTCCTGCGTTCGTACCCCGGCAACTTCGCGGCCTACGAGGCGCGCAAGGAAGGAGAGCTCGCCGCCGAGGTGGTCGCCAATCGCAAGTTCGACGCCTTCTGGAAGCAGGAGGAGACGTGGATCCGCAAGGGCGTCGAGGCGCGGCGGACCCGCGACGAGGGACGCGTGCGCCGACTGGAAGCGCTCCGCCGCGAGCGGGCCGCGCGCCGCGAGCGCGCGGGAACGGTTAATTTCACGCTGCAGGCCGCCGAGCGCTCGGGCAAGCTCGTTGCAGAGCTCATGCACGCGACCAAGGCATGGGGCGACAACGTGGTGGTGCGCGACCTCGACCTCAGCGTGATGCGCGGCGATCGGCTCGGCATCATCGGTCCCAACGGCGCCGGCAAGACGACACTCCTGAAGCTCGTCCTCGGCGACCTCGCCCCGGACCGCGGCACGGCGCGCCTCGGCACGAAGCTCGAGGTCGCGTACTTCGACCAGATGCGGGCGCAGCTCGATCCCGCCCGCACGCTCGCCGACACCATCAGTCCCGGCAGCGAATGGATCGACACGGGCAGCGGCCGCAAGCACGTGCTGTCCTACCTGGCAGACTTCCTCTTCCCGCCAGCCCGTGCGCAGGCGCCGGTGGCCACCCTCTCCGGCGGCGAGCGCAACCGGCTCCTGCTCGCGCGCCTCTTCGCGCAACCCGCGAACCTCCTCGTGCTCGACGAGCCGACCAACGACCTCGACATCGAGTCGCTCGAGCTTCTCGAAGACACGCTGCAGTCCTACCCGGGCACGCTCCTGCTGGTGAGCCACGATCGCGCGTTCCTCGACAACGTCGTCACCCAGACGCTCGTGGCAGAGGGCGGCGGCCGCTGGAAGGAATACGTGGGCGGTTACAGCGACTGGCTCGCACAGCGTCCGCAGGATGCACCACCCGCGAGTTCACGCGCGGCACCCGCGCCGGCCCGAAGCGCCCCGTCAGCGCCGGCCGCACCTGCCGGGTCGTCGCCCCGGGCGGGCGCCGGGACGGCGTCCGCAACGCCGACGCCGCCATCGCGGGCGGCGCGCACGGCCAAGCTGTCGTACAAGGAGCAGCGGGAGCTCGACGCCCTGCCCGATGAACTCGCGGCGCTCGAAGCGGAGCAGCAGGCGCTCGGCCTGCGCATGGCCCGAGAGGACTACCACAAGGAGGGCGGCGAGGCGATGCGGCGCGATGCCGAACGCGCCGCCGAGATCGAGCACCTCCTCGCGCACAAGCTCGAACGCTGGGTCGAGCTGGAGGGGCGCGCCGGATCCTAGCGCCACCCGCAGGTTCGCCGGCGCTCGGTCGGACGCATTCCCTGCGCCGACGCCCCGCCGCGCCGCGGACCCGGACTACAATGGTGCCGACGACCAGAAGAACGCCGCTGCGCCGCGTGCACGAGCGTGCCGCCCGCGCGCCCTCACTGCCTCCCGATGTCTTCACCGACCCGTGCGCCGGAACCCTCCGCGCGCGCGAACACCATCCTCGCCGCTTTCCTGCTCTGGCTCGCCGGCAACGCCCTGCGTCTCACCATTCTCGCGGTACCGCCGATCCTCGCGCTCATCCGCGAGGACTTCGACCTCAGCGCGACCGAGGTCGCGATCCTCTCGAGCATCCCGCCGGCACTCTTCGCCGTCGCGGCACTGGCCGGCTCACTCCTGGTGGCGCGGCTCGGACTTCTGCACGCCCTGTTGGGCGGGCTCGTCGTGACCGCAGTGGGATCGGCACTGCGCGGCATGAGCGCCGGCTACGCGATGCTCCTCGCCACCACCATCGTGATGTCGGCAGGCGTGGCGATGCTGCAGCCGATCATGCCCACCATCGTGCGTGCCTGGCTGCCGAAGCGCATCGCCCTCGGCACCGCTCTCTACACCAATGGCCTCCTGGTGGGCGAGGTGTTTCCGACGCTGCTCACCATCGGGCTCGTGCTGCCGCTCCTGGGCGGAAGCTGGCGCGCGTCGCTGGTGTTCTGGTCGGTGCCGATCGCGGTGATCGCGATCCTCGTGTGGTGGCTCGCGCCGCGCACGCCGGACACGGCGCGTGCACAGGGCGGCGCGCCGCAGAAGTGGCTGCCCGACTGGCACATGGGCCTCGTCTGGCGGCTCGGCGCCTTCTTCTGCTGCATCAATGCGATCTACTTCAGCGCCAACACCTTCATTCCGATCTACCTCGCCAGCGAGGGGCGCCCCGACCTGATCGGCGGCGCGCTCGCCGCACTCAATTTCGGGCAGCTTCCCGCATCGTTCCTCCTGCTGGTCACCGCCGACCGCCTGCAGCGCAAGGCGTGGCCGTACATCCTCTCGGGGGTGATCTCGCTCGCGGCCATCGCGGGGCTGGTGTTCGACGTGGGCACGGCCACCCTCTGGTGGGCGGCCGTGCTCGGCTTCTCCGACGCCGCCGCCCTCATCCTCGCGCTGATGCTGCCGCCGCTCCTGTGCAAGCCGCAGGACGTCGCCCGCACCGCGGCCGGCACCTTCACGCTCAGCTACGGCGGCGCCGTGGTCATCGCCGTGGCCGGCGGCATGGCCTGGGATGCGAGCGGGATCCCGGCACTGTCGTTCCTCCCGCTCGCGGCGTGCGCCGTCGCCTTCGTGGCGCTCACCATGCTGTTGCGGGCGAAGCGCGAGCTCGCGTAGCACCGGACGCAGCCGTTCCCCGGATCGACCATCGCCACCCGGCCACCACGACCTTCACGAGCCCGACACCATGAAACCGCACCTCGTCACGCATTCCGTGCTCATCGCGATCGCCATCTTCGCCGGAATGATGATCTGCTCGGAGATCGGTCGCCGTCACGCCCTGCGCAACCCCGAAAGGAACGCAGCGAGCGCCGGCACGACCCTCATCGACAGCGCGATATTCGCGCTCCTCGGGTTGCTCGTCGCCTTCACGTTCGCGGGCGCGGCGTCGCGCTTCGACAATCGTCGCACCCAGATCGTCGACGAGGCGAACGCCATCGGCACCGCCTATCTGCGGCTCGACCTCCTTCCGGTGCCGGCGCGCGACGATCTGCGCGCGGTCTTCCGCCGGTACGTCGATGAGCGCATCGCGATCTATCGCGCACTCCCCGACGTGTCCGTTGCGATGGCGCATCGGCAAGCGGCCAACGACCTGCAGCAGGAGATCTGGGACAAGGCGGTGGCGGCGTCGCAGGAACGCGACTCCACGCGCGTCCTGCTGCTGCCCGCGGTGAACGAGATGTTCGACATCACCACCGTACGGACGATGGCGATCTTGACCCACACGCCGGCGATCATCTTCGGACTCCTGATCGGCATCGCCCTCGTGAGCGCGGTCCTCGCCGGTCGCGCGATGGCGACCGACGCGCACCGTCCCTGGATCCGCTCCGTGTTCTACGCGCTCACGATGACGGCGACGATCTTCATCATCATCGACATGGAGTATCCACGGGCCGGGATCATCCGGGTCGACGCCTTCGACGCCGTGCTGGTCGACCTGCGCGCCGGCATGCGATAGGGCACCCCCGCGGCCCCACCCACGGCCGCGGCCCGAGAGGGCCCTTCCCACCCAAGGCCGCGGCCCCAGAGAGGTCTTCCCACCAACCGGCGCGCCGGAGTGCGGCGCGCCCGCGACGCTCCGGGAGGACCCCGCAAGAATGTCTTCCGGCAAGAGCCGGGAGGTGCTTGCCATTTTATTTTCTTTGATTTAAACTAAAATAAATATTGAACTCCACATGGCCCCCCGCTCCTACGATTCGACCCTGCGCCTTCGGCGGCAGGCCGAGCTCACCGCCCGCATTGCCGCTGCCGCAGTCGCGCTGCACGCCGAGAAAGGCGCGCTCGCCACGAGCTACGCGGACATCGCGCGCGTAGCTGGTGTCTCGCTACCGACGGTGCATGCGCACTTCCCCACGCAGGACGACCTCATGGCCGGCTGCACGGGGCACGTGGCTGCGCGAGCCCCGGTGTTCCCGGCCGAGGCCATCCTCGCGGCACCGGATCTCGCAACGGCCCTGGAGGCGCTCGTCTGTGCGCTCGACCAGCAGCACCGCCACTTCGAGCCCTGGCTGGTCTGGCGGCAGGAGCGCCTCGTGCCCTTCCTCGCCGCACTGTCGGCACGCGGCCGCGCACAGCGCGCGAGCTTCCTGGCACAACTGCTGCGCAAGCATCTCGGCGCCGGAGACCACCGCGAGGCGGTGGCCACCTGCGAGAGCATCCTGTCGTTCGACTTCTGGCACCGGCTCGTTCGCGAGCACGGGCTTTCCCGCCCTGCCGCCCAGCGCGCGATCACTCGCTGCCTTGCGGCGGCCATTGGCGGCGACGCCGTCGCCGCCGTACGCCCTTCCTCTGCAAGGACCCGACGATGACCACGAACCACCAGCCCTCGATCGACGAGATCGCCCCCGACATGTACCGCATCAGCATCCCATTTCCCGATCTGTCGGGGGGATTCTCCTTCAACCAGTACCTCGTGATGGACGACGCGCCCCTCCTGTTCCACACGGGGCCCCGGCGCATGTTCCCCGCGGTTCGCGAGCAGATCGAGAAGGTGATGCCCCTCTCCCGGCTCCGCTACGTCGCGTTCTCGCACGTGGAGGCCGACGAGTGTGGCAGCCTCCAGGCGTTCCTCGACGCCGCGCCGCAGAGCCGCCCCGTGTGCAGCGACGTGGCCGCGCTCGTCTCCATCAGCGATCTCGTCGACGTGCCGGCCGCAGGCATGGCCGATGGACAGGAGCTCGAACTGGGGCGCCACCGCATGGTGTGGCAGTCCACGCCGCACCTGCCCCACGGCTGGGAATGCGGTTACCTCTTCGACGACACCACGCGCACGCTCTTCTGCGGCGATCTCTTCACCCAGCCGGGGCTGGGCACGCGCCCACTCGTGAACGACGACATCCTGGCGCAAAGCGAGGCGTTCCGCCGCCAGATGGACTACTTCTCCCACACGCGGGACGCCGACCGCCTGATCGCAAAGCTCGCCGACCTCGCGCCCCAGCGGCTCGCCTGCATGCACGGCAGCGCCTGGCAAGGCGACGGTGCCGCGATGTTGCGCGCGCTCGGAGGCGCGCTGGCGAGTTAGCGCCGGCGCGCCCGTGGGCGATCGCCGCTCGACGCATCCGCGGGAGATCGTTGCGCGGGCAGCTTCGCATGCGCCCGATCGCCCCCGGCGGGTGCCACGCGTTCCGCGCGCTGCCTGGCGGGGCCGTGGGCATCGATCAGGTTGAACGCGGTGTTGACGAGGCCGATGTGAGAGAACCCCTGCGGGAAATTGCCCACCTGCCGGCGAAGGCGCGCGTCGTACTCCTCGGCGAGCAGACCGAGATCGTTGCGCAGGCCCAGGAGACGCTCGAACAGCGTGGTTGCCTCCGTCAGCCGACCCTGCAGCACGTACGCATCGGCGAGCCAGAAGGAGCAGACGAGGAACGTGCCCTCTTCGGGGGACCCGGACCCACTCGCGTCGCCCGCCTCGCGTGAATAGCGCATCACGAAGCCGTCCCGCAACAGCTCGCGCTCGATCGCCGCGATCGTCCCCGCCACGCGCGGATCCTGCGCCGGCAGGAAGCCGACCTGCGGCATCAGCAGCAATGCGGCGTCGAGCGCCGACCCGCCGTAACTCTGGACGAAAGTGTTGCGCGGCTCGTCGAAGCCGTTCGAGCAGATGTCGGCGTGAATCTCGTCGCGAACGGCACGCCAGCGGTCGACGGGTCCTTCAAGGCCGAAGCGCTCGCATGACTTGACCGCCCGGTCGAAGGCGACCCAGCACATCATCCGCGAATGGGTGTACGGCCGCGCGGGCCCCCGCTTCTCCCAGATGCCGTGATCGGGGTCGCGCCAGGTCGTCTCGAGGTGCTTCAGCAGCGACGCCTGCAGTCGCCACGCATCCTCGAGCGCGCCCAGATCCGCCTCGCGGCTGGCGTGCAGCACGTCCATGAGTTCGCCGAAGACGTCGAGCTGGCGCTGCGACATGGCGCCGTTACCGACGCGCACGGGCGTGCTGTTCTCGTACCCGGGCAGCCAGGGGACCTCGAGTTCCGGCAACCATCGCTCGCCTGCGATGCCGTACATGATCTGCAGCTGGGTGGGATGCCCGGCGGCGGCGCGCAGCAGCCATTGGCGCCACGCCTCGGCCTCCTCCCGATAGCCGGCATTGAGCAGCGCATAGAGCGTCATCGCCGAATCGCGTATCCATCCGAAGCGGTAGTCCCAGTTCTTGTGTCCTCCGATGATCTCCGGCAGCGACGTCGTCGGCGAGGCCACGATGCCACCGGTGGGCCTGAAGGTCAGCAGCTTGAGCGTCACCAGCGAGCGCAGCACGGCGTCCTGCCACGCCGGATCGTCGCCCCGAAAACGGCAGTGCTGCGACCACGCGCGCCACCAGGCCACGGTGCGCTCGAGGCTCTCGTTCCGGTCGGGCACGAACTGCGGCGACTGGTGGGAGCGGTGGTACGACAGCGTGAAGGGCACGCTCTCGCCTTTCGCCACGGAGAACGCCGCGTGGGTCTTCATGTCGCGGCCCTCGAGCGGGACGCGCGTATGCAGTTCCACGGCATCCGGTCCGGCCACGGCGCTCATGCCGTAGTCGCGGCTGCGCACCCAGGGCACGGCCTGTCCGTAGGCGAAGCGAAGCGTGAGCTCCATGGTCATCGCGACCCGGCCGCGCACCCCGCGAACGATGCGCACCACGTCGACCTTCTCCTCGTGCTCGGTGAGCGGCATGAAGTCGGTCAGGGTCACGGCGCCGGTGTCGGTCTCGAACGTCGTTTCGAGCACCGCCGTGCCGGGCAGATAGCGGCGCGTGACACGCGACGCGGCAGCGTCGGGGGCGATGAGCCATCGGCCGTGCTCGGGTCCGCCGAGAAGCGCCGCGAAGCACGGCGCTGAATCGAAGCGCGGCAGGCAGAGCCAGTCGATGGACCCGTCGCGGGCGACCAGCGCAGCGGAAATGAGATTGCCGATGAGGCCGTAGTCCTCGAGCGGTTTCGATTTCGACGTCATGTCTGGTTCCCGATGAGCCCGACCGAAGCGCGGGCGGAGTTCCAGCAGGATGCTGCCGGGGCGCCGGCAGCGATGCTCCCGCCGGAATGGGCGCCGTCCCGGACGAGATGCTGCGCGCGTTCCGCCGGCCGGAGCGGCGGCGCGCCGACGTCCGGACGGATGCGAGCCCGCTGGCCGGGCCCGGCGCTCGGCGCTCGTCCTACAATGGCCCACCACCGGCGCCGATTGCGCCGTCCGCCCGTGCCATGCGAAGCTGTACTGCCCGGACGCGACTTCGCGAGGTTACGCGCATCGTCCGGAAGACGGAACACCGCATATCAGGAGACGGGCCATGATGCGCAGCGTGAGATCGTTGCAGGGATTCGGGATCGCGGCGACCGATGGCGACATCGGCGCCGTGGACGACGTGTATTTCGACGATCACGAGTGGACCATCCGGCACCTGATCGTCGACACCGGCGGGTGGCTCACCGGCCGCAAGGTCCTGCTGTCGCCGCATGCGGTCTCCCGCGTGGACTGGGTCGAGCGGGTCGTCCATGTCGACGTGACGCGGCAGCAGGTCGAGGAGAGCGCCAGCATCGATACGGACCAACCGGTTTCTCGCCAGGAGGAATCAGCGCTCCACGATCACTACGGCTACCCGTACTACTGGGACGGCCCCATGCTCTGGGGTTACACGTCGCTGCCGATGATCATGCCTGCGCCGGCAGAGGACCCGGTCACGCAGGAGGCCGAGCAGCGCATCGAGCAGGAGCAGGATCACCACTTGCGCAGCAGCGACACGGTCATCGGCTACCACATCCACGCCATCGATGGCGATCTCGGCCACGTCGACGACTTCCTGTTCGACGAGGAGGACTGGTCGATCAGGATGATGCTGGTGGCCACGCGCAACTGGTGGCCCGGCAAGCACGTTCTGCTCTCGCCGAAGCGCATCGACAACGTCGACTGGAGCGCCAGGACCGTCGCGGTCGGCATCACGCGCGAAGAGATCGAGAACAGCCCCGAGTACGATCCGCAGGTTCCGTCGACGCCGGACCTTCGGGTGGTCGCCTACCGGCCCTTCGGCAACTACCAGTGATCGCCGTCACGGCCATCCTGCCCGCCTGACTCGCGCCACATCCTTCCGGATCGAGGCCAGGAGGCCGACGGCCCTTCGCGCACCGCCGGCACACGTGGTTCCACCAGTCACGCGCGGCGTGCGGCCATCCGCCGATCAGCGTGCACGCCGGCGCGACGCGATGAAGGAAGACGCGGTCGCGATTTCGATTACCATCGATGACGTCCCGGCAACTTCGTTGCGGGTGACGTTGTCACATCCGTGTTCGAAGACCGATCACGTCCCCGTCGCAAGCAGTAGTTCCCGCCTCGCGGCTACCGGACGGTGCACCTGCCCTTCGAGAAAGGTCACGTCATGATCCAACGCGCCACCGACCCATCGCCGCCCGCCTCGCCGGCTTCCGGCACGCAGCAGGACGCGAATCACCGGCAGGACGGCACCCATCGCGGGGAGGTCCCCCGCAAGGATCACTTCCTCAAGCTCATGTTCTTCCAGGGGAACCCGTATGCCGACGAACCGCACGAGGAGCTTCCGTTGCGCGCCACCGGCAGCTACGCGCCGTTGCGTCAGGCGCGAGCGCGTCCCGCCGAGCACTACTACCTGCCGCACGCCAACGCCATCGCCCCGGTTCGGCTCGAATCACCGGCCACCGAGGTGATGACCGATCTGCGCCGCGTCGGCGCCGCCACCATCGGCCCGGGCGCGACTGTCGACGAGGCGAACCGGTCGATGATCGTGCAGGGCGTGCGCTCGCTGTTCGTGCTCGAGGACAGCCGCCAGGTGATGGGCATCGTCACGTCGACCGACATCCAGGGCGAACGTCCGATGCAGATGGCGCAGGCTCGCGGCGTGCAGCGCAGTGAGGTGGCGGTACGGGACATCATGACCCCGGCCGACCGTTTCGAGGTGCTCCATCTGCGCCACGTCCAGCAGGTGCGTGTCGGCGACGTGGTCGCCACCTTGCGCCTGGCGGGGCGCCAGCACGCCCTGGTCGTCGAGACCGACGACGATGGCGGCGGCTACATCCTGCGCGGCGTGTTCTCCCTTACCCAGATCGCCCGCCAGCTTGGCATCGCGCAGCAACCCATGCACGATATCGCGCGCACCTTTGCCGAGATCGAAGCGGTGATCGCCTCCTGATCGATCGTCGCGCTCCCTCGCTCTTCGCTGTGCTTCACGCCCGGCCAAGAAGCCGCAGTTCCGCGAGCGTATTGGCATTGAAGAACGCCGATTCGTCGTCGAACAGGGCCTCCCTGCAGCCGTGCTCATCGAGCCAGGGTTCGATCTTGCGGCCGCCACGGTCGAGGTACTTCGACAGCGCGTCGCGCAACTCACGACGCAGCAGGCAGAACACCGGTTGACGCCGGATGATGCCACCCTCGGAGGTCACGGCGATGACGAGGTCCGCCCCCTGCACCGCAAGCGACAGTCTCGATACGAGGTCGCCGGGAAAATTCGGGCTGTCGCAGGGCACCGTCACCAGCCACTCGGTCTCGCACCGGTCGAGACCGGCGAGCACGCCGGCGAGTGGTCCGGCATATTGGTCATTCCCATCGGTGCATACCGGAGGGCCGAAGCGGGCATAGACGTCGAGATGCCGGTTGGCGTTGATCAGCAGGTTTCCGACCTGCGGCTGCAGGCGATCCAGAGCATGCTGCACGAGCGGCCGGCCCGCGAGCGTTTCCAATCCCTTGTCCACGCCGCCCATGCGGCTTCCCCGTCCACCGGCCAGCACCATCCCGGTGATGCTCTGGCGCGAGATCATTTCAGCCTCGATGGAGCGATCACGCTGACGTCGCCGCGGGCAGCGCGAGGCGCTTCGGTTCCGGCGTCGCATCGAAGCGGTCGAAACCGCTGTAGCAAATGAAATGACGGTTGGACGCGCGCCCGAATAGCGTCATCCCCACCCTCGTCGCAAGTTCGTAGCCCATGGCGGTCACGCCGTTGCGCGAGATGATGATGGGCACACCCATCCTGGCCGACTTCATCACCATCTCGCTGGTCAGTCGTCCCGTGGTGTAGAACACCTTGTCGCCGCCACCGACGCCGTGCAGCGCCATCCAGCCAGCGATGGTGTCGATGGCATTGTGGCGGCCGACATCCTCGACGAACACGAGCATCCGGCCGGCGTCGAAAAGGGCGCAGCCATGAACGGATCCCGCCTGCTTGTGCACGCTCTGGCGCAGGCGCATCTGGTCGAGGATCTGCAACAGGGCTGCCTGCGAAATGCGGGCCGACGTGGGCGGCGGCAACCGCACGGCATCGACCTCGGCGATGGCGTCGCCGAATACCGTGCCCTGGCCGCAGCCGGTCGTCACGACACGGCGGGCGGTCTTCTCGGCGAAGCTCGCGACGCCGGCCCGGGTCTTGACTGCCGCAGCCTCCACCTCCCAGTCCACGTCGATGCCGTCGACCTCGTCCGCACGTTCGATGAGTCCCTGGTTCAGCAGGTAACCGAGGACGAGCAGGTCCGCGCAGGCGCCGAGCGTCATCAGGGTGACGAGTTCGCGGGTATCGACGTACACGGTGAGCGGGCGCTCGGCCGGCAGGTCGATGGTACGACGCTCGCCGTATTCATCGACGACCTGCACCTGGCGCAGCAACGGTGGCCTCGCATGCCCGATGCGCGGAGCGCCGGGAATGGCCGACATCTCGGTCGCCTCGAAGGCGAGCGACGTCTCGAATTTCGACACGGGGGTACCTAGGCGACCGAAGCCACGGTCGGCGCGCGCTCGAATCCCGCCATCGTTGCCGGAGCGCCACCTGCCGTGACCGCGACGGCGCAGTACTTGAACCCGGGGATCTTGCCGAAGGGATCCAGCGTCGGGTTGGTAAGCAGGTTGGCGGCGGCCTCGTAGTAGGCAAATGGAATGAACACGGCGCCGGTCGGGGTGCCGTCATCGCGCCGGACACTGATCGCCACCTCGCCGCGCCGGGATGCGACGGTGATGACATCGCCGGGATTGACGCCGAGCTTGTGCATGTCGCTGCCATTCATCGACGCGGTCGCCACAGGCTCGATGGCATCGAGCACGCTCGCTCGCCGGGTCATGCTCCCGGTGTGCCAGTGTTCCAGTTGCCGGCCGGTGATGAGCACGAACGGGTAGTGGGCATCCGGTCGCTCCGCAGCGGGAATGATGTCCGCCGGGACCAGCCTGACGCGACCGTCCGGCGTCGGGAACGCATCGATGAAGACGGTCGGCTGGCCGGGGTCGTCGGCCGACAGGCATGGATACGTCACGCTCGAATCGCGCTCGAGCCTTTCCCAGGTGATTCCCGCCATGACCGCCGACATGGCCTGGCGCATTTCCTCGTAGACCGCGGCCACGCCGCACTCCGGGCCTTCATAGTTCCAGGGCAGCCCCATCCGCCGGGCGATCTGCTGGATGATCCACAAGTCGGGCTTGGCATCGCCGGGAGGTGTGAGCGCGCGGCGCCCCATCTGCACCATGCGATCGGTGTTGGTCACGGTGCCGGTCTTCTCCGGCCATGCGCTGGCCGGCAAGACGACGTCCGCGTACCAGGCCGTCTCGGTCATGAACAGGTCCTGGACCACCAGATGCTCGAGCGACGCGAATGCGTGCCGCGCATGATTGAGATCGGGGTCGCTCATCGCGGGGTTCTCGCCCATGATGTACATCCCGCGAATCTTGTGGGGGTCCGTGTCCGGCGCGAGGCACTTGTGCATGATCTCGACCACCGTGTATCCCGGCTTGTCGTCGAGTTCCGTGTTCCAGAACGCCTCGAACCACGCGTGGGCATCCGGATTGTCGACGCGCTGGTAATTGGGCAGCATCATCGGGATGAGCCCGGCGTCGCTTGCACCCTGCACGTTGTTCTGGCCGCGCAGCGGATGCAGTCCGCTGCCGGGCTTGCCGATCTGGCCGGTCACGCTGGCCAGTGCGATCAGGCAGCGCGCATTGTCGGTACCGTGGACGTGCTGGCTGACACCCATGCCCCAGAGGATCATCGACGCCTTGCTGGTGGCGAATGCGCGCGCCACTTCCCGGATCGTCGCGGCCGGAATGCCGCAGATCGGCGCCATCGCCTCGGCGCTGTAGCCCTGCACGTTGACCTTCAGCGCCTCGAAGTTGGTGGAGCGCCGCGCCACGAAGTCCTCGTCGACCAGCCCCTCGTCGATGACCGTATGGATGAGCGCGTTGAGCAGGGCGACATCCGTGTCGGGCCGGAACTGCAACGTGCGCCAGGCGTACCGGCCGAGGTCGGTGACCCGGGGATCGGCCAGCACGATCCTGGTCCCGCGCTTCGCGGCGTTCTTCATCCACGTCGCTGCCACCGGATGATTCCCCGTCGGATTGGATCCGATGACGAGGATCAGACCAGCATGCTCGACATCACTGACCTGGTTGCTCACGGCGCCGGATCCGACGCCTTCGAGCAATGCGGCGACGCTCGATGCATGGCATAGCCGCGTGCAGTGGTCCACGTTGTTGCTGCCGAAGCCGGTACGAACCAGCTTCTGGAACAGGTAGGCTTCCTCGTTGCTGCCCTTGGCCGAGCCGAAGCCCGCCAGCGCCTTGCGGCCGTGGCGGTCGCGAAGCGACGCGAGCTTGCCGGCGGCGAAATCGAGCGCCTCCTCCCAGCTTGCCTCGCGAAAGACCTCGCGCCAGTCGGCGGGATCCCGGATGGCATCGGCGTCCTTCGTCACGCCCGGCTTGCGGATGAGCGGGACAGTGAGGCGCTGGGGATGATGGACGTAATCGAAACCGAAACGGCCCTTGACGCACAGGCGGTTGTGGTTCGCGGGGCCGTCCCGTCCATCGACGCTGACGATGACCTCGTCCTTGATGTTGTAGGTCAATTGGCAACCCACGCCGCAGAACGGGCACACCGAGTCCACCTTCCGGTCCACCACTTGCGACCCGATGTGCGTCTTCGGCATCAGGGCGCCGGTGGGACAGGCTTGCACGCACTCGCCACAGGCCACGCACGTGCTGTCACCCATGCCGTCCTGAAGATCGAAGACGATCGCGCTGTCCTGCCCGCGGAAGGCATAGCCGATGACATCGTTGACTTGCTCCTCGCGGCATGCCCGGACACAGCGCGTGCACTGGATGCATGCCGCGAGGTTCACGGCCATCGCCGGATGCGTCAGATCGGCGGCGGGCTGCGCACGCGCGATCGCCGCGAGCGCCGGACGAACCTCGACCGCCATCCGCGCCGCCCAATCGGAGAGCTCGCCATGCTGGCGCGCGGGGTCGTCGCCGATCCACTTGTAGCCGTTCGCGGGCACGTCGGACAAGAGCATCTCGAGCACCATCTTCTGGCTCTTGACGGCGCGCTCGCTGGTGGCGCGGACCTTCATGCCTGCCGCGGGCGCCCGGCAGCAACTCGGAGCCAGCGTCCGCTCTCCCTCGACCTCGACCACGCACGAGCGGCAGTTGCCGTCGGGACGGTAGCCCGGGAGGTAGCACAACCGTGGAATGGCGACGCCAACCCGATCGGCGACCTGCAGGATGGTTTCGCCCTCGAACGCGTGGACGATCTTGCCGTCGAGTTCGAACTCGACGGTCGCTTGCGCAAGCAGGCCCGGCTCGGTAACGCCCATCAAGCGACCTCGTGAGGAAAATGCTTCTGTACGCAGCGCACCGGATTCGGTGCTGCCTGACCCAGGCCACAGATGGAGGCATCGGCCATGACCTGGTTCAGGTCATCGAGCGTGGCATGGTCCCAATGCTCGGAAACCATCAATGCCGCCGCCTTGGCCGTTCCGACCCGGCATGGGGTGCACTGCCCGCAATTTTCATGCTCGAAGAAGCGCATCATGTTGAGCGCCGCATTGCGGGCCGTGTCATGCTGGCTCAGCACGATCACCCCGGCAGATCCGATGAAGCAGCCATGCGGCTGCAAAGTGTCGAAATCGAGGGGGATGTCGCCCATGCTCGCCGGGAGGATTCCCCCCGACGCGCCGCCCGGCAGGTAGGCGTACAACTCATGTCCCGGGAGCATGCCGCCGCAGAACTCGTCGATCAGCTCGCGTACCGTGATCCCCGCGGGCGCCAGCTTCATGCCGGGCTCGCGGACACGGCCGCTGACGCTGAACGATCGCAGTCCGGTGCGACCATGGCGGCCGAAGCTGGCGAACCAGCCCGCGCCACGGGTGACGATGTCGCGGACCCAGTACAGCGTTTCCAGATTGTGCTCGAGGGTCGGCCGGCCGAAGAGGCCGATCTGCGCGATATAGGGCGGGCGCATGCGCGGCTCCCCTCGCTTGCCCTCGATGCTTTCGATGAGCGCCGATTCCTCACCGCATATGTAGGCACCCGCCCCCCGCCTGAGCTCGATGCGGGGAAGCGCGCATGGGGGATCCTCCGCGAGACGCTGCAACTCGCGCTCGAGGATCGCGCGGCAGCCGTGGTACTCGTCACGCAGATAGATGTAGCAGGTCTCGATGCCGACCACTGCCGCCGCGATCAACAGGCCTTCGATGAAGCGATGCGGGTCCCGCTCGAGATACACCCGATCCTTGAACGTTCCCGGCTCGCCCTCGTCGATGTTGACCGCCAGCAGACGTGGCGCCATCTGCTGCCGGACGATGCCCCACTTGCGACCCGTAGGAAAGCCCGCGCCGCCCAGTCCGCGCAGACCCGAGTCCGTCATCGCCGCGAGAATGTCGTCGGCGGACACCTCGCCCGATGCCACCCTCGCTGCCAGGCGATACCCGCCCTCCTTTCGGTAGGCGTCGTAGCCGACATACGGGGGCGCGACATCGCCGCCGGTAACGATCGCACCCGGGCCTGAAGATGCCGGATCGAACTGCGCATCGTCGTCAGGAAACGGATGTCGTGTCAGTCGCCGCTCCACGCTGGCCTGCACCGCGGCCCCATCCGCACGCATCACCGGATGCTGTTCGACGATCGCGGCGGGCGCCTGATCGCAACGGCCGACGCACGGCGCGGCGATCACACGAACGTCGGTCCCGAGGATTGCCGGCAGTCTCTCCAGGAGCGCCTTGGCGCCCGCCAGTTCACACGACAGCCCGTTGCAAACGCGAACCGTGACGGCGGCCGGAGCCGCATCGTCCCGCAACAGTTCGAAGTGGTGGTAAAAGGTCGCCACCTCGAACACTTCCGCCATCGGCACATTGATCTCGCGCGCAAGCGCCACGAGGTGACGCTCGCGAAGGCCCCGCCAGGCGTCGTTGATCCGGTGGAGGTACTCGATGAGCAGATCCCGCCGGTACGGGCCCGGACCGACCAGCGCCTGCACTTCGGCGGTCGAGGCCGGATCCGGCTGCCGGCCCTTGAGCTTGCCCTTTCGGCGCAGCGCCTTCCGCATGTCATCGGGCGAGCCAAGCGGAGCGGACGCCGGGGCGTCGAGAGTAGTGGTCATATGACGGAGCGATGAAGAACGAGGCGACAGCCGGGCCGCGAATGAGGCAAGCCTATGCGCTTCGCACCCTTTGCGCCATATGCACTGGCGTGCCGAACCCGGCTTCGACAACGAGCGTCGGCATGCCGCGCGAACGCGACAGGTTCGCTCGGGAGGTGGCGTGCGCCCCTGCCCTCCCGCCTTTGCGCTACCTCGCGGGTGCCGCCTTGGCGTCCGCCGCCGCAGGGCGTGCCCCCGTCTGCGGCGCAGGCACCTGCTTGCCCTTGGCCTTCATGTCCGCGAAGTAACGGGCCACGACGTGATCCTGGGCGGCGGCAAGCTCGGCCGCCGCCGTCGCGGCAGCGGCGGCGGCCTTGGCCTTCGCCTCCTCCGCCGCGGCCTTCTGGGCGTCGGTCATCGGCGGAGGCGGCGGCAGCTTCGCCGTCGCAATCCCGAACGAGGCCAGTACAACTCCCGCTGCCACCAACACGCGCGCGGCATTCATGACGTCATTCCTCCGTCGATCCTGTTCACCGCCCCGGTCACGCGGTCCGATGCACCCCAGCCGGCGGTGCCCCGTCGCCCACTGCATTTCCCGACCTGACCTCGTTGTACCAGTACTCGTGGTGCTCCCGTGCCCACGTTTCGTCGACGTAGCCGGTCGTCATCGCCTGCAGCGCACCCTTCACGCCGATCGTGCCGAGGTAGATGTGACCCGCCAGCAGGCAGGACGCGAGCACCCCCACCACCATGTGGATCATGTTGGCGACCTGCATCGTCGATCGGGTCTGGTCGAAGTTCGGGAAGTTGAGGATGAGGCCAGTCACGACCAGCGTGATTCCCGCCGCGACGGCCATGAGCCAGAACAGGAGCTTCTGGCCGCCATTGGCCTTGCCCGCAGGCACGTGCCTGCCGGTAAGCATGCCGCCGCCCTTCCTGAGCCAGTCCCAGTCGTACTTGCGGAGGATGTTCTCGTGCAGGAACAGCGCGATCATGATCGGCAGGACGATCGCGAGCACCGGCCCGATGAAGTTGTGCAGGAACTTGGCCCCGGTGGCGAGCCACGAGAACAGCGCATGGCCCGTGACCGGCAGCAGCACGTACTTGCCGAACGTGACGAGCAATCCGGTGACGGCGAGCGTCGTGAAGGCAATGGCGACGATCCAGTGCACCGTTCGCTCCACGAGCGTGAAGCGCTCGATCAGGCGTCCCGACGGCGCGCCCTTCACGCGTATGGGCCCGCGCCAGAGATAGATCGCGCCCAGCAGCACGAGCGCGAACGCGAACAGGAAGCCACCCACGCTCGCGGCGGGAACGCGCGCCGCGCGCCACGTCTGGCCCTGCGACTGGATGAGCACGTTGGTCTCGCGGCCGCGCACGGTCGTGATCCCCGGTGCACCGGAGCGCACTTCGCTCCACACGGGTTGGTTGTTGAGGGGCTGGCGTTGTTGCTGCACCTGCTGCCGCTTCGCCGCCTCGGCCTGTTCCGGGTTCAGGGCCGGGGACTGTGCCTGCGCCACGACAGCGACGGCGCACGCGATCGCCGCGAGCCAGCGCATCGCCGCATGAAGAGGTTTGCGCATGTGCGGTCTCCTACGAGCCTATGCGGCGATACTCGTTCTGATATTGCGTGCGGTTGCGAACCTCGCGCTCCCACTTCGCCCTGTCGCCGTTCCACGGCGCCATGGCATACGGCGCCTGGTCGGGCTTGCCCTGATACGTGCCCTGCTTGTAGACGATGACCTGCGGCCGCTCGCCGCAGCCCGCGAGCGCGAGAACCGCCAGCGCACTGGCCGCGATGAGCGCCCGGAACTGCGCGCGGGCACTCACGACTTGCCTCCGCTGCGCGCCGGCGGCGCACCCGACGGGGCGCCGGGCGGCGGCGTCCCGCCACTTGGCGTCTCGGGGCGGCCGTAGGCGGTCGCCCATCCCCACACCTCGGTGCCCTTGCCGCGCACGACCGCGCGCTGGCGGAAGATGTCGGCAATGACACCGCCGTCGCCTGCGAGCAGCGCCTTGGTCGAGCACATCTCCGCGCAGACGGGCAGCTTGCCCTCGGCGAGACGGTTGCGGCCATACTTGCTGAACTCGGCTTCGGACCCGTTCTCCTCCGGCCCGCCCGCGCAGAACGTGCACTTGTCCATCTTGCCGCGCATGCCCCATGCCCCGGACTGCGGGAACTGCGGCGCGCCGAACGGACACGCGTAGAAGCAGTAGCCGCAGCCGATGCACAGGTCCTTGTCGTGCAGCACGACGCCTTCCTCGGTGTGGTAGAAGCAGTCGACGGGGCACACCGCCATGCAGGGCGCATCCGAGCAATGCATGCAGGCGACCGACATCGAACGCTCGCCGGGCACGCCGTCGTTGATCGTCACCACGCGCCGGCGATTCACGCCCCAAGGGACCTCGTTCTCCTGCTTGCAGGCGGTGACGCAGCCGTTGCACTCGATGCAGCGCTCGGCATCGCAGATGAATTTCATTCGAGCCATGGTCGCCTCCTCACGCCTGCTTCGCGACCTGACAGAGCGTCGTCTTCGTTTCCTGCATCATCGTCACCACGTCGTATCCGTACGTCGTCGCGGTGTTGACGGCCTCGCCGCGCGTGATGGGCGCCGCGCCTTCCGGGTAGTACTGGAGCATGTCCTTGCCCATCCACCAGCCCGCGAAATGGAACGGGATGAACGTCGTGCCCGGACCCACGCGATCGGTGACCAGGGCCTTGACCGAAATCTCCGCACCGGTGGGCGTGCGCACCCACACGTATTCGCCGTCCCTGACGCCGCGGTCGTTGGCGTCCTTGGGATTGATCTCGACGAAATTCTCCTGCTGGAGCTCGGCGAGCCACGGGTTGGAGCGCGTCTCGTCGCCGCCGCCCTCGTACTCGACGAGCCGTCCCGAGGTCAGGATCAGCGGGAACTTCTCGGCGACCTTGTCGGCGACGTTCTTGTCCTGGAGCGACTTGAACTGCGTCGGCAAGCGCCAGAAGACCTTCTTGTCGTCGTGCGTCGGATACTTCGCGACCATGTCCGGACGCGGCGAGTACAGTGGCTCGCGGTGCTGCGGAATGCCGTCGGGGAAGTTCCATACGATCGCCCGCGCCCTCGCGTTGCCGAACGGATGACAGCCGCGCTTCATCGCAACGCGCTGGATGCCGCCCGACACGTCCGTCTTCCAGTTCTTGCCGTCGGCATGCTTCTTCTCGTCGTCGGTGAGGTCGTCCCACCAGCCGAGCTTCTTCAGCAGCACGTGGTCGAACTCGGGGTAGCCCATCGTGAGCTCACCGCCCTTGGGATACGAGCCGTCGGCCGCGAGCAGCGAGACGCCGTCACGCTCGACGCCGAAGTTCGCGCGGAAGCAGCCGCCGCCGTCCATCATGTGGCGCGACGTCTGGTAAAGATTGGGCGAGCCGGGATGCTTGATCTCGGCCGTCCCGTAGCAGGGCCACGGCAGGCCGAAGTAGTCGCCGTCGCAAGGGCCCCCACGCGCGCGCAGGGTCTTCACGTCGAACGTGGACATGTGCTGCATGTGCAACTTCAGGCGCTCCGGCGACTGCCCGGTATAGCCGATGGTCCAGGTGCAGCGGTTGATCTCTTTCAGGATGGACTCGGGCGTGGGCTCGTCCCAGCCGTCCTTGTCCTTCTTCATCTCGTAGTTCTTGACGAGCTCGTTCTTGAAACCGAATTTCTCGGCGAACTTCGTCATGAGCGTGTGGTCCGGCTTGCTCTCGAACAGCGGCTCGATCACCTTCTCGCGCCATTGCAGGGAGCGGTTGGACGCCGTCACCGATCCCGACGTCTCGAACTGCGTGCACGCCGGCAAGAGGTACACGCCGTCCTTGCGCACCATGGCGCACATCGCCGCGGTGGCCGACGGATAGGGATCGATCACCACCATGAGGTCGAGCTTCTTCATCGCCTCGACCATCTCCTTGCCTCGCGTCTGGCTGTTGGGCGCGTGTCCCCAATACACCATCGCCCGCACGTTGGGACCCTGGTCGATCGTGTCGTTGGGATACGTGACCGCGTCGATCCAGCGCGACACCGTGGTGCCGGGCTTCTCCATCATGCCTTCGGCGTACTGCTTCTTGATCCACTCGTAGTCGACATCCCACACGCCCGCGAAGAACTTCCAGGAGCCCGCGGACAGGCCGTAATAGCCCGGCAGCGAATCGGGGTTCGGACCGATGTCGGTGGCCCCCTGCACGTTGTCGTGGCCACGGAAGATATTCGCGCCGCCGCCCGACACGCCGATGTTGCCGAGCGCCAGCTGCACGATGCACGAGGCGCGCACCATGGCGTTGCCGATCGAGTGCTGGGTCTGGCCCATGCACCACACGATGGTGGACGGGCGGTTCTTCGCCATCATTTCGGCGACCTTGGCCATCTGCGCTTCGGTGACGCCGCAGACCTCCTCGACCTTGTCCGGCGTCCACTTGGCCATGACGTCGGCCTTGACCTTGTCCATGCCGTAGACACGGTCGTCGATGTACTTCTGGTCCTCCCAGCCGTTCTTGAAGATGTGATAGAGGAGGCCGAACAGGAACGGGATGTCGGTGCCGGAGCGGATACGAACGTATTCGTCGGCCTTGGCGGCGGTGCGCGTGAAGCGCGGATCCACCACGATCAGCTTGGCGCCGTTTTCCTTCGAGTGCAGCATGTGCAGCATCGACACCGGGTGCGCCTCGGCCGCGTTGCTGCCGATGTACAACGCGCACTTGGTATTCTGCATGTCGTTGTACGAGTTGGTCATCGCGCCGTAACCCCAGGTGTTGGCCACGCCGGAGACCGTCGTCGAGTGGCAGATGCGCGCCTGGTGATCGCAGTTGTTGGTGCCGAAGAACGACACGAACTTGCGCATGAGATACGCCTGCTCGTTGCTGTGCTTGGAGCTGCCGATCCAGTAGACGGCATCGGGTCCCGACTCCTTCCGGATGGCGAGGATACGGTCGCCGACCTCGTTGATGGCCTGGTCCCAGGAGATGCGGGTCCACTTGCCGTCGACGAGCTTCATCGGCGTCTTCAGCCGGCGCGAGTGCTCGATGATGCCGTGCTCGCGCGCCGCGGCGCCCTTGGCGCAGTGCGAGCCCAGGTTGAGAGGTGACTCGAACACCGGCTCCTGGCGCGTCCACACGCCGTTCTCGACGATGGCATCGATCGCGCAGCCGACCGAGCAGTGCGTGCAAACGGTGCGCTTCTTCTCGACCTTGACGGCGCCCCCCTCCTTCTGCGCTTCGGCGGTACCGATCGCGCCATACGGGAGCTGGCTCGCGAATGCGCCGACGCCAGCGGCGAGCCCGGAGCGCTTGAGGAAGGTGCGCCGGTCCACGGTGGAGACGCGGGCTCCCAGACGCGCAAGACGCGCGCCGCGGGTCGGGGCAATGTCCGACTTGCGGGTCAGCAGCATGGCTTCCTCCTACAGGCGCGCGGTGGCGTAGTAGTCACGGATATGGTCGGTCAAGCGGTATCCGCCCGCATCCTGCGCAGGCGGGGTCGCGGCCTCGATCGGCGCCGTGACCGGCGTGGCGGCAGCGGCGACACCCGCGCCGCCTGCGCCCAGCGCCAGGATGAAACGGCGCCGCCGGACATCCGTGGCAGGGGGGCTGGCGTGCGTGTCGGCGTGCGAACGCGGCTTGCTCATGCGGACCTCCGAAGATGGGTGCTGCCTCGTGGCGGCATCAGCCTCTTTGTCATTCGATGGCGAACGAATCACGTTCGATCGCCACGAAGCTGCTGGTGAATTCTGCTACGCGAGCATAGTAGTTGGCAATCGGGCAGGCACGTATTGCGTCGCAGCATCGGTCCACCCAGCCCCCCAAATGGCCATCGAAGAAGGTCTTCTGCACGGCGACGGTCTGCGGCGCGGTGCCTGCCGTCCCGGCGATGAGCGCGCGCATCGCCTCGCACAGCGCCCCCAGGTGATCTTCGTAGACGGCGGACGCGTCCTTGCGCGCGAGCCCGAGCGACGCGAGCTCCGCGCGAACCGCGACCAGCGGTCGCCGCATCGCCGGCGGCATCCAGTGCGAGGCGTGGAGGTCGCACTCCGCCTTGCCGACCCCGACGAAGAGGTCGGTGTACTCCTGCTCGGCCGCCTCGGCATCCATGACGCGACTGGCGAGCACGAGGCGATTCCAGGCGTCGGCGAGGGCGTTCGACTCGGGGTCGGGCCAAAGGTCCGACGCGCCGATCGCGGCAAGCAGCGGCGCGTCGGGCGCGGCCGTATAGAGGCGGCCGAGCAGCGCGTAGAACGCCGCCCGCGTGCTGTCCTCCTCCGCAAGCGCCGGGTACGAGGCGAGCTTCGACGCCGTCACGACTTGTCGATGCCCTGCATCATGTCGATGACGCGGCAGTCGGCGCACATGCGCAGCCGCTCGAGCGCGCCGGGCGCGGCAAACATGGAGTGGCCGGTGAGCTTGGCGAGCATCGTGTCGATCATCTTCTGCGTGCCGAGCGGCTTGCCGCAGCGCGTGCAACTCGCGACCGCCGCCTCGTTGAGCATTCGCGGCTGGCGCGCGGCGGGGGTCGTGTCGAGGCGCGACACCAGCCGAATGGCATCCTCCGGGCAGGTCGCGGCGCAGATGCCGCACTGCACGCATCTCGACTCGACGAGCCGCACCTGCGGCAAGTCGACGCCGTCGCTCAGCGCGCCCTCGGGGCACGATCCCACGCAGGCGAGGCACGTCGTGCACTTGGCGGGGTCGATCACGATGCCACCGAACGCCGCTCCTGAGCGCAAGGGGATCGCGTCGCGCGGCGTGGGCGCGTGCGCGACGAGGTGGTCGATGGCAAGCCACGCCGTCGTGCGCTTCTCGGGCGCGGCGAGGAACGTCGCCTCCACCCGCGGCCCGAGCGCCGGAACCCAGTCCCAGAGCGTCCCCATCGACGCCGCGTCGACGATGCGGAAGTGCTCGCCCTGGTAGCCCATACCCTGCGCGATCGCCTCGGCCACCGACATCTCGAAACCGATGGCTTCGCGATACTGCGGCGCCTCCTCGCCCGTGGACAGCACTGCGACCCCGGAGGCGCCCCACGCAAGGGCGGCGAGCCACACGTCGAGGCCGACGGAGGCGATGTGCTGGATCTCGATCGGAATCACACGCGCCGGCAGGCCCCGGTCGCGGCGTGCGAAGCGCGCAATCGCCCCCCGCGCATCCTCGGCATGGAACAGCAGGCAGGCATCGCGCCCGCCCGCCATGCGGTAGGTCGCAAGCAAGGTGCGCAGGCGCGTCGCGAGGTCCGGCACGGAAGGATATGCGTAGGTGATCGCGCCGGAGGGACACACGGTGGTGCAGGCGCCGCAGCCGACGCACAGGTGGGGCTCGATCGCGACGCGGTCGCCGTCGGCGCGAATCGCGAGCGCGGAGCACACGTCGATGCACTTGTTGCACCCTTCGATGCGCGAGCGTGCATGGGCGCACAGCGAGCCCTCGAAGCGGAAGAACCTGGGCTTCTCGAACTCGCCCTTGAAGTGCACGAGTTCCGCAACGGCCCTGGCCTGCGCCACCGGGTCGGCGCCGGGGCGGAAATACCCCTGCGGCGGCTGATGCTGTGCGAACCAGGGGCGCGCATGCAGGTCGAGCACGAGGTCGAAGCTCGCCGAGCGTGCGCTGTCCCGGCGTTCGAAGTCGATCGCGCCCACTGCGCCGCACGCGGTCACGCACGCACGGTGGGCCCGGCACCGGTCGAGGTCGACCTGGTAGCTCTCGTCGATCGCATTCTCGGGGCACGCGCGCAGGCAGGCGTTGCAGCGGGTGCACAGGTCGAGGTCGATCGGATTCTCCTGCGACCATGCCGCTTCGAAGGCACCGAGCCACCCGTGCAGTGCCGTGATCTTTCCGGTATGGACGGGATAGGCCCGTTCGGCGGGCAGGGCCGTGCCGAACGCGCGTCCGCTCGCCAGCACCGTCACCGGCAGGTGCTCCTGCAATGCGTCTGCCCAGTAGAGGGCAGCGTCGAGCGGGCCGGCGATGAGCAAGTGCCCACCGGATGCATAGCTCACGCTGGGGACCGGCTCGGGATCCGGCAGGGCGGCCATGGCGAGCAGTGCCGCGATCTTCGGTGTCGCGAAGGTGGCCTCGGCGGACCACCCTGCGGTCTCGCGAATGTTGACGAAGCGGATCTCCTGCGCGCGGGCCCCCTCTTCGGCGACTTCACCCAGCAGGCGCTGTTCCTGCGTGCAGGCGACCACGACATCGCCTTGCGCGGCGTCCTTGAACAGCGCGAGCTCGCGCTGGCACATCATCGAGTGCACGCGAGCCGGCGCGGCCCGGCCGAGGGCGCGCGCGAGCACCGCGCCGTCGAGCGGCATGGTGTGGTTGCAGTTGCAGAGAAGGAGCGGCTTATCCGCTATGCTCATTGACCCCCGCCTCCGCGATCTCGGATGTCGCAATCCTGGGTGTCGCAACCTCGGGTGTTGCAACCTCGGGCGCCGCGACCTGTGGCGCCGCGATCTGTGGCGCCGCCGCGGCCTGTGGCGTCGCAACCTGCGGCGCCGCAGCCTGTGGCTCCACGGACACGGCGGGCGGCTCGGGCTGCGCCCCGGCCACGACCCGAGGAGGTTCTACCTCGGCAGCCCTTTCCTCGAAGGCCTTGTAGACACCGGCGAGCCTGTCGAGCATCCCTTCCGGCATCGGGTCGGGCTTCGTGTAGTCGTCGATGTAGATGTCGAGCCCGTCCATCACGTTGAAGCGCGGATCACTGAAGAGCTTGCGCAGTGCGGCACGCTTCACCGACTCGTCGACCTTCTCCGAGAGGAACGGCAGGAAGTCCGAGTCGATGGTGAGGGACTCGAGCGGAGGCAACGGTGGCGGCTCGACAGCCGCGGGGTCGACGACAGCCGGCGTCGCTGCAACGGGCGCCGGCGCTGGCGTTGCTGCAACGGCCGCCGGCGCCGCTGCAACGGGCGCCGGCGGCTCGACCGGGTCCGGCGCTCCCCTCGCGGCTTCGTGCTTGCGGCGCGACCACCTCGCGAGGAAATTCGGATCGTCCATCGTCACGAGCCCTTGCGGAACGCACCGTCGACGAAAGGGTCGTTGCGGCGCACTTTCTTCCTGGGCTCGGGCTTGTAATGCACCGCCACGTACGCCGCCAGCCAATCGCGAATGACGGGATGCATGGGGACGGGATCGACACGCTCGCCGCCGTCCATGAAGCGTCCAGCCTCGTTGTAGCTCAGCGTGAGGATGACGGGCTCGGCCGCCGGCTGCAGGTCGTCCTCCCGCATCCGCCACATCACGAACACCACGGGCGGTTCCGACGTGACGTTGAGGAAGAAGCCTTCGGCCTCGCTGGGGTGCAACTCGAGCTCCCGGCCCGCGAATCGCCACCGCGTGCGCTCCTCCGAGTCCTCGATGCGAACAGGATCCATTCGCCGGGCGCGTCCTGCCACGATGGGTTCGACGGAGGCCGGACGCCACTGGTCGGACGTCCAGCGATTGTGGAGAGCGATCCGCTCCATGACGACGTCGACTGCGAAATACAAGGGTTCCATGACGTCGATGCCCGGGCGGTCACCGGTTTGCCACCGGCCACAGCCTTGCGCAAGCTGCTATGGCGGCATCGCAAGCGGCTGCGGCGGCGGCGCCTGAAGCGGCGACGGCAGCGCCGTCGACGTGACAACCCTCCCGGTGCGTCTCGCCTGGCTTGGCATGCGCGCTGCCCGTCGTCATGATATGACTCGCACCCGACATTTCTCACGCCCCCGCGCCGATCATACACTCCGCCACCATGTGCCACGAACTGCGGGCTCCGCGATCGGCGGCACCTTCTCCACCCCGCCGAAGCCACGTCCCCCGCTTACGCCCCAAGCATCTCCTGCAATGAGCAAGCGCCCGCCGGACCCGCGTACGCCCGCATCCGCCATGATGGATACGCGCGAGGTCGCGGCGTACCTGCGCCTCAAGGAGCGGCGCATCTACGACCTCGTGAAGGCCGATGCGCTGCCGCACGTGCGCGCCACCGGAAAGCTTCTCTTTCCGCGCGCCCAGATCGAGGCGTGGCTCGGGGCGAAGGGCGCGCGGACAAGCACACCGCGCGAACCGTCTTCTCCGATCATCGCCGGCAGCCACGATCCGCTGCTCGAATGGGCGGTCCGCGCGTCCGACAGCGGCCTCGCGGTCCTGGCCTGCGGCAGCAGCGGCGGGCTCGCGCGGCTGGCGGATGGGACGGCGACGATCGCTGCGCTGCATTGGCTCGACGTCCCAACCGGCGAATACAACGTGCCGCTCGTCCGCGCGCGGCTGCCCGGGGACGACGTCGTGGTGGTCGAATGGGCGCGACGAGTGCAGGGGCTCGTGCTTGCGCACGGCAACCCGCTCCGGATGCGTACGCTCGCCGACGTCGCGCGGCGCAAGTCGCGGGTGGTCGAGCGCCAGCCCGGATCGGGCAGCCGTGAGCTCTTCGCGCATCTCGCGGCGCAGGCCGGCATGACGCGCGAGAAATTTGCGTTCGTCGCACGGACCGCGCAGGCGGAAACGGATCTCGCGGCGATGATACGTGACGGCAAGGCCGACGCGGGCATCGCCATCGAGGCGGCCGCGCGCGCGCACGGGCTCGCGTTCGTCCCGCTCGCGACGGAGCGCTTCGACCTCGCGCTGCGCCGGCGCGACTACTTCGAGCCGCCGATGCAGGCACTGCTGGCGTTCACGCGCATGGTCGAATTCCGGGAGCACGCCGCCGCACTCGGCGGATACGACGTCACGCAGACCGGCCGCATCGTCTTCAACGCGTGACCGGGAGTACCCGGCGCACGCCGCCGATCTCGACCACCTGCAGCGCGACGCCATACAACGTGGACAGCGTGGCGTCGGCACGGCAAAGGTCATGGCGCCGCGAATCCGAATGCCGCGAGGCGCGCCTGCCCCTCGGTCGAGGCGAGATGGTCCGCGAACGCGCGCGCCGCCGCCGGGGCGTCCTTGCGCACCGTGAGCCCGTACACCGCACTCACGCGAAGCTCCGGGGGCAGGCGCACGCTCACCAGCGACGGCATCTCGGCGATCGCCTGCTGCGCGTTCGTGCAGTACGTGAGGAAGACGTCCGCCTCGCCGTCGGCGACCAGCAGCGCGTACACGCTCCTGTTCGGCGGAGCGGGCGACGACTGCGGTCCGCCCGTGAGTTGCTTCGCCTTCGCGCTCAGCACCGCGAACGAGCCCGGCTGCACCGCGTCCGCACGCCGGAAGACGTCCCACGCGTAGTCGCCTGAGGGATCGGCCTTCGGCGTCGAGGTTCCGAGCTTCCATCGCGGGTCGAGCAGCACGGCGAGCACGTTCGCCGGGGTGGCGCCGATGCGCGGGTGCGCAAGCGCGCACAGCTCGTTGCGCGCGAAGTGCACCACTGCCGCGGACCAGCCGCCCTGCACCAGGGCCTCCGGGTGCTCGACGTTGGCGGAGGCCAGCATGTCTGCGGGCTCGCCCGCGACGATGCGGTCGCGCAGCAGGCCCGACGGCCCGAAGGTGAGCATCACCGGCGGCCCGGTGGCCTGCTCGAACGCCGCTGCGATCGCGGTGAGCGGTGCGCGCAGGCTGCCCGCAGCGTAGACGCTTGCCGGTTGCCGGGCGGTGGCGGCCCCCGTCATCGCTGGCGGCGCCCCGGGGGCCAACCGACGCACCTCAGGATTTGCCCGCGTTGGGAAAGAACAGCTGCTCGCCGCCCACCTTGTAGCTCGCGATCGCCTGCTGGCCCCTGGCCGAGACCAGCCAGTCGATGAACTGCTGGCCGAGGTCCTTCTTCACGTGCGGATGCTTCGCGGGATTGACGAGCATCACGCCGTACTGGTTGAAGAGGCGCTTGTCGCCTTCCACGAGTATCGCGAGGTCGCCGCGATTCCTGAAGGCGAGCCAGGTGCCGCGGTCGGTCAGCACGTAGCCGTTCATCGACGAGGCGGTGTTGAGTGTGGGACCCATGCCGGATCCGGTGTCGCGATACCAGGGGCCCTTCTTCGCGTCGAGGTCCACGCCCGCGGCCTTCCAGTAGCGCAACTCTGCCGCGTGCGTGCCGCTCTTGTCGCCGCGCGACACGAACGGCGCCTGCGCATCCGCGATCTTGCGCAACGCCGCGAGGATGTCGTGGCCGCCGGCGATCTTCGCGGGGTCGCTCTTCGGCCCGACCAGGACGAAGTCGTTGTACATGACCGGGAAGCGCTTCACGCCAAAGCCCTCGGCCACGAACTTCTCCTCCGCGGCGGTGTCGTGCACGAACACGACGTCGGCGTCACCGCGCCGCGCCATGTCGAGCGCCTGCCCGGTCCCGAGCGCCACCACGCGCACCTTGATGCCCGTGTCCTTCTCGAACTCGGGCAACAGGTGGCTGAACAGCCCGGACTGCTCGGTGGACGTCGTCGACGCCACCACGATGAACTTCTCCTGCGCGAGCGCGCCCGCGGCGAACAGCAAGCCGAACAGCGCCATGACCCATCGACGTCGCATCACAATCGTTCTCCTTCCAGGAATGCCGCGGCTTCGGGTGTCCGCGGCGAGACAAAGAACCCGGCAGCTCGCGAGTGCTCGATCTGCCGCCCGTCCTGCATGAAGATCACGTCCTGCCCGAGGCGCCGCGCCTGCGCGAGGTTGTGCGTCGTCATCACGACGGTGGTCCCGCGGCCGTGGATGCTGCGCACGATGTCCTCCACGGCGCGGGTGGCCTTGGGATCGAGGCTCGCGGTGGGCTCGTCGAGGAAGAGCACCTCCGGCCGCAGCGCCCACGCACGGGCCAGCGCGAGGCGCTGCTGCTCGCCGCCGGACAGCACGCGCGCCGGGCGCGCCGCGAGCGCGCGCAATCCCACTTCGGCGAGCGCGTCGTCGATGCGTGCATCCGCTGCGGCGCAGCGCACGCCCGCGAGCCGAAGCGCGTAGCGAACGTTGGCGGCGGCGGAGCGCCGCAGCAGGATCGCCCGCTGGAAGACCATCGCCTGTCCGGGCGGCCGTTTCGCGTGCGCACCCCAGCGGATGCTGCCGCGACTGGGCGCCACCAGGCCGTGCAACAGGCGCAGCAGCGTGCTCTTGCCCGCACCGTTGGGACCGATGACCATGGTGAACGATCCGCTCGTGATCGTGAGGTCGACGTCGGCGAGGATGCGCACGCCGTTGTGCCCGACGTCGACGTCGCGGCACACGATCGGCAGGCCGGCCGTGGCCGCAACATCGACGGGCTGCCCCGAGGAGAGGCCCGCCCCCCTCGGGGGGCCGTGAGCGTGGCGGGCGTGGGAGTCGTCTCCTTCAGCCATGGCGCAGGCGGGCCCATTCCCGGAGGCCGTCCCCCTCAGCCATGGTGCAGGCGCGCCCATTCCCGGATGTACTGGGCGGCGATATTGAGCAGGAGCACGATCGCGATGAGCACGAGGCCGAGCCCGAGCGCGAGCGGCAGGTCGCCCTTGCTGGTCTCGAGCGCGATGGTCGTGGTCATGACCCGCGTCACGCCGTCGATGTTGCCGCCAACGATCATCACGGCACCCACCTCCGCTGCGGCGCGCCCGAACCCCGCGAGCAGCACGGTGGCGAGCGAGAATCGCGTATCCCACGCGAGCGTCAGCGCGGCGCTCCCCGTTCCGGCGCCGAGCGAGGTGAGCTGCTCGCGGTACTCGGACCAGGCGTCGGCGATGATCTGGCGCGACAGGGCGGCGATGATCGGCACGATCAGGATGGTCTGCGCGATGACCATCGCCGTGGGCGTGAACAGGATGCCGAAGGAACCCAGCGGTCCGGCGCGCGACAACAGCAGGTACACGATGAGTCCCACCACGACCGGCGGCAGGCCCATCAGCGCGTTCAGCACCACCGTCAACGCGTGCCGGCCCGGGAAGCGGCCGACCGCGATGCTGGCGCCCAGCGTCAATCCGATGCATGCGGCGAAGAAGGTCGCGGTCAGGCTCACCCGCAGCGACAGCTCGACGATGGCCACGAGCTTGGGGTCGAAGTCGAAGATGAGCCTCGTCGCGACGCCCAGGCTGTCCGAGAAGGTCTCCACGGGTGCGGGGTGTGCAAAAGGTGCATTATCACTGCATTCTTATGCAATCCGTACGATACCTTGCGCTTCCGGCTCCGGCGGCCCCGGTGAAACGGCTCGCGGCGCGACCACCACAACGTGGGGCAGCCCCGATGACCGATCTTCTAGAATGACCCTCCAGGCATGGAACCGGATGAATGCAGGCCAGCCGTGGCGTCCGACGTCCGCATGAAAGGCTTTCGACAGCGCAGCGAGGTTCCGGCCGCGCTCGAATGGGTCGACCGGCACGCGCAGCGGCAAGCCGGCGAGCCGGTGAGCCTCGAGCGCGCCGTGGGGCGCGTGCTCGCGCGCGACGTCGTGGCCGCCATCGACGTCCCGGGGTTCGACCGGGCGGCGATGGACGGCTACGCCTTGCGCGGCGAGGAGACCGCGGGCGCCACGGAGTACAACCCCATCGCGTTTGCCGTGTCCGGACAGGCACTGCCGGCGCGGGCGGTGACCCATGACGTGGCGCGCGGCACGGCGATCCGCATCATGACCGGCGCTCCGGTTCCCCCGGGGGTCGACGCGGTGGTGCCGGCGGAGTACGCGAGCGAGGCGAACGGCGCGATCGAGATCACGCGACCCGTGGCGCCCGGACAGCACGTCGCGCATCGGGGCGAGGACGTGACCGTGGGCGCTACCGCGCTCGCTGCCGGCCGCCGCCTGCGTCCGCAGGACGTGGGGCTCGTCGCATCGCTCGGGCAGGCCGAGATCGACGTGGTGCGGCAACCCCGCATCCGCATCGTCACCACCGGCAACGAGGTCGTGGCGCCCGGCGAGCCCAAGGGCGTGCACGAGATCTACGATGCGAATTCGTACATGATCCGCGGTCTCGTCGCGCGCGACGGCGGCCTCGTCGCCGAAGCGTTGCGCACCGGCGACGATCCCGCCGCCATCCGCGACGCCCTCACCGCACCGGGTGCCGACGTGGTGCTCGTCTCCGGCGGATCGAGCGTGGGCAGCGAGGATCATGCCCCGCGCCTGCTGGCCGAGGCGGGAGAGATCGGCATTCACGGCGTGGCCATGCGGCCGTCGAGCCCGGCCGGGATGGGACGCATCGGCGCGACGCTGGTGTTCCTGCTGCCCGGCAATCCGGTCTCCTGCCTGTGCGCCTACGACTTCTTCGCGGGACGCGCGATCCGCATCATGGCCGGCCTACCCGCCGCGTGGCCGCACCGGACGCGTCGCGCGACCCTCGCGCGCAAGATCGTCTCCGCGATCGGTCGCGTCGACTACTGCCGCGTGCGCGTTGCAGGCGACGAGGCCGAGCCGCTCGCGCTCTCTGGCGCGTCGATCCTCTCCTCGACCACACGCGCCGACGGTTTCGTGATCGTGCCCGCCGAAAGCGAAGGCGCGGCACCGGGCAGCGAAGTCGTGGTCTACCTCTACGATTGACATCGATCCCCATGACACCGTCCAGGCCCGAGATTGCGCAGACGCAGTTCCTCGACGTCATCACGCGCGACGAGGCGACCGCGCGCTTCCGCCGGCACCTTCGCCTGGGGCCGCTCGGCAGCGAGTCCGTGGCCCTGGGCGACGCCTTGGGGCGCGTGCTCGCCACCGACCTCGTCGCACCGGTGGACGTGCCCGCCTTCGATCGCTCGAACGTCGACGGCTTCGCGCTGGTCGCGAGCGACAGCTTCGGCGCGATGGAAGAGCAGCCCCGCCACGTGCGCCTGAACCGCGAGGTGCTGTCGCCGGGCATCGTGCCGGCGATTGCGGTGGCGACCGGTCGCGCCACCCCGATCGCCACCGGGGGCATGCTGCCGCGCGGCGCCGACGCCGTGCTGATGATCGAGCATTCGGACGCGTCGAACGACACGCTCGAGATTCGCCGGCCGGTGACAGCGGGCGAGAACGTGAGCTATGCCGGCACCGACATCGCGCGCGGCGAGACGGCGCTACGCGCGGGGACGGTGCTCACGTCGCGCGAGATCGGCGTGATCGCGGCGCTCGGGCTTGCCAGCGTCGAGGTGCACCGCCAGCCGCGCGTCGCCATCTTTTCGACCGGCAACGAGATCGTGGCCCCCGGCCAGCCGATGCGTCCCGGGGCCGTCTACGACTCGAATGCAGCGATCATCGGCGCCGCCGTGGAGGAACTCGGCTGCGTCCCGGTGCACCTCGGCGTGATCCCCGACGACGAGCGCGCGCTCGCCGACGCGCTACGGCGCGGGCTCGACGAGGACGTCGTGATCTTCTCCGGCGGAACGTCGAAGGGTGCGGGCGACCTTTCCTACCGCATGGTGGCCACGCTCGCCGATCCGGGCATCGTCGCCCACGGCGTCGCCCTCAAGCCCGGCAAGCCGATCTGCCTCGCGGTGACCGGGTCCAAGCCGGTGGTGGTCCTGCCGGGATTCCCGACGTCGGCGATCTTCACCTTCCACGAGTTCGTCGCGCCGGTGCTGCGTGCCTACGCGGGCCTGCCCATCGAACGCCGCGCTTCGGTCACCGCGACGCTGCCAATGCGCGTGAATTCCGAGCGCGGCCGCACCGAGTACCTGCTGGTCGGGCTCGTACAGGCGGAAGCGGGACTTGCCGCGTATCCGATGGGCAAGGGATCAGGCTCGGTGACGACCTTCAGCAACGCCGACGGTTTCATCACGATCGACCAGCACACGGAGATCCTGGACGCCAACAGCGTGGTCGACGTGCAGCTCCTCGGGCGCGACGTCGAGCCGCCCGATCTCGTGATCATCGGCAGCCACTGCGTGGGACTCGACTTTCTCGTCGGCAAGCTGGTGCGGCAAGGCATCCGCGCCAAGGCGCTGTACGTGGGGAGCATGGGGGGCGCATCGGCGGCGCGGCGCGGCGAATGCGACATCGCGGGCGTGCACTTGCTCGACCCCGCCAGCGGGGAATACAACCGTCATCTGCTGACGAGTTCGTTGACGCTGGTCCCCGGCTACGGACGCATGCAGGGATTCGTCTACCGCCATGGCGACGCACGCTTCGAAGGAAAACGCGTGGAAGCGGCCGTGGCCGCCGCATGCGCCGTTCCCGCGTGCGTCATGGTGAATCGCAACCCCGGCAGCGGCACGCGCGTGCTGATCGACCGCTTGCTGGGCGATGTCCGGCCGCCGGGATACGGCGTCCAGACCAAGTCCCACAACGCCGTGGCCGCGTCGGTTGCGCAAGGTCGCGCGGACTGGGGGGTCGCCATCGATACCGTCGCGCGCCAATACGGCCTGGCGTTCATTGCGTTGCAGGAAGAACGCTACGACTTCATCGTGCCCACCGCGCGTCTTGCGCGCGCGCCGGTGCGGGCGTTCTGCGCGCTGCTCGATGAGCCAGGGATCCGCGGCGAGCTGCGCGCGTTGGGGTTTCGCAGCTGATCGGCAGTCGGCGTCGCTCTCGTCGCCAGACCCGATGTACCTTCGCGAGCCGGCGAACGCCTTCAGCCGCCGCGGCGCGCGACCGATCCGGCGCGCGTCGGCGGGCGCTCGTGCATGAACACGAGCTCGGGCTTGATCTCGATGATCTGCCGTTCGGCGAACGACTTCGAGTCGATGATCCGGAAGGCCTCGCCGAGCATCCCCTCGATGTTCTGCCGCACCATCAGCAGCGGAAACGTGAGCACGCTCGCGAACGGGTCGAAGTCGTAGCAGCCGAACGTACAGCGTGAAAGATCCTCCGCCGGCAGCGTCTTGAGGAATCGGACCACGCCCTCGAGCGCGATGGTGGAGTTGACGAACAGCGCGCGCGGTAGTCCTCCGAGCCTGCGGTGCAGCGTGCGCACGGCGGCCTCGGCCAGCTCGCCTGCGTAGCCGCAGGCGTCGATCTGGTCGGGGTCGACGCGGCCGAACCGGTTGCGCACGACGTCGGCGAAACCGTCGATCCGCCGCCGCGTGGCGTAATCGGACGCGATGCCGCCGACGAAGTACGGCTTGTCGCGGCGCGCGGCGCGCACCGGCTTCGAGCGCTCGATCAGCGCCTGCGTCAATTGCTGCGCGCCCCAGTAGTTATCGCTGATCACCGACGTCGCGCGGGTTCCGGGAAGGTCGACATTGACGTGCGCGATGCCGTGGCTCGCGCAAAGGCGACTCACCGAGTCGGGATCGGTCGCCCCGGCGACGACCAGGTGCTCGATGCGGTAGGAGATGAGCGTGGTCACCGTCTCGACCTCGAGCGCGGGGTCGCGCAGCGTGGACACGACGATCGGATACCAGTGCCGCTCGCGGGCGAGCCGCTCGAACGCCTGCGACATGCCGCTGAAGAAACGGTTGTCGTGCATCGGGATGATCATGCCGATCAGTCCGGAGCGGCTCTTGCGCAGGCCGCTCGCCTGCCGGTTGACGTTGTACTTGTGCGTCGCGGCGAGACGCCGCACCTTTGCCGCGGTCGCTTCGGCGATGCGGCGCTCCTTCCAGTTGCCGTTGAGCACCGCACTGACCGTGGAGGCGGAGACGCCGGCCAGTTCGGCCAGGTCGTAGATCGTGGACCTGCGCTTGTTCATGCGATGGCGGGTGGTTGCACCCGTGTCGCCTCGGTGGCACAATCGATTGCGCAAATTAGCTCGACGCAGAGCGCGAAGTCAAGCGGTGACCCCCGCCAGCGTCCACGACCGCACTGGCGCACAGGACACCCGGCGTGGATCGGGCACGGGGCATCGCCGCGCACGCGGCGGCGAGGGCATCCCTGGCAGCGACGTCACGGAGGAGACAGACGGTGCTTTCCGGAACCGGTCCACGAGTCGAAGGCGGCAACGCCCCGCCGGAAGCATCCGGCGCCGTCGACGAGACTGCCGTCGCCCTGCCGGATCCCCGCACGTCGCGGCGCGCGCAGTGGATCGCGAAGTACGGCCTCGGCTCCCTCACCATCGCCGTCATCGTCGGCGGGTACTGGCTCTATACGCTCCAGCCCGGCGCCAACCAGACGCTCACGCCTCCGCCCTCGAAGGTCGTCGTCGCGCTCTGGACGGCGATCGCCAACGGGTCGCTCTTCACCAACATCGGCTGGAGTCTCTTCCGCGTCGTGGTCGGGTTCGCCATCGGTGTCGTCCTGGCGGTGGTCATGGGCTGCACGGCAGGCTGGTTCCGCTACGCCGGTTACGTGCTGAACCCGATCATCGAATCGATCCGCCCCATTCCCGCGCTGGCCTACATCCCCCTGGTCATCGTGTGGGTGGGCATCGACGAGCCCGCGCGAATCCTCATCATCGTCCTCGCCGTGTTCAAGCCCACCGTGGTCAACACGCGACAGGGCATGAAGGAGGTCCCCAACATCTATGTCGAGGCTGCCGAATCGCTTGGCGCCTCGCGTTTCGCGACCTTCTGGCGGGTAGCGTTTCCCAACGCGATCCCCTACATCATGGCGGGGATGCGAACGGGACTGGCGACGGGCTTCCTCGCCCTGGTGGCCGCCGAACTCATCGCCTCGTCGAACGGGCTCGGGTTCCTCATCTCGAACGCCGGCCAGAACCTGCAGATCGACGTGGTCCTGATGGGCATCGTCGTGATCGGCGTGGTCGCCACCCTCCTCGATGCCCTGGCGGTACGCGCGCAGGCCTACCTGACGCGATGGAGCGAGGTGCGCCAGACGTGAGCCACGCCGCCGCCCCCGCTGCAGCCGCGAGCCGTCACGTGCTCGACGTGAAGGGCGTCTGGCGCCAGTTCCAGCGCCTCGACGGGGCCGCCCTGTTCACCGCGCTCGAGGACATCAACCTCGACGTCGACGCCGGCAAGTTCATCGCCATCATCGGCAGGTCCGGGTGCGGGAAGTCGACGCTGCTGCGAATCATGGCCGGACTGGTTCCGCCGTCGCGTGGCGTCGTGCTGCACGAAGGCAAGCCGGTGCGCGGACCGCACTTCTCGCGCGGATTCGTCTTTCAGGCGGACGCCGTCTTTCCCTGGCTCACGGTGCGCGGGAACATCGAGTTCGGCCTGCGCTGCCGCGGCATGTCCGCCGGCAAGCGGCAGCAGGTCGCGCAGACCTGGGCCGAGACGGTGGGTCTCGCCGACTTCATCGACGCCTATCCGAAGGAGCTCTCGGGAGGCATGCGCAAGCGCGTCGACCTCGCGCGCGTCTACGCGAACGACCCGGACGTCCTCCTCATGGACGAGCCCTTCGGCGCCCTCGACGCGCAGACCAAGGAACGCATGCAGACCGAGTTGCTCCAACTGTGGGATCGGTCCCGAAAGACCGTGCTGTTCGTCACGCACGACGTCGACGAGGCGGTATTCCTCGCCGACGAGATCATCGTCATGGCGGCCCGGCCGGGACGCATCGCCGAGCGCATCACGGTGCCGCTCGCACGCCCCCGCGACGAGCGTTCGCGCGTGAGCGACGGCTTCGAGCAGACGCGGCGGCAGTTGCGGCAGATCATGGAGGACCTTCCCGCGTCGGGCAGGCCACGGCAGTAGCCCGCGCAACCTCGCGCACCACAACGAAGGAGGAGACACGATGTCATCACGTCAGCTATCGCGTCGAACGGGCCGGTGGTCGAGGCCCATGGCCACCGCATTGGTCGCGCTTCTCGCCCTCGCCCCCACGCTTGCTCCCGGGGCAGGCACACCGGACACGGTCTCGTTCGGCGTGTTGCGGGCGCCTACCGGAGCCCTGGCCGTCGTCGCCAATGACAAGGGGTGGTTCGGGAAGGCCGGCGTCAAGGTCAAGACGATCAGCTTCGCCGAGGGCGGCGGACCGGCCATCATCCAGGCGATGGGCGGAGGCGAGCCGGACATCGCCCTCCTCAATCTCGCGACCGCCGTCCTGGCGTTGAGCAAGAGCAGCTTCGACGTCCAGATCATCGCCGTTCCCGACGACCCGGTCCTCGCGTTGCCCCTGCTCGCCCGGCCCGGCATCGCGTCCGTCAAGGACCTCAAGGGCAAGACTGTGTCGACGCCGCCCAATGGGGGACAGTACTACCTGCTCTCGCAGATCCTGAGCGCCAACGGCATGGACTTCAAGGACATCGACTACCGGCCGATGCCCGTCGGCCAGGCGCAGGCGGCCTTCGTGGCGGGACGCCTCGACGCGGTGATCTCGTCCGCCAATGGCACGGTGCTGATCCCCAGGGCCGCACCCGGCACCAAGGTCCTCGCCACCGGTCAGGACCTTGGCGGCGGCAAGGGCGACCCCGTCGTCAACCCCGACGTGCTGGTCGCCACGCGCAAGGTCATCGAGACGCATCCCGATGCCGTCAGGGCATTCGTGAAGGCCTACCAGGGCACCGCAGTGTCCGCTCTCCAGGATCCGTCGACGCGCAAGCAGACGATCGAGGAGATCCAGCAGTACATGAAGAGCGTCGGTGCGGGGACGCAGGAACTCGAAGCCGCCATCAAGTCGACGGATGCCATCAAGTTCTACAGCTACGACGAGGCGAAGAGACTGCTCAACAGCGAGAAGTTCAGGAAGGCGATCCAGGATCAGGGCGACTACTGGTTCAACGCAGGCGTGCTGAAGAGCAGGCCCGACCTCTCCAAGGCGGTCAACACCTCGCTCATGGACTGACCTGAGCGCCCGTGGGCAGGGGTTCGCTGGCGGAGGCGGCCGATCCCTTGCGATGGAAGCACAATCGATTGTGCCACCCCGAAGCCCCGGGGCGGCGGAACACCCGGCGACGGGCTTCGCAACGCGCGAGCTCCGGCGCCCTGACGCAGCACGGACGCAACGCCGGATACGGAGGCAACCAGTGGCAAGCCACAGTCCCGATCGTCCCAACATTCTTCTGATCGTCAGCGACGACCAGGGCCCATGGGCGCTCGGCTGCGCCGGCAACGACGAGATCCGAACGCCCGTGCTCGACCGCCTCGCGGCCGGCGGCGTCCGTTTCGCCAACTTCTTCTGCACCTCGCCCGTATGCTCTCCGGCGCGCGCGTCGCTCCTCACCGGCGACATCCCGTCGCGGCACGGCGTGCACGACTGGATCCGGGTCGGCAGCGTCGGTCCCGAGCGCGTCGACTATCTCGCGGGCCAGACGCTGGTGACCGACGTCTTCGCCGCGGCCGGTTACCGCTGCGGACTCGTCGGCAAATGGCATCTCGGCGCGAGCGACGTGCCACGCCCGAACTTCGTCAAGTGGTTCGCGCACCAGTCGGGCATGGGCCCCTACTACGGCGCACCGATGATCGACCACGATCGGCCCTGCGCCGTGGACGGCTACCTGTCCGACACCCTCGCCGACGTCGCCTGCGGCTTCCTGCGCGACGAGGCGCCGCGCCCCGAGCCGTTCTGGCTGTCGCTGTGCTTCACCGCGCCGCACTACCCGTGGATCGATTCCCATCCGAAGCCATTCACCGACCTCTACGCCGATTGTGCCTTCGCCTCCTGCCCCGACGAGCCGCCGCATCCGTGGTTCATCGGCGGCGCGGCCGCGCTCGAGAAGGGACGGCGCGAGCGGCGCGCGAGCCTCGTCGGCTACTTCGCCGCGGTGAGCGCGATGGATGCCGCGATCGGCCGCGTGCTCGCCGAACTCGATGCGCAGGGGCTTCGCGAGAGCACGCTGGTCGTGTTCCTTTCCGACAACGGCATGAACTGCGGCCACCACGGCATCTGGGGCAAGGGCAACGGCACGCGGCCGCAGAACATGTACGACACCTCGGTGAAGGTGCCGTGCATGGCGTCGCACCCGGGCCGCATCCCCGCGGGGCGCACGAGCGACGCGCTGCTGTCGGGATACGACCTGTTTCCGACGCTGATCGACTACGCGGGTCTCCGTCACGATCCCGGCCGTCGCAAGCCGGGGCGCAGCTTCCGCGGCATCCTCGAAGGCGGCGCCGATCCGGGCGAGGCGCCGGTCGTGGTCTACGACGAGTACGGGCCGGTGCGCATGGTGCGTACCGCGCAATGGAAGTACGTGCATCGCCATCCCGACGGACCGCACGAGCTGTTCGACCTGGCCGCCGATCCGGAGGAGCGCGCCAATCTCGTCGACGATCCGGCCGCGGCCGCGATGCGCGAATCGCTGCTGCGCCGCCTCGACGAGTGGTTCGCCGTGTACGTCGATCCGCATCGTGACGGCGTCGCGGCCGGCGTCACCGGATGCGGGCAACTCGGACCCGTCGGGCGCGACGATGCCGCGCACCCGGTGTTCGCCGACGCGCACATGACCAATACCGACTGGGATCTGTGGGTGCCGCCGGAGGCTGCGCGCAAGTGATGTCCGGCGGGATTTTCCGCGAAAGGAGAACGACATGAGCAGCGACGGCCGCATGACCGCCATCGTGTGCCACGCACCGCAGGACTACCGCGTCGAGCGCATCGCGAAGCCGGCGGCTGGCCCGCGCGAGATGATCATTCGCATCGGCGCCTGCGGCATCTGCGCGAGCGACTGCAAGTGCTGGTCGGGGGCGAAGATGTTCTGGGGCGGCAACGGCGCGGCGCCTTGGGTCAAGGCGCCCGTGGTGCCCGGGCACGAGTTCTTCGGCCACGTCGAGGAGCTGGGCGACGGCGCCGCCGCGCACTTCGGCGTCAGCATGGGGGACCGCGTGATCGCCGAGCAGATCGTGCCCTGCGAACGCTGCCGCTACTGCCGCTCCGGCAAGTACTGGATGTGCGAGGTGCACAACATCTTCGGCTTCCAGCGCGAGGTCGCCGACGGCGGCATGGCGCAGTACATGCGCATTCCGCCGACCGCGATCGTGCACCGGATTCCACCCGAGCTGCCGCTCGAGGACGCGGCGATCATCGAACCGCTCGCCTGCGCGATCCACGCCGTGACGCGCGGCGACATCCAGCTCGACGACGTGGTCGTCATCGCCGGTGCGGGCCCGATCGGCCTCATGATGGTGCAGGTGGCCAGACTCAAGACGCCGCGCAAGCTCGTGGTCGTCGACCTCGTCCCCGAGCGCCGCGACCTCGCCCGCCGCTACGGCGCCGACGTGGTCATCGATCCGAAGGGTGAGGATGCGCTCGCCATCGTGCGCGGCCTCACCGGCGGCTACGGCTGCGACGTCTACATCGAGGCGACCGGAAGCCCCAGCGGCGCCGTGCAGGGCCTCGACCTGATCCGCAAGCTCGGACGCTTCGTCGAGTTCTCGGTGTTCGGTCACGACACGACCGCCGACTGGTCGATCATCGGCGACCGCAAGGAGCTCGACGTGCGCGGCGCGCACCTCGGCCCGTACTGCTATCCGATCGCGATCGACCTGCTCGCGCGCGGGCTCGTCACGTCGAAGGGGATCGTCACCCACGACTACCCGCTGGAGCGCTGGGACGAGGCGATCGCGGTCGCGAACTCGCTCGATTCGATCAAGGTGCTGATGAAGCCGGCCTGAACAGCAGCATCCTTCCCGACGAGCTTTCCATGCAGGCCACACAAGGAGGAGCCATGAACCGCACACGTCGTACTCTGGTCGCCGTCGCCGCAACACTCGCGCTCGCCACAGGCGGCGCCGATGCGCTGGCAGCCGACCCGCCCGGCAAGGGCATCACCATCAACATCGGCTACTTCCCGGTCGTCTCGCCGGTGCCGATCATGCGGGCGCAGCGCATGCTCGAAACGAAGGGCTACACCGTCAACTGGGTGCCCATCACGCAGGGCCTTCCGGGCGCGGCGAGCGCAGTCGCTGCCGGAAAGCTCGACATCGCCTGGGGCAACAGCATCTCGGCGGTGGTCATCTTCTCGCAATCGCCGGACGCCGCGCAGTTCGTCGGGCAGTCGTTCATCAACGCCAACGTGACGGTGGTCGCCGCCAAGAGCCCGATCACGAGCGCGAAGGACATCGTCAACAAGAAGGTCGTCGTCAGCGGCATGAAGACGGCCTCGACGCTGTTCTTCCAGATCGGCCTCAAGAAGGCGGGCGTCGACCCGGGCGCCAACGAGTACTTCGTCTCCGGCACCGGCCCGGGCATGGTCGGGGTGCTCGACTCCGGGGGCGCGGAAGTGGTTGCCGGCTACGTGCCCTATGTCGCCGACATGGTGCTGAAGAAGATCGGCCGCGTTCTGTTCACCGGCTCCGATGCGATCGGGCGACCCGCCCCCGGCGACGGCTTCATTGCCAGCACCAGATTCATCAAGGAACATCCGGAGGCGGTGAAGGACGTGCTGCGCGCGCAGTTCGCGGCGACCGACTACATCAAGTCGCACCCCGCAGAGGCGTACAGGCAGATGGCGGAGTTCGCCAAGGTCGACGAGGCAGCGGTGCGCTATTCGTTCGAGAAGAACCTGATCGGCGTCGCGCCAAGCTACGTACCCGACGTCGACGGCATCGTCGCGACGGTCGCCGTCGCCCAGGAGCTCGGCTTCGCGCCGCAAGGCGTCGACCTGCCGACGTACGCCAGGAAATTCGAGAACACCGCGCTCGCGAAGGAAGTGCTTGCGAAGCGGCAATGACGAGCCACGGCTTGCGGGGCACGCGGTGGCTTCGGCGCAAGTAGCGGGCGGCGAACGGCCGGCGCGTCCCGGCCCGAGAGCGGCGGCGTGGATCCTCGGGATGCTGGGGACGCTGATCGCGCTCGGGGTCTGGACGTTGCTGTCGCAGTGGCTCGCGACCGGCGGCGGCGTCATCAACCGACTGCCGCCGCCCACCAAGGTCGCTCGCGAGCTTGCGCAGTACGCGGTCGGCGACCTGGGCCGCGACCTCGCGTTCAGCCTGCGCGTGTTCGTCATCGGCTGGCTCGTCGGAGTGGTCTCGGCGACGCTGTGCGGGTTGCTGCTCGGCCGGGTGGCGACCGCGGGCCGCATCTTCCTGCCCGTCGTCGAGTCGATCCGGCCGGTGTCGAGCATCGCCTGGGTCCCGCTGTCGATCGTATGGTTCGGCTTCGGACTGACGAGCAAGGTGTTCCTGGTGGCGCTCGCGGTGTTCCTCGTCGTGATCGTGTACGCGGTCGACGGCTCGCGCCGCGTCCCCGCCGACCTCGCGCGCACCGCGGCGATGCTGGGCATGAACGGCCGCCAGCGCTTCGTCAGCCTGATCCTCCCCGGCACGCTCACCGAGGTGCTGATCGGCTCGCGCGTGGCGTTGATGGCCGGCTGGGGCACGGTGATCGTGGCCGAGCTGGTCGCGGCAGACTCCGGCCTGGGTGCGCACCTCATCGGCGTGCAGCAGAGCTACGACGTCCCGGCCGTGGTGGCGACCATGGTGTGCTTCGGCGTTGCCGGCTTCCTGATGAATGCCCTGTTCTCGGTGCTGGAGCGGCGTCTCCTGCCATGGCGACACGATCGCGAGGACGCGGCTCGATGATCGGGCTCCTGCGCAATCGCGTGCTCCTGCCGGCCGTTGGCGTGCTGATCGTGCTCGCCGCCTGGGAGGCGACCGTCATCTTCTACCGGCTGCCGCCGATCGTCCTGCCGTCGCCGCGGGCCGTGGCCGCCACGCTCGTCCAGCTCGCCGGCACCTACGCGTTCTGGCGCGACGTCGCCGTGAGCCTGTACGAGTTCGTCACTGGCTACGCGATCGGCGTCGTGCTCGGCATCGCCGTCGGCGTGCTGATGGGCGAATGCCGCGTCTTCCGCCTGACGGCGACCCCGGTCGTCGAGTCGCTGCGCTTCATCGTTCCGTTCGCGTGGATTCCGCTGACGATCCTGTGGTTCGGCACGAGCTTCACGGGCAAGATCGCGCTGGTCGCGTATGCAGTGTTCTTCGTCATGGTCGTTTCGACCGCGCGCTCCATCGCACAGGTCGAACCCACACTGACGCGCGTCGGCACCATGCTCGGCATGCGGCCGTGGCAGCTCGCGCTGCGCGTGCACCTGCGTGCCGCCGCGCCGACCCTCGCCAGCGCTGCGCGCGCGGCGGCGGCCATCGGATGGATCGCCGTCGTCGCCGCCGAGTACATCGGCGCCAGCGCCGGACTCGGCCTGCTGATCACCAACGCCGCCACCTCGCTCGCCACGGCGGTGGTCATCGCCGGCATGATCGTCATCGGGCTGATCGGCGCGGGGGTCAGCTCCCTGATCGGATGGCTTGCACGCCGCAGGATCGAGTATCGATGAACGCGATGTCGAAAGATCCCGTGGGCGACCGCGACGAACCGGCGGGGAGCGGCGATCCGCACGGCGGCGGCGAGCTCGTCGTCGATCGTGTCTCTCATCATTACTTCGTCGGGGGTCGCCGCGTCGACGTGCTTGCGGATGTCTCCTTTCGGGTCGCCGCCGGCAGCGTCGCCTGCGTGGTCGGTCCATCCGGCTGCGGCAAGAGCACGCTGCTCGGGCTCGCCGCCGGCCTGCTCCGGCCGGCGGGCGGATCGCTCACGTGGGACGGCGCACCAGTGGTGCCCGGACGCAACCGCCACCTCGGCATGGCCTTCCAGCAGCCCGGACTCTTCCCCTGGATGACGGTCCGGCAGAACGTCGCAATCGGGCTGCGCACGCGGGGCCGCAGCCGGCAGGACGCGCGCGCGATCGCCGACGCGTTCCTCGATACCGTCGGCCTTGCCGAGTTCAAGGACGCTCATCCGAGCCACCTCTCCGGCGGCATGGCGCAGCGTGTCGGCATCGCCCGCGCGCTCGCGCTCAAGCCGCGCCTGCTGCTGCTCGACGAGCCCTTTGCCGCCGTCGACGCATTCACGAGACTCAAGCTGCAGCAGGAGTTCAAGGCGCTGCTGCGTCTCGATCGCCCGACGGTTCTGTTCGTCACGCACGACGTGTCGGAAGCGATCGCGCTCGGCGACGCGATCGTGGTGATGACCCAGCGTCCCGCGACCGTGCAGCGCATCATCGGCGTCGGGCGCGAGGATCGCGACCGGGCGAGCCCGGCGCACGGCCGCAAGCTCGCCGAGACGCTCGCCTGCCTTGGCGTGACCGGCGAAAGCGAGGAGCCCTCATCGTGAGCGAATACGTCGTCGGAGTCGACATCGGCACGCAGAGCACCAAGGCGCTGCTGACGGACGCACGCGGCTGCATCGTCGCACAGCACAGCGAAGGTTACCGGCCGGACACGCCGCGCCCGCTGTGGGCCGAGCAGTGGCCCGGCGTCTGGCTCGACGCCGTGCGGGCGTGCATCGCTGCGTGCGCGGCGCAGGCGAAGGCCGCGATCGCCGGCTTCACCGCCGACCGCGTGCGTGCGATCTGCATCGGCGGCCTCTACGGTGGCTCCGGGATCCCCGTCGACGCGGACATGCAGCCGCTGCACCCCTGCCTCATCTGGATGGACCGCCGCGCCACCGAGGAGGTCGCGTGGGTGCGTGCGGCGCTCGATCTCGGGCGACTCATGCGAATCACCGGCAACGGCGTCGACAGCTACTACGGCTTCACCAAGATGCTGTGGCTCATGAACCAGCGCCCGGAGATCTTCGCGCGCACGCGCTGGTTCGTGCCGCCCAACGCGTTCGTCATCCACGCGCTGACCGGCGAGCTGGCGGTGGACCGGTCGTCGGCGGGAAACATCGGCGGGGTCTATGACCTCGCGGCAGGCACGTGGTCGGGCGAGATGCTCGACGCGCTCGGGATCCCCCGCGACATGATGCCCGTGCGCCTGGTCGCGTCGACGGATACCGTCGGCACGCTCACGCCGCGCGCGGCCCTGCGCCTCGGACTGTGCCCCGGCACGCCGGTGATCGCCGGCGGCGTCGACGCCGCGGTGGCCACCTTCGCGGCCGGCGTCACGCGGCCCGGACAGCACGTGGCCATGATCGGTTCGAGCATGTGCTGGGGCTACCTTACCCGCGACGTCGACGCTCGCTACGGACTCGTCAGCATGCCGTACGTGTTCGGGGACGCACGCGATGCCTACGTCTTCGGCGGCGCCATCACCGCCGGCGCGGCGGTGACCTGGTTCCACGACGAACTCGCACGCGACGCGTCCGCCGCGGCGAGCGCGCGCGGCATCGGCGCGCACGCCCTCCTCGACGAGGAAGCGGGCGAGATCGCCGCCGGCGCCGATGGCGTGCTGTTCCTGCCGTACCTGATGGGCGAGCGCAGTCCCATCTGGGACAGCAAGGCGAGCGGCGTGTTCGCCGGATTGTCGCTGTATCACCGGCGCGCGCATCTGTATCGCGCGGTGCTCGAAGGCATCAGCTTCGCGCTGCGCCACAACATCGAGGCGGGCACGCGGGGTGCGGCGACCCTCGACGACGCGTTGATCGTGGTCGGAGGCGCGGCGCGCTCCGACCTGTGGATGCAGATCATCGCCGACGTGACGGCACGCCCCGTGCTGACCATTGCCGAGGATGTCGAGGCGGCGATGGGAGCGGCGCTGCTCGCGGCGTACGGCGCGAAGCTCGTCGGCGATGAGGACGTGCGGCGCGGCTGGGTCACGCTCGTCCCGCGCGCGCAACCGCGCGCCGGGCAGGCCGCAGGCTACGAGGCGATGTTCGCGGCATACAAGTCGCTCTATCCCGCACTCAGGACGACGATGCACGACCTCGCCGACCTGCGGCCCGCGACATAGCGACGCGGACCCGCGCTTGCCGACACGCCAACGACGCCATGCGCCCGGTGCGTTCAGCTCGCAGCGAGGCCCGCGACCAGTCGAGCGGTCGCCGGAGAAGGAGACACCGAAAGCACGATCGAGAGCTGGTCGCGGCAGCGGCGGAACACGCGCAGCGCGTCGCCCGCCCGTCCGGCAGCGAGGTGGCAGCGGATGGCGCCCTGGTATAGGTCCTCGGCCAGCGGATCCTGGGCGATGCCGGCCTCGTAGATCGCGAGCGCCTCCTCGATGTCGCCCTGACGCTCGAGGCCGGTGCCGCGTTCGAGCGCACGGCGCAGGAAGCGCTGGTGCAAGCGCTCGCGTGCCGGGGCCCACCATGATTCCAGCGCATCGGATCCGAACAGCGGGCCGGGATACGCGTCGATGGCACCCGCCGCATACGCGTGAGCATCGACCCAGACACAGGCGGGATCGAACGAGAGGTGTCCGGCATCGAGCCGCAGCGCTTCGTCGTGCCCGAGCACCTTGCGAAGGCGCATGAGTGTCATGTCGAACGCCGAACGCGCGGCTGCGCCGTCGGCGTCGGGCCACAGCGCGTCGAGCACGACCGCCGCGTCGAGCGGCGCCGGACCATAGGCAATCACCGCCTTGAGCAGATCCAGGGGCTTGCGCGCCACGCGCGGGCCGGGCGCCAGGGGCATGTCATCGATCACGATGCGCATGCCCCCGAGCGCATGAATGCGAATCGGCCACGGCCAGTCCGGATCGAATCGCGACGGTGCGGGCAGGTTGCGCTCACGCACGGTGCGGCGGGCGAACGCCGGCTCGATGCCGAGGCGCAATGCGTCGGCGCACAGCCGCGCGGCGAGCGGGGCGAGCAGGCCCCCGAAGCCGCGCCAGTCGTGCCTTGCCGCCGCGTGCATGATCGATTCGACCTGCCCGGGCGGAATCGCTCCGCGAGCCCGCAAGGCCTCCGCGGCAGTCGCGACGTCGGCGAGAATCAACGTGAAATCGCGGCGCATCCCGGGAGGGCAGCCGGGCGCGGCAGCGAGCAGCGCGGTCCGTGCCTCGTTCGTGCGACCGCGCGCGATGCCGATGCGACAACGCGTGAGCAAGGGATTCCATTGCACGGACTCCGGAAACCGGTGGAGACGGGCGAGCTCGAGCGACCTGTCGATGGCCTCCTCCGCGAGTTCCCATTCCCCCGAGAGCGCATGCACGCACGCCTCGGCGTCGAGCCGGTCGGCAGTCTGCCGGACGTGGCGCGGATCAGCCGTGTCGCGCAGGCCCGCGAGCCAGCGCCGCGCCGCTTCCGGGTCATTGCCGGCCACCGCCGCCAGGGTGAGATAGTGCAGCGCGGTGTAGGCGGTCGCCTGCCCCCCGTGCTCCTGCGCGAGACCGACGGCCAGTTCGATGCAGCGAAGAGGCGCCGGCAGCTTGGGCACCGACAACGGCCAATGACGGCCGAGCATCCCGTACACGTTGAGCCAGCCAGCCTTGATCAACGGCGCCAGGTCGGCCCGCTCGAGCCATGGCGCGGTGGCCTCCACGACGCGGCGGAACAGCTCGCGGTCGGTGCGCCCGTAGCCCGCCGCCTCCATCAGGACGCCGGACGCCACGACCGCCTCGTCCGCGGGCAGTCCATCGGGCGGTCGGGCTAGCATCTGCAGCAGGCGTTCGAGCAGCGCATCGTAGTCGCCGAGCGACGATTCCGACACCATGTCCATCGCTCGAACGCAGGTGGCGTCGATCCGCATCGCATCGGCCGCGTCGCCGATCGCCGCACGCGCGGGGAGTTGCTCTCGCAACCGCGACACCCAGGTCGAGAGCCCGTCGAAGTCCTGCCAGCCTTCGAGCAGCGCACCGAGCGCGGAGGCTGCGATCAGCAGTGCCTGCGGCGAAGGCGCGGTGGCGGGCAGCAGCGCAAACGCGCGCCCGAAGCGCGCGATCGCCGCGCGCGAATCGTTGCGCGCCCACGCCGCTTCGCCGCTCGCGAACTGCACGACGGCGCTCGCCTCCGCGCGGGCCGGATCGAGCGTCGCTGCCACGGCGTCCCACTCGTCGAGGCGATGCGACCGGACCAGCGCGCGCGCGAAGGCTTCGGCGCTGCGCAATGCGCCGTCCTCGTCGCCGGCGCGCCGGTGGAGCTGCACGGCGTCGCGCGCGAGATGCCGCTCCTCCGCGAGGGAAGCCGCCGCACGGAGAAGCGTCTTGCGGAAGCCCGCGTCGCCGATCTGGTCGAACCGCGCGCGCAGCGCGTCGCGCAGCAGGTCGTGCAGGCGCCAGCTCGCTCCGGCCCGGGCGAGGCGGGCCACGAAACTGTGCCGCTGGCGCAGCGCCTCGAGGACGACGACCGCTTCGGCGCCCATGCCCATCCGCTCCAGCGCCGGCCGGTCGACCTCGGGGAGCAGGCTCGCGGCCGCCAGGACACGTTCGGTCTGCGAGTCGAAGGACACCAGCACGCGCTGCTCGAAGTAGTCGGCCAAGGCGCCACCGTGGAGCGACGTCCCGTCCTCCGTCTGCGCCAGCAGCAGGATGCCGGCCGCCCAGCCCTGCGCGCGCGAACGCAGGCGATGCGCCAGCGTCGCATCGACGCGGCCGGCGAGCAACCGCGCCGCCTCCTCGTCGTCGAAAGACAGCCCGGCAGCATCGAGAACCTGCAAGCCCCCTCGCGCCACCTGATCGAGCAGGAGGCCGTCCGGATCGTGACGGCTCAGCACGACGAGCGTCACGTCTCCCGGCAGCTCGCGCACCATGGCATCGAGCAGCACCGCGAATGCCTCGCCCGTGGGCGCGTGCGCGTCATCGACGACCAGCTTGGAGGCCGCGGGCACCACCGCGAAGAAGGCACGAAAGTACGCGAGGGCGAAGCGATCCAGCCGGTCGAGGTCGCGCGGATGATAGGGAGGCAGCGTGCGCGCGCGGCGCTGCGTGCGGGCGAGTTCGCCCAAGGTCGCGAAGGTCGTGGCAGGATCCGCGTCGCCGTCGTCCGCGCGGTACCACAGCGTCTTCCCGGGTCGACCGGCGGCCCAGGTCGCGGCCAGCGTGCTCTTGCCCGTGCCCGGTCCGCCGGGGATCCACACCGCCCCGTGCTGCGCGGCCCGGTCGATCTGGCGGTGCAGCCGCAAGCGCACCAGCGCACCTTCGCTGCGCGGCGCTGCGAGCTTCGTCGGATACGCACGCTGCAATGCACGCGGGCGACCCGCCGTCGGTGGCGTGGGCCGTGACATGTCGTGCGGGCGGCGACGCAAGCGACCGCCGCGCCGCGTCCGAGCACTCTCAGAAGGGCAGCCCGGCGTACTGCTCTGCCAGCGAGGCCAGCGCGCGCTCCGACTTGCGCAGGTACTGGAACTCGTTCAAGCGCAGTCTGCGGTCGAACCCGGTGTCCTGTGGAAACACGTGCAAGAGCTGCGTCAGCCACCAGGACAGCCGCTCCGCTCCCCACACGCGCTGCAGCGCGGTCTGCGAATAGGCGCTCAGGAGGTCGTCGCGGCCGTGGCGGAAGTGCGCGTCGAATGCACGCGACAGGTAGTGGACGTCCGATGCCGCGAGGTTGAGGCCCTTGGCGCCGGTCGGCGGCACGATGTGCGCCGCGTCGCCGGCCAGGAAGAGACGGCCGTAGCTCATCGGCTCGGCGACGAAGCTGCGCAGCGGCGCGACCGACTTCTCGATGCTCGGGCCGCTCACGACGGTCCGCGCGAGTTCCTGCGGCATGCGCGCCTTGAACTCCTCCCAGAAACGATCGTCGGGCCATTCTTCCGGCTGGTCGTCGCTCTCGCACTGGATGTAGTAGCGGCTCAGCATCGGGTTGCGCTGCGACGCGAGCGCGAATCCGCGCTCGTGGTGGGCGTAGATCAGATTCTCCATCGGCGGGGTTCGCGACATGATCCCGAGCCAGCCGAAGGGATACACGCGTTCGTAGGTGCGTAGCACGTCGGAGGGAATCGACTGGCGGCTCACGCCGTGGAAGCCGTCGCAGCCGGCGACGAACTCGCAGTCGATGCGCTCCTGCCGGCCGTCCTTCGTGTAGGTGACCGAAGGGTGGTCGGTATCGAGGTCGTGCAGGGTCACGTCGGAAGCCCGGTCGACGATCGATCCCCCGGCGCGGTCGCGCGCCGCGTAGAGGTCCTCGGTGATGGCGGTCTGGCCATAGGCCATCATCGGCCGCCCGGCGAACTTGACGGTGTCGATCAGCAGCGACCCTTCGTCCTGCCAGGCGAGCATCGAGCCCGAGTGCACGAGGCCCTCGCGGTCCATGCGCTCGCCGAGGCCCGCATCCCGCAACATCTGCACGGTGCCGAACTCCAGCACCCCGGCGCGGATCCGCTTCAGCACGTAGTCGCGGCTCTGCCGCTCGATGACGATGCTGTCCACGCCGTTCAGTTGCAGGATGTGGGACAGCAGGAGCCCCGCGGGGCCTCCGCCGATGACGGCAACGCTCGTCTTGCTCATGTCCTCCCTCCTCGTTGATCCGGTGCCGACGCCGATCGTTCCGTCGCCGTCATCCGGCCGCCGCGCCGGAAGCCATCCACTCCCTTAGAAGCCCGGTCACCACCGCGGGCTGCTCCATGGTCGACATATGGCCGCTGTGCTCGATCGCGGCCAGCCGCGACGCGGGGCACAGCCTGTGCATCTCCTCGTGACGCGCGAACGGACTCCAGGCATCCTGCCGTCCGCACGCGATCAGCGTCGGAACCCGCAGTCCGGCCAGCACGCCCCGTGCGTCCGGACGGTGGATCAGCGCCTCGACCTGCGCAGCGAACTGGCGCTCGGTCCTGCGCTCGATCATGGCGAGGATGTCCTCGAACAACGGCGTGTCCAGGTGGTCGGGATGCACCATCCCGCGCGCCCACTCCCGTCCCATCGCGCGCATGCCGGCGGCGCGCGCCGTTCCCAGCAGCGCCCGCCGTCCCGCAATTTCCTTCGCACCGCCCTCGCCTGCCGCAAGGGGAGCGACGCCGGTGTCGAGCAGGGCGATGCGCGCCACCCGTTCCGGCGCGACACGGGCGAGTTCGAGCGCGACCCGCCCACCCATCGAGTGCCCGACGACCGCGAGGGGCGATGCGACGGTGGCCGACAGCGCGATGCGGGCCATCTCGCCGATGGAATCCGCCAGACCGTAGCAGGGGACGACACACTCGAACTCCGTCAGCGACGCACGCTGGTCCCGCCACACCGTGTCGTCGCACAGGAGGCCGGGAAGGAGCAGGAGAACCGGTTTGTCCACGGTCGGATTCATGCGGAAGGTGCGGCCAAGCCGACGACAGGATGGCACCGGAGCGCTCGCTTGGGAAGGGGCTCCCTGAGGGGGTCCGGTGCGAAGGGACCGCGATGGCGGCTGACCCGCACGCCCAGGCTGGATCGACGGTCGCCGACGACATTCGCCAGCACCAACCTCGCGGTGAATGAGGCGCAGGCCGCCCCGACAGCCTGTGCTACTTGCCCATATCCTTGGCGCGCTGGATCGTCGTGTCCACTCCCTTGCGCTGATGGGACTGGAACTCCTCGGTCACGTGCGAGAGCTGATGCGCATCGAAGTGCGCAGTGAGTGCCACACGGAAGCCCTGGGCATCCCACGTCCTGTTCAGGCTGCGTTTGACCAGGCGCATCCCGAACGGTGGAGCGGCGGCGATGGTCCGCGCGAGATCCATCGTTGCCTGCTCGAGAAGCTCCAGCGGCACGACCCTGTTGATCATGCCCATCCGTTCCGCCTCCGCGGCTCCGATCTTGCGACCCGTGAAGAGCATCTCCTTGGCCTTGCGCATGCTCATGACCCACGGGTGAACCAGGACCTCCAGGCTCGCCGTACCCATGGAATGAGCTACCGGATCCCAGAAGAATGCGTCATCGGAGCAAACGATCAGGTCGCACATGTTGGCCAGCATGAAGCCACCCGCGATGCAGCCACCCTGAACCTGCGCGATGGTCGGCTTCTTCAGATCGTGGATCCGAAGGCAGTACTCGTAGAAGCGAACGTCCTCATATTTCCACCGCTCTTCGACGGTCGGGTTGGGCCTTTCCCGCCTGGCCGACTTCAGGTCATGTCCCGAGGAGAAGTGCGGGCCACTGCCTGCCACGACGACCACGCGCACCTGGTTGTCCGCTTCGGCGCGGCGCACGGCGTGATCGAGCTCATCGAGCATGGCCTGGTCCTGCGCGTTGCGAACTTCAGGGCGATTCAAGGTGATTCGCACGATGCCGTCGAACTGGTCGTACAGGATGGTCTCGTAGGCTGTCATCGTCTTTGCAAAGAGCATTGGATGTAATGGCCCCCCTTGCGGGAGTTCGGGGCCGGCCGTCACACGATCTTGCGGCCGGCGGGCAGGTCGGATCAGGCGACGTCGAACAGCGCCGCCGCGCCTTGTCCACCTCCTACGCACATCGTCACGACCACATGTCTCACGCCACGGCGCTTGCCCTCTATCAGTGCATGCCCTGTCAATCGGGAGCCGGTGACCCCGTAGGGGTGTCCCATGGCGATGGCGCCTCCGTTGACGTTCAGCAACTCATCGGGGATGCCCAGCTTGTCGCGGCAGTAGATCACCTGGCAGGCGAATGCTTCATTCAGCTCCCACAGGCCCACGTCCTGCAGTCTCACGCCGGTCCGCTTCAGCAACCTCGGGATGGCAAACACCGGCCCGATCCCCATCTCGTCCGGTTCGCAACCAGCCACGGCCATGCCGCGGAAGATGCCCAGCGGTTGCAGGCTCCGCCTTTCCGCCCGTCTGGCGTCCATGAGCACGCAGGCAGATGCACCGTCCGAGAACTGGCTCGCATTCCCCGCCGTCACCACGCCGCCGGGACGGGCCGCGGGGATCTTCTGGACGCCTTCCAACGTCGTGTCGGGACGGATCCCCTCGTCAGATGCGATGGTCACCTCACTGACCCCGAGCTCGCCGGTAGCCTTGTCGACGACACCCATGGTGGTCGTCATGGGCACGATCTCGTCGTTGAACTTGCCGGCGGCCTCGGCAGCGGCGGCTCGGCGCTGGCTGCGCACACCGTACTCGTCCTGCGACGCCTTCGAGATCCCGTAGCGTTCGGAGACCTTTTCTGCCGTGTCCAGCATGCTCCAATAGATCTCCGGCTTGCGTTCCAGTAGCCACGGATCCTTGCGCATGTGCATGTTGACCTCACGCTGAACGCACGAGATGCTCTCGACACCCCCGGCGACGACGACCGGTACCCTGTCGACAATGACTCGCTGGGCCGCGAAGGCAATGGCCTGCAGCCCTGACGCACAGTACCGGTTGACGGTCACGCCCGCCGTTGTCACGCTGAGTCCGGCACGGATGGCGGCAGTCCGCGCGATGTTGCCGCCAGTGGTTCCCTCCGGGAGGGAGCAACCCAGCACGACATCCTCCACGTCATCGGGATCGACCCCAGCGCGATCGACCGCATGCCTGATGGCATGGGCAGCGAGCGTGGCGCCGTACGTCATGTTGAATGCACCTTTCCAGCTCCTGGCCAAGCCAGTGCGAGCCGTGGAAACGATTGCCACCTCAGTCACGGCAATCCCCCTGGTTCCTCAGTTGAATGTCTTGCCGTCTGCGGCCAGCTTCGCAAGCAGCGGTGCAGGCTTCCAGAATGCCTTGTCCTGCACGGGTTCCCCGGAGATCCGCTCGAGCGCGCGGGCCACATTCCACAGGCCCACCTGATCCGCATAGTGCATCGGGCCGCCGCGATGGACCGGAAATCCGAATCCCAGCAGGTACACGACGTCCACATCGGAGGCACGTTGCGCGATGCCGTCCTCGACGATGCGCGCGCCTTCATTCGCCATGGCGTGATGCCGACTTCCTTGATGATCTGGGCATAGATCCGAGACTGGGCCGCGATGAATGCGGCGAACGCCTCCGGCGTTCCCGGCGCCGGCATACCTCCGCCGTCGACGATCGTCTTCTGCATCGCGGGAGTGCCCAGCACCTGCACGGCCGCAGCATTCAGGGTGGTGATGATCGGCTTGGGGACCGCGGCAGGCGCGAACAGTCCGAACCAGTTGTCCAGTTCGTAGTCCGCAAGCGCCAGTGTTTCCGAAAGCGTGGGCACATCTGGCAGGGCCGGTACCCGAACCTTGAACGTCACCGCGATGGGACGCAGACGCCCTCCCCTGATGAGTGTCGCCGCCGCCACGCTCATGTAGCCCATCGCGATCTGGCCGCCGACGATGTCGTGCCCCCGCCGTCGCATCGCTTGGCACCGAATCTGCTCTGTCGACGGTGAACGTCTCGCCGCGCGGGCTGCCGAAGGCGCCTGCCGCGCCTGCACACCAGTACCGATACCGGACAACAACGACGGACGTGCCGTGACGCCCCATCGGGCGTCGAATGAGGATGGTCATACCGAGCCAGCCTTGGTCGCGTGACGCGGCCGGCAACTCTCCGCTACGGGGCTACACGGCGAGAGCCAAGGTCCTGTGGTGGGCGCTGGTCGCACTCGGCGGCTACGCGGTGCTTCAGGCGGCGCATGATCTTCTTCAGACGAACGGCAGGTCAATCTCACTAGCGCTACTGAGCTTGACCCTCGTCGGAATCAGCGCGGCATTCCCCATTCGCCTCGGGAATCGACAGGCCGCGTACTCGTTCGGGGATTTCTACCTGTTGCTCACACTTTGTGCGATCGGATCGAGTGCTGCGACGCTCGCCGCCGCGCTCGAGGGATGCGTTTCCGGTCGCGCTTCCTCGAAGCGCTTGTCGAGCCGGATCGCGGCGCCAGCCATACAGGCGATGTGCATGTTCGCGGCGGGCCGTGCCTACGAGTCGCTTGCAAACACACCATGGTTCTCGCAGGACCAACTTCCCGTAGCAATGGCCACCTCCGTCATCGGCGCGCTCGTGTTTGGCGTCGGATCGACGATCCTCGTGTCCGCCATTCCCGCATTGAATCGAAAACCGCACCCGGACTTTCTTGTGGCCGGCGCCTACGTGACTTCCGTGGTCGTGACCGCGCTTGTATCGTCCACGATTGCATTCACCTTTCGCGATTCTCTGGCAATCGCGATGGTGACCTCAGTACCGCTGGTAGCGGGAATCATCGCCTTTCTGCACTTGTTCCGCCGTCATCTTCAGGCGACGCTCGACTCGCAACGGCGAGAGGCCGAAGCCTGGAAGCGCTCGGCCAGTGAGACTGCCGAGCACGTCCAGGCACTGCGCGTGAGCGAACAACGGTTTCAGCTTGCCTTCCGCGACGCTGCCGTAGGAGCGGTCCTCCTCAAGCCCGATGGAACGATCGTGCAGGTCAACGGCGCAATGTGCAGGTTGCTGCAACGCGCCGAGGTGTCCCTGATCGATACGGACCTGGCAACGTACATCGCCGAGCAGGATCGCGACGCGTGGCGACGCCACCTGCGACGAGCCGAGGGGGACGCTTCACCGCAGTTCAGCGTCGAGCTTCGCTTCTTTCGCTCCGATGCGAACATTCTGTGGCTAGGCGTGCACTGCAACGCCTTTACCGGACCGAAGACGGGTCTTCCTGGTCTCGTCCTGCACGCTCACGACAATACCGCCCGCCGCAAGGCGGAGATCACACTGACACGGATTGCGAACCACGATGCGCTCACTGGTTTGCCCAACCGACGACGCTTCACGGAACAGCTCACCGAGTCGATCAACGCTGCCCACGCGAATCCGGTTCGCGGCGTCGCACTCATGTTCGTTGACTTCGACGGATTCAAGGCTATCAACGACACCCTCGGCCATGCGGCCGGTGATCAGTTTCTGGTCGAGATGGCGGGCAGAATGTCCGCCAGCATTCGGCCAGGAGACGTAGTAGGCCGACTCGGCGGTGACGAGTTCGCCATACTCGTGCGAACCTCCGGGGTACCCGACCGAGCCGATCTCGCATCGCTTGCCAACCGCATCCTCCAGGATCTGGCGGTACCTTATCTGTTGTCCGGAACCGAGGTCTCGGCGAGTGCGAGCATCGGTATCGCCGCGGACGCGTCGCACGCTACCGGTGCCGAGAAGGCGATCCAGGATGCCGACAAGGCGATGTATGAGGCCAAGGCGGCAGGCAAGCGAGGATTCGCATTCGCACCGAGCGCCTGATGATGTCCGTCCCGCAGATGTGCGCGCTGGTCATCGACAGGGAGTATTCCCGAGAGCGACATCCCGGACCGCGTGTCCAGTCCATCCCTACGGCGCAGCAGTCGTTAACACCGCAGACCCATCCGATGACGATTCGCCGGATGCCCTTGGGCGGAGCCGTAGGCAATGTGCTTGGTGCGCCCCCGAGTTCTGGAGCAAGCCGATATCCTTCGCCGCATTGGTCCTGACGGCATCACCCAGTACGCACCGGCCTACGACGGCAACGGCGGGATCACCGATGACACGCAGATCACCACTACTCCGCACACGATCCTGGTGGGTTTCGACCCTTGCGCGAGTGCGGTTTGGCGTCAGGGTGCGTTCGCGGGCGACGTATGTGTCACGTTGACCGTGACGACGAGCGGGCAGTGATCACTCAACGTGGCATCGAACGTGCCGACCGCTGCGCTAACTGAGCCGGCAGCCCATGTCTTGGGGATGAAGACGTAGTCGATGTGGAACGGCTTGTCGACCTTGCCATGCAGGTAGAAGGTTGGATCTGGTTCCTCCCCGTGCTTGCAGTTGCGACCTGCATGGTAGGCGCTCGTCATGTCGTAGCGATCTAGACGCGCGACCACTGACGAGTGGTTTTCCGCGGAAGGGTATTTCGCATCCCACGCCGCGTTCGAATTAAAGTCACCCATCATGACCACCGGACTGCGACTGATCAGGTCATCGTACAGGTCGATGGCCTGCGCGACGGCGCGAACATACCTGCGCGCGCGCTCCCTTGCCTTCGTCCACACCGCGAAGAGCGTAAAACAGACTGGTCCCTCCACGGCGTAGGGAACAACGAACTGCGGCACGTCCGACGCCTCGGGCAAACGCCGTATCGAGTATGGCGGCCGGGCGAGCACGGCAACACCTTTGTTGGGGTTGTCGCCGAACCAGTCCACTTGCTTCGACCAGGCCGATGGCGCCGGCATGGCCGTCTCGGGGAAAACGGCCACATCGAACCCCCGTTCTCCGATCGCAGGCGCTTTGTGTGAATGCTGGCCGCCGCGCATGTTCCAAGTTACCAAGCGGATGGGTGGGGGATCGACGAGTTGGAGCGAAGCGGTCGAGGCAGTCATGTCGCGGGTTGGCGGTGTGAACGATCTCCCTGGAAAGCACAAGTTGTGCCTCAATAGAGAATGCGCCTCAACAGAGAACCCTGTTCGAACTGAAGGCAGCAATCAAGGTCGGCGCGTCGACCTCTTGATTCTAAGCGGGCGCATTGGCACCTTTGGATCCGCGCCCGTCAGTCGAGGCGCCAAGGTCGAATCGCCTTTGCAGGTACTCGATAGCGGCACCCGTGCGATCGATACCCGCGCTGCAATGCACGAGAACCGCCTTCGGTAGCACCGCGTAGGCGTCTGCGATGCGCGCGAGGGTGGCGTCGTCCAGCGGAGGCTGCTGGTAGTCCAGCACGGGAAGGTGGACGACCTCGAAACCATGGCGACGATAGTAGGAAGGAAGATCCTCCCCAAGGCTCGCGTAGAGCCGCAGATGCTCGTCGGCCAGAAGACAGACGATCGACCGGATGCCGTGCACCTGCGCTGTTTCTATCCACCCGTCCACCACCGATTTTCCGACGGGATCTCGCGCGCCCGACAGGTAACCGGGCCGCGAAGAGCGCGCGAGGGCTCCCGGCGCGACCCATTGCACTGTCCGGGCCGAATGCCCGGGTGAAGCAGCGAGCCTGCGGTCCATCAACTCTGATCCCACGCTTCGATGGTCAGCACGTCGCCGGGCTTGCAGGCCGACGCTGCCTCGGACTTCCAGGTGATGTCGCTGCTCCACCCACGAGGCAGAGCGTAGTCATCGCCAATCACGGGAGGGCTGTCATTCCCAGGCGATCCCGACCTGATCATGGGGAGCAGAACGCCCGCCTCGATCGCGTACTTGCAGGGATAGCCGTTGCCGCCGAGATCCTTGGCTCGTCCAGCTTCCACGAGCTTGCTGAGCCATTTGAGGCCGAGAGCGCCGGTTTTCCAGCTGGCGACGAGCTCCTCTTCGTTTGCGTCCGACGGACGGCTGACGAACACTTCCCATCCGAGCATGGCTACCTCCAGGTCCAGGAATTGAGTTGAGCGGCCTGCCGCCCGTTCGAATCTGACGCTTCCAGCATGCTGCGCCTTCTGTGCGACAACTCATGTCGCATCGACATGCGGCAGCACCGGAAGGGTGTGTCCCCGCTACAGTTACAGATAGACCTGCGCGCACTCGAGCATCGTGTTGTCGTGGATCTCTAGGACCTGAGCGAAAGGCTCCTGGTAGCCGCCGGCGAGGTTCCATGCGACGGGCACGCCATGGCGCTGCGCGCTCTCGAACACCAGGCGATCACGCTCGCGCAGCTGCTCGGTCGACAGCCACCCGCCGAGTGGATCGTCGACATGCGGATCGGCACCTGCCTGGTACAGGATCGCATCGCAATCGGCCATCGATTCGACGATGCCCGGGATTGCCTTCAGGAATCGCCCGGCCTGCTCGACATGCTCCCAGTGCGCACCCGCACTGTAGTGTTGCACCCAGCGCACGCCCAGGCGCTTCATGATGTCGTCGGTGCCGTCGCCCCAGTGCTGGTCGAAGTCGAGAATGCCGATCTTCCTGGCCAATCCTTCCGCCCGCAGCGCACAGGCGGTCACCATCAGGCCGTTGAAGGTGCAGAACCCGCCCTCGAAGTCGTAGCCCGCGTGATGGAAACCGGAGCAGGGAGCAACGGCCACACCGCCACCGGTAATCGCCGCGCGGGATGCCGCCAGCATGGCACCTGAGGTGTACGGCAGGGATGCGGCAACCGCGCGGGAGCGGTTGCCGAAGCCATTCATCCTCTGGCAGGCGAGGACGGCCTCCACGAACACGCGATCGTGGGCGCGCGCAAGCTCGTCGACGGTGGCGGCGCGCGGTGCCACGATCTCGATCGGCACGCCGAGCGCCTGCCAGGAGCGAACGACTTCGATGGGCTTCCTGGCGCTCGGCGAGAAGCTTTCGGAGTCCGCCACCATGGCGTCGGTGTAGAAGACAGGGATCGCCGGATCCGGGATCAAGGCTACAGGTCCCGCGACTGACCGTCGGCGGCCCAGATGGTCGCGATGACCCGCCGCAACTCACCCGTCAGGCGCAATCCAGAATGGCCCTCCAGACGCTGGGCAAGGACGCGCTCCACGCTGTCGTAGAACCAGTGCTGGGTGCTGGAATCGGCGTTGAAACGCGTCCAGATCTCGGGTCCGTCCCCGCGCAGGTCGGCCAGGATCGCGCGCGCGTTGTGCAGCTTGTCGGCGGCGGCGACGAGGCAGGTCGAGGTGTCCGCTTCCTTCAGGTGATCGATGTAGCGCTGCTTGCGCGGTCGATACTCCGGCTTCTTCTCCTCGAAGGTATCGGTGCACCCCTCGACGATCGCGGCCACCTTGTCACCGAAGCGCATCCGAATCTGCGCGAGCATCGCCCGCCCCCCTTGATCTTCCGCGGCGTCGTGCAGCAAGGCGGCAATCGCCGTGTCCTCATCCGCACCGTGCTCGAGGACGAGTGCTGCCACGCCCATCAGGTGCGAGATGTAGGGAATCGCGGTGCCCTTGCGCGCCTGCGCTGCGTGCACGACGCTCGCGAAGGCGAAAGCGTCGGCAAAGCGTGCGGTGAGGACGGGAACGATGGTCATGGCGGATACCTCACAGGAAGGGTTGATGAGGAGCAGTGCGCGGTCGGGGTATGAAGTTCGAACGCGCTAGCCCGGAGTCGCCTTCTGCGTGTACATGGCAGCCTCGCCCCGTCCCGACCATCGGCATCGATGGAGTCGGGCCATGGGTCTGGCAGTCACGCCCCGGCATTCGTCACCTGCCGCCGACCGCAGATGGGCATGACCGATCCCGCATGCCCGCCAGGCGCGCCACGATGTGCAGCATGCCGTCCGTATCGCGTTCGCAATAGCGACGCAGGGCGTCCTCCAGCTCGACCTTCCTCTCGCCAGTCGTCTTGGCGTCGATGAGCTCGAGGTAGGCGAGCTGCGCGTCGCCACCATTCGCCACGTTGCCGAGATTCGCATGGTCAAGCGTCGGCGCGATCGTTGGCAGCACCGCCTTGATCGACCACGATCCCTTCTGCGCCGGATGGTAGTAGTGATCCACGACGATCGGATGGAGATCGATCAACCGCCCGATCGCCGCGTCGAGCGCAGGTGCGAGATCCGGCTCACGCGCGACGGCTTCGCGTAGCACCCGGCGCTCGAACCCGGTGTACATGAACACCGGCCCCTCTCTGCCCAGCGCCTCGATGAGCTTGACGGTGCACGCGCGCATCGGCACTTGCCCATCGGTATCGAGGAACTCGCGGTGCTCGATGCGGCCATCGCGGTGCTCGATGTGGCACGACCACTGGAACGGGAGCTGTTCGTAGGGACGGGTGCCGGGCCAAACCGGTACCGCGAACTGAATCGTTTCGAAGTCGAGAAAGTAGCGCGGGTACGGGAGGTCTGTGAAATGCTTCGCCGCTATCGCATCTACGAAGGTCTCGCCAGTCACCGTGGCATGCCAGATCCGTCGCGGCAAGCGTCCCTCGATCGCGGTCTGCGGAACGTCGCGCAGGTCGCGATAGCCCTGCGCGCTGAGGTGCTCCCGCAACCGCCAGGACTTGCCGAGGATCGACAGCGGATACTCGGGGGCGTCGCGGTTGCACCAGGCGAGCAACGGGCAGGCGTACGGGGTCGTACAGTGCCTCCCGGTCGCGATCTCCGGTGTCGGACCCGAGAGAATCTCCTCGCAGCGTAGTGCGAGGGCCGGCGCGTCGCCGCGCAGGCCCGCGATCTCGTCGCTCACGTCGACCGTCTTCAGCAATCCGCGATAGTCACCCCCGCCCGGGTAGACGAAGGTGTTGTCGACGTGCATGACCGACACGGATTCGAGGGGGTAGCCGGCCCCTTCGATCACCCAGGCCTGGATCGCGACATCCTGCAGGTGGTAGTTCTTCACCTCGGTCGTCGCCTTGACCTCTACGAGCCGATAGCGCCCTCCGCGGCGAAACAGGAGGTCGGCGCGCACCAGGACACCCCCGTGGCGAAACGCCGGCTCGAACAGCACCAGGTCACCCGTGACAGCCAGCGCCGATTCGGCTTCTCGCAGCGCAGCACCCGGATCGCGTTCATGACCGATCAGCCGGCCTCCCGGGTAGAGCGATCGGGCCACCTCGCCGACGCGATGCCCGACGTCGAAGCGACTCTGCAGCGCGGCGCCGATCTCGACGCGTTCGGGGTTGTGGACCTCGAGGTAGAGGCGCTTGGGGCACTGCAGCGCGGACATCAGCTTCGATTTGGAAAGTCGAATCATCGTGGGTAGCAATTCTGCGACCGACATGCGACAGTAGGTGTCGCATGGTCGCACCAACATCGAGGATGCCATGAGCCGGAACAAATCTGCCGCCGACACCGTGCTGCGCCAATGGGCGATGCTGCGCGCGCTCCCCCGCCACCCTCGGCAGATCAGCGTACCCGAGCTCCGCGCGCGGCTCGATGCCGCCGGTCACGCGGTCACCGCCCGTACCCTACAGCGCGACCTGATCGAGCTCTCCGCCGTGTTCCCGCTTCGTCTGGACGACCGCTCGAAGCCCTTCGGCTGGAGCTGGGATGCGCACGCCCCCGTGTTCGACCTCCCGAACCTCTCGACCCAGGAGGCACTCGCCTTCGCGATGGTCGAGGACTACCTGAAGCCGCTCCTCCCCGGTGTGCTCATCGACCAGCTTCGACCCTACTTTGCCACCGCCAGGAAGTGCCTCGCCGCGGCAGCCCCGAGACGCGCCGGGAGCGGCTGGCTCGACAAGATCGCGGTGCTCCCGCCGACTCAGGCGCTGCTCCCGCCGTCGATCAACACGAACGTCCAAGCCACCGTGACCAACGCGCTCCTGCACGATCGCCAATTGCAGGTCCGCTACCGGCGCAAAGGGGAGCACGAGGCGTGGAGCTATACGTTGAATCCGCTCGGCCTCGTGCAGCGCGGGCCGGTGAGCTATCTCGTCGCCACCGTGGGGCAGTATCAGGATGCGCTGCTCTTCGCACTGCATCGCTTCGAGCGTGCGCGCATGCTCGACGAGCCGGCGCTACGTCCCGCCGGCTTCAAACTCGCCGATCACCTCGCGACCGGCGCACTCGACTTCGGCAGCGGCAAGGAGATTCGGCTCGAGGTCGAATTCTCACGCGCGACGGTCGAGCATCTGCTGGAAACGCCCCTGTCCAAGGACCAGGCGGTCCGCGCGGAGCGCCACGGGCGCTCGCGAGTCACCGCAACGGTCATGGACACGCCGCAGTTGCGCTGGTGGTTGCTCGCCTTCGGCTCCGACGTCGAGGTGATCAAGCCGACCGTGCTGCGCGCGTGGTTCGCGCAGCAAGCGACCGCGTCTGCCGCGCATTACGCCGCTTAGAAGTTATCCGTAAATTAGATATACTGTCGACCCGAGCCGCATGCCG